>NVWE01000018.1 GCA_002746135.1 Cellvibrionales bacterium | reverse complement strand
TGTTGTCCGCCCAGAGGAAAAGTCTTGCCACCTGAAGGGTTTGTTGTCGGTTGGTTGAGGGTATTCGAGATCTTTGGTCGTGTGTCGGTCAGAGTGGCTTTGCTTTAAGTTTGGGAGCATTACTTGACTGGGGCTTGTTAAGGTAACGGTGAGCCTGGTCTATGGGGTTTCACGGTGTAGAAACAACCAGCCCGCACAAGGTGCGGGCTGGTTGTGTGCCGAATAACGGGGGGTTACGCGGCTCTTTCTTCAGCAATCTTGACTGAGCTTTTACCCCGGCCATTACGCAGTAACTCGCCGGGAGTGGCGCCTGTGCATTCGCCATTATCAAAGGTGACTTCACCGTTAACGATGATGGCCTGATAGCCTTCGGCGCGTTTAATACGACGCCATTCACCCGCGGGCAGGTCGTGGACGATTTCGCCAATCCATTCGTCACCGTCACCGAGGGCATTGATGTCGTAAACCACGACATCGGCAGCCCAGCCTTCACGCAGTACGCCGCGCTCTTTTAAACCGACTGCTTGAGCGGGCAGGGCAGCAAGACGGTAGTGGGCTTCTTCCAGAGTGATCTTTTCTTCGTCGCGCACTAACCATTTCAAAAAGTCAGTGGTGTAAGCGCCGCCGGTGAAGAATTTGGTGTGGGCACCGCCGTCGGAAACACCGGGGATGGTGTAAGCGTTGTCGTTGATGATCTCCGCCATAAAGTCAGCGTTAAAGCCGCGGTCTGGGCCGAGAAAGTGGACGTTGAGGTCGCCTTCAAGGGACAGATCGAGCATCACGTGAATGGGGTTCTTACCTTCTTCTTCACCAATTTGGGCGAGGGTTTTGCCGACGTATTTCTCCAGTGACTTAGTGCCGTGAACATCTTGCACCTGCAACAGGGGAACCGCGCCGCCAACACCGGCCTGAATCACCTGTAGACGTCGATCGGCCTCTTCGGTTTCGGCGATGATGGCTTCACGCAGTACGGGATCTTTCAGTTTCTCGAGCTTTTCTGCTTTGGTGCCGGTGGTCAGTTTGCGCCATGCGGGGCTGGCATCGTAGAGATTCCAGTGCTCGAGGGTGAAGCAAAAGCCAGTACGTACGGTGCCAGCCTGACCGTAAATCTGCAGGCCTTTGTCACGAGCATTGTTGAGCCAGTCGAGGCTGCGGCGGTGAACGCGAGCATTCTTACGCGTGGGGGCGATGGCGTTATGTAGCACAGGGCGACCCGTTGCCGCCGCCAGGGTTTCGAGGAACTGCATGTCGGTTTTAATATCGCCGGTGGCCTGAGTGATTTGCACATTGCCGTCGCCGCGCTCGCGTAGCACTTCGGCGAGATTGAGTACTTCGGCGTCAGTCATGGTGTCGGTCACCATAGGTGTGCCGTCGAAATCGGCCTGGGTAGAGTTTTCACCGAGACGCTGAATAGAAAAGCCCACCAGGCCCGCATCCATGCCTTCGTCGAGCAAACGCTTGAGCTCTTTGCGCTCAACGGGGTTGGCTTCACGGGTTTTCGCTGCTTCAAGGCCCATCACATAGGTCAGCAGAGAGGCGGTGGGCATGTAGTGTACGCAGTTAATGCCCTTGGGTTTGGCATCGAGAGAATCGAGGTACTCAGGGATGGTTTCCCAAGTGAAGGGCATGCCAACTTTCATGCAGTCGTAGGGGATGGCTTCGGTGCGGGTCATAGTCAGCAGCGAGCGCTCCTGATACTCGGGCTTGACCGGGGCAAAACCGAAACCGCAGTTRCCCAGTACCACGGTAGTSACRCCGTGCCAGCCAGAAATGGTGCAGTAGGGATCCCAGTGGATTTGSGCATCGTARTGGGTRTGCARRTCGACAAAGCCGGGGCAGACRATTTTACCGGTGGCATCGATGACTTCTTTTGCYGYACCGGGGGCTTCRCCWCCRATTTGAGCGATTTTGCCATCTTTGATCCAGACATCGGCTATGCGTCGTGGGGCACGGGTGCCATCGACAACCGTGCCGCCTTTGATGTGAATATCRTAAACGTCGGACATAGTTGAGCTCTCCTAAGGTAAAAACGGTGAGATGGCGTTCAAGGCATAAAATACGATGGGCTACGGGTTTTTTATTGTGGTGATAAGTAGGCCGTGATCATCTAAATTGAACGCATCGTGTTTATTATATTTGTGGGGAGTTTATTTCCAGAGGCCAACGTATCGAATAAAACCTGATGCTGGTATCTTTGCCCCATCAATTTCAATTGACTATAGCACTAGAATAATCGGCGAAGGAAGTCAGAAAAAGTGATTATGGAGGGGCGCTTTTATGCCTCTTGAGCCGTGTTAACCCTGCTTTTCCACTGCCGAAAGCAGCCTGAACCGTAAACTCACTTTGTTTCGTAGCGGGGGATCGCTTACAATTCGTCAGTTGTGGGAGTCTTAACTTAGTAGCTACAGGCTGCTAACGGTTTACCAGCCTGCAGACTATTGGGTTCTGTCCGTTTACGGGATAAGGCGATGGCTGTGAAAGGCTGCGCACAGAGTGACAAAGGGTAAGTTTATGGAAGTCGATTTATTTCAACAGGGTGTCGATCTGATGCTCTATGGCATGGGCACAGTGTTTGCGTTTCTGATCTTATTGGTCGGTGCTATCTACCTGATGTCTACGGTAATTACACGTTTTTTTCCCGAACCTGTGCAGCCCGAAGCGGCGGTGCGGATGGCTCCGGCTGCGGCCGTTGAACCGCGTGTGCAAGCGGTTATACAGGCAGCAATCGACAAGCATCGCGGTAAGTAGTCATTAGAAGTTACCAATAACGAGCTGCACTGAATCGCAGCTCTGTCGTTTAAACAGTTGAGAGTGAKTTAATGGTAGAGCAGAAAAAASCCCTTGGGATTACCGATGTKGTGTTGCGCGATGCGCACCAATCYCTYTTCGCSACGCGKYTGCGKATTGACGATATGTTRCCMATYGCCGAGAAGCTCGACAAAGTYGGYTTYTGGTCRYTGGAAWCCTGGGGCGGRGCGACCTTTGAYTCSTGCATACGCTATTTGGGTGAAGACCCCTGGGATCGCATCCGCGAGCTGAAAAAGGCGATGCCCAATACGCCGCAGCAAATGCTATTCCGTGGGCAGAATATTCTCGGTTATCGTCATTATGCYGATGAYGTSGTSACKAAGTTTGTCGAGCGRGCAGCGACCAACGGTGTNNMKRTGTTTNCNGCGTRTTTGATGCSATGAAYGATGTGCGCAATTTACGCACSGCTCTGCAGGCCGTAAAGAATGTMGGCAARCATGCYCAGGGYACAATTTCTTAYACCGTTAGYCCGGTRCACARYATTGACCTGTGGGTGGATATGGCCCGCGAGCTGGAAGACATGCAGGCCGAYTCMATCTGCATTAAAGATATGGCCGGTTTGTTRACGCCCTATACGGGCTTTGAGCTGGTCAGCAAGCTCAAGAAAGCGGTTAATATTCCYATCCATATTCAAAGYCATGCCACSACCGGYATGTCGACGGCGACCTATTTGAAGTGTATTGAAGCCGGTATCGATAATGTCGACACCGCCATTTCATCCATGTCGATGACCTATGGCCATTCGCCCACCGAGGCACTGGTGGCCATTCTCGATGGCACGGAGCGCGATACCGGTCTCGATATGGGCCTGTTGGAAGAAATCGCCGCCTACTTCCGCGAAGTCAGAAAGAAATATGCCAAATTTGAAGGTTCTTTAAGGGGCGTCGACTCGCGCATTCTGGTCGCCCAGGTTCCGGGTGGCATGCTCACCAATATGGAGAGCCAGCTACGCGAGCAGGGTGCTATCGATAAGTTTGACGAGGTGCTCGCTGAAATCCCTCGTGTTAGAGAAGACCTCGGCTTTCTGCCACTGGTGACGCCAACCTCGCAAATTGTGGGCACCCAGTCGGTGATCAACATTTTAACCGGCGAGCGCTATAAAACCATTACTAAAGAGACGGCAGGTGTTCTCAAAGGTGAGTACGGCGCCACACCGGCTGCCGTGAATGCCGAGCTGCAAGCCAAAGTACTGGCGGGCGCGGAAGCGATTACGGTACGCCCCGCGGATTTAATTCCCGCCGAGCTGGACAAGTTGATCGCTGAACTGGATGACAAAGCGAAAGAAAAGAACATCATCTTAAAGCAGGGTGAGCAAAAAATTGACGACGTGCTGACCTATGCACTGTTCCCGCAAATCGGTTTAAAGTTTCTTGAAAACCGCGATAACCCCTCGGCCTTTGAGCCGGTACCCACGGGTAAAGAAGGTGGCGTTGTCATCAACGATAGCGGCGAAGAAATTTACACCGTCACCGTTGAAGGCCGTGATTACACCGTGGCTGTGAGTAATGGCGGTGATGTGTCTGCCATTGTACCCACCACGGGTGCTGTTGCCCCCGGGGTTGGTGCAGCAGCAGGCCCCGTCGGCGGTGGCGAACCTGTACCTGCACCGTTGGCCGGTAATATCTTCAAAGTTCTAGTTAGCCCGGGTCAGATTGTGGCCGAAGGTGACAACCTGATTATTCTCGAGGCGATGAAGATGGAAACTGCCGTGAGTGCTGCGCGAGCGGGCACCATAGGTGATGTGCTGGTGAAGGAGGGCGATGCCATCAGTGTTGGCGATCCTCTGGTCACACTCATCTAGCCTGCGGAGAAAATCATGGAACAAATGTTAAAGCTCTGGACCGAATCCGGTTTGGCACAAGTTGATGCGGGCACGGTAGTGATGATGGCAGTGGGTTTTACCCTGCTGTTTCTGGCTATCCGCAAAGGTTTTGAACCCCTGTTATTGYTGCCCATTGGYTTTGGCACTATTTTGGTRAATATACCGGGTGCTGGTTTTGAGGCTGCGCCCATCTACGATGCGATGGGTCATCTCGAATCCCCCGGCGGCTTGATGTACTACATCTACAACGTTGGTATCGCCTCGGGCATGTTCCCGCTGATTATTTTTATGGGTGTCGGAGCGATGACCGATTTTGGCCCCTTGTTGGCTAACCCTAAAACTTTATTACTCGGCGCTGCTGCCCAGGTGGGTATTTTTGCCACGGTGATGGGTGCGGTGGGTTTGAGTAGTTTGGGAATTCTCGACTTCTCCATTCGTGATGCGGCATCGATCGGCATTATCGGTGGAGCCGATGGGCCGACGGCTATCTTTGTCGCCAGTAAGCTGTCGCCAGATTTACTCGGTGCCGTGGCAGTTGCCGCCTATTCCTACATGGCGCTGGTGCCGATTATTCAGCCGCCGATCATGCGTGCGCTGACCACAGAGGCTGAGCGAAAAATTGAAATGGTGCAACTGCGCCCCGTATCAACTCGGGAAAAAATTGTTTTCCCGATGCTGTTGTTGGGTCTTGTCGCCATGTTGCTACCCAGTGCAGCACCGTTGTTGGGGATGTTCTGCTTCGGTAATTTAATGCGTGAATGTGGAGTCGTTGATCGTTTGAGCGATACCACGCAAAACGCTTTGATCAACATCGTCACTATTTTTCTTGGCCTCGCCGTTGGTTCGAAAATGAGTGCCGATAAATTTCTCAACTGGGAAACTCTGGGTATTCTCGCCCTCGGCGCCATGGCCTTTTGCATTGGCACGGCGGCGGGTGTGTTGATGGCCAAGCTGATGAATCGCTTTAGCGAGACGCCGATTAATCCTTTAATTGGTTCCGCCGGTGTTTCGGCAGTACCGATGGCGGCGCGAGTGTCGAATAAACTAGGGCTTGAAGCCAACCCGCAAAACTTTTTGTTGATGCATGCCATGGGGCCGAATGTGGCCGGTGTTATCGGTTCCGCAGTTGCGGCGGGTGTGATGATTTCCATGGTTAGCGGATTTTGAACCCCTGCATTAGGAATTTATAGATGAGTGTGCAGGAAACTATTATCGATAAATTGCGGATTGGCTTATCGCCAACGCATTTGCAAGTCGACAATATCAGCCATATGCATGCTGTTCCCGCTGATGCTGAAACCCATTTCGACATTATTGTCGTTGCTGAAAGTTTTGAAGGCCTGCGGGCGGTGCAATGCCATCAGCGGGTGTATCAGCTGTTGGCTGAAGAGTTATCCTCGGGGGTCCATGCTTTGGCTATCCATGCCTTTACACCTGATTACTGGGCGCAAAAGGGTGAGGTGCCAGCTCCACCTGAATGTCTTGGTGACGGCTGATCTACATCTGTCGGTTAATCCAGGCCTCTGTTTTGAAAGCTGAGTACCCACCCATACTGATGTCATATATTTCTTCGATACTTGAACAAGACCTTTAACGTGAAGTCACTTAATCTGGATCAATTCCTGCCTATTAAACGCTTAACCTGGATCAACTTTAGCTGCTCTGTCTAATGCTTTAATTCCCATGCAATTTTAACAGAGAGGGATAAGCAGTATGGGAAGTCAAAAAATCAATTCATTAGTTGCAGGTTCTTTATTAGCCACTGGTTTAGCCTGTGGTGCGGGTAGTGCGTTGGCCTATGAAGCAGGCGATATTATTCTTCGTGCTGGCATTGCGTCTGTGCAGCCAGATGAAAGCAGCTCTGACCTGGAGCTTAACGGTGCTGATTTGGCGGGTACGAGTGCTGGTGTTGATGGCAACGAACAGCTGGGCTTGACCGGTACTTATATGCTGACATCGAACCTTGGCCTGGGTTTATTAGCATCGACGCCTTTTGAACACGATATTACAGCGAATGGCCTGGGTGTTGATGCCGGTTCGGCAAAGCACTTACCACCGACATTAACCTTGCAGTATTTCCCTATGGATGCTGCATCTGACTTCCAGCCCTATGCGGGCATTGGCATTAACTATACGGCTTTCTTTGATGAGCAAGTCGATAGTGAGCTAGAAACGGCCCTCGGAAGCCGTGGTGATTTAGAGCTTGATGATTCGATTGGCCTGGCTCTAGAGTTGGGCTTTGATTATGCTATTGACGAGCATTGGTTGTTGAATCTCGCTGTCTGGTATATCGATATTGAAACCTCTGCGGACTTTAAGTTCGATAATGGTAATCGTGTTAAAGCCGATGTGGATATTGATCCCTGGGTTTATATGGTTGGTGTAGGCTATAAATTCTAAGCCATTAAGTCGCTTAATTAAAAAACCGGAACAAATTATTCCGGTTTTTTTATGCCTGTTATTTTTAAATGATCTACTAATTGTTTTTACCGAGAGCCTGAATAATCACTTTACGTGTGTCTTCTGGATTAATTACCGCATCGATTTCAAGATAACTCGCTGCTTCTGTTGCTTTACCCCTTTCATACATGGCATTAAGTAATTTGTTAAATAGAACCTCTCGCTCCTCTTCCGTTTTGACAGCTTCCAATTCTTTTTTAAAGCCGAGATGCACGGCGCCCTCCAAACCCATGGCGCCGAATTCACCGCTTGGCCAGGAGGCACTGTAAATCGGACGCGAGAAGCTGCCACCAGTCATGGCGATGGCACCGAGGCCGTAACCCTTACGTAAAAAGATCGCGACCATGGGTGATTTAAGGCGGGAGCCAGCGACAAACATGTCGGACATTTTGCGCACTGCCCCTTCAGTTTCACTCTCAGGCCCGACCATAAAACCCGGTGTATCGCAGAGTGAAAGCAGGGGTAAATTGAAATTATTACAGAGTTCTAAAAAGCGTGCCGCTTTGAGGGCAGCCTCTGCATCAATGGCACCACCGAGAAACTGGCAGTCGTTACAGATTAGGCCAAAAGGTTTGCCTTCAATGCGTACAAAGCCGGTGATAATGCCGCAGCCATAGTCACGGCGTAATTCAATAAAGGAATCGGTGTCAGCCAGAGTGGTGATGATGTCGCGCACCTTGTAAACAAAGCGCCGGTCTGCAGGTAGTAGTGGCCACAGTTTGCGCTGGTCGGCACAACTCCAGCTTTCGGTACTACCCTGAAAGTAGGAGAGCACCTGGCGGGCAATGCGAGTGGCATCAGCTTCGTCTTCAGCGACAATATCAATTACGCCATTTTTGGTCTGGGTTTCTATGGGGCCAATATCCGTCGGTTTAAAATTACCCATGCCGCCGCCTTCAATCATCGCGGGGCCTGCCATGCCAATCCATGAGTTTTTGGTGGCGATGGTAATGTCGGCACAGCCAAACAGCGCAGCATTACCGGCAAAGCAGTAACCATTGTTGATGGCGATCATTGGCACCTGGCCGCGTAGTTCTGCCCAGGCGGCGAAAGAGCCTAAATTTAAGCTTAATTCGTAGTCGGTATCACCGGGTCGACCACCACCACCTTCTGCGTACATCACGACGGGTAGCTTTAATTCGGCAGCGAGTTCGAGGGCACGGTCGAGTTTCTTGTGATGGAAGACCCCTTGGGTGCCTGCTAGCACAGTGTAATCATTGACGATAACCACGGCACGGCTGGCTTGTTCGTCAAACAGTTGTGCATTAATTGTCGCCAGGCCAGTGATAATGCCATCGGCTGCGGTATTGACTTTCAGGTCTTCAATGTCTCTACGGCGTCGTTGAGCGGCTACAGCCAGTTGCCCATATTCGAGGAAGGAGTCTTTATCGCAGAGGTCTATGAGGTTCTCTCGGGCGCTGCGATAACCGCGCTTGTGCCGTTTATCAATCAGTTCTTTACGGCCCTCGTCCAGGGTGGACTTTATGCGTTCATCAAATTGGGCGATGACCTCATCTTTGTTGGTATTGATAGCCGGTTGGGCCTGGTTTTTAATTTTACTCACTGTTGGCAGCGCCTCTTGAGGTCTGTTTTTATAAGAGTTGTTGTTAGTTTTATTGTCGATGAGTGTACCGGCTGCTCACCGAAATTGCGCTACAGCGCTGTGATCGGAGTCGGTACGAGGGAGAGATAACGGCATTGATCCTTAGTGAATGGGCAAAAAAAATGCCCGCATCCTGAGACGCGGGCATTCTTAACAACTTAAACGCAGGGTTGGCTAGAGAATATCTCCTCCAGGCCGATCGGGCGTCTTATTTACTACCGTCAACCATATAGTCGACAGCTGCTTTCAACTCGTCGTCTGAACAATCCATGCACAGGCCTTTAGGGGGCATGCCCTGGAAGCCGCTAATAGCACTGGTGTACATCGTGTCCATGCCCTTATCAATGCGGGCTGCCCACTGGTCGGGAGCGCCGAACTTGGGGGCTCCGGCCATGCCTGCACCGTGACAGGTTTTACAGCTCTTGTTGTAGACGTCATCGCCGCTACGGCTACCGCCACCGCTCGCTGCAGGTGCGCTGGAAACTTCTCCGGCCAGACTTACTTCGCCGGCAGGTGCCAAACGCTCCGACATGGCTTTTTCCTGTTCAAGGCCTAGTTTAACTTCGCCATTCTCGCCGCTACAGGCACCGAGAGTAATCAATGATAAAAATGCCGTACATAGAGCAAGAAATTTCAGGTTATTCATAAAGCGGACTCCATTAGTCACAGTGGCTTGGCGAGAATGGCGCACATTATAGACGGTTTACTGTGCTTCGGAAAACACCCACTTTGTTTTTTGTAAAAAGGTGGAGGCAAGGCCTGAGTTATGCCATGAATTGTTGAGTTTTTTAGGTTTAGGCAATTGCACCGGGTGCTCGGGCTTTGGCGTAAGTCCCTTTGATTTTCGACGCATCCCCTATATCCTGATATTTCCATTCTCGATCTGACATTAAGGAGCTCTGACGGCTTTGAGTGAAAAAATTTACCTAAGGGCTGAGCAATTATTGTCTGATGCTTATCTTCTTGGCGCAGAGATACTAAAAAGTGACTTTATGCCGGATTTAATAATTGGTGTTTGGCGCGGAGGGGCACCCATTGCCATCGCCATTCATGAGTTGCTCATGTGTCAGGGTATAGAAGCTGATCATATTTCGATTCGCAGTCAGCTCTACAAAGGTATTAAACAGCGCGGAGCAACTGTTCAAGTCGATGGTCTGGATTATGTGGCGAAAAACATCGACGAGATTCATCGTATATTGATAGTGGATGATGTATTTGACAGTGGTTTAAGTATGGCGAAAATTTTGAATGATATCGATTCTCTGGGAGGCGACAAGCAAGTGGAGTGCCGCGTTGCCGTCCCCTGGTTCAAACCGAAAAATAACTTGACTGCGTATAGGCCCGATTATTTTTTACATACCACGGATGCCTGGTTAGTCTTTCCGCACGAGCTTTTTGGTTTGAGTCAGGCTGAATTACTGGAGAACAAACCCGGTATAGAATCAATAAAGCACCTTTTTAAATAGAACACCTTTCCAAATAGAGCTGCTGTCCTTTTGTCATGAAAAATCTAGTCGTGCAAAATTTTTTCAATTGCGGCGAGTTCCTCTGAATCGAGATAGCCCTGTTGTCGAGCGAGCTTGAGCGCCTGAATTCCCATGCTTGAATAGACGCTGTCGAGTTCCGGCACACTCTGTTTAATGGCTTTGATATGTGCCTGTAAGGTATTGCTATCACCGCGGGCAATGGGCCCGGTGAGTGCATTGACTGGCCCGACCTGCAAACCATTTTCCAGACTCTGACGCATTAGTGCTGCGAGTACGGCATTAGCAAGCGCGTCTTCTATTCCGGCTTTTTTAAGCAGCGTTTCACTGGTGCCGAGCAGGGTAATCAAATAATTCGAGGCCATTACCGTTGCTGCGTGATAGAGAGGTTTTGCTTCAGGCTCAATCGTTGTTACCTGCCCTCCAATCGCGCTGAATAAGGCGTCGAGAATATTGGTGGCTCGCTCATTACCTTCAAGGGTGCAGACCGTAGATGGGAAGCTACTGAGAGAGTGCTCGGGGCTGGCAAAGCTGTGGGCGGGGTGGGCGCTGGCAGTGGCGCAACCCTGTTTTTGCAGGGCAATGAGTTCGGCCGATGTTTTCAGGCCGCTGCAATGCAAGGCTGTGGCTTTCTTCCAGTCGATGCCAATTAGATTTGCCAGCTGCTCTGCACAAGGCTTAATAGTATCGTCTGGGGTGCTTATCATCCACAGCTCGGCAGGTTCACTCGACAGCTGTTCGATATTGGTAGTAACACGCCCCGAACCGATAAATGCCTGGGCGGCCTGACTACTTTCGATATTACGATTATAGATTGCACCCATAGTCACCAGCCCCGCATCACTAAAAAGTCGGGCTAGCGTGCGGCCGAGTTTGCCCGAGCCGATAATGTTTAGCGTCGGAAGAGAGGTGTTTAGGGCGCTGTTTGGCGAGATTTTAGTCGGCTTATTCATGCTGTAAACGGCTAGTGGTCGTGTTTCTCTAGCAGGGTTTTATAGGCTTTCACCGCAGGGGCGAGCCCCATGTCTATGGCGTCAACAATTAAAGCGTGGCCGATGGACACTTCGAGTAAACCGGGTGCCGTGGCAAATTGGCGGAGGTTGTGCAGGTTTAAATCGTGACCGGCATTCACGCCGAGTCCAATATCGGTCGCATGGCGAGAGGCCTCGAAATAGTTAGCTAACAGTGTTTTGTCATCTTTCGCCGCAGCATAGGGGCCGGTATAAAGTTCGATACGTTCAACCCCTAGTTCGCGGGCCAAATCCAGCTGCTTTTTGTCGGGATCCATAAACAAACTGATGCGGACATTTAAGGCCTGTAACGCGGCGATAATGGGCTTTAGTTTTTCGCTTGAAGTGCGGAGGTCAAAGCCGTGATCGGAGGTGAGTTGCTCACTGCTATCGGGCACCAGCGTGCATTGCTGGGGCCGGGTTTGTTCGACCAGTGCCAGTAGGCCGAGGTATTCCTTAAGCGGCTCGGCAAAGGGGTTACCTTCGATATTAAATTCGAGGGCTGCGTTGGCAATAGTCCTTTTAGAGCGGCAGAGTTCGCTGAGCTCAATGACATCGCCAGGGCGAATGTGACGTTGATCAGGGCGAGGGTGGACGGTAATACCATCGGCACCAGCATTAATACAGGTAGTGGCATAGTCGACGACACTCGGATAATTACCCTCCCGTGAATTGCGGATCAACGCTATCTTATTGACGTTGACACTGAGAGCGATCAAGGGTCAAGGCTGCGGCGAATACTAATGATCTCAATCGCTTCGACAGGCTTGTGGACAAATCGATGACTGGTTTTTTCAATTTTTGTGGTGGCAATACTTTGCACCACATCCATACCGGAAATGACCTGTCCAAACACGGTATAACCCGGGTTGCCGTATTTGGCATCGAGGCTGCGATTGTCTTTTAAATTGATATAAAACTGAGCTTTGGCGCTATCGGGGTCATGGCTTCTAGCCATGGCAATAGAGCCTTTAAGGTTGAGCAGACCGTTCACCGATTCATTTTTTACAGCTTGGCCCGGTTCAAAGGCGCTGAGCTTGCGGTCAAAGCCGCCTGCTTGAATCATAAAGCCCTGTATCACCCGATGAAAAATAGTACCGTCATAATAATTTCTATCGGCATATTGTAAAAAGTTACGCACTGTAAGGGGGGCCTTGTCAGTTGCCAGCTCCACTTCAATGATGCCGAGGGTCGTGGTGATGACTATGTGGGGTTTTGGCTCGCTTGGCGTAACAGTGGTGTTTGTTTCTGCCCAAAGGTTGCTGGTAAAAATAAGCAGGCAAAACGCCAGCAGACTTTGGTACATAGCCAGCTGTGTGAGCTTTATCTTGCGTATGAGATTTATGCCCATTCTGAATGCCCGCGACGTTTGCGCTTTAAACGGGGCAGAAGAATACTGAGTAATGCGCCGAGAAAAACGGCGATTGCACCGTAGAGAAACCATTTCTGAGTATGGCTGCTTTCGAGTTGTTTATTGAGTGCGCTGAGAACGTCAATTTTACTTTGCAGCATGCCGTTCTCTTCCAGCAACTTTTGGTTTTGCACTTTGAGATTGAGGGCGTTGGCAGAGACTACTTTGATATCGGCTAGCTCGCGCGACACCGCTTCGTTGTCATCACTCACCGTACTGAGGCGACCGTCAAGCTGTTGGTTGTCAGTTTTTAATGTTGCGACTTGTGTCTTGAGTTCGGCATTGCTGCTATTGAGCGCTTCATTTTGTTTTTTATAGCGAGCGATTCTGTCGCGGGCAATGGGCTGACTGACGATGTACTGGTTTTCTAGCCAGCCTTCCATACCACCGGGTGTGCGGATGTGAGTCCAGCCATCGGCACTTTCAATGTAGGTGAGCTTGAGTCCGGTTTTAAGGCCCTGATGTAAAATCGCACAGCGGCTACAGGGGCTTTTGCGCAGTGGAACGCGAAACTCATCGGAGATATAACGCGTCTCTGCGAACAAGCTGGGCGAGAGTGCTAGCAGTAGTAAGCTTAAGCAAAGTTTGTACATGGCAATACCAGTGGTAATGGGGTGGGTAAGCAGGATTGTTCGAGTTTGTGTGAATCACAAAAAGAGGCGAGCGTTAAGGCAGTACTTTTTTGTACGGCTTGACACTCACCGAGGCGTAAATACCCGCGACTTGATAAGGGTCCTGTGCAGCCCATTCTTGCGCCGCTGCCAGTGAGTCAAACTCGGCAATAATGATACTGCCGCTAAAACCAGCTTCGCCGGGATCTTCACTGTCGATGCTGGGGTTGGGGCCGGCGACCAGTAAGCRTCCAGCATCACGCAGTACTTCAAGGCGTTGCAAATGGGCGGGGCGAGTGGCTTTTCTTAAGGGGAGGCTTTCAGCCACATCGGTACAAACTAGGCTATACCACATTAGTTGTTGTCCTTGTTTTTAACGTCGCTTTGTTCTTCTCTTTCGTGGTGGTGAGTGCGAATAATGTCCTCAAAGGGCATGCCCGTCATGCGGGTAATACCGCGAAAGAGGTAAAACATAGCACCCATCATTATGATCATTGCCGGCACGGCAATCACCGGGAAACTCAGTGCCGTCATTTTACCCAGTTCGGCATTGTACTCAACCGTGCCTGGCTGGCTGGTGACAATAATGGTCGCCAGCAGATAGTTCAAAATGGATGAAACTAGAAAAGAGCCTGCAATAATCCATGAAGCGACGACTAAACGCTGGTCAAAGGCGTCGACACTGTCGTGCGCGATCAGAGCGTGATGCACCTTGTCAATTTCAATCACCGTGTCGTTGAATAACAGGGTGCGCACCAGAGGGTAGGGCGTTTTCARRGARATSAGYGTGGCCAGMCCRAAAATRGCSGGWATSCCYGCYTCTTTATAAGCCAGGTATTGGGGGTCGAGTTCCAGCAGGCTAATGCCACCGGTCATGACTACACTAAAAACACCGAGGCCGGAGAAAAAATTGATTTTCCCGCGCTGCTGAAAATCCCGCAGACCATAGACAATAGGGAAGAGGAGGGCAACAACGACACCCCAGGTGGGGCCCAGATATTCATCGCCGCTCAACTTGGTCAAAATCAAGGTGGGTATGATCACATTGAAGCCGATATTAATCAGCATGTTTTCTTGCTGCGGGGGGACGGAAGGYGTCGGCGGAGGTGTCAAACTAGGGGTGCTCGCTTCGGGTTCGTTACTGCTCACTAAATTTTGCCCATGGCTGTTGATCAGAATCAAAATAGGGGGGCATTCTAGCCCTTTCATACCTGTTCCGTACACCGGCGAACGGCCAAAATGAGGGTTCGTTGTATCGGCAGTCGAGTTTTTATGAAAGAGGGTTTATAGTCGCGGCAAATTACCAGGGTAAATAGTCTTCATGGCAAGGGTTCTTTATATACATCCGGATAATCCTCAGCAGCGCCTGGTTGATCAAGCGGCGGATATTATTCGCAATGGCGGTGTGGCCATTTACCCCACCGACTCGGCCTATGCTTTGGGTTGCCATCTTGGCGATAAGGCAGCTTTGGACAGGATTCGTCAGATTCGTTCCCTGGAAAAAAACCACAACTTTACCTTGGTTTGTCGCGATCTCTCTGAACTATCAACCTACGCTAAAGTCGATAATCAGGACTTTCGCTTGCTCAAGGCGAACACCCCCGGCCCCTACACCTTTATTCTTGAAGCCAGTTCGGAAGTACCGCGCCGTCTGATGCATCCCAAGCGTAAAACCATTGGCCTGAGAGCACCSGCCAATMMSATYGCCCARGCMYTRCTYGAAACCCTGGGCGARCCGYTRATGAGYATYACCCTGATTATGCCCGGTGATGAATACCCCCTGACCGACCCTCAGGATATTGAAGATATACTCGGCAATCGGGTCGATTTAATTATTAATGGCGGCTACTGCGGTCTTGAACCGACCTCGATTATTGATCTCACCGGCAATACCCCCGAGCTAGTGCGTGCCGGTATGGGTGATCTCGCCCCTTTTGGCCTTTGAGTCGTGTTTTTCTAGCGCTCTGCTCCTGTCACCGCGCCGGGCGAAGCCGTATAATGGTCGACCTTCACGATTGAATCCGGTAGCGCAGTGACAACTGACCCCCATCCCGATAGTGCGCCTGCTGGCGAAGTCGATACCGCTAATGCCGATGCTGAACCTGCCAAGGCTATAGCGCCCCAGCAAAATGAAATGCCCTTCGCTATTGTGCAGGGCCAGCAAATTACCGAACTGCCCCGGGATCTCTATATCCCCCCCGAGGCGCTGGAAGTTATTCTCGATGCCTTTGAAGGCCCCCTCGATTTGTTGCTCTATCTCATTCGGCGGCAAAATCTCGACATTCTCGAAATCAACGTCGCCGATATAACACATCAATACATGAGCTATATTGAGCTGATGGAAGCCATGCAGTGGGAGTTGGCGGCAGAATATTTATTAATGGCGGCGATGCTGGCGGAAATAAAATCGCGCATGTTGCTACCCCGTCAAAATGAAGAAGATGAAAGTGATGAAGATCCTCGCGCCGAGTTGATCCGACGGCTACAGGAATATGAGCGTTTTAAACAGGCAGCGGAAGATATTGACACTCTGCCGCGCACGGGGCGGGATGTCTTCCCGGCGAGCGCTAAGGCTGGCGAAAAAAGAGCCCCAAGGGCCCATTCGCCGGTTGAAATGGAAGATTTACTATTGGCACTGGCCGACGTGATGCGCCGGATTAAATTGACCGATAGTCATCATATTGAATTTGAAGTGCTGTCTACCCGAGAGCGTATGAGTCAAATATTGCAGCGCCTTAGCGGCAAGCGTTTTGTACCGTTTATTACTTTATTCAACCTCGACGAGGGCCGTCAGGGCGTGATTGTCACTTTTTTAGCGATGATGGAACTGGTGAAAGAATCACTAGTTGAAATTGTACAAAATGAATTTCTGGGGCCGATACACCTGAAAGCGAGGGCTGATTAATGGATGCCAAGCAACTACGTAAAATTGTCGAGGCGGCATTGCTGGCGGCGGGTGATTCTCTGGATATTCCCGCTCTGCAAAAACTTTTCGATGAGGAGTTTGTGCCCGAGCGTGACGAGGTTCAGGCAGCGCTGGAAGACATCGAAGCCGATTGTCGCGACCGGGGTTATGAATTAAAGCGTACCGCTAGCGGTTTTCGTTTTCAGGTGAAAGAACAGTACGCCCAGTGGATTGGCAAGCTGTGGGAAGAGAAGCCGAAAAAATATTCCCGCGCCACTCTCGAGACGCTGGCGCTGATTGCCTATCGCCAACCGCTGACTCGCGGTGATATTGAGCAGGTGCGCGGCGTTGCCGTGAGTTCAGATATTATCCGCACCCTTCACGACAGGGGCTGGATTCGCTCCGTCGGCCATCGCGACGTGCCGGGTCGGCCTGCACTCTACGCCACCACGCGGCAGTTTCTCGATAACTTCAACCTGCAAAGTCTCGAGCAATTACCGCCCCTGAGTGAAATACGCGAGCTTAGTTCTATTGATCGGGAGCTGGAATTTGAAGAAGCCCTCAGTGAGAGTAAGAGCAATGAACAGACCGACGAGCAGGGTGACGACAATGTCGACGCTGCTGTTGACGGGATAGTCGAAGCGGGCGAAGGCGAAATATTAAACGACAGTGAAGAGCAATCGCCAGAGGACTATGCTGTGCGAGCGCTGGTGGATAACTTTACCGACACCGACACTGAAAGTGGCAGTAGTTCTGAGCCCCAAGCCCAGAGTTCGGTCAACGAAGATAGCGAAAGCCCTGAAATAAATAGCACTGTAATTAATGAAGAGGATAGTCCCGCGCCATGAGTGAAAAAATTCAAAAGTTACTGGCTCAGGCGGGCCTGGCTTCACGTCGTGAAATTGAACGCTGGATAACGGCTGGGCGAATCTCCGTCAATGGCAAAGTGGCCACCACGGGGGATCGTATTTCCTTAGAGGACAAGGTCAGTGTCGATGGGCGGGTGATTAACCTCAATCCGAAAGATAGTCGTACCCGCGTACTGATTTACCACAAGCCGGTAGGGGAAATCTGTACTCGCCAGGACCCCGAAGGGCGCAAAACAGTTTTCTCCAGTCTGCCGCCTATTAAGCATGGCCGCTGGATTGCCGTTGGCCGCCTCGATATTAATACCAGCGGCTTACTGTTATTCACAAATGATGGTGAACTGGCGAATCGACAGATGCACCCCTCGGGTCAGGTTGAACGGCAATACCTGGTGCGCATCCACGGTGTCGTCGACGATGAGATGCTCAAGCGTTTACAGCAGGGCGTAATGCTCGAAGATGGCATGGGGCGCTTTAAGAAAATCCAGGTCGGTGACGGCTCCGGCTCTCACCAGTGGTTTACCGTGGTGTTGACCGAGGGGCGTAATCGCGAAGTGCGTCGTTTGTGGGAATCTCAGGGAGTGGAAGTTAGCCGCTTAAAACGCATCCGTTTCGGTACGGTGGAACTGCCCTCTTATGTGCGCAGTGGCGACTGGCTCGATCTTACGCCCGTGGAAGTGAGTCGTTTGTGTAAGTCGATGGGCATCTCGAGTAAACCCCAGCCTCTCACACCCAAGGAGCGCGAGCTGCGTCAACGCCAGCTCAGTAAATTGAAAGCGAGAGGTGCACAGCGCTAGCAAGTGTTTTGCAGATGCCCCGTCGTTACATTGCGGCTTAGTGGTTTTCGGGCAGGGGTAGATCATCTTTTAAATAGACACGAATCGGATAGTTTTCCATTTTTTCCAGTTTGATAATTAAGCCGTAGTTGTCATTTTCATAATCCTCTGACCACTCATAATGGGTGCCGGGCAAGGTTTCTTCTTTATCGCCTCGCTTGCCAACCACGACCACTTCACGAACGTTGCCGGTACTTTTCAGCTCGTCTTTGGGGATAGTGAGGATAAGGTGTTGGCCTCCATCTCCACTGAGCTCGGGCAGTTTAATGCGGTGTACCTTGGCGCCTATCTTCTGTCCTTCATGGCCTTCTTTTAATTCTAGCCAGTCTGTCTCAAGGGCGTTGAGGGCAGGTGATAAAATTGTTAAAAAGCTAGAAAAAACCAGCATTTTTGTGGTGCGTCCTGTGCTCATATATCACTCCGGAGTGTTTTTAATCAGTCGCTAAAGTCTAAATTAATAGCGCCTTAGAATGCGTGAACAAAGCGCTATTTAATTTTTGTCTCGTAGTGTTGACGATTAAATTACGCTGCATTTGTGAAGTGCCTGCGGTGGTGGTATTGAGTGTATCGTAGTAGAGGAGCTACATGTTCGCTTATTTGTCATAGGCCTAATGGGGGTAAAGCCTCTTTTCATCATGTTCACACAGGTCGCCCGGTGTTGTGATTTTATCCATCATGCGCGTAGGTTGTTATCTGGTATGTTCTATTCATCGTTGAGATCAACGTGTATGACGGCTTTTTACAGTGGTTTCTGCTGATTATTTTATTGTGGGATTGTGAGAGTGTTTGTCGAATTATCTCTTACTCGACGGTAATGCCACTGGGGATAAGAAAGTCAGGCCCTTTTCCTTTTGCCTCTGCAAAGCTATAGCCGAAAAGTGCTTCCGAGGCGGCATTCCAGCCACTGAGCTGGAATGTATCTGTGCGCCATTCGATAACAGGCATTGGGGTCTGTTCGCGGAAGAGCTTGCGGCGTTGCTCAGCATAAAGCAGTAGCGCAGCCATTTTTTTACGCTGATCAATATCGTTCCCTTCGACCAGCAGTTGTGTAATCAGCCCTTGGCTATCGAGTATGGGGTGGATATTGATTTGCATCCAAAGTAGGCCGCCGGGGGTATCAATCAATATGTCACTCTGGGTGTGCTCGCTCTGTAGGGCCGATTCTATATCTGTTTTTATACGGGCCTGCATTGTGGGGTCATGGGAAAATGCCTGGTATTCCCACCTTTTCTTGTTGAGAGATGTGGCTTGGTAGGCATCCGGGTTGGTGACCGGAGTCGTGTTGGCGTGAGTAACACGGCCATTAGCATGAATGATGACAATGATGGTGTTCAAATCATTGAACAGAGTGGCTAGTGTTTGCTGTGTTTTTTCTTCTTCGCGCAAACGGTATTATTTGCTGAGGTCGCGAATTACTGAGAGTACGAGATTTCCCCTTTAATTTTTATTACCTGAGATGTTACTTCGGCGGGGAGCGTTTCTCCTGTTTTTCGTTTTAATCTTATTTCAAATCGAAGTGAGCATGCCTTTATCATTGAGGATAAAGGAAATGCTGGCTTCGGCAGGATAAGTCGAGCCATCCCTGTGATATATATCGACCCGGCAGCGGATGGGTATGCCGGGTTCTTCTAGGGGGCTGATTGTCGACGCGTATTTTTCAAGGAGGGCTCGAATAGTACGGATAGAGGCTGGCGTCAGGATTTTAGTGATATCTAACTGCTTCCTATCTTCGACACTATAAGCACTGTTTTTTTCAGTCAGAGGGCTGAGATAAGTGAGATTTAAGTTGAGATCGCAAGCCCAAAGGGTGTCTTCGACTTGTTCGATAACCTGAAGGTGTTGGCTCATATGCTGGAAAAGCCCTTTTGTTATCGCTTTACCTCTAAAATATGCAGTATGTTTTAGAGGGGTGGCAGTAGCGAGTTGGCCCGCCACGGCTTTTACTTCTATACAGCCTCTTTGTATTCTTTTATCTACCCCTATTCTGATGTGATTTTTTTACGACTCATGGACATAAGGTAGCACAGAGACATAAACTTGCATCAACAGAAAGTTGACAATATGCAGGGCTATAATAATGACTGATTACAAAGCACCAATACGCGATATTCAATTTGTGCGTGATGAAGTATTTGATTACCCCGGCTTATGGCGGAGTCTGTCGGGCTGCGAAGAGGCAACCCCCGATTTGATAGAGGCCATTGTCGAAGCGATGGCTACCTTCTGTGAGGAGGAGCTGGCTCCATTGAATCAGTCCGGTGACGCGGAAGGTTGCACTTGGTCAAAGGAGAGTGTGACGACGCCGAATGGTTTCAAAGAAGCCTATAAAACCTATGCCGAGAGCGGCTGGGCAGGTTTAACCAGCCCAGAGCAATACGGTGGCCAGGGCTTGCCGCCATCAATGGAAAGCATTCTTAATGAATTCGCCGGCAGTGCCAACTGGGCCTGGAGTATGTACCCCTTTCTCGCCAAAGGTGCGCGGGCGACGATTCTCGCCCACGCCAGTCAGGACTTGATCGACCTGTATGTGCCGAAGATGGTGGCGGGGCAGTGGACCGGTACGATGTGCCTGACCGAGGCCCACTGTGGTACGGATCTGGGCCTATTGCGAACCAAAGCTGAGCCCAATGTGGATGGCAGCTACTCGATTACGGGCAGTAAAATATTTATCTCCTCGGGCGATCACGACATGGTCGATAATATCGTCCATATTGTCATCGCTCGACTGCCTGATGCGCCCGCGGGTACTAAGGGTATTTCGTTGTTTTTAGTGCCAAAACGCTTGCCGGGTGCGGACGACAGTCTGGCTGAAAACGGCGTCAGCTGTGGCTCTATCGAACACAAGATGGGCATTAACGCCAACGCCACCTGTGTGATCAATTTCGATGGTGCCACCGGCTTTTTACTGGGCGAACTCGGCCGTGGTCTTAATTGTATGTTCACTTTTATGAACACCGCTCGTGTTGGCACCGCCATTCAGGGCATTGCCCACGGCGAGCTGGCTTTACAGGGTGCCACCAAATACGCCCGTGAACGCCTGCAAATGCGCTCTTTAAGTGGGCCGAAAAACCTCGATGGCCCTGCCGATGCGATTATCGTTCACCCTGATGTGCGACGTATGTTGCTGACCATTAAGTCGCTGACCGAGGGTAATCGCTTGCTCGCACACTATCTCTCGTCATTCCTCGATATCACTAAACTCAGTAAAGATGAGGCTGAACGCGAGCGTGCCGAAAACTTACTGGCGTTGTTAACGCCCATCGCCAAAGGTTTTATGACAGAGACCGGTTTTGAATGTGCTAGCCACGGCGTGCAGGTCTTCGGAGGCCACGGTTATATCAGCGAGTGGGGCATGGAGCAGAATATGCGCGATGCCCGCATCGCGATGATTTACGAGGGCACCAATGGTATTCAGGCCCTCGACCTGCTGGGTCGCAAAGTGCTGGCCTCAAAGGGACAATTACTCGGTGGCTTTATCGCAGAAGTCAGTCGCTGGTGTGGGGTTGAAAGTGCGAGCAGCATTAAAGCCGAGCGACTACCGGCGCTGACGGCGGCCCTCGCCCAGTGGCAAGAGCTAACGCAGGAAGTCGGTATGAAGGCTCTGCAGAACCCGGAAGAAGTGGGCGCGGCCTCGTTTGATTACCTGATGTACTCGGGTTATGTGGTGCTCGCCTATCTGTGGTTGCGAGCCGCAGAGGTGGCGGAGGCGAAGCTGGCAGAAAGCAGTGACGAAAGCGAATTTTATACGGCGAAATTAGAGACCACACGCTTCTACTTTGATCGTATACTACCGCGCATTCAAACCCTGGCAGCGACCATCAGCGTCGGTGCCGATTCTTTAATGGCCATGGATGAGTCGCGTTTTGTTATTGGTCTTGAGCTTGATTAAGCGCGGGTTCAATACGCATATAACGCACTCATAAATGTAGAGGTAAATGATTGTGGATAAAAACGACAAGCTGTCCCCGGAAGATCAGGCGCGGGTTGATGAGTACCTGTCCTTGCCAACTCACCAAATTGAGCGTCGACCCTATAGCCCATGGAAGCTGCTGCTGGTGCTATGGGCGGTGGTCAGCGTGCTGGGTGGCTTGAGCTACTATTTTGCCTGGGTCAACGATGTGCTTTAAAGCAAGCAATCAGCTTTAGTTCGCGATCCCACGGGGACGTCTGTCTTCCCCGTTTATGGCAAGCCCTTTGCTTATTTACTCGCCGGTAAAAGCCCTCTAAAATCCGTAGTTTTTAGCCTGCCTGTTTTTAGGCGCTAGCCCCTTGATTGTTATTATTTTTATCAACGAGACATCTTGCATTTAGCCCTTTTCATTTTTGACGAGACGACGACTTATTATGAGCAGCACAAATTCGAATTACCCCGAAATCCGCGAAGCGGTGGCTAAACTTTGCAGTAATTTCCCCGGTGAATATTGGCGTGGATTGGACGATACGGATACTTACCCCACTGAATTTGTCCAGGCTTTGACCGAAGCGGGTTTCTTGTCGGTTCTTATTCCCGAGGAATATGGTGGTGCGGGCCTACCCATTGAAGCCGGTTGCGTCATCCTCGAAGAAATTCAGCGCAGTGGTTGTAATGGGGGTGCCTGCCACGCCCAGATGTACACCATGGGTACCCTTCTGCGCCACGGTACTGATGAACAGAAGAAGAAATACCTACCTGAGATCGCCGAGGGTTCGCTGCGTCTGCAGGCCTTTGGGGTGACCGAGCCCACTAGTGGCACCGACACCACTCGCATTCGTACCATGGCCGTGCGCGATGGTGATGACTACGTGATCAATGGCCAGAAGGTGTTTATCTCCCGTACCGAGCACTCCGATTTAATGGTACTTCTGGTGCGCACCACGCCGCGGGATGAGTGCAAAAAGCCCTCCGATGGCATGTCGGTCTTTTTGGTTGATATGCGTGAATGTCTGGGCAAGGGCCTCACCATCAACCCCATCAAAACGATGATTAACCACTCTACGACGGAATTGTTTTTCGACAATATGCGTGTGCCCGCGGCAAACATGTTGGGTGCGGAGGGCAAGGGCTTTAAATGCATACTCGATGGCATGAATGCCGAGCGTATTTTGATCGCCTCTGAATGTATTGGCGATGCCCGCTTCTTTATTGAGCGTGCCAGTGCCTATGCCTGCGAGCGTGAAGTTTTCGGTCGCCCCATCGGCAAGAACCAGGGTATTCAGTTCCCCATCGCACGTAACTATATCGAGACCGAGGCTGCAGCGCTGATGGTTTACAATGCTGCCCGCTTGTTTGACGAGGGCAAGCCCTGTGGCTCGGAGGCGAATATGGGCAAAATGATTGCCTCCGAGGCTTCCTGGCATGCGGCGGATACCTGCTTGCAAACCCACGGTGGTTTTGGTTATACCCAGGAATATGATATCGAGCGTAAGTTCCGCGAAACTCGGCTTTACCAAACGGCTCCAATCTCTACTAACTTGATTCTCTCCCATGTGGGAATACATGAGCTAGGCATGCCTAAATCTTTCTAAATCAAATAGTTGCTGTATTTTTATAATCTATTTTCTTAAGAAGGTAAGGCAATGACAGAGATCAATTTAGAGCATCTAAAGCAGTGGGAAGGTAAGCAGGAAAGTTGCGACGATGTGATTTCACTGGCCACCGCTCAGGCGATGGCCGCAACGCTAGATTGGCAGGACTTACCCCAGACGGGTGATGCGCTCGCCAAGCCCGGGCACTGGCTGCACTTCTTGGCGATGGCTCGCCAGTCTGCTATCAGCACCGACGGTCACCCGAAGAAGGGTGGCTTTTTGCCCCCCGTACCGCTGCCACGGCGTATGTGGGCATCAGGCAACGTCGATTTTCACCAGGCCCTGACTATTGGTGATGTGGTGCGTAGAGTTAGCACCGTGAAGAGTGTCACTCACAAGCAGGGTGGTAGCGGCAACCTGGTCTTTGTCGTTGTTGAACATGAGATTTTCAGCGGCGAGACCCTGGCGATTAGTGATACGCAGAACCTCGTCTATCGTGAAGACCCTGCCCCCGGGGCACCGGCACCGAAGCCGATGACGCCAAAGTTTGAGGCGCAGTTTAGCCGCACAGTAATGCCAGATCCGGTGCTCCTGTTTCGTTTTTCAGCACTGACCTTTAACAGCCATCGCATTCATTACGACCGCAATTACGCGATGAACGAAGAGGGCTATGCCGGTTTGGTGGTGCACGGCCCCTTGAGTGCAACCTTGTTACTCGATCTGGTGCGCAATGAATTGCCCGATGTTGAAATTGCCCACTATGACTACCGCGCCGTGCGTCCTCTCATCGATGGTAATGCCTTTCAGATCCAGGGCTGTCGTAGCGACGAGGGCTTGAATTTGTGGGTCGTTGATCACGACGGTGCGATGACCATGCAGGCCAAGGTTGTTTTGAAATAGTTTTCAGCCGTAATAAGTGGTATTGAAAAACTGATATTTTGAGGAATTACAGAGTGACTCAACAAGAATTACCCCTGTGGCGCTCGGCGCTATTTGTCCCCGCCAATGTTGAAAAATTTGTCGCCAAAGCCCACACCCGTGGTGCTGACGCGATTATTCTCGATCTTGAAGACAGTGTGGTTTTGTCCGAAAAGGACAATGCTCGCAACGTCGTGCCTGCGGCGGCAGCCACTGTTGCGGGTCATGGCCTGGACGTGCTGGTGCGCATTAACCGCCCCTGGCGTTTGGCGGTGCGAGATCTCGAAGCCGCCGTTTGTCAAGACGTGCACACCATTGCGGTACCGAAGGTGACCAGTGCCGATCATATTCAATTTATTGCCGAGGTTATCGACGAACTGGAAGTCGAAAAACAATTGCCCCACGGGCACACCCGCATTCTGGCTTTTATTGAAGGGCTTGATGGCCTGGAAAATATCGATGCCATCGCCGCCGCTTCCAGTCGCGTGTTGGGGGTGTTTATTGGTGCCGAAGACTTTTCTTCAGAAGTGGGTATGGAGCCGAGTGAGGTTGGCTTGATGTACCCCAACCAACGCGCTGTATTTGCTGCCCGCAAGGCCGGTGTACTGCCCCTGGGGTTTGTCGGCTCCATCGCCGATTATTCTGACCTCGATGCCTTCCGTGCGAAAATTCGTCAGGCCAAACAGTTGGGCTTTAGTGGTGCTCTGGGTATTCACCCCAGCCAGATTGGCATTATGAATGAAGAATTTATGCCTTCTGCTGAGGCTGTCGAACATGCCACTGGCTTGTTGGCGGCTTTCGAGGCGGGGCTCGCTGCAGGCCGTGGCGCTGTCGAATATAAGGGCAAAATGATCGACGCGCCGGTGGTTGCCCGCGCTGAGGAAACCTTGCGTAAGCACCGGGCTTTGCAAGCGCGCCAGTCGTAATAACTTTTCTACACAGAACACGGGTTGCTGAGGTGATACCTCGGGCTGCCTGTTATCACCGTTACATCAACAAAGGAAAAAAACATGACCGAAGCCGTATTGTATGAACAGACGGGTCGCATCGTCACCATTACCCTGAATCAGCCGGAGACTCGCAATGCGCTGTCTGATGTTTTGGTGCCCTGCCTGATTGAAAGCTTGAACAAAGCGGAAGCGGATGAGGGTGTGAGTTGTGTGATTCTCACCGGTGCCGGTAAAAGCTTTTCCTCCGGTGGCAACCTGAAAGAAATTCGCGCCATGACTCAGGAGAAAAAACTCAGTACCCACCAGATTCGCAACTGGTATCTGGACATGATTCAGCAAATCCCCCGCACCATGGACCAAATGACAGTGCCGGTTATTGCCGCTGTTAATGGCCACGCAATTGGTGCCGGTTGTGACTTGACGATGATGTGCGATATCCGCATCGCCTCTGAAAAAGCCCTCTTCGCCGAGAGCTTTATGCGCGTTGGTTTGATTCCCGGTGACGGTGGCGCATGGTTCTTGCCCCGCGTCATTGGCCTGTCCCGCGCCTGTGAGATGAGCTACACCTGCGACATGATCGATGCGACTAAGGCTGATAAGTGGGGCATGGTCTCCGATGTTGTTGCCCCAGAAGCGCTGCTTGATGCCGCTATGGCCGTGGCTACCCGTATCGTTGCACATCCCCCTCTGGGTGTTCGCTATGCTAAGAAGTTATTACGAGAGTCGCAAAATATGCCCCTCTCCGGCGCGCTGGAAATGGCGGCAGGCATGCAGGCGACTCTGCAAAATACCGAAGATCACCTTGAGGCGATTGATGCCGCTCTGGAAAAACGTGAGCCGCAGTTTAAAGGCCGTTAATTTCGACTTTCTTTGCCCCGTTGCTTCCTAATGCAATGGCTGTAATGACACAGTTTCTGTGGAAATACTGTGTCATTACACAGCATGCCCAGTGAGGAGCTCTCGCGGCTAGCGTGGGTTTCTATTCTAACACCTTGAAAKATATGCATTTAATAAACCCTATTTGGATGGCATGTTTCGTGCTGTCTGGTTAGTCGACCCTGTGTGAGTGGCGTTTTCACTGATCGATAAATTTGTCTCGTTCGGCGCTGGCTCAAATACCAAAGGGCTTCATAAATAAAATGCATTGAGGATAAGGTTATGGAAGTAGGTTCGTTTTATATGCCTGTAGTGGGTAATAGAGAAGAAATTGAAAAAGGTATGGCCGGTAAGCGCACTGATTTATACCAGGAAATGCTCAAAGAACTGACTGAACAGGTTCAGTATATGGATGAGCACGGTTACTACGGTATGGGTACCACTGAGCATCACTTTCACATCGAAGGTGAAGAGGTTTCCACCAATCCTGTGTTGCTGAACTTGTACTTTGGTATGCAGACCAAAAACATGAAGTTTGGTCAGTTGGGTAATGTTTTACCTGCCCATAACCCGGTTCGTTTGGCTGAAGATATCGCCATGGTTGATCAGATGTTGGGTGGTCGTACTTTTGCAGGTTTTGCTCGAGGCTACCAGCCACGCTGGGTGTCGACTCTCGGTCAGCAAATGAAGGGTATGGCGGATGCGAACGAGTTAGGTGCTGATGCTTACGATGCGCTGAAAAAAGAGGTCTATTACGATCACTTCGATATTATTATGAAGGCCTGGTCGAATGATACCTTTTCACATAACAGTAAATTTTGGCAAATTCCCACGCCAAATACCTTCTGGAATACCCATGATGTGACACGCAAGTACGGCCAGGGTGTTGATGATAAGGGCATTTTGACTGAAATCGGTATTGCACCGCCGACCTACAATAAGCGTATGCCTGACTTGTTCCAGCCCTTTAGTGTGTCTGCGAGTTCCATAGAGTGGGCGCAGGAGAATGATGTCACTCCGATTACCATTATTACCAATACAGAGCTTGCGCAAAGCCATATTCGTGCGGCTAAAGATGCTGCTCAAAAAGCGGGCAAACCCTATCGGATGGGTATGACTCGAGAGGTGTATGTTGCCGATACCGATGAAGAGGCCTATCAGATTGCCAAAGATGGCGGTAATTACATCTGGTGTAACTTCTTTCAGCCCTTTGGTTTTAATGCTGCTGTAGCCAATCCCGGCGAGTCGCCTTTCGATGTGCCCAATAACTTCGAAACCATGGTTGAGCGTGGGCTGATTATTTACGGTAGTCCTGATACCGTGAAACGCAAGTTCGAGCAGTTGTTTAAAGAGCTGCCTTGCGATTACTTCTGGTTGTTTACCTACAATGGTTTAGTGCCTCAGCATCAGATGATGCGTCATTATGAGCTGCTGACAGAGCAGGTGCTGCCACACTTTACCGACAAGATTCAGTAACTCGGTGTTTTGGTAAGGTATGTAAACTCCCCGCACCCTTAGAAAGGTGCGGTTTTTTTGTTAATTACTTTAATGWAATCTTTTAAGTTTTTGATATGGATCTGGTTTTTGAGTTACTTGACAGTAGTAGGTGCCTGCGCGGGATAAATTGCGCTACAATTTCGTCGTTTTAATGTGAGTCGTTACTGCCTGCGATTAATAGAGTGGTTAATAGGATAGTTAAGTATGTCTATGGAGAATCGGTCAATTTACGATAGTGACCACGAATTATTCCGCGCCAATGCCCGGCGCTTTTTTCGCGAAGAGTTAGAGCCCAATATTGAAGAGTGGGAAAACGCCAGCATCGTACCTCGCGAATTTTGGCGCAGCGCCGGTGAAAAAGGCCTGCTGTGTTGCGGTATTCCCGAAGAGTACGGAGGCCCCGGTGCCGACTTTAAATACAACATGATTTCCTCTGAGGAAATTGGTTACGCCATCGGTGGTGGCAGTTGTGGTTTTGCTCTGCAGTCCGATATTACTGCCTACTATATTCTCAATCACGCTAGCGAARAATTGAAGCAGAAATGGTTGCCGCCCATGGTTAGCGGTGAAATTATTTCTTCCATCGCCATGACCGAACCGAGTACTGGCAGCGACTTGCAGGCGATTCGTACCACAGCGATTCGCGATGGTGACGAGTACGTTATCAACGGCCAGAAGACTTTTATTACCAACGGCCAGCATTCCGACTTCGTTATCGTGGTTTGTAAAACCGATCCCACACTGGGTGCTAAGGGCATCAGTCTGGTGATTGTCGAGACGGGCACCGAGGGCTATGAGAAGGGCCGCAATTTGGACAAAATCGGTCAGAAAGCCGCGGATACTTCCGAGATGTTCTTCGCCGATGTGCGAGTGCCGGTTGGTAATCTGATTGGCGAAGWGGGCAAGGGCTTTTCTTATCTCATGGACGAGCTACCGCGCGAGCGCCTGACTGTTGCTTTCCGTGCCTGGGCAGAAGCCCAGCGTGCCTATGAGATTACCGTTGAATACACCAAAGAGCGCGAAGCCTTTGGTAAGCCGCTTTTCGCGCAACAAAATACGGCGTTTAGTTTGGCCGATGTGGCTACCGAGTTGGCCGTCGGTTGGGCCTATCTCGACCAATGCCTGGGCAAGATTGTCGATGGCACGTTGACCGCGCAAGAAGGGGCAATGGCAAAACTGTGGACCACTGAGAAAGAAGGTAAAATTGTTGATACTTGCTTACAGTTCTTTGGCGGTTACGGTTATATGCGGGAGTACCCCATTTCGCGTATGTACACCGATGCGCGGGTACGCCGAATTTATGGCGGATCAACTGAAATSATGAAACTCTTTATTGGCCGCTCTTTGTAGTACCGGGCCTTGCTCGGAGTCACAATACGATCCAGGGGTTTAACTTTTTAATCGCTCTACATTTATATAGGAAATATCATGGTAGGAATAACAGCTTACGGCGCCTATTTGCCGAGAATGCGCTTACAGAAGCAGGTGATTGCCGATGCTAACGCCTGGTTTGATCCCGGCCTTAAAGGTCTGGCAAAAGGCGAGAAAGCCATTTGTAACTGGGACGAAGATACCATCACCATGGCGGTTGAAGCCTACACTGATTGCCTGGGTAATGCTCCCGGTCAGGCACCTGCTGCACTGCTGTTGGCATCGACCACGCTGCCCTTTGCGGATCGCCAGAATTCAGTGGTTGTTGCCGAGGCACTCAACCTCGATACATCTGATCTGCGCACCATGGATATCACTTGCTCGCAACGTGCTGCGACCTCCGGTTTGCTGTCGGCGCTGGATATTGCCGCTGCTGGTAAAGAGGCGGTGCTGGTTGCTTCCGAGCATCGCAAAGCCAAGTGTGCCTCCCGTGAAGAAATGCTCTACGGTGATGGCGCTGCCGCCATCGCTGTCGGTGCTGATAATGTGATTGCTGAGTTGGTTGCCAGCCAGAGTCAGGCCGTTGATTTCATCGATCACTATCGTGGTGAAGGTCAGGACTTTGATTACGGCTGGGAAGAGCGTTGGGTCCGTGACGAAGGCTATATGAAAATCGTCCCCAATGCCGTTAATGCTTTGATGGCTAAAGCTGGCGTTAGTGGTGGCGACATCGCCCACTTTATTTTGCCAACCGAGCAGGGCCGTGTGCCACCGATGGTCGCTAAAAAGCTTGGCATTAAAGGCGAAGCCGTTGCTGACAACCTGCTACAGAGTGTCGGCATTACCGGTGCCGCCCACGCTATGTTACTGCTGGCTCACCGTCTTGAGCAGGCTGCACCGGGTGATTTGGTATTGGTTGCGGGCTTTGGCCAGGGTTGCGATGTCTTGCTGTTTAAAGTGACCGATGCGATTAGTAATCAGCGTGCTGGCAAGGGCGTTTCCGGTCACCTCAGCAATGGTCGTCCTGAAACGAACTACAACAAGTATCAGTCGTTTAATAACCTGCTCGAGAAAGAGCTGGGCAAGCGTTCAGAAGTGAACAAGCAGGGTTACCTGTCCTCAATGTATCGGGCTCGTGGTCTGACCAATAGCTTCCTCGGTGGTAAGTGTACCGCCTGTGATACCGTGCAAATGCCTAAGCATAAGTACTGTGTTAACCCTGACTGCGGTGCTTTCGATACTCAGGTCGATCATCCCATGGCCGGTGCTGCAGGCACGATTGCCACCTGGACTGCCGATACCCTGACCTTCGATTACAACCCGCCGGCCTATTTCGGCATGGTGACCTTTGAAGGGGGTGGTCGTATCATGATGGACATGAGCGAAGTCGATGCCGAGACCTTTGATACGGGCTCGAAAGTGTCGATGCACTTTCGTCTTAAACAGATCGACGATAAGGCCGGTTTCCGTAAATATTTCTGGAAAGCTATTCAAGTCTAACTATCAGCTTAGGAGCTAAATATCATGGCAAGTGGAATTAAAGATAAAGTCGTTATTTTAGGTGCTGGCTGCAGTAAGTTTGGCGAGCGTTGGGATTGTGAACCTGCCGATTTGATGGCTGAAGCCTTCGAAGAGTGCATCGCCGATGCGGGTATCGAAAAAAGCCAGATCGAAGCCGCATGGCAATCGACCGGTATCGACGCCTACAGCGTTGGCCCGGGCGCAATGCCCTTGAGCATGGGTTTGCGTCTGCCCAATATCCCCGTCACTAAAATTGAAAACTATTGTGCCAGTGGTACCGAGGCTTTCCGTGCAGCGACTTATGCGGTTGCATCGGGTGCTTGYGATATCGCCCTGGCAATGGGCTTTGAAAAACTGAAAGACACGGGTTACGGCGGTTTACCTCAGCGTTCACGCGGTGTGGCGAATGATCTGTACTATCCGAATTTGTCAGCRCCRGGYATGTTTGCCCAGTTAGCGGCCGGTTATCGSGGCAAGTACGGCACCAGTAAAGAGGAACTCAAGCGCGCGATGGCCCACGTTTCGGTGAAAAGCCAYGCCAACGGCCTGAAGAACCCCAAGGCCCAYTTGCAGCGTGCCATCACCATGGAGCAAGCYCTYAATGCRCCCATGATCGCCGAGCCGATTGGCTTGTTCGACTGCTGTGGTGTGAGTGACGGCGCCGCCTGTGCGATTGTKACTACSCCTGAAATYGCYAAGAGCCTGGGTAAAGAGCAGYTSATYGCKGTTAAAGCGYTRCAGCTSTGTGCKTCCAACGGTCAGGAAGGTGGCTACGAAGGTTGGGATGGTTCTTACGTCCACACCACGCGTGTTGCCGCTAAACGTGCCTACGCWGAAGCGGGCATTACCAAGCCCCGCGAGCAGGTTAGCATGACGGAAGTGCACGACTGCTTCTCGGTGACTGAAATGGTCACCATGGAAGATCTTTTTCTGTCGGAAGATGGTGGTGCTGTGAAGGATGTACTGGACGGTGTTTTCGATGCCGACGGTAAAATCCCCTGCCAGATTGATGGCGGCTTAAAGTGCTTTGGTCACCCCATTGGGGCCACCGGTTTACGCATGCTCTATGAAATGTACCTGCAGTTGTCCGGCAAAGCGGGCGAGCGTCAATTACCGAATCCGACCATTGGTTTGACCCATAACCTGGGTGGTTTCCCTCACCAGAATGTCTCCAGTGTTGCGATTATTGGTGAATACGGTATTTGATTGTCGTTCTGTTTGAGAAACCGGCTGCAAGGCCGGTTTCTTTTTTGCATCGAAAAAGCCCCGCTGAACACTCAGTTAATCAAGCGTGAGTACAAAMATGGACGCAGTAAAAAACCAGCCTGTTACCGGTGATTATGCCGGGGATCTAAAACAAGTTGCTGAGGCTGTCGTGAGAGCCAGAACACTGGTTGACCAGGCYTTGGCGCATATTAAGAAAGTCAGCAGTACAGAGAAAGGTGTGTCGCCTGCACTACTTGATGAGCAACAACTGGCCTGTTATGAAACCTCTTTCTGTGTGGCAGATTTATCGGCCACTGAAGCGCTGCTTAATTACACTCATCAAGTGCTTGAACGCGACGCGCTATCCGGCTGGGTCGCCTGTCAGTTTGGTAGTGAAGCCTTAAAAGCTGTCGCCGGACGTTTACTAGCACGGCCTGCCGATTATGGTTTAACCATGGCGAGCATTTGCGCCAGCTTTGAAGCCTTCGATAACAGCGGTATTGCCGGCCACTATTTGTCGGCAAAAACAATGGCGGCACTRGGTCGTCAACTGATCGACAGAGAGGGCGATTTCCTGCCGTCGAATCTCGACAGCGAAAAAGAACTCATTCGCGATACTTTCCGCCGCTTTGCCACGGAGGTAGTGATGCCCCTGGCTGAAGATATTCATCGCCAGGAYATCGATATTCCCGAGAGTATCTTGCAGCCCCTGCGAGAGATGGGGTGTTTTGGTATTTCCATTCCCGAGCGCTTCGATGGCCTTCAGCCCGATGCCGGTGATGACAGCCTCTACATGATTTTGGTCACTGAAGAATTGTCGCGTGGTTCTCTCGGTGCTGCGGGCAGCTTGATTACCCGYCCCGAAATTCTCGCCCGTGCCCTGATGAAGGGCGGCACCGATGCTCAGCGTCAAAAATGGTTGCCGCAAATTGCCAGTGGTGAAACCCTTTGTGGCATCGCCCTGACGGAGCCTGATTACGGCTCTGACCTGGCTTCAGCGAAATTAAAAGCCACCAAAACCGACGGTGGTTGGCTGCTTAATGGCAGCAAAACCTGGTGTACCTTTGCCGGTGCTGCTTCGGTATTGCTAACGCTGGCTCGTACTGGTACCGATGCCGATGGTTATAAAGGCCTGAGCTTTTTCCTCGTTGAAAAGCCCCGCACCTTTGGCCACGAAATTGATATCGTGCAGGAAGAGGGCGGCAAGCTGTCGGGCAAGTCGATTCCGACGCTGGGTTATCGAGGCATGCATTCGTTTGACCTGTTTTTTGAGGACTATTTCGTCCCCGACGCCAATCTGGTGGGTGAAGAAGCGGGCATTGGCAAAGGCTTTTACTACGCCATGGCCGGTTTAACCGGTGGCCGTATTCAAACCTCAGCCCGTGCGGCAGGGGTAATGCAGGCCGCCTGTGAGCAGGCGATTAATTACGCCAAAGAACGCAAGGTCTTCAAGCAGCCCGTTGCCGATTATCAGCTGACCCTGGTCAAGTTGAGTCGCATGGTGACCACACTGTTGGCCTCGCGTCAGTTCAGTTATGCCGTGGCGCGTGAAGTCGATGCCGGTGGCGGTAAAATGGAAGCGAGCCTGGTGAAGTTGTTTGCCTGTCGCGCTGCCGAGTGGGTAACTAGAGAAGCCCTGCAAATTCACGGCGGCATGGGCTACGCCGAAGAAGTTCCTGTCAGCCGCTATTTTGTTGATGCGCGGGTGCTGTCAATTTTTGAAGGGGCAGAAGAAACCTTGGCCCTGAAAGTAATTTCTCGTGAGCTGGTTGCCAACGCTTAAACTAATTAAGATTGGGTAATTATTATTCGTATTTAAATTTAATTGAAAAAGGGAAAAGCAATGAGCGTTACAGAACATTTAAAAGGTAAATCTATCGTCGTCACTGGCTCTGGCCGTGGCATTGGTCGCACTATCGCACTCGAAATCGCCAAAGCGGGCGGTAACGTTGTCGTTAACGACCTCGACCGTGATGTTGCTGAAGAAGTGGTTGCAGAAATTAAAGCCCTCGGCGTTGATGCTGTTGCTAATACTGACAGCGTTGCCGATTGGGARGGCGCTAATAATATGGTCACCCAGGCTGTCGATAACTTTGGCGAAATCAGCGCCGTGGTTAATAAYGCCGGTAACCTGCGCGACGTGATTTTCCACAAAATGACTCAGGATGACTGGCACCAGGTGATGAACGTTCACTTGAACGGTAGCTTCAATGTTAGCCGTGCAGCAGCCACTCACTTCCGCAATCAGGAAAGTGGTTGCTGTGTACACATGACCTCTACGTCTGGTTTGATCGGTAACTTTGGTCAGGCAAACTATGCCGCCGCTAAAGCGGGCATCGTCGGTTTGTCTAAATCAATCGCGCTGGATATGCAGCGTTATAACGTGCGTTCAAACTGCATCGCACCCTTCGCCTGGAGCCGTTTAACGGCTTCAATTCCAGCCACCACGCCGGATCAAATTGCCCGCGTTGAAAAGCTGAAAAAAATGACGCCTGAAAAGGTTGGTATCGTTGTTGCCGCTTTGTGCTCCGATCAGGCTAAGGATATTTCCGGTCAGATTTTTGCTGTGCGCATGAACGAGATTTTCTTGATGGGCCAATCGCGCCCCGTGCGTTCAAGCCATGCCGGTGATGGTTGGACGATTGATAGTATTTTCGAAACGGCTATGCCCCAGTTGGAAAGTCATTTCTACCCGTTGGACCGTTCACAGGATGTTTTCTCCTGGGATCCAGTCTAAAACTAGGCAGGTATAAAAGCGGGTACATTTACATAAAAAAGGAGCGCGTTGACGCTCCTTTTTTTGAAACGCAGTTTATGCATACCGAGGCTGAGTAATGGCAATTATTTACGAGACATTAAAAAACCGGAAGTTTGAAGAGGTCGTCCACACTTATACTGAGCGCGACACCATGTTGTACGCCCTTGGTGCTGGTGTTGGTTACGATCCGCTGGACGTAAAAGCACTGAATTATGTTTATGAAGAAAACCTTAGCGCATTGCCGACGATGGCTGCTGTATTGGCCTACCCGGGTTTTTGGTTGAAAGAGCCTGATACCGGCGTTGATTGGACTAAAGTGCTGCACGCTGACCAGGAAATCATTCTGCACAAGCCTCTGCCGCCTGCGGGCACGGTTAAAGCCACCACCAAGGTTGATGAGGTGATCGACAAGGGCGAKGGCAAGGGTGTCTTTATTTACTCTTCACGCACAGTGACCACGGAAGATGGTGAGCCACTATGTACGCTGATTCAAAATACCATGGCGCGCGGGCAGGGTGGTTTTGGCGGCTGCACAGACCGACCACCGGCATCACAGGCTATTCCTGAAACTGCTCCCGAAAGCAGCTGTGAATTGCCCACTTTGTTGCAAGCCGCTCTGATTTATCGCTTGTCGGGAGACTACAATCCCCTTCATGCCGATCCAGCCGTTGCCAGGCAGGGTGGTTTTGAACGCCCCATTCTTCACGGCTTATGCACCTTTGGTGTTGCCGGGCATGCGTTACTCAAAACCTGCTGTGATTACGATGTATCTAAATTCCGCAGTATTAAAGCGCGCTTTTCGGCGCCAGTTTATCCGGGCGAAACTATTCGCACTGATATCTGGAAACTTGATAAAGGTGTGGCTTTTCGCTGCACTGTGGTCGAGCGTGATCTGGTGGTTATTGACAATGGTTTTGCCGACGTTGGCTAGAGCAGAAAAAGTCGATGGCGGTATACATCAAGTGGTGAACATGGGTCGGAGAGGTGGCAAACAAGGAATGTATTGTGGAAGTTTGTTATGGGAAATAAGAGCATGAAGAATATCCTCTCTGGACTGCGCGTTGTCGAGGGCGCGGCTTTTGTCGCAGCACCTTCTGGAGCGATGACTCTGGCTCAGCTCGGTGCCGATGTGATTCGTTTCGATATGATTGGCGGTGGTCTTGATTACCGTCGCTGGCCGGTCGACAAAAACAATCAGAGTTTGTTTTGGGCTGGGCTTAATAAAGGCAAACGCTCGATTGCTGTCGACTTTCGTAAGCCGGAGGGCCAGGAAATCCTGACCCGTTTAATCACCGCACCGGGTGAAGAGGCGGGAATGTTTTTGAGTAACTTTCCCGCCAAAGGTTGGCTCGCCTATGACAAGTTACGTGAGCATCGCGATGATTTGATTTACATGAATCTCAGTGGTGACCGCCACGGTGGCTCGGCGGTTGACTACACCGTTAACTGCGCCATGGGATTGCCTACGATGACCGGCGACAATACTGAGCCGGTTAATCATGTGCTTGCTGCCTGGGATGTGATTACCGGGCAGACTTTGGCGTTGGGCATGTTGGCAGCGGAGCGTCATCGGCGCATTAGTGGAGAAGGGCAGCTTATTAAATTAGCGCTGGCCGATGTTGCATTGGCGACCATGGGTAATCTCGGTTTTATTGCCGAGGCGCAAATTAATGCAGAAGACCGCCAGCCTTGTGGCAATTATTTATTCGGTGCCTACGGCAAAGATTTTGAAACTGCGGACAAACGTCGAGTAATGATCGTTGGTCTGACCGGTAATCAGTGGAAGGGTATCTGTAAGGCAACAGGCCTGAGTCATGATGTTGATCAGCTGGCCGAGCGCCTAGGCCTTAACCTGCGTCAGGAGGGTGACCGTTTTATGGCACGGGTCGAACTCACCGCTTTATTTGAACCCTGGTTTGCCAGTCAATCTTACGCACAGGTCACGGCGCTGTTCGATGAGCATAAAGTTTGCTGGGGAAAGTACCAGACACTTAAGCAGCTGGTCGATGGCGATCCTGAGTGTTCTGTTGAAAATCCGATGTTTAGTGATGTCGAGCAAGGTAGTATTGGTACTTACTTATCGCCATCCAGTCCTCTGCAATTTAGTGCCTTTGAACGCCAAAATGCCCAGCCGGCGCCAGCACTGGGTCAACATACCGAAGAGATCCTCGCCGGTGAGCTGGGTTTGAGCAGTGCTGAAATTGGCTGTCTTTACGATCAAAATATTGTTGCAGGGTAGCTAATACCTATTAGGAGTTTGAAGGAACGTTACGGTTACAGTAGGGATAAGATCGAACACATTGTTTTTTGAGGTCAATCGTTGTGAGTTCAACAATGCGAATTCAACATTTGGGTCGTACGCCAATAGAGTCAGAAGCTAATTTTCGGAAACAGGTTGAACTTGCCTGGGCAGATTTCGTTCATAAGGGTGAATGTAGAGCGGGACAGGTTCGCGATGTTATTCATCATTCCTGGCAACGCTGCAAAAGCCGAGGGGTCGAATTTACTCAGCACTACCCGCCGATGGTGGCGTCTGGTGAATACCTTGATTTATTAAAGCAGGAAAATGAAGAGTTTCTACTGGCGACAAAAAACACCTGGCAAATGCTTACAGGTTTTCTCCCTGATAGCTCAGCCTTTCTGACCGTTGCAGAAAGTAATGGTGTGCTGCTTGATATTGGTGGTGACCCCGATCTTTATGAGTCGCTGTCTGAGCACCGTCTTGCGCCGGGTTATGACTGGGGCGAGGGCTGCTCGGGTACCAATGCTGTGGGTACAGCTGTTGCTTTAAAACAGCCAGTAGAGGTGCATAGTGCAGAGCATTTTTGTGAAACAGTTAAAGTCTGGAGTTGTTCGGCAGCCCCGATTTTTGATGCTATTGATGGTGATTTACTGGGTGTTATTGATGTAACTACCCTGAGGCATGCTTATAGCGCGCAGGGTATGGCGTTGGTTATGATGGCTGCGCGACAAATTGAGCAAACGCTGCATTCTCGAGAATTGGTGCGTAATGCGGCTTTGGTTGACTGGTTTGTATGTAACTCTAGTCGCTGGTGTCAGGATGGCTTGATTTTACTTGATCGCAAGGGGCGGGTAGTGACTGCCAATGAAAAAGCGAAAAGTTTGTTTATTACTGAGAATATAGGTCAAAAGCTGAGTAACAACTATCGCCTCACCTCTTCCGAAAACCTGAGTATGCTTAGTGATTGGGCGGATTTTTTGCCGAGTACGATTGTGCCGGTGGCTTACGAAGCCTACAGCGGGGACAGGTGTAATGAGGGGGGGRTTTTAGTCATTAGGCCGCGTGGTAGCGTGGTGCGTTCGGGCTTGTTGGCATCGTCAGTTATTTCAGGCTCTGCACTTGATGCCATCGTTGGGCAAAGTTCTGTGATATTGGCCTTGAAAAAGAGGGCTTTGCGTTTAGCGGCCTCCCCTGCATCTGTATTGATACAAGGTGAAACGGGAAGTGGTAAAGAGGTGTTTGCCCGAGCCGTACATCGTGCAGGTCGTGGTGAGGGCGCACCTTTTGTTGCCGTTAATTGTGGTACTTTGACCCGCGAGCTAGCGATTAGCGAGTTACTTGGTTACGAGCCGGGTGCGTTCACGGGCGCGTCTCCAAAAGGGCATGTGGGGAAGTTTGAAGAGGCCAATGGCGGTGTGCTTTTTCTCGATGAAGTCGGTGACTTATCTACTGAAGTGCAGGTCGCTTTACTCCGTGTTTTACAAGACGGTATCGTTGTCAGATTAGGTGGTAATAAAGAGCGAAAAGTTGAGGTGCGGATTATTGTCGCGACTAACAGTTGTCTGGCGGAGGCTGTTGCAGAGGGGCGCTTTCGACAGGATTTGTACTACCGGCTCAAAGTGATGACCCTCGATATAATACCTCTGCGTGAACGAGGGGGTGATATTGAGCTATTGGCCGATTTATTTCTTAAGCAGTTTGCCGAAATCTACGGCACTGAACGGAAACAGCTTTCCCCTCTTTTGCTAGAAAAGCTGAGTCAGTACACCTGGCCGGGTAATGTGCGTGAGTTGCGGGCGGTGCTTGAAAGTATGTTTGTGATGAGTGATGCCGGTACTATCAGCTGTGATGATTTACCGGCCGATATTGCTGAGGCACTGGTAAGCACGACGATTACGGTAGATGAAAACGAAAACCCATCAGTGGACAGTAATAGCATGGTAAATACTGAGTCGCCGGCTGCGGTCACATTGAATGCTCTGGAGTGCGAAGCCATTCGTAAAGAGATAATTCTACATAAGGGCAATCGTTCAAAAATAGCGAAAGTATTGGGGGTTTCCAGAAGTACCCTGTACCGGAAAATTAAGAATTATGGCTTGGCGGACGATTGAGAGGAATTAGCTTAGATAAAGGTTTGTGCCGGTTTACCTGCTCGTAGCGCTAAGGCAGAATGCCGGGCTGCCTGAGAGATCTGGTTGCTACTGATCTGAGGGGTACAAAGGTCAGTCTGAAAAAAATTAAATTTGAAAGGCTAACAAAAAATCGAACTACATGGAGTTGGGACATGGCGAGTAAAGAAGCGGAATCAATAGTGGGTTTATACCATGAGTGGTCTGAAAAACTGACGCTCACGGGTGACATGGAGCTGCCTGAGCTACGCGAACTATTTGACCACTGGGGTGACTTGAGCGGAGAACCCGAGGGTGTTGAATTTCAGGAAACTGTTATAGCGGGTGTTGACTGTGTTTGGGCAACTCCCAAAGGTGCTGACAAAAGTCGTGTTGTGATTTGCTGTCACGGCGGTGGTTTTATGGTGGGTTCTCCGAAAAGCCATAATAAAATGTAYGGCCATGTGGCAAAGGCTGTGGGCTGTACRGCGYTRGTTCTYGATTACACRCGRGCYCCTGAAAACCCTCAYCCYGGTATTGTTGAWCAGGCYGTTGCKGTTTATGGGCAGTTACTTGAGCAGGGCTACAARCCWGAGCATATCGCCACTACGGGTGAYTCTGCYGGTGGTAATYTGTGTACCTCRATGATTCTCTATGCSCGYCACAARGGYTTGCCTGTACCRGYYTGCTGYGCRCCTCTTTCRCCYTGGTACGACATGGAGTCYAAAGGTGRCAGYATGCAGACKAATGCKGAYAAAGATGCTTTGGTTGGCGGYGATATGTTRGMGGGAATGAYTGGYGCYTTCCTYGGTGARAAYGGCTCAAARCAAGANCCCTTTGCGAATCCCTTGTACGGCGATTTGGCCGGTTTTCCTCCTACATTAATTCAAGTTGGTGAGTATGAGGTGCTGCTGGACGACAGTACTCGTTTTTACAAAAATGGCCAGGCGGCGGGTGTTGATATTGAGCTTCAGGTGTTTGACGAAATGCAGCATGTTTTCCAGTTTATGGCCGGTAATGCGCCAGAAGCAGATGATGCGATTGCTAAAATCGCGGCCTTTATGCGCCCGCACCTTGGTTTAAGTTAAGAATTAAAAATAGGGGGAACCCTGTTTAAAAGTGGGTTGTGGTGTATTTACTGCGGCCTTTTGTAGTGACCATACGTGAAGAGAGAAAAAGCGATGATTGAATACGACAAGATTTATATCAATGGTGAGTGGGTAGCGCCTTCAGGCGAGGGAACATCGCACCTGGTTAATCCAGCCACTGAAGAGGTGTTTGCCATGGTTCCCATGGCATTCCCCGAAGATGTCGATAAAGCAGCCCAGGCGGCACGTGCAGCGTTTATTCCCTGGTCACAAACGCCCTCTGCTGAGCGCAAAGCGTATATTGAGGCCATTTGCGCCAAGCTGAAAGAACGTAAAGATGAAATGGCGTCGTTGATCTCTCAGGAGATGGGTATCCCCGTTCACTTTGCCCTCGGCATTCAAGTACTTGGCCCCATTTCAGGCCTTAAAAATTTCGCCAATCTGACTGAAACGATGGATGCAGTAAAAGAGCACGAAGAGGGTTTCATCACCGTTAAGGAAGCCATTGGCGTTTGCTCCTTTATTACGCCCTGGAACTTTCCTTTATTTCAGGTGGTTGCCAAGGTTGGCCCAGCGCTCGCGGCGGGTTGTACTTGCATCCTTAAGCCTAGTGAGCAGACGCCATTGTCAGCGTATATTTTTGCTGAAGTGTGTGATGAAGTGGGTTTACCTGCCGGCGTATTTAACCTGCTGCCTGGCAAGGGCTCAGTCATTGGTGACGAGCTGAGTTCACACCCCGAAGTTGATCTGGTGTCGTTCACAGGCTCTACAGAAGTCGGTGTTGATGTTGCCAAATCAGCCGCGGGCACTATTAAACGCGTTTGTCAGGAGCTGGGTGGTAAGTCGGCCTTTATCATTGCCGAAGACGCCCCTGTTGAGAAAGCGACGAAATATGTGGTGAAAGATTCCATGTTCAATTCTGGGCAGATGTGTGTGCAGTTGAGCCGCATCTTTGTCCACGAATCACAGTACGAAGAAGCGCTTGCAATGGCGAAGAAGACGAGTGAACGACTGGTAGTGGGTGACCCCACAGACTCTGGTACCTTTCTTGGCCCTCTTAGCTCCATGAAGGCACGAAATTCAGTCACACGCATGATCGACGACGCTGTTGCTAACGGTGCTCGCCTGGTGGCCGGTGGTAGTGAACGACCTGAAGGTTTAGACAAAGGTGCCTATGTGAAGCCTACCATTCTTGGCGATGTGACCAATGATATGCCCATCGCTCGCAATGAGGTTTTTGGCCCCGTGCTGTGCTTTATCTCGTACAAAGATGAAGCTGAAGCCATCGCTATGGCGAATGACTCTGACTTCGGTTTATCCAGTGGTGTATGGGCTGAGAACAAAGACACGCAAATGCGTATTGCTCGCCAGCTGCGTGCTGGTCAGGTGAAAGTTAATGGCCCAGCCTTTAGCTTTTCAGCACCTTTCGGCGGCTACAAAATGTCCGGTAACGGTCGTGAGTGGGGCGCGAGTGGTCTGGTTGAGTACACGGAAGAAAAAGCCATCCTTATCGGCGGTTAATTAAATTGATGTGTGCTGCCTAAGCCCTCCTGTCTACCATAAGGAAGTGAGGGCTTAGGTCTTTTTATCGATGGCGTATTCTCGCCATTACCTAACGTTTTATTGGAGAACAAGGTATGTCTGTAACCCGATTTCGTTTTCCCTTTGTCGAAATGCCTGCCGAGGCAACACAGTTGCGACAAGAGGTTCGGGAGTTTCTCGCCGAAGAACGTGCCAATGGTGGTTATACGCCGATGGCCGATTGCTGGGCTGGAGGGCTGAGCGCCGAATTTAGCCACAAACTGGGCCAGCGTGGCTGGCTGGGTATGACCTGGGACAAAAAATATGGCGGCCATGGACGCTCTTTTCTTGAGCGCTATGTGGTGACTGAAGAAATGCTGGCCGCCGGTGCGCCGGTAATGGCCCACTGGATTGCCGATCGGCAGAGTGGCCCACAGATCATTAAAAATGCAGCCCCCGAAGTGCGCGATGCGATTATCCCGCGCATTGTTGCCGGTGAGTGCTTCTGTGCTATTGGTATGAGTGAGCCGGGTACCGGTTCCGATCTCGCCTCCGTGTCGACACGGGCAGAAAAAGTGGAAGGTGGCTGGAAGGTTAACGGCACTAAGTTATGGTCCACTGGTGCCCATGGCCCCGGCTGTGATTACATGATTACTTTATTGCGCACCTCGCCGCTGGATACTTCAGCGCGTCATAAAGGCCTGTCGCAATTTATTATTGATTTGAAGTCGCCCGGTGTTGATATTCGCGGTATCGCTGATATTGGTGGTCAGGTGCACTTTAACGAAACTAATTTTGAAGACGTCTTCGTCCCCGACTCTCATGTGTTGGGCGAGGTAGGTGGTGGTTGGAATATGGTGGTTGGCGAGCTGGCGCTCGAGCGCTCTGGCCCTGAACGTTTCCTCTCTACCTTTATTGTGCTGCAGGAGGCCATGCGTCTTCTGGTCAATAATCCTACCGATCAAACTAAAGAAGTACTGGGCCAGGTGGTCGCCAAAATCAAGACCCTGCGGCGTATGTCACTGGGTATTGCGGGTTTGCTACAGGAAGGCTCTTCTCCCGAAATGGAAGCTGCTCTGGTAAAAGATATGAGCACCAATTTTGAACGTGAATTGCTGGAAAAACTGCGCCGTATTTTACCGCAGAATGTGCTCTATTCATCGGCGGGTTTACTACCAACACTATTGCGTGAAGGTGTTTTGCGTGTGCCATCGTCCACCTTGCGTGGTGGTACCAATGAAGTACTGAAGGGCATGATTGCTCGGCAGTTGGGCATCCGTTAAGCCACTTGGCGATAGATAAAGGACAATAGAATGACAGATTCAGATAACATTATTTTTGATACCGCCAGTCGTATCTTCGATGACCTGAGTACAGCTGAGGTGATTAACGAAGCGGAGGAGGGAACCTGGCCTGAAGCCCTATGGCAGGCGATTAGCGAGTCGGGCCTTAACCTGACCTGGGTGCCGGAAGAGAATGGTGGTATTGGTGCCACCTTGCTTGACGGCTTTGCTGTGCTAAAAGCCGCTGGTGGCGCAGCGTTACCAGTGCCCCTGGCTGAAACATTATTTGCGGGTTGGTTGCTGGCACAGGCTGGTTTACAGGTGAGCGGTGAAACGGCAACGGTTGCTTCAGGCGAACTAACCTTGGTTGATGGAAAGCTTAGCGGCAGTGTGCAGGGCGTACCTTATGCCCGCAACGCGAAGCAAATAGTCGCTCTGATTGAAACAGCGGGGAAGGTAGAGGTAGTGCAGGTTGCTGCTGAGCAATGTGAAATTACAGAGCAGACTAATCTCGCGGGCGAGCCGGCAGATACGGTCAGCTTTAACGCTGTGGCGGTTGAGCAAACTGGCGAGCCCGATGAAGGCTTTAACGGCGAAAATGTTGAAGCAATGGGCGCTTTGATCCGTTGCGTACAGGCTGCAGGTGCGCTTAGCACAGCACTTGAATTGACCATCGAATACTCCATGGAGCGTGTGCAGTTTGGTCGTGCCATTGGCAAATTTCAGGCCATACAGCATTCAATTGCTGCTTTCGCCGGTGAGGTTGCCGCTATGAATGCCGCTGCTGATGCGGCAGCTGAAGCCGTTGCTAGAGCGCCGAGCATCGACCACGAAGCGTGGATTGAAATTGCCACTGCAAAAACTCGTCTCGAAGAGGCCGTTAATAATGGTGCTGCCGTTGCCCACCAGGTGCACGGTGCGATGGGCTTTACCTATGAACATCGCCTGCACCATGTGACCCGACGTTTGTGGTCCTGGCGCGATGAGTTTGGTAGCGATGTGGTTTGGGCGCGCCGCTTGGGTGAAGAGGTGTTGAGCTGGGGCGCGGATGAGCTTTGGCCGCGTATTACCGCAGTCACTGACGCTCGGTAATGCTTGGGCTCACCGCGAATATATTTGAATTGAGAAATGAAAAAGAGGTTATGTAATGGATTTTTCACTGAGTAGTGAACAGCAGGCTATTGTCGATAGCATTAAAGGCTTGATGAAAGACTTTGATGATGATTACTGGTTAGAGCGTGATAAAACGGGGGAATACCCTGAAGATTTTTATCAGGCAGTTGCCGCAGGCGGTTGGTTGGGTATCACCATGCCGGAAGAATACGGCGGCTCCAACCTGGGTGTGAGTGAAGCGGCGTTGATGATGATGACCATTGCCGAAGGCGGCGGTATGTCGGCGGCTTCAGCAGTACATATTAATATTTTCGGCCCGCACCCCATCGTTAAATTTGGCACCGAAGAGCAGAAGCAGCGTTGGTTACCGCCTTTAATTCAGGGCAAACAAAAAACTTGCTTTGGTGTAACTGAAGCCAATGCAGGCCTGGATACCACGCGTATTGAAACCTTCGCCAGGCGCGAGGGTGATAACTACATCATCAACGGCCAGAAGATCTGGACGACGACTGCCCAGCAGGCCGACAAAATTATGATGCTGGCGCGGACTACACCGCGTGAAGAGTGTGAGAAGCCCCACGACGGTATTTCTTTGTTTTATGCCGACATGGATCCTAAGCATGTCGAAATTAAAGAAATCGAAAAAATGGGTCGTAAGTGCGTCAATTCCAATATGACTTTTTACGATAATTTGGTCGTGCCAAAGGCAGACCTGATTGGTGAAGAGGGCAAGGGCTTTCGCTACATTCTTCACAGCCTGAACCCCGAGCGCATGCTGTTGGCCGCCGAGTCGGTTGGCATGGGTCGTAGTGCCCTCGAGCGCGCCACGCAATACGCCAAAGACCGTGAAGTCTTTGGTCGCCCCATTGGCATGAACCAGTCGGTCCAGCACCCTCTGGCAGAGAATTGGGTGGAGCTTGAAGCGGCCTATCTGCTGATTATGTCCGCAGCGTCACGCTACGACAGTGGGCTCGATTGTGGTGCCCAGGCGAACGGTTCGAAGTATTTTGCCGCCGAAGCGGGTTTCAAGGCTTGCCAGCAGGCGGTCATGACCCACGGTGGTATGGGTTACGCCAAGGAATATCATGTCGAGCGTTTGATGCGTGAGGCGATGTTGCCGCGTCTGGCGCCGGTGAGTCAGAATATGATTCTCAACTTTATTTCGACCAATGTGCTAGGTTTGCCGCGCTCGTATTAGCTGCGACGGTAAAAATTAGATCAGGGCTGCCGGGTGCAGCCCTTTTTTATGGGGAAGGTCTAGTCAATGTGGTTTGCTATTTAAACTAACATGACCTAGAATTCGCGCCCCTGATCCCGGCTTGTTGTCGGGATTCTCCTTGTCACACCGTGAATAGTGGGTGGCTTTAACCCGTAAGGAGGCATAATGCGCCATTACGAAATTATATTTATTGTACATCCGGATCAAAGTGAGCAGGTTCCCAGCATGGTGGAACGCTACACGACTATCGTTACTGCTAGCGGTGGCACCGTTCACCGCCTGGAAGACTGGGGGCGTCGTCATCTCGCATACCCTATCCAGAAAATTCACAAAGCTCACTACGTTCTGATGAACGTTGAATGCGGTCAGGAAGAGCTCGACGAGCTGACTTCAACTTTCCGCTACAACGACGCGATCCTGCGTAATTTGGTGATTAGCCGCGATAGCGCGATCACTGAAGAGACCGACATCATGAAAGCTGAAGTGTCTGAGAAGGCTGAGAAAGAAGGTCGTGCTCGTCGTGAAGCTGAGCGTGCTGCTCGCGAAGAAGCGAAGAAGAAAGCCGAAGCTGAAGCTGCTGCTCAAGAGTCTGAAGCTGCCCCTGAAACCCCAACTGCCGAAGCGGAGGAATAAGCCATGGCACGTTTTAATCGTCGTCGCAAATTTTGCCGTTTTACTGCCGAGGGTGTTACCGAGATTGATTATAAAGATCTCGATACTCTGAAAGCCAATGTTTCCGAAACCGGAAAAATTGTGCCCAGCAGAATTACTGGCACCAAAGCCAAGTACCAGCGCCAGTTGGCGACAGCTATCAAGAGAGCACGCTTTCTTGCCCTGCTGCCCTACACTGACGGCCATAAATAAACCAGCGAACTAGACTTCGTCATTACTGATGCGCGCTCTGGCTAAATTTATCATGGCGGGTCGCCTCAAGGCTGCGCTGGCTGCACTACTGGGTAATTTTCTCCCCTTAGTGAGTCCCGCAGCCGTGGGCTTGGTCGTGTTGAGGCAAGGTCTTTCGGAAGGTTGTCTATTATTGCTTTGGGCTATATTGCCTCTGGTGATATTGGTCAACTCAGAAAGTATGAATGGCGCCATGGTTTGGGCCTCCATATTTTCGGTACTGGTGGTGTTGATCGGTGCGAGTGCATTAAACCAGACTCGTGCTTGGACAAGTGCACTGAAAGTGATGCTTGGTGTGAGCGTGCTCAGCGGGCTGGCGATGAAGTTGTTGCTAGCCGCTGATGTAAGCGCAATGCGCGAAGCCTTAAATGAAATGCTTCGCCAGCTGCAGCAGCAGAATAGTGCGCTTGTGTTTGAGCCCAGTGATTTGTTTGTCGCAGGCTTATTAGCATGGGTTATTGCTTTAACAGCGATAGCGGCACTTTTACTGGCACGTTGGTGGCAGTCATTGTTGTATAACCCCGGTGGTTTTGGCGTAGAGTTCCATGCGCTGCGTTTTGACCGGTTGAGTGCGACCTTGTTGTTTGTCGCATTGATGGGCTGTTACTTGCTGGGGCAGGAGTATGTAACCTGGGGTAATTTACTGGGCTTACCTTTAATGTTGAGTGGTGTGGCTCTGGTACATCACAGCGTTGCTTTTGCAGGTCTCGGTAGGCGTTGGATAGTGGTTTTTTATATGGGGCTGGTGTTATTACTGGGTCCTTTGAGTTCGGTGCTGATCGGGTTGGGATTTCTCGACAGCGTGATGGATTTTCGTTCRCGACTGGCAGCWCGCCGGTCGTYKTGAACAGMATGATTTRAGAGGTTGAGTGATGGACGTAATACTGTTAGAAAAAGTAGGTAARYTRGGTKCTATYGGCGATAAAGTTGCTGTAAAAGCAGGTTTTGGCCGTAATTTCCTGATTCCTCATGGCAAAGCYGTTTTTGCCACTGAAGCGAATCTGGTTGATTTTGAAGAGCGTCGTGCTGAGCTAGAAGCTGCCGCTACGGACAAGCTCGGTAAGGCCGAGGCCCGTGCCACTGCTCTGGCTGCTTTGGCAAGTGTCACTATCACCGCTGTTGCCGGTGAGGAAGGTAAGCTGTTTGGTTCGGTTGGTGGTCGCGATATCGCCGAAGCCGTAACTGCGGCAGGTGTTGAGCTGGCTAAAAGTGAAGTTAAAATGCCCGGAGGTGCACTGCGTGAACTCGGCGAGTTTGAAGTCTCTATCCAGTTGCACAGTGATTTATCAACCTCTATCCAGGTTGTTGTTGCAGAAGAAGAGTAAGCCTTCAGTAGCTTTGCAGGCCGTCCAGATTTTTATCTGACGGCTTGTGGTTAGCTACCTTTTGTTGGCACAATTGATGGCCARCTGCTACATGCTCAGGTGCACAATTTTCTCTGTTATGAATATTCTCGTGCAAAAGCAAGTCGCGAATCGAGTGGCTTGTTATCTATCTGCTAGCCTGATTGTCATCCCGATAAAGAGTTTTTCTGTAGGCAGTAGACTGTGGTTTGCCCATGACTGAACTCGCTACCACTAATACGCAAATACCGGAATTACCCCACTCCATAGAAGCGGAGCAGGCGGTACTCGGCGCTTTAATGTTGGCTAATGACGCCTTTGATAGCGTCGCCTCTCTTATTACCGAAGACGATTTCTACGGCCAGGATCATCGCCTGATCTTCGAAACGATGAAGGATCTGGCGGATCAGGATCAACCCCTTGATCCGATCACCCTCTCTGAAGCCCTTAAATCTCTGCATCGCCTCGAAGAGGCCGGTGGGGATAGTTATCTCGTTAATATCGCTCGCAATACACCCAGCTCCGAAAATATTCGTGCTTATGCGCAGATTATTCTCGAGCGCTCGATTGTTCGGAAGTTGATTCTTGCGGCCAGTGAAATTGCCCAGAAAGGCTATAACCCTCTCGGCTGGGATAGCGGTAAGTTATTGGCCGAGGCAGAGCGTCGTCTACTGGAAGTGGTTGAGGGTCGCCCGAAAGAGGGCGGCTTCCAAAATGTTACCGACTTATTGCGTCAGGCTGTCGATCGTATTGAGCTGCTCTTCACCAGCGATGCCGATATTACCGGTCTGAGTACCGGTTTTAATGAACTTGATGCCAGTACGTCGGGTTGGCAGTTGGCTGATCTGGTGATTATCGCCGGTCGTCCCTCAATGGGTAAAACGTCCTTTGCGATGAATCTGGTCGAACACGCCATGCTCAACCAGGAAAAGCCCGTACTGGTTTTCAGTCTGGAAATGCCCGCCAATCAATTGGTGATTCGTCTGCTGTCGTCGATGGGTAAGATTGACCAAACCAAAATGCGCAACGGCAATCTGGACCCCGATGACTTTACTCGCCTTGCGGGCGCCGCCGCACGACTCAAAGATCGCCCCCTGTTTATCGATGACACTCCCGGCATTAGTCCGATGGAGCTGCGTAACCGCATTCGTCAGCTGAGCCGTGAGCACGGCAGCCCTGCATTGATTATGATCGATTACTTACAATTGATGAGTGCTAGCACCAAGGCGGATGGGCGGGTACAGGAAATTTCTCAGATATCCCGGGATTTAAAAACTATTGCCCGTGAATTTGATTGCCCGATATTGGCCTTGTCGCAGTTGAGTCGTAATCTTGAACAGCGGCCCAACAAGCGTCCGATCAATTCAGACTTGCGTGACTCTGGTGCTATCGAGCAGGATGCCGATGTGATTATTTTCATCTATCGGGATGAGGTTTATAACGAAGAAAGCCAGGACAAGGGCGTCGCTGAAATTATTATTGGTAAGCAGAGAAACGGCCCAATTGGCACCTCTAAGCTGGCCTTTGTCGGCAAGTACACGCGTTTTGAAAATCTCGCTCGAGATTACTTTTCTGAAGATTAAAGTCGAAATTACGAAACACTTTGGCAGTTGGAGAGCAGGATGAATATCTACCACACGGTTTCCGGTTTGCGTACGGAGGTAAGAGCCCGGCGTCAGAGTGGTGAAACTATAGCCTTTGTACCCACCATGGGTAATTTACACGAAGGCCATCTGCAGCTGGTGCGACTGGCGAAAGAGCAGTGCGATGTAGTGGTGGTGAGTATTTTTGTGAACCCTCTGCAGTTTGGTCTTAATGAAGACTGGGAAAAATACCCGCGCACCTTTCAGGACGATGCGAAACAGCTTGAAGCCGAAGGCTGTGATTTCCTCTTTCATCCCGATGAAAATGAGATCTAYCCGAATGGTATGGCTGACCAAACTCGTGTGGTGGTGCCGACCATGACGGACATCCTTTGTGGTGCCAGCCGTCCCGGCCATTTTGAAGGGGTCACTACCGTGGTCTCCAAGTTGCTACATATTGTGCAGCCTGATATGGCCATTTTCGGCATTAAAGACTATCAGCAGCTAGCAGTGATTCGGCGCATGGTTGAAGACCTTTGTATTCCGGTCGATATTGTCGGTGCAGCCATCGCCCGTGATGTCGATGGTCTGGCCTTAAGTTCTCGTAATGGCTACCTAGGTGAGGACGAGCGTCCCAAAGTGAAAGTGTTGTATGAAGCGCTTTGCTGGTGTCGGGATCAAATCGAGGCCGGTGAGCGAGATTTTACGGCACTTGAAATTCAGGCCGCTAAGGCACTTGAAAAAAGCGGCTTTCGTACAGATTATGTTAGTATTCGCAACTCGAAAACGCTGGAGCCAGCCGCACATGATGACAGCGAGTTGACCATACTGGGTGCGATGTTTACCAAGGGCGCGCGTCTTATTGACAATATCAGCATGACGCTCGGTGAATCCCAAGCCGCGGCGGCGCTGGAAGAACAGACAGAAGTGAAGAAGTAGAGGTTTATTTATGTTGAGCAACATGTTGAAAGCCAAGTTACATATGGGCTCTGTTACTCAGGCGGAGCTTTGGTATGACGGCTCCTGTGCTATCGATAGTGACCTGCTTAAACTGGCAGGCATGCGTGAATTTGAGCAAATCGATATTTACAACGTCGACAACGGCGAGCGCTTCACCACCTATATTATTCAGGCAGAGGCGGGCAGTGGCACTATCTCCATGAACGGCGCAGCCGCTCGGCGAGTACAGGTTGGCGATAGAATTATCATTGCCACCTATGGTCAGYTCAACGAGGCGGAGATGGCTGAACACAAGCCTAAACTCGTTTACTTGAACAAAGACAACAGTGTTGAACGCACCACCAATACCATTGCGGTACAAGCCGTATCCTAAGACCCCCAGCCCTGCTTTCGCGGGGCTSGAATTTATTCCCTCCTAAAGCCCGATCTTTCTTGTCGCGCTAGYCCCCGCGCTATGACAAAGAGAGCCTGTTGTGACAAAATAGMGGCCTGAAATTATTCGCTATTTTTGACGTTTACAGGGGTTAGTATGTCTGAGTTTCCCATTCATCCGGTGCCGGATGCCTGGCGCGAGAGTGCCTATATCAACAAAGAAAAATATCAGGAGATGTATCAGTGCTCCATTAATGACTCTGATGCCTTCTGGGCAGAACAGGCCAATGCTTTTCTTGATTGGGATAAAAGCTGGGACAAAGTCTGCGAATACGACCTGCGCAAAGCCGAAGCGGCCTGGTTTAGTGGCGGCAAACTGAATGTCTCTGTTAATTGCATAGACCGCCACCTTGACACTCGCGGTGATCAAACCGCCATTATTTGGGAAGGTGACGACCCCAGCGTCGATAAGAAAATCACTTATCGCGAACTACATCAGCAGGTTTGTAAGCTGGCAAATGTACTGAAAGAGCGCGGTATCAAAAAGGGCGATCGGGTTTGTATTTACATGCCGATGATCCCGGAAGCCTCCTACGCTATGCTCGCCTGTGCCCGTATTGGTGCGGTTCACTCGGTGGTATTTGGTGGCTTTTCACCCGATGCACTGAAAGATCGCATCATCAATTCTGACTGCCAGCTGTTGATTACTGCTGACGAAGGTTTGCGCGGTGGCCGTTCAGTGCCCTTAAAGAGTAATGCCGATATTGCTCTGCAGCAATGCCCCAACGTTCACACTTGTGTCGTTGTGGAGCGCACCGGCGGTGATGTGGCGTGGCAGGAAGGGCGTGATATTAAATACGCCACAGCCATGGCCAAGGCTAGTAGCGAGTGTGCTCCAGAGTCGATGGATGCCGAAGATCCGTTATTCATCCTTTACACCTCCGGTTCTACCGGCAAGCCCAAGGGTGTACTGCATACTACAGGCGGTTACTTATTACAGGCCTCGATGACGCATAAATATGTCTTTGATTACAAAGACGGCGATGTGTACTGGTGTACTGCTGATGTCGGTTGGGTGACAGGGCATAGCTACATTGTTTACGGGCCACTGTGTAATGGCGCCACGACCTTAATGTTCGAAGGCATACCCACTTATCCGGATGCTTCGCGCTTCTGGCAGGTCATCGACAAGCACCAGGTTAACCAGTTTTACACCGCACCCACTGCACTKCGCGCTTTGATGGGTGCGGGTGATGATTTCGTGAAAAGCACCTCGCGCTCCTCCCTTAAACTGCTCGGTTCGGTGGGTGAACCCATTAACCCCGAAGCCTGGGAGTGGTACTACCGAGTGATTGGTGAATCCCGCTGTCCCATTGTCGATACCTGGTGGCAGACCGAAACTGGCGGCATTATGTTGACGCCACTACCCGGCGCTACCGACCTCAAGCCGGGTTCAGCGACTCTGCCCTTCTTCGGTGTAGAGCCTGCCGTTGTCGATGCTGACGGTAAAGAAATGGAAGGTGCCTGTGAGGGTAATCTGGTGATTAAATCTTCCTGGCCGGGGCAAATTCGCACGATTTACGGGGATCATCAGCGCGCGATAGATACCTACTTTTCTACGTATCCGGGTTATTACTTTGTCGGTGACGGTGTACGCCGCGACGCAGACGGCTACTACTGGATTACTGGCCGTGTTGACGATGTGCTGAATGTCTCTGGCCACCGTATGGGTACAGCTGAAATTGAGAGCGCGCTGGTACTACATGAAGCAGTTGCTGAAGCAGCGGTGGTGGGCTATCCCCACGATATTAAGGGGCAGGGTATCTATGCCTACGTYACCCTGATGGGCGGTGTTGAACCCACCGAAGACTTGCGCAAAGCCTTGGTCGCCATGTGCGTGCAAGAGATTGGTGCCATCGCCAAGCCCGATTTAATTCAGTGGGCACCCGGTTTACCGAAAACTCGCTCCGGTAAAATCATGCGTAGAATTTTGCGTAAAGTAGCGGCTAACGAGCTGGATAATCTGGGAGATACCTCCACGCTGGCCGATCCATCAGTGGTTGATGACCTCATTAAAAATGGCCACAACACCTAGAGTTTGATCTGCTGTTTCGAGGCGCCTACGGGCGCCTTTTTATTAACCCGTAATTATTATACCCAACAGAAAAATGAGGCAGGCCATGGAATCATTAGAAAACAAACTCGCCGTTGTCACCGGCGCGAGTAAAGGTATCGGTAAAGGCATCGCCATCGCTCTAGCAAAGCAGGGCTGTAAACTGATTTTGGCCTCTCGCGATGAAGAAAAAATGAATGCCGTCGCCGAAGAAATCACCTCAGCAGGTGGACGCGCGCAAGTCTGTGTTTGCGATATTACCGATGAGGCCTCGGTTGATGCACTCTTCGCCTTGGTTGCCGAACACCAGCAAGGGCTGGATATTCTCGTCAACAACGCCGGGATGGCCATCTCCGGTCGTATCGATGAACTCAGCTACGATGCCTGGCGACAGGTGCAAGACGTCAACGTCAACGGTATGTTCCTCTGCTGTCGCGGAGCAGCGCGTTTGATGAAGCCGACCAAGAAGGGGCGCATTATCAATATTGGCAGCATCTCCGGGCAAATGCCGCGTGTGAAAAGTTCGCCCTATACCACTTCAAAATTTGCCGTCACCGGTTTGACCAAAGCACTGGCGCTGGAATTGCGCGCCTATAATATCGCCGTGTGCTGTATTAACCCCGGCAACGTGATGACAGATATCTGGGAAAAGAGCCCCCAGGTACCAGAGAAAGAAGGCGTAATGGCAGTCGAAGATCTCGCTGAGTTGGTCGTCACCATGGCCTCGTTACCTGACCACGTGAACTTATTCGAATCGGTTATTTTGCCGGTCACCCAGCCCTATCTGGGCCGTGGTTAATCGTAAAATAGAGGCCGCCGCTGTCCGGCCTCTATTTATTCAAAGCCCATTTCTATTCCAATGGTCAGTCGATCATTAGCGTCGAATTGACCAAAAAGACCTTCTTCACTACCGTAAAAAGTATCGTTTGAGACCCAGGTCTTCAGATTGTCCTGCCATTCGTACGTCACGCGTAAACGCACCAGGCCATCGCCAATATTGGTATTGGCGAGCCAGATGAGTCGCAGCTCCAGGGTTTCGTTGAACAAGGTGTGATTTGCTAGCAAGGATAATGTGGAGTCAGTTTTGTCACGCAGGGTGGCASMTTGACGATTGAWGACGACACTTTGAAACAGCTGGCCGCTRATCAKCGTATTTTCCAGCCCGGCCCAGTCGAGGCCAATAACATARGATGCTTCTTCGCCTTTAGTGATGCCATCACCGTCGCGGGTTCCCTCAGCCAGAAAATAACGGTCGGAAAAATAGGCCAGTTCACCCCGTACAACCCAGCTATCGAAAGCATTGCTAAAGCTGCCACCTAGCATGTGGGTGCGCTGATATCGAGGCTTAATGTCGACATGGGGGCCGCTGGCTGTCAATGATCTGCGTTGATAGGGCAGGACAAAGTTGTCGTACTGATAAAGATAGTTGAGGCTGAGATCCCAGCCCTGCCAAAATCGCGAGAAGTGTAACCCAATATCAGAGTCTGTCAGTGTACGCCCGGGGCGATCAATGGGCTGAACATCGACACTAACACCGGGTGGAGGTTTCGGTGCTAGCAGGGGCGATGTCGGTGTGTACAAGGCATTGTTGCCCGGCAGTACGTGATAACTTTGCTCAGGTATCCACAATAACTGTGCATCCCACTTGCCGAATCGGGTTTCTATGTTTGCCATCCATTGGGGAATACGTGAGTCGTCAAAATCCTCGAGAATAAATTCGCGATAGGACTGGGGGTTGACGATGTCGAGCACTTTTAAGCCGTCGGCCTTGCCCCAGACCACTTGCTGTTTGCCGAGGGTGAAATAATAGTTGTCGCTGGGTATTTCAACATAGAATTCGCGCAGCTCAAGCTCGCTACTGTTACCGATAAAAAGAGGCTTGCTGTAGGGGCTATAGGCATTGTCGGTGACATTTTCGGGTGATAATGCATCGAGGCTAATGCTGCGCAAGCGACCCAGGGCAGTGAGTTTTATTTTGTTTTCAAAACGAAAAATAAACTCCGGTTCGAGAGTGAGCTGATAGTTTTGCCGTTTTAAGTTYTTGCTGTTGGCACTCCACATTGCACTRCTAATAAGGGAGCTTTGCAATTCAGCCGCGGATAATGGCGGGGTAAAAAGGCCGCAACAACTGCTTAAAGCAGTTGTTGCGATAATRTTTAGAAAATGAAAAGACTTAGGTCTCTGCACTCGTTGTCTAGCCATTAATACTTTGGGGCTCAGGAATGGCAGCACGGGCTTCGCTTACAGCCCGCGTTTGATGGCATTGGTGGTGAAAATATCACTCGGTACGGGACTTTCGTAATCAATGTTACTGAAAATCAGGCTGGTGCTGTGCCCCGTTTTGTGGTTTTYAACGTCAATATTTTGCTGGCTCCAAATACCTTGAACCTGCTCAATGTTACTGATGGTCACGGTTTTTAATAGCTTGCCTTTTATATCCCAAAACTGGCTTTCGCGAACCATCCATACGGCTTTGTCGACGCAGGAGAGGGTTTTACTGTAGCCGAGCTCTTTCGCTATGGCCTGGTTTTTCGGTGTGCCTTCGATTTGCAGGCCCGGGTAACCGTCAACCTCACAGGTGTCGATGGTTTGAAAGTTGAAGTCAGCAGTTGAGACTCTCGTTTCCAACTTGATATCTTCGTAGGTCATATCAGTGCCCAGGAAATAATCTCCTCGGTCTGATGCGGATATACGTCTGACCTTTCGCAGGGCGGGCAGGTAGAGCCATTGATTATCTTCCCGTTCGGGGTCGTTATAGTCGTAGGTTAAAAAGGCGGTATCTTTAATGTTTTTTGGGGAAAGGTAAAAAATAACCGTGCGTTTTTCATCGGTGTAATATTGACGATAACTCATGGTTTCACGGTGGCGCGTTTTACCGCGCTTGTCACGCATTACAATGCTGAGTTTTCGACTAACGGACTCACCTTCGTCCCGGCTATTAATGTGAGCGGCAACTTGCTGGCCCGTTGGCAGTGCGCTTTCGGAATTACTAGNGGGGCTTTGAGCSGAGCTGTTGGCAGTGCAGATRCTGAATAAACCAAGAAGTAGCAGRGTTGTTTTTAACACTATCATTCCTTTTATKCTGAAATATAAAGTTATTTTATGTGCGAGTTGARTAGCCTAAAAACTGCGGTTTAAAGACTTTAGCCATGGCGGGTAATAAAGTTATGCTGGCCAGGAAACTAATCGAAATAGACAAGGCGACACARGTGCCGAATTCCTGAAGGATAACGACTTTGCTAAAAGTAAGAATGCCAAAACCTGAGGCCAGGGTRAGGAAATTAAACAGCAGAGCACGTCCGGTGGAGGGGAACAGTGCCATTAGTGTTTGGTCCGTGACGCAATCACTGCGGCTTATCAGTACCTGCAAACGTTCGACGGTATGGATGGAAAAATCGATACCAAGGCCAATCGCGATGGCACCAAACATCGATGAACTTACCGAGAGTGGAACCCCCGTATAACCCATATAGGCATAGACAYCAAAAATCGTGGTGACGATGGGAACCAGACAAAAGAGTCCTGCGCTGATGGAGCGAAAGCTGAGTGCGGCCATTAAAAAAACCAAGGCTAAGGTGACGACTAAACCGACAACGTGGCCCTTGCCGAGGCGTTGCATCCACTCGTAATTAATCGCGGCCCGCCCGGTAAGTTGTGCGCTGATATGCGAATTATTGAAGGTGTTTTGTAGATAGCCATCAAGATATTCGATGACGGCAGCAATGGTTTTGTAGTTTTCTTTTTCGAGGCTGATACGAATATTCGCGACACGGTAATCGTAATCAATGATGTCGTGAAAATCAGTTGGGTCAGCGGTAACCGAATAAAGCAGAAAATACTGGGCGCTGAGTTCAACACTGTCTGGCAGGCGATAGGCCTCTGGCGCATCGGCGTGCATGGCGCGATTCATTTGTTTTAAATAATCGACGATAGACGTGCTGCCTTTAACGAAAGGGTGCTGCGCCATATGGGCTTGCAGAGCATCAATTTGGTGTAAATTTTCAGGCTTAAACAAGTCTTCAGGGTTCTTTGTTTCGATCATGACGTCGAGAAAGTAAGTGCCGTCAAAAGCCTTATTAATCGCGTTGTCGGCGATAATAATGGGCTCGTCCTGTTGAAAGGCCTTTATTAAGGATTCATCCATTTCAATTTTTTGGCTAGCATGAATACCGGCAATGACCGTGCAAAACCCTATCAGCAACAGGCTCTTGGGAAAACGGAGTGTTAGAGCCCCAAGCAGGCTAACAGATTTTGAAAAAATATCGGGCTGGCTCGACCTGGCCCGGCCTGTGGGGTTTGCAGCGTTGGCGTCACTGCTTGCGAGTTTCTTTTTAAAGGTGCGGCTAGGTCGAGGCTTTAGGAGACTTAAAATCGCAGGGATAATAAACATCGAATATAGCCAGGCGATACTGACACCAAAGAGGGCGAAGAGGCCGAAGTATTTCATCGGTGGCATCATTGCGGCGATACTGAGGCCAAAGAAGCCGGCAATGGTGGTCAGCGAGGTCAGGGTGATGGGCCGCCAGATGTGGCTCATTGTTGTTGCGCACAGTTCACGTGAGCTGAAGTCCGGGTGGCCTTCAAGTGTTTCGTAATATTCTGTGAGGGTGTGAATAGAATCGGCAACCGCAATGCCAATCAATACTACTGGCAGTGCATTAGTAATAATAAAAAAGCTGATGCCCAACGCAGACATTAAGCCAATAGCTGATGCGACGGTGGCGAGTATGACGAAGGCCGGTATTAAAGTGCCGCGCAGGGTGCCAAAGGCCACAAAGCACAGAGCAATAATCAGCAGTGCCGATAGGGGCACAATGCGCGAGGCATCGGCGTCGATATAGCTGCCAAAATATCCCGTCAATGCCCCTTCACCGGCAATATGAATGCTCTCGTTAGCATTTAAGTTGGCGGCACTGGCGAGTGCCATAAGAGCCTGGTAGGTAGGCTCTGCTTTATTCGCATCGAGTTGCTCGGCAATAATCAGCGTACCCGAACCGTCTTCAGCGACCAGTGTGCCAACATAGAGGGGGAAGGCCATGACGGCTGTTTTTAAGGCGCGCGCCTCGTTGAGTGTCGTCGGCAAGGGGTTGAAGAAAGGCTCAACCTCCATCCCCTCATCCGAGCCAATAATGTTGTTCTCGGTGGCCAGACTGGTAATGCCTTCAGCATCGAGATTGTCAATATTCTCCAGTTGACTCGTTAGCCAATCGACGAGTTGTAAGGTGTGGGGGTTAAACACGCCCTCGGGGCCATTGTTGATAATGGCGATGATCATCGGGTCGCCAAGACCAAAGGTTTCGCGGGCTTTTTTACTGAGTAATAGCGCGGGGTGATCCTTTGGCATAAAGGCATCACTGCGGGTATCTTTTTCCAGGGCGGGAAGAAAACTCGCAAAAAGGATAATCAGGCAAACACTCAGACAAAGGATGAGTCGAGGGTAAGCCGTGCAAGCCCAAAAAAACCGCCAAGCGTGCGAGTGTTTGTTGTCAGGGGTATCCAAAATGGGGGGCGATCCTTCTATCGAGGTAGTTTTAACGGTGTGTTTTTTGTCATTAAGCCTTTAAGTCAGGGCTAGCTCAAGTGCTAATTTACGCTGTGTTTTATAAGGAGGAAGTCGCCTTTACCGGGCAGTAGCCCCTTTGTCTCATAAGTCGATACTGAGGTTTGGTATATCGGCGTCAGATGCTATTATGCATACCGTCTTTATTGCGACAAAGTTGCATTTTGATTGCAACCTCTTGTAAATAAAGCCTTTATAAGGCCTGGGGATGTCCTGGTGTGTGTTGCTAGGAGATCAAATACAAGGCCAAAGCAATTTGCATTTTGTTCAGAGATACTTAACGAGGTAAAAGCATGACATCAACAAATACATACGACGCCATTGTAATGGGCGCCGGTATTGCTGGTATGTACCAGCTGTACACACTACGCGAGCAGGGTTTCAAGGTTAAAGTTTTTGAAACCGGCGACGGCGTTGGCGGTACCTGGCACTGGAACAACTATCCGGGTTGCCGTTTTGATTCTGAGAGTTACACCTACGCTTACTCCTGGTCGAAAGAGATTATTGACGAGTGGACTTGGACTGAGCGTTTTGCCCCTCAGCCCGAGACCAAACGCTACCTCAACTTTGTCGCTGACAAGTTTGAGCTACGTAAAGATATTCAGTTCAACAGCCGTGTTACGAAAGCCACTTACGATGAAGACAACACAGAGTGGGAAGTTGAATTGGACGATGGCAGTACTGCTCGCGCCAAGTTCCTGGTGTCCGCTACAGGCCCTCTGTCGGCCTTCACCTTGCCGGGTATTCCCGGTCGCGATACCTTTGCCGGAGAGTCTTGCCACACAGCGCGTTGGCCTCAGGCCGATACAGGCTGGAAAGCCAATGACTTCAGCGGTTTGCGCGTTGGTGTGATCGGCACCGGTGCTACTGGTGTCCAGGTGATTCAGGAAATCGCCAAGTCGGCGAAAGAGCTGACGGTTTTCCAATTGGCTCCGAACTGGTGTGCCCCACTGAATAACGGCCCTATTAGTGAAGAAGAGACTGCGTACAATAAGGAAAATGCACAGGCTATTTTCGATCAGTGCAACGCGACCTTTGGCGCTTTTCTGCACGCTTTTGACGAACGTTCAGCGACAGAAGTGTCTGAAGAAGAGCGTGAAGCCCTGTTTGAGAAGCTCTACGCAGAGCCCGGCTTTGGTATTTGGTTGGGTAACTTCTCCGACATTATGACCAGCCCTGAAGCGAATCAGYTAATCACCGATTTTATCGCCAAGAAGATTCGTCAACGTGTCGATAATCCTGAGGTGGCTGAGCTGTTAGTACCGAAGGATCATGGTTTTGGTACGCGTCGTGTACCGATGGAAACTAAGTACTTTGAGTGCTACAACCAGGACAATGTTCACTTGATTGACCTCAATGCCACGCCGATTGAAGAAATTGTTCCCGCTGGCGTAAAGTGTAGTGACAAGCAGTACGATATTGATGTTCTTATTTATGCAACTGGCTTTGACGCGGTTACGGGTGCTCTGCGCCGCATCGACATCAGCGGTATTGGTGGTGAGAAAATGGTCGATAAGTGGGCCGATGGCCCCAGTACTTACCTTGGCATGCAAACCACGGGTTTCCCTAACCTGTTCACGCTGGTTGGCCCACACAACGGGGCAACCTTCTGTAATATTCCTCGTTGCATTGAGCAGAATGTGGAATGGGTTAGCGATCTGATTGGCTATATGCGCGACAAGAAACACAATGAAATTCAGCCTACACAAAAGGCCGAAGATGATTGGACGGTTCATGTTGACGAGCTGGCACAGATGACTTTATTCCCCACGGCCGACTCCTGGTTCATGGGCGTAAACATCAACAACCCCGAGAAGAAGCGTATGTTTATGCTTTACGCCGGTGGTGCGCCAAACTACAAAGCCAAGTGTGACGAAGTTGCAGCAACAGACTACGAGGGCTTTGTTCTTAAATAAGTCGTTAAAACTGTTGTTTAAATAACAGTTTTAAAAAGCGGCGGCCTGAAAGGGAAGCCGCTTTTTTTTACAAAATATTTCTCAACTTATTATTTAATGCCGACATGTTTTTATGGTTGAGTTGGTTTTGGCTCAATGTAGTGGGGCGGAGGCTTATTAAGATTCCCCCTGGTCTTCAACGTAACAGTGTACATGGGCTTGAAATCAGGGCTGGTTTCGGGCTTGAGTAACTAAACCTTAATGGAGGAAGTTTTATCAACCGGCGGATTCAAGTCTGAAGTACATAACAATTTAAGCGACTAAATTAGTCATATGCTCAGCCATTAATTTGGCGGGTGTTTGATAGTTTAAT
>NVWE01000005.1:113210-223199 GCA_002746135.1 Cellvibrionales bacterium | reverse complement strand
CTTCGGTGACCTGGGCATGCTCGGTTATGTTGCCGGCGTACAGCGCAAAGAAATCCGTCAGGGTATCGCCTGCGTTAAGCACCAAAACATGGCTGGCTCTGACATGGGCGACGCCCACAAAGAGTACTTCTCTGGTGACCAGGCCTTGAAAGCCTCGGGTAAAGACAACACCATGAATCAGTTTTAAAACACCAAAACTGAAACCATAAAAAAGCCCCGCTGGTAACAGCGGGGCTTTTTTATGACTTGAATTTACAGCCTATCAATTCATCTTACTTATAGGCATGGGTATCAACAGCATTTTAATTACCAGAAAATACCAGCGCCATTGCGAATAAACCACCGCCGTAAAACAATTAAAAGAACCAAAAAAGCCGAACAGTCTCCTGCTCGGCTTTAACGTATCAGGCTGAAACAATCAGCCTACAAACAATCAATAGGACTTTGGCAGGCCCATCACGTGTTGGGCAATATAGTTCAAGACCATTTCACTATTCAGCGGCGCTGTTTTTAACAGTCGCGCAACCGGATACAGATCAAAAATACCGTATTCCTTGGTGAAACCATTACCGCCAAAACACTGTAACGAGGCATCAATGGCATGCATTGCCGCCTCTGCCCCCGAGTACTTGGACATATTCGCCTCTGCGCCACAGGGCTCACCTTTGTCGAACAGGCTTGCCGCTTTAAGGGTCATCAGCGAGGACATTTCGATTTCAGTTTTCGCCTTGGCCAAGGGGTGTTGCAGGGCYTGGTARGCACCGATMGGGCCATTAAASACYACGCGCTCATTGGCRTATTCAACCGCCCTYTCCATCGCATAGCGACCYAAACCRTTGGCCACKGCRGCGAGAATAATRCGCTCGGGATTRAGGGATTCAAASARAATATCAAAACCCTTGCCGACTTCGCCAAGMACATGYTCSGGGCCRATATCAACATCGTCAAAAAACACTTGATACTGTAATTCRGGAATAGGAATRCTGACRTCRATRGGCTGTACKGAAACSCCGGGGGCTTTTCTGTCRACGATTAAAATCGTAAAGCCRTCGGTCTTGCGGTCRACCTCWTCAAARGCCTTATTRCGRCTGACGACYAGCATRTAGTCGGAMYCRCCGGCATCGGTGATAAAGGTTTTRGCMCCRTTTAATTTATAGCGACCATCACCCGTTTCTCTGATCATGGTGTTGGTTTTCATGGTRTTGGTGCCGGCMGTCGGCTCGGTAATGGCAAARCARAAGCGAATATCACCMCGACAACCYGCSGGTAAATACTTTTGYTTTTGCTCTTCKGTACCGTGCTCACCAATGGGSCCMAGRGACATRGTKGCRCCAACCACCAGGCTCAACAAGGGTATACCCTGGTTMGACAAACCCTCCTGNAAANAGCACCATTTCGGTCATACCCAAGCCYGCACCACCGTARGCTTCGGGCACCATMAGGCCRACAAAGCCATCATCSGCYACTTTTTGATACATGGCCGTGGGGAAYTCGYGGCGCTCGGCACAATCTGTCCAGTACTTRCGATCRAAATCTTTGGCAAGATTTGTCCCGTACTGATAAATCATTTCCTGCTCTTCGCTAAGATTAAAATCCATTATCAACTCCAATAAGTMATAACTGCACTGGCAGCTAAGTGTGCCGTCATTAAACGGCCCTGTTGTAAAAAACCATTAATAGGAACGTGGCAAACCGAGAACATGTTCRCCGATATAATTCAGTATCATTTCACTATTCAGTGGTGCCGTTTTAAAGAGACGTACCATGGGGTAAATATCAAAGATACCGTATTCTTTGGTAAAGCCATTGCCACCAAAGCATTGCAGTGAAGCATCGACAGCGTGTAATGCCGCTTCTGCTGCCGCGTATTTCGCCATATTCGATTCGCCGCCACAGGCTTCACCGCGATCAAACAGCCAAGCCGCTTTACGGGTCATTAATGACGCAAGTTCAATTTCGGTTTTGGCTTTGGCCAGTGGATGCTGCAAGGCTTGATAAGCGCCGATGGGGCCATTAAAGACCACGCGGTCGTTGGCATATTCGACCGCTCTTTCCATGGCATAACGGCCAACACCCGTGCAAATAGCACCGACGAGTACACGTTCTGGGTTCAGGGATTCGAAAAGAATATTAAAACCCTTGCCGACTTCACCGAGCACATGCTCTGGCCCTAGTTCGACATCATCAAAAAACACTTCGTATTGCAGCTCGGGAATGGGGATGCTAACCGGTATCTGACTCGCCGTAACGCCCTTGGCTTTGGTGTCGACAATAAACAGGGTAAAGCCATCAGTTTTCCGCTCGACCTCAGTGTGAGGTGTCGTTCGYGCAACAACCAGGGCGTAATCCGATTCAACGAAGTCGGTAATAAAGGTTTTATTGCCATTTAATTTAAAGCGACCATCGGGCGTTTGCTTGGCAATAGTCGTCGCCTTAATTGTRTTGGTACCGGCACCCGACTCAGTAATAGCAAAGCAAAAGCGGGTTTTACCGGCACAGGCATCGGGCAAATACTTTTGCTTTTGCTCTTCTGTACCGTGATCACCAATCGGCGCCATCGACATGGTGGCGCCAATCACYAGGCTCAACAGTGGAATGCCCTGGTTCGATAGACCCTCTAAAAACAGATCCATTTCCACCAGACCCAAACCCGCACCACCGTAGGCTTCAGGCACCATGGTGCCGACAAAACCGTCCGCCGCGACTTGTTTGTACATTTCTTCGGGGAAGCGTCCGGCGTCGGCGCATTCCATCCAGTACTTTCTGTCGTATGACTTGACCAAACTTTGGCCATAGTCATAAATCATGTTTTGTTCGTCGCTAAGGGAAAAATCCATAAATCTTTATCTCTTGGTTAGTCGCATATTACGATTAAAAAATAGCAGTGCCACAGGCATTAAMAATAAACGCGCCCTTAATAAGAACGCGGTAAGCCCATCACATGTTCGCCAATATAATTAAGTACCATTTCGTTATTTAGGGGTGCCGTTTTAAACAGACGCACCATAGGGTAAATATCAAAAATGCCGTATTCTTTGGTAAAACCATTGCCGCCAAAACACTGCAGAGAAGCATCAACAGCGTGAATGGATGCCTCAGCCGCCGCACATTTGGCCATATTTGATTCGGCACCACAGTGCTCACCCTTATCAAATAACCAGGCCGCCTTACGGGTCATTAATGAGGCCATTTCGATTTCGGTTTTTGCCTTGGCCAGTGGATGTTGCAGGGCCTGGTAGGCACCGATAGGGCCGTTAAAAACCACACGCTCATTGGCATATGCCACCGCTTTGTCCATGGCAAAACGGCCGAGGCCAGCGCCAATAGCSCCGACCATAATACGTTCGGGATTGAGGCATTCAAAGAGAATGTCAAAACCCTTGTCTACTTCGCCCAGTACATCTTCAGGGCCGAGATCGACATCATCAAAAAATACTTGATACTGCATTTCGGGAATCGGCGCGCTGACAGGTATTGGCTGAGCTTCAATACCTTTTGCTTTAGTGTCGACAATAAATAAAGTAAAGCCATCCGTTTTCTTTGCCGCGTCGTCGAGACTGGTGGTACGTGAAACGACCAGTGCGTAATCGGATTCAACGAAGTCGGTAATAAAAGTCTTATTACCATTAAGCTTAAAGCGGCCATCTGCCGTTTTTGTCGCAAARGTCTTGGCMTTCATCGTGTTAGTACCAGCRTCGGCCTCGGTGATGGCAAAGCAGAAACGGGTTTTACCCGCACAGGCATCGGGCAGGTAGCGCTGCTTTTGTTCCTCAGTCCCGTGGTCACCAATGGGACCCATCGACATCACCGAACCGATAACATAGGTTAGTAGTGGAATGCCGTTGTTTGCYAGGCCTTCCGTAAACAGCTCCATTTCAAGYAAGCCTAAACCCGCGCCGCCATAAGCCTCTGGCACCATGGTACCGACGAAGCCATCTTGTGCTGACTGCTGATACATTTCKGCGGGGAAGGCATTGCGCTCGGCACATTCCATCCAGTATTTACGGTCATARGTTTTCGCCAGGCTATYGCCGTACTCGTAGATCATTTTATGTTCGTCGGATAAATTAAAATCCATTGATTAAATCTCCAAAGATAGGACTGTGTGTATTAAGAATTAATAACTACGGGGTAAGCCGAGTACATACTCAGCAACGTAGTTAAGGACCATTTCATTATTTAGCGGGATGGTTTTTAATAATCGCGCCAGGGGGTAAAGATCAAAGATGCCGTACTCGGTGGTAAAGCCGTTGCCACCAAAACATTGTAGCGAGGCATCGATAGCGTTGCAGGCAGCTTCTGCTGCGGCAAATTTTGCCATATTCGATTCACCTCCACAGGCCTCGCCCTTATCAAATAACCAGGCGGCTTTTTTGGCCATTAAAGAGGCCAGTTCTATTTCTGTTTTTGCCTTCGCCAGTGGGTGTTGCAGGGCTTGATAGGCACCGATAGGGCCATTAAAGACGACCCGCTCATTGGCATATTCAACAGCTCTGTCCATGGCATAACGGCCCAGCCCRGCACAAATAAAACCRACCAGAATACGTTCCGGGTTGAGCGCATCAAACAGTACGCGGAAACCTTTGCCCACTTCACCGAGCACATGTTCAGGGCCGACATCGACATCGTCGAAGAAAACCTGGTACTGCACTTCAGGGATTTTAATACTGACCGGGATGGGATGCATCTCAATACCCTTTGCCTGAGTAGGCACAATAAACAGGGTAAAACCGTCGGTGCTACGTTCAACGTCAGCGTGAGGAGTAGTGCGTGTTACCACCAGCATAAAGTCAGATTCGGCGGCGTCGGTAATAAAGGTTTTGCCGCCGTTGATTTTAAAGCGACCATCACTTGTCGCTTTGGCAATAGTATTCGTTTTAATRGTATTAGTACCGGCGTTCGGCTCGGTAATGGCAAAGCAAAAACGGGTTTTACCGCTGCAGGCATCAGGTAAATACTGCTGTTTTTGTTCTTCAGTACCAAAACTTGAGATCAGGCTTAAACCCATGGTGGCGCCAATCACCAGACTCAACAGAGGGATGCCCTGCTCGGAAAGGCCTTCGTTTAACAAACCCATTTCCATCATGCCAAGGCCGGAACCACCGTAGGCCTCCGGTACCATAACGCCGACAAAACCATCCTGGGCCACCTGCTGATACATCTCAGTGGGAAAGCGCGCCTTCTCCGCATATTCAAGCCAGTGTTTTCGATCAAAGGTTTTGGCTAAATTAGCGCCATAGCCATAGATCATCTGCTGTTCTTCGGAAAGGGAAAAATTCATCGTCTACGCTCTGTTCGGTTGGTGGTTTAGTGTGGGTTGATGTTCGTGAAGCTTAGTAGGAACGAGGCAAACCCATTACGTGTTCAGCAATATAGTTGTGAATCATCTCATTATTAATGGGCGCCGTTTTGGTCAAACGCACCAGCGGGTAGAGGTCAAAAATACCGTATTCTTTGGTGAAACCGTTGCCACCAAAGCACTGCAAAGAAGCATCCACCGCCTTGATACCCGCTTCAGAAGCCGCCAGTTTGGCCATATTCGCCTCAGCCCCACAGGGCTCACCCTTATCAAACAACCAGGCTGCTTTACGCGCCATTAGTGAAGCCATTTCAATTTCAGTTTTTGCTATCGCCAATGGATGCTGCAAAGCTTGATAGGCACCGATGGGGCCATTAAAAACCACGCGCTCATTAGCATAGGTAACCGCTTTATCCATAGCAAAACGACCAATGCCGGTACAGATAGCACCGCCGAGTATGCGCTCAGGGTTGAGGGAGTCAAAGAGGATATTAAAACCTTTGCCAACCTCACCGAGGACATTTTCAGGCCCCAGCTCTACATCATCAAAAAACACCTGGTATTGTAATTCTGGTAAGGGAACACTAACGGGGATCGGCTGCATCTCCACACCTTTGGCCTTGGTCGGCACAATAAACAAGGTGAAGCCATCTGTCTTACGCTTAGTTTCGCTCAGCGGTGTCGTGCGTGCCACGACCAGGGCATAGTCGGATTCTGCGGCATCGGTAATAAAGGTCTTGTTACCATTTAGTTTAAAACCACCCTGCCCTGTCGATTTGGCCAGAGTGCCGATATTGATGGTATTCGTACCGGCGTTAGCCTCAGTAATGGCGAAGCAAAAACGGATATCACCCTTGCAGGCGGCGGGTAAATAATTGCTGCGCTGTTCATCGCTACCGTGTTCTGCCAGTACTGACATGGTCATGCAAGCACCGACCACCAGGCTTAAAAGGGGGATACCTTCGTTGGCGATACCTTCCTGAAACAGCAGCATTTCGAGCATGCCCAAACCGGAACCACCAAAGGCCTCAGGCACCATAGTGCCGAGAAAGCCATCATCGGCAACTTGCTGGTACATTTCCTCTGGGAAGCGGTGAATATCTGCATTCTCCATCCAGTAAGCACGGTCATAGGTCTTACTCAGACTCTTCCCGTATTGATGAATCATGCGTTGTTCTTCAGTTATAGTGAAATCCACACCGTCTCCTATTGAGTAATACTAGCTACTCAGCATTGTTATTTTAATTTCGCTTCAGGCAGTAACTATTGAAGCTATCGACACCGAGTATTAATCCAAAATTCTCTTATGTCAGAATAAGTCTCCATCCACCAAGACTCAATGACTATTTTCGACCTGATGGTCACATCAATGTGTATCAATAGCGCTATATCAAACTATTGATAAAGAATAGATCATAAGATTCTGAAAACGTGGATATTGCAATCGACAACGAACAGGAAACTGCCAATTTGGCGACAACATCGACTCTGTCACCATGTCAGAAAGCCACGCGATAAGCAGGTTTTGAAGGTGCTAATATCACAGTATCTATCGTAGTTTTTCTCACTCAGGGACATAGACTAACGCTGTAATGAACTTTGTACTAATACGCCTAAAACGCACCCTACACCGCCTTACTTTAACGACGGCGATCATCGGGCTTTGCCTGATGCTGGGCACGAGTCGCACAGCCTCAACGCTGGAGTCGGTGTTAAATAACGGCGTGCTGCGGGTTATTTCGATGATTGGCCCAACCACTTATTTTCACGATGCCAAAGGTGATAACGGTTTCGAATACCTACTGGCGAAGCAATTTGCGCGTCAACTGAATGTCCATCTCGAGCTCACCGTTATGGACGACCTCGCTGCGATATTAAATTCTACGGGTGGACCTAAAGGCCAATTTGCAAGCGCCGGGCTTACCGCCACAAAAGAGCGAGAACAGTCTGTTCGTTTTAGCCAGGCTTATACGACGGTGCGTCAAATGCTCATTTATCGGCTCGGCCACAAACGGCCAAAAACCTTGGACGACATCACTGAGGGTCGCCTGGTCGTTGTTCCTGGCAGCTCCCATATCGAACAACTCAAAAATCTTAAAGAATCGCAATACCCCAATTTACAATGGGAAGTTGTTGCCGATAGTGAAATGTTAGAACTCATGCAGATGGTTCACGATGGCGAAGCCGATTATACGGTGGTTGACTCATCCGCCTTTGATGTGAACCGTGGGCTCTACCCTCGCGCCCGACAAGCCTTTAATATCTCCGAGGCAGAGCCGCTGGCATGGGCTTTCCCGGCAAGCGGTGACGACAGCTTGCTCAAAGCCGCCAATCGCTTTTTGACCAGCTACGCGGCAAGCGGTGAATTACAGCAGCTACAAGATCGTTTTTTCGATCATACCGACAATTTCAGTGTTGGCGGCTCGCAACTCCTGCGCCATCGCATTGATAGTCGACTGAGTAAATACGAATCATTGTTTAAAACGACCGCCGAGCAATACGAAATAGACTGGCAACTACTTGCCGCCATCGCCTATCAGGAATCCCACTGGAATCCCCTCGCAAAATCCCCCACAGGGGTTCGCGGCCTGATGATGCTAACACTGCCTACAGCAAAGGAAATGGGCGTCAGCAATCGTCTTGATGCCGAACAAAGCCTACGTGGCGGTGCAAAGTATTTATTACAGCTCAGAAAGCGGATCCCGAAAGACATTACCGAACCTGATCGCACCTGGCTTGCGCTAGCGGCCTATAACATTGGCCTGGGCCACCTTGAAGATGCAAGAGTGCTAACAGAACGCAAGGGCGGCGACCCTGACCGCTGGCAGGATATCCGCGAGTATCTGCCCCTATTACAACAGAAAAAATACTACAGCACGCTCCGCTACGGCTTTGCCCGCGGTCGTGAGCCGGTGCAATATGTGCAAAACATTCGTCACTTCCACTCGATTCTACGCTGGCATCAGATTGAAAAATCACGCATTGAGCAAGCGCAACTTAAGGCACGACCAGAGAGTTTCCCTACCTCACCAACATCAGCACTAGCACCGACCAGCCTGCCTCTTTCTTTGTGAAAGCCAAGCTAATAAGTTGAGTTTAGGTTCGTACTGCCCCTAACAAATCATGAGCCAGCAGATTTACCCCGTCGTCGCCGGAAAAAACCCTTTAACAACTCACTGCTTTCAGCTTGCATTACACCACCCAAATATTCTATACGATGATTAAAGTGAGGCTGATCCAAAAGTTGCAACTGGCTAACGACGGCACCAGCTCTGGGCTCATAAGCGGCAAAGACAAGACGTTCAACGCGGGCATGAATCATTGCACCCAGACACATAGCGCAAGGCTCGAGAGTGACGTAGAGTGTAGACCCAGGCAAACGGTAATTATTTTGCGCTTTTGCTGCTGCTCGCAAGGCCTGAATTTCAGCATGTGCCGAGGGGTCGGACTCTCCGACGGAGCAGTTCCAGCCATCACCGACCAATGTATTATTAATAACCAGCACCGCGCCAACAGGCACTTCCTCGGCAGCCTCAGCACGCCGAGCCAGGCTCATCGCCTGAGTCATCCATTTATGGTCGTTTGGTATCTGGCTCATTTCTAAAACGCTTCAAAGGAAAAAGCAAAGGATCTGTTTTCAATAGACGGATGGGGTAAGCAGAGGGGGATAAAAAACTATTTTTTACGCATATTACCGAGTATTTGATTCAGAAGATTAAGACTATTCACTCTCTCTTCCTCATTCATATGCCTGACACTGTCATGGTAAAACTTTTTTACTTTAGGCTCGACCTTCAAGCAAACTTCTCGACCATAGGGCGTAAGACGAATTTGTCGTGAACGTAAATCATCAGGATTAACCACACGCTCGATATAGCCTGACTCCTCCATACGCCGCAGCACACCGTTGAGGCTCTGTCGGCTCACCATCAAATACTCAACTAGGCCATTAACCGTCATACCTTTTTCATAACCCGCCCGGTTTAGTGAATCAAGAATGGACCACTGCTGAGCGCTCATATCAAACTCACTGAGAACCTCAGCCGCTCGGCGTAATGATAGATTCATCGCTTGATATAAGCGAAAAAATAGTTTGAGGGGGATGTCCGAGCTTAGTTCGTCAGTTTCTGCCATGTAACCTTACCAATTGAGCATTAATCATCATATTATTACTGGGTGTCAATATACCTTATACCTCGCGTAGTTGACACTTACCAAGCTCAGTTTTTATGATGCAAATCATTGGGTAAGGGTCACACCACGTAACAACAGCCGTGCCAATTACCAAACTGGCAGCAACAACCAAGACTTAAGGATCATAAAATGGATTTCGGGCTCACTGATTTTCAGCAATCACTCGTCGATAGCGCTCGACGTTTTGCCACTGACAAGATAGCACCTGAATATAAAGCGGGGGACAAGGCCTGTGCCTTCAACCGAAAAATTGTCTCTGAAATGGGCCAGCTCGGTTTCATTGCACCCGAAACACCGGAAGAATACGGCGGCAGCGGACTCGACGCACTCACATCGGGCTTGATTACCGAGGCCATCGCCGAAGGCGATATGAATTTAGCCTATGTACCCATCAATGCCTCACTCAACGGTAGTTGTATCCTCCGCCACGGGCAGCCTGCAGTGATTGAAGAGATCATGCCGGGCATTTGTAGTGGCGAGCTTATTATTTGCGTTGGCTTAACTGAGCCTCGCGGGGGGTCGGATGCCGCTAATATTGCTCTTAAAGCCACGAAGGAAGGTAACTGCTACATTTTAAATGGTGAAAAAACATCTATTTCAATGGCCGAGCAAGCCGATATCTGTTTAATTTTTGCTCGCACAGGTACCGTTGAAGAAAAAGCCCACGGTGTTTCAGCCTTCCTTGTCGATCTTAATACACCCGGTATTACCCGCACCCGTTTTAACGACATCGGCGAACGATCAGTAGGCAGGGGCTCCATCTTTTTTGACGATGTCCGTATTGATGAGAAATACTTAGTTGGTAATGAAGGTAAAGGCTTTGTACAAGTGATGCAGGGCTTTGATTTCAGCCGCGCCCTCATCGGCTTGCAATGCCTCGCCCTTGCCCGCAAATGTCTGGATGAAACGTGGGACTATATTCAAGCGCGCAAAACCTTTGGTAAAGCCCTCGCCGTCAATCAGGGTATTACCTTCCCCCTCGCTGAAGCCGAAACCCATCTCGAAGGCGCACGCATGGTTTGCCTCAAGGCCCTGTGGCTTAAGGCCCAAGGTAAGGACCACACCAAAGAGGCCGCAATGGCGAAATGGTGGGCACCCAAGCTTGCCTTTGATATTACCCAACAATGCCTGTTAACCCATGGCCACGGTGGCTACAGCGATGAACTGCCTTTTGAACAACGCCTACGTGATGTGCTCGGCATGCAAATTGGTGACGGTACTGCACAAATCATGAAAATGGTTATTGCCCGTAGTTATGTCGGCAAACCCGGGTAATACATGCTTCACTAAGTTTAAATAACAAAGAGTTACAAAACTATTTAAAAGGGATTACTTATGTCGCCAGTTATTGAAATAAGCCAGCAAGATGCGGTTGGAATCATCAAGTTAAACCGCCCCGAGCAATTTAACTGCCTGTCTATGGCGCTGCACGAAGGGCTGTACGAGGCTATTGAGCAGTTTGAAATGGATAGTTCAATCCGCGCAATATTAATCGCTGCCAACGGCAGCAACTTCTGTACCGGTGCCGATCTCGAAGAAGTCAGCGGCTTCCGCGATAACGACCAGGATACTCGTGCATTTTTGGAGACTGGGCTCGATACCCTCCGCAAACTCGAAACCTCTCCCCTGCCCGTAGTCATCGCCCAGCAAGGGCTGGCATTAGCTGGTGGCCTAGAATTGGTACTTGCCGGTGATGTGGTTTTTGCCGCCAAGAGTGCCCAACTTGGCGACCAGCACGCCCACTTCGGCTTGATACCTGGCTGGGGGGGCAGCCAACGCTTACCACGCCTGATTGGCCGCCGTCGTGCTCTTGAGCTGATGCTCAGCGCTCGCTGGCTGAAGGCAGAGGAAGCCCTCGACTTCGGACTGGTTAACTATGTCGTTGAAGACGAGCAGTTATTTGACAGTGCCCTCGCCTACTGTCAAAAGCTGAGTCAGCGTAGCCCCGCTGGGCTCGCTCTGATGAAGCAATTAACCGACAGAGGTTTAGACATGTCCCTTGAGCAGGGTTTAGCATTGGAGCTCGACCTGGCTACACCCGCGCTGCGCAGCGATGCCGTCAGTGAGGGGCTTAAAGCGTTTGGAGAAAAACGCACACCAAAATTCACCTCTTAATAACGAGAGATAAGCACAAGTATCATTAGGGCTCGTTTCATCGAGCCGCCATCGTTACAATAAGTGAGGCTGCACACCGGCGATTGTCGAGACGCTGACAGTACATCCATTCTCCTAACCACGCGCAGAGCGCCAAACAGAGGTAAGACATCACATGGATTATCAGGATATTATTTACCAGGTTAAAGGCGCGACTGCCTATATCACCATCAATCGCCCCGAAGTTTACAACGCCTTTCGCGGCACCACTTGCGACGAGCTAATTCACGCTTTTCAGAAAGCCGGTTGGGATAACAGCATTGGCGTTATTGTACTTGCCGGTTCTGGTGACAAAGCTTTTTGCACCGGTGGTGACCAGTCTTCCCACGACGGACAATACGATGGTCGTGGCACCATTGGCCTTCCCGTTGAAGACCTGCACACCGTGATTCGAGATGTACCTAAACCCGTTATCGCCAAGGTGCAGGGCTTCGCCATTGGCGGCGGCAACGTACTGGCAACCATTTGCGACCTCACCATCGCCGGTGAAGACGCACAATTTGGCCAGGTTGGCCCGAAAATGGGATCCATTGACCCAGGCTTCGGCACTGCGTTGCTGGCACAAATTGTCGGCGACAAAAAAGCCAAAGAAATCTGGTATATGTGCCGTCGCTACACTGCTGCTGAAGCTCAGGAAATGGGCCTGGTCAACAAGGTCGTTCCTAACGACCAGCTCGATGCCGAAGTTGACGCCTGGTGTGCCGAACTTGAGCAACGTAGCCCCACTGCCATCTCGATTGGCAAGCGCTCCTTCAATGCGGCCACCGAGAACATTCGCGGCATCGCCAACCTCGGCCTGGAGGCCCTACGTCTTTATTACGATTCAGAGGAGTCCCGCGAGGGTGTTAATGCCCTGGCTGAAAAACGTAAGCCAGACTTCCGTAAATATGTAAAATAAATATTAACTTTATTCTACAATTAATTAATTTATAAGGATTTTATTATGGACCTCGATTTAAAAGATCGCTCAGTTATCGTCACCGGTGCCGCCTCTAATATTGGTCGTGCCATCGCTCTCAAATTTGCTGAAGAAGGCGCCAAAGTCACGATTGCTGACCTCGACGTTGACGCTGGCGAGAAAGTTGCCGCTCTGGCCAAAGAAGCTGGTGCCGCTGATGCCCAGGTGATTAAAACTGATATCACCGATCTGGACAGTGTTGAAAACCTCTTCGATACCGTTGCCTCCACCTTCGGCACGGCTGAAGCCATCGTCAATAACGTTGGCTGGGACGACCTGATGTTCTTCACCAAAACCACACCCGAATTGTGGCAGAAGTTGATAGCCATCAACTACGTCGGTCTGCTGAATTGCACTAAAGTTGCGCTGGCCCATATGGTGCCAAACGGCGGTGGTTCCATGGTTTCTATCAGCTCCGATGCCAGCCGCCAGGGTGAACCCCGCGAGGCCGTTTATGGGGGCTTAAAAGCGGCTACCAACAGCTTTATGAAAACCATCGCCAAAGAAAATGGTCGTTACAATATTCGCTGCAACTGCGTTTGCCCCGGCGTCACCGTGCCCGAAACCACTGACGAAACCAGCGAAAATAGTATGTGGAAAGAGAAGGATGCGATGTTTACTGAAGAGCAGTTCGTGGCCATTGCCAAGACGTTGCCATTGAAGCGCATCGGCAAGCCCCAGGATGTCGCCAATGCCGTGGTGTTTTTATCGTCACAGCAGGTCGCGGGCTACATTACCGGGCAAGTGCTCAGTGCCAGTGGCGGTTACAGTATGATTGGCTAGCACCTGTCAGCCCGTACGCCAATAGCACAAAAGCCCCGTTCAAACGACGGGGCTTTTTTTATTCTCCTAGTTTGTACTTTTACTCAGGTTACGTCGCAACGGACTGCTGCTTACTTCGCTGCCAATAAATTAGCACCGCTACCAATAAGGCCAATATTGGCAGGCTAATGAGCAACAAAACCTGCCAGCCCAAGGTGCTCAATATCCACCCAGCCAATAGTGCAGCAATAGCTTGAATACCGAAGATAGTGAAGTCATTCAAAGCCTGTACCTTAAAGCGTTCTGACTCTTGATAACCCTCGGGTAGCAGCGCCGTGCCGCCGACAAACAGAAAGTTCCAGCCAATACCCAGTAGCACCAGAGACACCCAGTAGTTAATAAACGTATATTCGGAGAAAATCACAATAACCATAATCAATAACGCGACAATGCCGAGGCTGAGTAAACCTTGTACGCCAATACGTCGAATGATCCACGGTACAAAAAAGGACGGTAAAAACATCGCCACAATATGACTTTGAATGACCCACTTGGCGTCAACCAGGCTGTGGCCATTTTCAAAATGCATATGCAAAGGGGTTGAGGTCATCACCAGACTCATGATCGCGTAGCCCGCTCCACCCGAAATGATCGCTACTAAAATAACCGGTTGCGATAAGATTTCTCGTAAAGGGCGGCCTTTCGCGCTATTTTTGTGCTCGGTTTTTTTGGGCTCGTTGTAGAAAAACAGTACCAACACAATAGTAAAAGCAACCAGCATCAGGAGCGCAAAAGAACCTTGATAAGCCGTCGCAGTTAAGTGTTCACCGCGAACCGCCAATTCAGGGCCCAAAAAGGCTGCACCAATACCACCAATAAGCACCCGCGACGCCGCTTTAGGCGCATCTTCGGGAGTAACGCTTTCCATGGCTGCAAAACGATACTGTTGACCGGCAGCAAGGCCAACGCCCAATACCACCACGGCACACAAATAAACGCTAAAACTCTGTAACTGCAGGGCATACATTGCCAAAAGACAGCCGAAGCCCGCAATAGCAGCGCAGTAGAGAAAAACCCGCTTGCGATTAAAATGACGCATGGACAAAATTACAGGCAATGTCGCAAGCGCTGACCCGAGGATAAAAGCAGCAACAGGCATAGTTGCCAAGGTAGGGTCTGGCGCCAGTGTTCTACCAATAATACTGCCAACGAAAATCACAAAGGATGGAATCGACATGGTTAGCGCCTGGCACAACATAAACAGCCAGACATTATTTGCTACTTTCATTTATTGAGAACCTTTATTAAGCAGGATCTAATATAGCATGCAAAAGAGCTTCACGCCGATGGATAGAAGGGATTTACTAAAGAGAAATAAATGGCGGRCAATAAAAAAGCCGACCCTGCCAGGTCAGCTGTTTTGCGTGAGTATATTAAGTCAAGCCCACACGCTGCCTGCTTACTATAAAGTCTTACGTTTAAAACTCGGATTTAAGAACCCTTCGTTGTAAACAAACGACTCCCTGCTTATTGATTGCTGAGGAAAATAACCGCCGTTAATACGGCTAATGAAACAATAGCCAATGCGGCAACGGCATCGACAAAACTATCACTCTTCGCAGCTTTATCCTGATCACTCATAATCTTTCAACCTCGGTAGACACAACTACCCAATAAATTAAGAAATAGTACCGAGCTTGTTTGAGCCTCGGCATTTAAGTCTACACTTAGCTCAAGCACCCCGTAGACATCCAAAACGCGGTGCATTCTACCAGTCAAAGGGCTGACTGTCCTCATTCTTATCGAGCGTCTTATGCCCTTTTTAGACGGGAATATGAAGAAAGGGTTTTTCACCTCATCGCTTGATAAGGCTATCATTCATGCCGCTGGAAATGCCCGAATTACTCGGGATTTCTGATAGTTAGGGAAGGAAGCGAGAATTTATGTACATTTACGACCAGCATGACAAAACACTGATCGGCGAACGCGTCGCTCAATATCGTCGCCAGACCGACGATTACCTGGCGGGCAAGCTGCCCGACGAGGTCTTTCTACCGCTGCGCCTGCAAAATGGTCTCTATGTACAGCGCCTCGCCCCCATGCTGCGTATCAACATTCCCTACGGCATGGTTTCCGCAACCCAATTACGCGCACTGGCCGATATTACCCGCAAGTACGACAAGGGTTATGCTCACTTTACGACCCGCCAAAACATTCAGCTCAACTGGCCTCGGCTAGAAGAAGTGCCTGATATTCTCGCCGAATTAGCGGCTGTGGAGATGCAGGGTATACAGAGTAGTGGCAGCTGTATTCGCAATGTAACCTCTGATGAATTCGCCGGTATCAACGCCGATGAAATTGAAGACCCCCGCCCCTGGTGTGAAATCATCCGCCAGTGGTCGACGCTGCACCCTGAGTTCGCCTTTCTACCGCGCAAATTTAAAATTGCCGTGACTGGTGCAAAGACTGACCGCGCCGCGATTCAAGTGCACGATATCGGCTTGCAGGTGTTGAAAAATGCCAATGATGAAGTGGGCTTTAAAGTCCTGGTCGGTGGTGGCCTGGGTCGCAGCCCCGCCATTGGCGTGGTGATTAAAGACTTTCTGCCGGCCAAACACCTGCTCACCTATCTCGAAGCTATTTTGCGGGTTTATAATCGCTACGGTCGCCGTGACAACAAGTACAAGGCGCGTATTAAAATACTCGTCAAAGCCTGGACGGCTGAAGTTTTCGCCGACAAGGTTGAGGAAGAGTGGCTGCAGGAAATCGACAGCCCCTCGACACTGACTGACGATGTTATCGCTCACSCCAAAGCCTTCTTCACTAGCCCAGCYTATGAAGCTGTCGATGTGGCCAGCAGTGAGACTGAACTACAAAGCCTAGCCGCCGAACAGATTGCCTTCGGCAAATGGCGCGACAGAAATGTTATCGCCCATAAAGTACCGGGTTACTGTGCCGTCCATCTGTCACTCAAGCCCACGGGCGTTGCCCCCGGCGACGTCACCGATAGTCAGCTCGAAGCTATCGCTGATTTGGCCGACCGCTACTCCTTCAGCGAGGTCAGAGTCRCTCATCACCAGAATTTAGTCCTGGGCGATGTGAAATTGAGTGACCTGCCCGCACTTTGGCAAGCAGCGAAACAGCAGGGCTTTGCCACACCTAGCATTGGTACATTGGTCGATATGATTTGCTGCCCTGGCGGCGACTTTTGCTCACTGGCCAATGCCAAGTCCATCCCCGTCGCAGAAGCCATTCAACGCCGATTTGACGACCTCGATTACCTCTACGACCTAGGAGATATAAAACTGAATATTTCCGGGTGTATGAACGCCTGTGGCCACCATCACGTGGGTAATATCGGCATCCTTGGTGTCGACAAAAAGGGGGAGGAGTTTTACCAAATTCAGCTCGGCGGTAGTGCCCTTGACGATGCATCGCTCGGCAAAGTGCTCGGCCCCTCCTTCTACGCCCACGAAATACCCGATGTGTTGGAAAGAATTCTTAGTATTTATGTCGAATATCGCATTGAAGGCGAGACCTTCCTCGACACTCAACGCCGTATCGGCATCGCCCCGTTCAAGGAGTTTATTTATGCCAAAGCTGCTTAAAAACAAAACCATTGTCGACAATGGCTGGCAGGTGCTTCCGAAAGATTTTGACGGTGTACTGCCCGAGGCGCCCTGCTTTGTGCCCCTCGACTACTGGCTGGAAAACAAACAAAACCTGCAAAACCCAGGGGCTATTGGTGTTTGGCTCGATGCTGAACAGGAACCGGAAGTGCTAGTAGAGGACATCGCAGGCCTGCAGTATCTGGCAGTGAACTTTCCTACCTTTATGGACGGTCGCGGATTTTCCATTGGGCGACTAATTCGTGAGCGCTACCAATTCACCGGTGAGCTACGCGCCATTGGCCATATTGTGCCCGACCAGCTATTTTATTTATCGCGCTGTGGTTTTGATGCTTTTTGCCTGGATGCCCTGGCACTTGATCATGCCGCCGAAGAAAACCACAAACTCGAAGATTATCTGGCGACCTTCAGCGTCACCTACCAGGCTTGTGTTAACGAGCAGCAACCCCTTTTTCGTCGCCGCCAGGCATAAAGCGTCTGCACTCATAAAATCGTCCTTCCCTAGCCCGCTTTCGATAGGCAAAATAGCGGCTTAGAGGAGGTAGTTAATGGGTAGTGAGGTTTTTCATTCGTTCGTACTGATTTTTAGCGGTGCCGCTATCGTCGCATCGCTGGCCCTTTTTGGACGCCAACCCCTGTTAGTCGCCTACATCGTACTCGGTGCCATTCTCGGCCCTTACGGCACAGGCATGATTCACGATGTTGAGCTGATTTCGGAAATATCCCACATCGGCATTATTTTTCTGCTGTTTTTACTCGGACTGGACATGCAGCCCCAGTCACTCTTCAGCGTGCTAAAAAAAGTCACCCACGTAACGCTGATCAGCTCCGTTATTTTTGCTGCTACGGGTTACGGTATTGCCTATTTATTTGGCTACACTCAACTGGAAAACATCATCATTGGCGCTGCGATGATGTTTTCCAGCACTATCATCGGCATCAAACTATTACCGACCACCATTCTCCACCACCGCCATATCGGCGAAATGATGGTGGGCATGTTACTTATGCAGGATTTTATTGCGATTTTTGTACTGCTCGTTTTACTCAGTGGCGAGAGCGGACAAATTGATATTGGCCAGATCGGCATCACCCTGCTGGCCCTACCCTTGTTAATACTCGGCTGTATCGCCACCGTGCGCTATATTTTATTGCCCTTATTTACACGCTTTGATCGCATTGGCGAATATGTTTTTTTACTGGCTATTGGCTGGTGCCTGGGTGTCTCTGCGATCGCGGAATCTCTCGGCTTATCGGCAGAGATCGGAGCCTTCCTTGCCGGCATCACGATTGCCACCAGCCCCATCGCCCAATATATTGCCTTGAGCTTAAAACCTCTGCGGGATTTCTTTTTAGTGATGTTTTTCTTTTCACTCGGCGCCCAGTTCAACCTCGGCTTATTGCCTGAGATCATCATCCCAGTACTCGCTCTGGGGCTTGGTATGTTGATACTCAAACCTCTTACCTTCCGCTTTTTATTACGTCGCCAGAGTGAGAAAAATCGCTTTGCATGGGACATTGGCTGTCGACTGGGGCAAATCAGCGAATTTTCCCTGTTGATTGCCTATGTTGCCTTTAACGCGTCGCTAATCGGTGTTTTGGCGTCTCACCTGATTCAGGCTGCAGCGATCCTCACCTTTTTATTGTCGAGTTATATTGTTATTTTCAATTTCCCCAATCCCATTGCCATTAAGGAATCTTTACGCCGAGATTGAGTAATAATTTAGAACCCGCATGGGGGTCTCTAAATACACATTTTGTTTCGATGATCAAATACCGATACGAAATACGGGGTGGAGACCAAGACTACATAGTGCGAATTATGGCGAGAGGTAGCACTGTAGTTATTCAACTTTGATCTGATAGCTACCGGTTTTTTATTGCTATCTGTCAGTTTAGGCTTGAGCTAAATGCCGATCAATACAATCAATTTGCCACCAAGCACTATATTCAGCAGAACTCACCTTCTGCGACGCGTAGACCCTTGTGCATAATTAAATCGCGCGCAATGTCATTTACGATTACCCCATTCGGGGCTAGGTCGAGTATTAAAGAATGGGGGTAGCCGAACACAACACCTCTGCCACGCTGTAACTACTCCCGTCCCTTCGTGGGTTCTAGACCGCCAACGAGGCAAAAGCCTGTGCATTTTACTCTGCTTTATTTGACCCCGATCGTGTCTCACCGGAATACCTCTGCAATAAGCTGTTTTATCATCGCAGTACCCAGGCCGCCAATGGAGCCAATGGAGCCAATGATAAGCGCATGGCCTCTACTTGGTTGTATTTTTAAGTTTCAATTGATTTTATTATTATCTGATTTCAGGTTAAGTCATTCGTGAAACTAACCAACATTATTAAAGAGATGGCGAGTCATTCAAATGTTTTTCTGGGGATAAATAAAAAAAGGCCTGTCTTTCAAGTGAAAGCAGGCCTTTTAAGATGTGCTAAAAAGTCACATATACTTTTTCAGCTCAAGCCGAGCAATTTGATTGCGGTGAACTTCATCGGGGCCATCGGCAATACGTAAAATACGCGTGTGGGCATAGGCGCGGGCCAGACCCACATCTTCAGTAACACCACAGCCACCGTAGACTTGAATGGCATCATCAATAATCTTCAGAGCAGCAATGGGTGCGGCAACTTTAATCATGGCTATTTCAGCACGGGCGACTTTGTTGCCCACGGTGTCCATCATGTGGGCGGCTTTCAGTGTTAGCAAGCGCGTCATTTCAATACTGATGCGAGCATCGGCGATACGTTCTGACCAGACACTTTGCTCGGAGATTTTCTTGCCAAAGGCAACGCGACTCATCGCCCTTTTACACATGAGTTCAAGCGCTCGCTCGGCAACACCAATCACCCGCATACAGTGGTGAATACGGCCTGGCCCAAGGCGGCCCTGGGCGATTTCAAAACCACGGCCTTCGCCAAGTAGAATATTTGAAGCCGGTACACGCACGTCTTTAAATACTACTTCGGCGTGGCCATGGGGCGCATCGTCATAACCGAACACGGGCAACCAGCGCTCAACGGTAATACCGGGGAGACCGGGTTCAACCAAAATCATTGATTGCTGTACGTGCTTGGCAGCGGTGGGGTCCGTTTTACCCATTACAATCCAGATTTTACAATCGGGCTCGTGTACGCCAGAAGCAAACCACTTACGGCCGTTAATCACATACTCATCACCATCACGGACGATGCTGGTTTCAATATTGGTGGCATCAGAGGAGGCAACCAGTGGCTCCGTCATGCAGAAAGCCGAGCGGATTTCACCATTCAACAAGGGCTGCAACCACTTCTCTTTGTGCTCTTCGCTACCGTAGCGTTCGATGGTTTCCATATTGCCGGTATCGGGTGCGGAGCAGTTAAACACCTCAGCGGCAAACTTACTCTTGCCCATGATTTCGCAAAGAGGCGCATATTCTAGGTTGGTAAGGCCGGCACCGCGATCACTCTCGGGTAAGAACAGGTTCCATAAACCCTCTTTCTTCGCCTGGTCTTTCATCTCTTCCAGCACGGCGGGCTTGCACCAGCGGCCGCCGTCTTCGAGCTGCTGATAGAATAGTTCTTCGTTGGGGTAGATGACGCGGTCCATAAAGTCCTGAACCCGCAGCTGCAGATCCCGTACTTTGTCGGAATAATCGAAATCCATAAATAGCCTCCAGTGTTTGCGGTAAGTGTTGATATAGCGATTAAAATTTAGTCGGTTACTTTACATTCTGGCAGCTAAAAAGTCCCGGGGTATTTGCCTTGCCTCTTGGTCTATAGCATCCCCCTGACACGCTCACCAGGCCGCTGACGGCAGTCCCCCAGGCCCATATCTAACGATATTTGTGCAATTGTAGCGACATGATTGCAACGCCTTGGTTTTCGCTATACCTTGGTGGCTGAATGACTTTTTATAGCCACACCAATTGAGCCTTAAGGCTCACCAGTAACAGGAGAAATACGCATGAGTGGACCATTAACGGGTTTAAAAGTAGTCGAGCTTGCAGGTATTGGCCCTGCACCAATGGCGGCAATGATGCTGTCTGATATGGGTGCGGAGGTCATTCGAGTTGACCGGCTCACCGCATCGGGCCTGGGTATCCCCATGCCGAAGAAATTTAACTTTCTCGGTCGCGGTCGCAAATCTATCGCTGTTGATTTGAAGAACCCGGATGGTATTGAAACACTGCTTGATCTCATTGATAAGGCCGATATCGTTCTTGAAGGCTTTCGCCCCGGTGTGATGGAGCGTTTGGGCATGGGCCCCGATGTCTGCCTGGAGCGTAACCCAAAGCTTGTCTACGGCCGTGTAACAGGCTGGGGRCAGGAAGGCCCSCTGTCAAAAAGTGCTGGCCACGATCTCAACTACATTGCCYTATCGGGTGCGYTRCACGCCATTGGYCGTAGCAATGATGAGCCACCAACACCACCGCTRAAYCTGGTRGGTGACTTYGGCGGCGGCACYATGTTTATCGTCGTCGGTATCYTGGCCGCTTTRCACGAAGTGAAAAAYTCGGGMAAAGGSCAGGTRGTTGATGCRGGCATGGTCGACGGTGCTCTGTCTTTAATGACCTCTATTTACGGCATGAATGCTGGCGGTAATCAGAGCGACGAACGTGCCTCTAATATYCTCGATAGTGGTGCGCATTTTTATAATGTYTATGARACTCGTGAYGGCAAGTACGTATCCATTGGCTCTATCGAGACMAAATTYTACGCYATGYTACTCGAGAAAATAGGRCTCGAYCCCGAYTCRCTRCCACCGCAAATGGAACGTGAAAGCTGGCCWGCRATGAAAGAAAARTTTAAAGARATCTTCCTYACCAAAACSCGYGATGAGTGGTGTGCCYTRATGGAAAACACCGAYATCTGCTTTGCGCCTGTGCTTAGCCTCGCCGAAGCGCCTAATTACCCTCATAACAAAGAACGTGGGTCTTTTGTTAATGTTGACGGTGTGATGCACCCCGCTCCAGCGCCTCGCTTTAGCGCCACACCATCGTCCATCAAGTCTCCAACACCTGCCACCGGTGTTCACACCGATGAAGTGCTGGCTGACTGGGGCATTAGTGCTGATAAAGTTGCAGCCTTGAAAGCTTCTGGCGCTATTAAAGCGTAAACCTTTATCGTTTAAACGCCCAAGCCATCGATTGTCAGTTAATCTACCAGTCGATGGCTTTTTTGTTTTTAGATTTTAAATAGGTATTCGTTTGAGAAAAGGGGCGGCTACCGAAAAAACCCCGATAGGACGATAGTGGCGAAGGGTGTGATGACTTAATCACTAAGTGACGYTGGGYATCAATAAAMGCACCTTTTTTCTGYGCGTAACTGCCCCATAAAATAAARACYAARYYTTCMCGYTGYTCRTTTAARACCTGKATCGCCYKATCRGTAAAMKYYTCCCAACCTTTATTTTGATGWGAACCCGCCTGGCCATTTTCAACKGTYAAGGTCGCATTCARTAGYAGTACRCCCTGCTCTGCCCAGTGCYYAAGGCAGCCAYTTRTCGACACAGGAATATTGAGATCAGYCGCCAGTTCTTTATAAATATTCACCAGCGAAGGSGGGATTTTAATATCTGGCGGCACTGAAAAGCACAAACCATGGGCCTGCTTTGGCCCGTGATAAGGGTCCTGCCCCAGAATCACYACKTTGACCTTATYAAACGGCGTGTTATTAAACGCCGCAAACCAGCGTGAACTGGCTGGGAAAATCACTTTTCCTTTAGCTTTCTCGTCAACAAGAAAGCTTTTAAGTCTGTGCATATAGGGTTTTTCGAACTCATCGCCCAATACCGCTAGCCAGGAGGCATCCAGTTGAATGCCGCCCTTTTTATCAACTAACATCGGTATCTAGTCGCTGATGTTTTCGGCGCGCATATGGGGGAARAGYAGYACATCGCGAATSGAWGGTGCRTCGGTRAGCAACATCACTAAACGRTCRATRCCRATRCCCTCRCCYGCYGTYGGTGGCAAACCRTATTCRAGTGCSCGCACATARTCMGCRTCGTARTGCATRGCCTCATCATCACCSGAATCTTTTTCYTTCACYTGCTSRAGGAAGCGYTCGGCCTGRTCTTCGGAGTCATTTAACTCYGAAAAACCATTGGCAATTTCYCKTCCACCCACAAAAAATTCAAAGCGGTCGGTGACAAAAGGATCGTTGTCATTGCGTCGTGCCAATGGCGAAACTTCGGTCGGGTATGCGGTGATGAAAGTDGGATTGTCGAGGCGGTGCTCAACGGTTTTTTCAAAAATCTCAATTTGAATTTTACCCAGCCCCCANATTTCTTTAAGGGGGATGCCCAGGCCTTCRGCKATTTYAGTCGCACTCTCAAGGCTATCAATATCGCTTAATGTYARGTCAGGATTAAAATGCAGGATGGATTCAACMAYRGTATAGCGGTCRAAAGGCTKAGCRAAATCAAACTCRCTGCCCTGATARGTGACTTTGCTRSTRCCYARTACTTCCTCGCAGAGATGRCGCARCATATCTTCGGTTAARTYCATCAGATCGCGGTAATCGGCRTAGGCCTGATARAACTCGAGCATAGTGAATTCWGGRTTGTGYCGWGTYGAYARRCCYTCATTGCGGAAGTTGCGGTTRATTTCAAACACCCGCTCAAAGCCACCGACGACCAGRCGYTTCAAATARAGYTCAGGTGCCACGCGTARRAACATRGGCTGRTCGAGGGCATTGTGRAAAGTCTCAAAGGGACGAGCCGTGGCGCCACCGGGGATCAGCTGCATCATCGGCGTTTCYACTTCCATAAAATCGCGCTGATTTAAGTAGTGGCGAATAAAGTCAACAATTTTAGAACGCAGACGAAATACATTACGCGAGTCTTCATTAACGATTAAATCGACATAGCGTTGTCGATAGCGTATTTCCTGATCGGCAAGGCCGTGGAATTTGTCCGGCAGCGGGCGCAGGGACTTGGTGAGCAAGTCATATTCTTCGAGATTGACGTACAGRTCRCCACGMCCGGATCTGTGTAGTGTGCCCCGCACACCCACCAGATCGCCAACATCCCAGTTGCCCCAACGCTCACGAATATCYTKCTGTGTGGTTTTATCGGCGTAAAGCTGAATACTGCCAGAGACATCCTGCAGCACCATAAAGGGGCCGCGCTTGGCCATAATACGACCGGCAACACTGGTCTTGTGACCCAGGGTTTCCAGCTCTTCTTTACTCTGTTCGCTAAACTCTTCCTGCAGTTTATTGGCGAAGTCTTCGCGGCGAAATTCATTGGGGAAGGCCTGGCCTTTCTCACGGATGGCGGCCAGTTTGCTTCGGCGCTCGGCAATCAGCTTGTTTTCGTCGACGGGCTGGGATTGTTCTTTACTCATGGGSATATTCCGGRGTTTGGTAGTACGTGTTAAAACTMAATGTTAGTGGCAATAACTGTAAACGARGGTTTAAAGCCCTGCCTTCAAGCTGGCTTCGATAAATTTATCGAGATCGCCATCMARYACTTGCTGGGTATTGTGYGTCTCAATATTGGTRCGCAGATCTTTAATMCGYGARTCATCRAGYACATAGGAGCGAATYTGACTGCCCCAACCGATATCRGATTTATTRTCTTCAACGACCTGGGCRCTTTCTTTACGGCGTAACTCTTCGAGYTCATAGAGTTTCGCTTTGAGCATTTTCCAGCAGTTGTCACGGTTTTGATGCTGYGAACGCTGGTTTTGACAYTGCACMACYGTGCCCGTGGGCARGTGGGTCARGCGYACMGCKGARTCMGTTTTGTTMACGTGCTGACCACCGGCACCACTGGCSCGGTAGGTATCTTCACGMACRTCACTTTTACTGACTTCRATTTCAATATCATCGTCAATTTCSGGTGAAACAAAGACAGCTGAAAATGARGTRTGGCGGCGRCTGCCMGARTCRAAAGGCGATTTACGCACCAGRCGATGAACGCCGGTTTCGGTRCGYAACCAACCAAARGCATAGTCACCCTGAAARTGWACAGTSGCGCTTTTRATGCCGGCCACATCACCGGCRGAGGCTTCAATGAGTTCGACTTTAAAGCCYTTTTGATCGCCCCAGCGCARGTACATACGCAGTAGCATTTCGGCCCARTCCTGGGCTTCGGTGCCACCGGAACCGGCCTGRATATCAAGGTAGGCGCTATTGGGRTCCATTTCACCGGAGAACATACGGCGAAATTCGAGGACTTCAAGGCGTTCGGTTAAGCGGGCAATTTCGGATTCAACATCCGCTAGCGTTTCAGTGTCGTCCTCTTCAGCCGCCATTTCTAGCAGCTCATTGTTATCCGCAACGCCACTATCGAGAGACTCAATGGTCTCAACCACCAACTCAAGGGATGCGCGCTCCTTACCTAAAGCTTGTGCTCGGGCAGGTTCATTCCACACTTCTGGGGCAGCGAGCTCAAGCTCAACTTCGGTAAGCCGATCTTTTTTTTCAACATAGTCAAAGATACCCCCTGAGCACGTCAGTTCGCGCTTGCAGGTCGGCCAGAGTATTTCTGATGGGGTTAACTTCGAGCATCGGATTACGTCGCCTAAAAACGGCGTATTTTAACGAAATTGCTACGTCCGCACTACTCTATTGCAGGCAATAAATGACAATAGTACAAAGCAATTAGAGCCTGGTTATAAGAAAGAGGACTATGTTTGCTAAGAAAGAGTCTGGTTAGGCACACCAGGCGTCTGTCGGACTTCGAATTGTCCTGCTATGGAAAAGCAAGGTTTGGCCGTTTTCTGAGCTCTCTTGGCGTGAAATGGCACGCCATTATCCTTGTTTTATTTAAGGCCAAATGCCTTAAGCACAAAGAGACGGCCTCTGCTCATAAAGCTTGCTCAGGACTTTGAACAGTGACCAGGCATCATCGCTGCCAGCAAGCTCTCTAATTGAATGCATAGCAAAGGTCGGCACACCGACATCGAGGGTTGGCACACCAATTTCGCTCGCCGTAATAGGGCCAATGGTACTGCCGCAACCAAGGTCTGTGCGAGTGACAAAGCTTTGCACCGGCACATCGACCTGTTGGCATAAATCGCGAAACAGCGCCGCCGTAACACTGTTGGTGGCATAGCGTTGATTGACGTTAATCTTTATGACCGGGCCGCCATTCAACAAGGGGCCGTGATTGGCGTCGTGCTTGCTGGCGTAATTAGGGTGTATGCCGTGGGCATTATCTGCTGAAACCATCAACGAGCGGGCAATACAGCGGGTGCGCTCACCGACATCGGGCAACAAGCGTTCAAGTACAGATGCCAACATTGGCCCTTGGGCACCGCAAGCCGAGGCACTGCCCACTTCCTCGTGATCAGTGCAAACTAACAAACTTGGCTGCGGGGCATCGGCAGACAACAAAGCCTGTAGACCGGTAAAACAGCTGAGTAAGTTGTCGAGCCGAGCCGATGCTATAAAATCATTGTGCAGGCCAATAATCGCCGGGGGCTGTGTATCGTAAAAACAAAGCTCATAATCGAGCACACTAATCGCTTCAGGGTTTTCACCAAGCTGTGGATTTTGAGCTAATAACTCTATTGCCAGTAACTGGCGAAAATCCTGGCTGCGTTGATCATGCAGGGTACACAATATTGGCGGGATATCAGTTTGTGGATTAACCGTACGGTTTTTATTCGCTTCTCGGTCGAGGTGAATCGCCAAATTTGGAATAGTCCCTATTGCTCGGCCAAAATCGAGCAAGCTYTGTTTTAATTCGGAACTGCTATTGTCACGATAGATCACTCGCCCCGCCAGGGATAAATCCCGGTCAAACCACGGGTTTAGCAAGGCACCACCGTAAACCTCCACGCCGAGTTGCAAATAGTTTTTGGCTTTTTCGGGTTGGGGCTTCACCATTAAACAGGGGCTATCGGTGTGGGCACCGACCATACCAATCCCCCGGCTAAAATCACCTGCGGTAAAGGCAATAATCGACGAATCATTACGGGTGGTGTAATAGCGTCCATCGGATTCTAGTGACCAGTCTTCCTGTTCGGGAAGGTATTCGAATCCGGCTTCGTCAAGACGCTGAGCGATTTGCTTTACGGCATGAAAGGGCGTGGGGCTAGCTTTTAAMAAAGCTAATAACTGGTCATTAAAGATGTCTTGATCTATCACTGTGCTGATACCTAATATCTATTTATTGTTAAATTYTTTAACCTTTAAACGCGTCAATAAACTCGATGTATCCCAACGCCCTCCTCCCGCAGCTTGAACCTCAGCATAGAATTCATCAACTAAAGCCGTTACCGGTAACTGTGAGCCGTTTCGTTGGGCTTCCTGTAAAACAATGTCGAGGTCTTTTCGCATCCAGTCGACGGCAAAGCCATGTYCAAACTCATTGTTCAACATTGTTTTATGACGGTTTTCCATTTGCCAGGATTGTGCWGCACCTTTGGARATRACCTCAATAACTTGTTCTGCATCAAGTCCAGAAGCTTGCGCGAAGTGCAGCCCTTCGGCGAGACCCTGCACCAAACCTGCAATGCAGATTTGATTAACCATTTTACATAATTGACCGCTACCTGCTGGGCCCAATAACTTTACCGTTTGTGCATAGCTTTCAATAACAGGCGTTACTTCGGCAAAAATCTGCGCATCACCACCACACATAACAGTCAGGCAGCCCTTCTCTGCACCCTGTTGACCACCCGAGACGGGAGCATCGATAAAGTTGAAACCTTGTTCCCGGCATTCCTCTGCTAGCTCCCTGGCCAAAGCTGCAGAGGTGGTCGTGTGATCGACAAAAACCGCACCCTGGCGTAAAGATTCAAAAGCACCCTGATGCCCTGTCGTGATTTCGCGGACATCATCATCCCGCCCCACGCAGGCGAATACTATGTCTGCAGCAGCAGCAGCCTGTGCMGGTGTTGCGGCAATTTGACCACCGAACTCTGTAACCCAGCGTAAAGCCTGGGCAGCCGTGCGGTTATAGACGGTTMCATCAAATCCTTTGTTGGATAAATGCCCTGCCATGGGATAGCCCATCACCCCAAGACCAAGAAAGGCTACTTTTTTATTCACAGTACTAGCTCCAGTTTTGACATGCTCAATGCTCTAGCTAGTYCCATTGACTAACAAGGTGCATAAATAAGCACCGAGGATAAGTCTATACCAAACAAACGGCATCATACCGATGCGGTTAACCAGTGCTAGGAAAAAATGGATGCACATAAATGCAGTGRCYGCTGAAAKYSCGATRCCAAGAAAAATATCRCCCCAGGCAACRATRTTAGGYTCGCYRACAAGTTGCAGYCCCTTGTATCCACCRCTRAGAAYAATCACMGGWATRGCRAGYAGGAAGGARAAGCGCGCAGCACTTTGACGGTCATAACCCAGAGCCAVCGCTGCCGTAATAGTAATVCCMGATCGAGAAGTGCCGGGTATTAATGCCAAGGCCTGCGAGAGCCCAATCAGTATGGCAGATCGCCAACCCATATGTGCCATAGTTAATTGGTGCGAGCCTTTTTTATCGGTAAAACCGAGTAATAAGCCAAAGATAATTGTGGTTAAGGCGATCACTGTAATTGAACGTAAGTGATTCTCAATAAAATCGTCAAACAACAGGCCTGCAAGGCCAACGGGAATAGTGCCAAGTATTAATAGCCAACCCAGGCGACTATGCTCATCGGCCTGGCCATGAAATACCTGTGCCCAGCAACTGGAAAAAATAACTTGTAGCTCTTGCCGAAAATAAGTGCATACAGCCAGCAGTGAGCCAATATGCACCGCCACATCAAAGGCCAAACCCTGGTCAGGCCAGCCAAGTAACTGTGAGGGCAAAATCAAATGGGCAGAACTCGAAATCGGCAAATAYTCMGTCAGGCCCTGAATAAGCGCYARTACAAATACCTGAATTGTTTCCATACATTAACTCGTTATTAATAAGTCCTGAATTCAAAGAATAAAAACGCCTATGATCGTAAGCGTTGACGTTTTTTCCAGCTAATTGTATTGCGCAAGTAAACAGGTTCGATTTCGTCAATAGAGCGTTCCCTTCCTTGCTTGAATGCCTCCGCAGCAAGGGGAAGAATATCCTCCGCATCSGGCCCAATAYCCTGATGGACTGCGCTTAACTTGAGTACGGTATCTTCGTGGCAGACCTGGGGTTGATACTGCCAGCCGTCCCCAATACCAATCAATGTTACATCATCGTTGAGCCTATCTAGTACGGGTAAAGACATCCCCTGTTGGGGACATAAAGCATCGGGAATTATAGGGCTGGCAAAGCCATTACTCTGCTTATAAGCCCCCCAATATAGCTCTCCCATACGGGCATCAATAGCGGGAATAATGATGCTATCACACGGAAGGCTATGTATATGCATAGCTCTTTGTACCATCACCTGAAGGCTGGAAAGTGCAATAACGGGTAATTCAGCACCAAAAGCCAAACCCTGTACAACACCGAAACCAATACGTAGGCCTGTAAAAGACCCCGGGCCATGGGTGAAGGCTATGGCATCCAGAGCAGAAAGTTTAATTCCAGCTTCAGCCAGAAGCGCATCAACCATCGGTAGCACAAGACGCACATGCTCTCGAGGTGTGTCTGTTCGTTGAATCAACTGCTGACCATTAATACCTAGAGCAACGGAACAGCGGGTTCCAGACGTATCGATTGAGAGTATAGATGCCATAAAAATTCACTTTTAAACCAGGCCTTAGGAGACTCAGTGATTAAAAAATCAATCTGGAAAAGCTATCAAATTGATAAGCTTGTGAATCGATTATAAATCGCCAAGCGAGTATTTATATCGAAGAAGAAGAAAGGATATGCAAAAAAAATCCTCCGATAAAGGAGGATTTTTTTTCAAAGCAAAATAAAGCTTAAGCTTTTGCGGCCTTTGGTGGACGGCCACGTCTCTTGGGTGCGCCAGCCTTACTTGCGGCTGTGGCTTTCTTAACGCTTGCCTTGGCTTTACTTGCAGTTTTAGCCGTAGGTGGACGTCCGCGTCTTGCGGGCGCAGCGGCACTTTTAGTTGTTGCCGCTTTCTTAGCAGGAGAAGCTACCACCTTTGGTGGGCGACCCCTACGCTTAGGCTCGCTACTGGCAGCTGCTTTTGCAACAATCTTAGCAGGACGACCCCTACGCTTAGGCTCGGCACTCGCTGCCGCTTTTTCAACAACCTTAGCAGGACGACCCCTACGCTTAGGTTCGGTACTCACTGCTGCCTTTTCAACAACCTTAGCGGGACGGCCTCTACGCTTGGGAGCGGTACTCTTTGTTTCCGTTTTGACGACAGAACCAGAGGGGCGACCGGGGCGACCTAGCTTAGCAACGGGCTTGGCACTGAGCTTCTTGGCACGTTTGCGAATGGCTGAAGCCTCTGTAGTGGCTTTTTTCTCAACAGCTTTAACCTTAGTGCGTGAGCGCGCAGTAACTAGCTTTAACTTCTTGGCATTTGCCTGTTCACGCTGCTTTAACCAGCGTTGTTCAAACTTTTCAACAGCCGCTTTCAAGTCGGAAGCTGATTTTGCCGCCATTGTTAGCGCTGCTTTCTCTAATTTTAACTGAGCTACTTCTTGAGCCTCCTGCGTTTTTTTCAAAACTGATTCAACACGAACATCTGCCTTTGCCAGACGAACTGAATTCGTTAGCTCAGAAAGCGAAACAGAATGTGTTGTGACAGCCTTATAGGCTTTATCTAAAGCAGCATTACTAGCGGCGGTAGCCTTTTTAGCAACAGCTGCTCTTTTTTGACGAAGCTTATCCCTGGCAATTTTTAATTTTCCGCTTTGAGCATCCAGCTGTTTAAGCGCTTTATCCAATACTTTTTCCGCAGCTGATCCAATACTTGGCTTAGTGCTTTTCACTACTGTCTTTGCGGGTTTCTTCTTGCTTGCAGGGCGTGGCATATAAATGCTCCTGAAAAATAATTTAAAGCAATTAAACAAACAACTTAATTGTGTATCAAGTGTGCGAATTTTAGTTGATAAACTTTAGGGTGTCCACAAAATGCCCGCTAAAACAAGGCAATGGAGACTTATATTTTTAATTATAATTTTTTTGAGACAAATAACCCAAAAAAAGGGCATGGGTTCAGGCCTGCAATACTTTTTCATCAATCAGGTTGGCGAATTACCGCAGTGTAAACACCTACGATTGGGTGTAAACAAGCTTTTTAAGCATCTCAATATGTAAAGGGGCGTCATTTAAACAGGGGATCATCGAAAACTTTTCACCACCGGCTTGCAAAAATAAATGCCTGTTCTCCTGATCAATTTCTTCAAGTGTTTCAAGGCAGTCACTAGCAAAAGCGGGACAAATCAAATCAACACTGCGAAGCCCGCGAGCTCCCCATTTTTGCAATACAACATCCGTATAGGGTTTCACCCACTCGAGTCGCCCGAAGCGTGATTGAAAGCTAAAAGCCCATTGCTGCGAAGATAAGTCTAATCGCGTTGCCAGCGAGCGTGCCGTTTCTAAGCATTGAGCATAATACGGGTCACCCTGTTCCACGTATTTTTTAGGTATGCCATGGAAGGACATTAATAAGCACTCTGACTGCCCATTCTTCTTCCAATGTTGGCGAACTGAATCCGCAAGGGCATCAATATAGCTTGAGCAATTGTAGTAATGATGAACCACTCTAATATCAGGGATATGACGACACTTTTTCACCAAGTCAGCAAGTTGATCATAAATTGCGGCGGTTGTGCTAGCGGAATACTGTGGAAACAAAGGCAAAACAACAATTTTACTGGCACCTTGATCACGCAACCCTCCCACCACCGAAGCAATAGTTTGATCACCATAGGTCATGGCATAAGTGCAGATAAACTGACGTTTATTTTCTGTTCCGAAGAGCCCCTCCCCACCGCACTCATTATCAAAAGCCACTTGTAACGCCGCCACCTGGCGCTGAGTTATAACCTGAAGGGGGGACCCATCGTCAAGCCAGATAGAGCGGTACTTTCTACTCACCTTTTGTGAGCGCAAAGGCACGATAAGTAAATTGAGAACAAACCACCAAAGCAGCCTGGGTATTTCCACCACTCTAGGATCGGAAAGAAATTCACGTAAATACTGAGCGACAGAGAGGGCGCTTGCAGTTGCCGGTGTACCAAGATTAACTAAGATGACACCAATTTTTTCAACTGACAAAGCTAACCCCCAAAATTATGGTGCCAAGCCATCATTAGTTTGCACCTTCCTTCGTAATCGACAGGGCGATTGTTGCCCTGTCATCACCTACATAAAGCTCTGCTTAACGATGGTCGACAAAGTTAATCCGGGGTTATTTAWAGTATAGGCCAACGGCTTAGGCAAGAGCGGCTGTAATTCGCGCCTGAACGTCATCCAGTGCACCGATACCATCAACCCGTGCATTATTCGGTGCAGACTTTGCACCTTGCGTTAACTGTGCTTCATAAAAGGCAACCAATGGCTCAGTTTGCTCGTGATAAATCTTTAACCGATTGCGTACGGTTTCTTCACTATCATCGACACGCTGAATCAATGCTTCGCCGGTAAGATCATCAACCCCTTCCTTCTTGGGTGGATTATGTACAACATGGTAAATTCGACCCGAACCTTCATGAACTCGACGACCACTTAAACGCGATACAATTTCATCGTCAGCAACATGAATTTCAAGCACTGAATCGATGGAAATATCGGCGTCGACAAGCGCTTGCGCCTGAGGAATGGTGCGAGGAAAGCCGTCAAATAGAAAACCATTGACGCAATCAGCCTGCAGAATGCGCTCTTTCACCAGGTCGATAATCAGCTCGTCAGAGACAAGGCCTCCAGCAGCCATAATATCCTTTGCTTTTAAACCCAGTTCGGTACCGGCTTTAACGGCAGCGCGCAGCATGTCGCCCGTCGAAATTTGGGGGATTCCGTATTTCTCAGATATAAATTGTGCTTGGGTTCCTTTTCCAGCGCCGGGTGGGCCTAGCAGTATTAATCGCATTGATGATCTCCGGTTTGCGGACAGGTACCTGGCGGTAAAATACAGCGTAATTCATCGGTATTTCCCTAACCGACACACACTCTATTTGATAAGCCAATAAAGATTTTAAAGGTACCAAAAAAAAGGCCGAACCTTACACTGAACAGGGCTTTTCTACAAGTCGTAGAAATGGCACTTAAGGCTAGCAAGTCAGCAACTTTCACTACGCTTAACTTGCAGCCATAGGTCATTTTTTTCTTTTAGACTTAAGGCATCAAAATCAGCACCACTGTTATCAGTAAGTACTTCCATTGCTCTGAAACGCATTTCAAACTTCTGGTTGGCCCGTCGTAGACAGGCTTCCATGTTGAGACCTTGGTGACGCCCCAGATTGACACAAGCGAAAATCAAATCACCCAGTTCTTCCTCTATGTGCTTCTCGTTATTTAAATCAATAGCTTCACGTAATTCAGCAAGTTCTTCATCAATTTTATCTAACACAGGCAGGTAATCTGGCCAGTCGAAGCCATGGTTCGCCGCTCGTTTTTGCAGCTTTTCTGAGCGACTCAAAGCCGGTAAAGCACGAGGAATATCAGCCAGACGACCTAGCACACCTTTATCGGCTCGGTCTCTGGCCTTTAGTTTTTCCCAGGTGTTACGAATTTCATCCTGTTCTGGCGCCTGATTGAGTTCTCGCTCACTCTCTAGCGTACCGTCTGGAAACACATGGGGATGTCTTTTGAGTAGCTTGGCTGTGAGCGAATCAATGATTTCAGCGAAATCAAAGTGACCCTGCTCTTTTGCCATCTGGCTATAAAACACCACCTGAAAGAGCAAGTCCCCTAACTCTTCACGTAAATGCGCGAAGTCTCCTCGTTCAATAGCGTCAATGACCTYATAGGTTTCTTCCAAGGTGTGGGGCACGATACTTTGAAAGTCCTGTTTTATATCCCACGGGCAGCCGGTCTCGGGTTTTCGCAAACGGCGCATCAATTCGAGCAAATCGTCAATACAAAAACTGACCTCTTTAGTCGCCATTATTTGCACCTTTTTCAACCACACGGCAAGCATCGACAACATTATCAAGCTGGCATAATTTACTGAGTAAACCACTCAACGCTTCCACCCCAACCACCTCGGTTGAAAACTCGGTCTGAATTAAGCCGTCATCGCTCTCACGACTGTTTAAAGTACCGATAAACAAGTCTTCCTTATCAATCAAGCGAGTGATATCTCGCAGTAGGCCAGCCCTGTTATAAGAATGTATTTGTATTTTGATCGGATAGCGTTGCTCTGGAGCCCCGYCCCACGTTACTTTCAATACGCGTCTGGGTTCTTCCGCCTGTAAACGCAGTAATGCTCCACAGTCTGAACGATGAACGGTGACGCCCTGGTTTGCGGTTAAGTAACCGCAAATGTCATCACCCGGCTGAGGTGCACAGCAGCGTGCGATGCGTGTTAATAAATTACCCACACCATAAATATAAAAGTCGGAGTCGGAGTAGCGGCTTGCATTAGATTGTTGCGATGGTGCCGAGCGCCCCGCTACTTTGAAGCTGCCCTGAGCGGCAGTGATAATTTGAGTGGCGCTGATATCTCCAGCACCAATTGCCGCGTATAAACCTTCGGCACCGTGTTTATTAAACTTACTAGCAATACTATCGAGCTGTGCAAGGTCAATTCCGAGGTGACGGAATTCCCGGTCGAGTATGCGTTGCCCCGCTTCAATATTCTGCTCACGATTTTGAGCACGAAACCACTGCTGAACCTTCGCCCTTGCCCGAGTAGTTTGTAAATAACCTAAGGATTTAATCAGCCAGTCACGACGTGGCGCATCGGCTTTACCGGTAATAATTTCAATTTGATCGCCGGTTTTTAATGTCGAACTCAAACTGACGATATCGCCATTAACCTTGGCCCCACGACAGCGATGTCCAATTTGAGTATGGACTCGATAGGCGAAATCGATCGGTGTGGCACCCACAGGTAGATCAATAATATGGCCATCGGGTGTAAAAACATATACCTGCTCGGTACTGCTTTTTAGTTCAATGAAATCATCCAGGTTTTCATGCCATTCAAGCACTTGCCTGAGCCAGGCAATTTTACCTTCATAATCATTATCAACGGCACTGCTATCAACCGATTTGTACTGCCAGTGCGCACAAATACCCAACTCAGATTCTTCGTGCATTTCGTAGGTACGGATCTGAATTTCAACGACTTTTCGCCCCGGCCCAATGACAGCTGTATGCAATGATTGATAACCATTTTCTTTAGGAGAAGCAATATAGTCGTCGAATTCCTTGGGGATATTCCGCCATTTACTGTGAACAATACCCAGTACGGCATAACAGTCACTGACGGTTGGCACGAGCACCCTGATGGCGCGAATATCATAAACTTGAGAAAAGCCGATATCTTTGCGGTGCATTTTTCGCCAGATACTGTAAATATGTTTGGCTCGCCCGGTGACCTCACTGCGCTTACCCATTTTATCCAGCTCGCCTTTAATGGTCGCAATTGCAGTCTCAATATATTGCTGACGATCAATGCGTTTTTCATCGAGTAAACGGGCAATTTGCTGATACTCATCGGCCTCGAGATAGCGAAAAGCGAGGTCTTCTAACTCCCACTTTAATTGGCCAATACCCAGTCGATCAGCAAGGGGGGCATAGACATCAAAAATTTCCCGGGCAACTTGTCTGCGTTTTTCCTCTGGAGCCGTTTTAACCATGCGAATAGCACAGGTGCGTTCGGCAAGTTTAATCAGTGCAACCCGCACATCATCGATCACCGAAACCAGCATTTCTCGTACTTTATTAGCCTGCTGGGAAGCATCCTGGCCCAGGACATTCTGCTCAGAGTCGCTGCGCAATCCGCTGATCACCGCCATGCGTAGAACATTGCTAATTAATGCCGCAACATGCTCGCCAAAGGTGTCACGTACTGAATCAATGCTGAGCTTTTCCTCACGTACCGAGCGGTACAAAATGGCCGCTTGCAGGCCTTCACAATCCATACGAAGATCAGAAAGAATATCGGCAATTTCCAGGCCCATTTGCAAAATACTGCCACGAAAAAGTGATTTTCCAGCTTGCCGAGCTGCTTCTTCCGCTTGTCTCGCCCATTCAGCTGCCAGGGTCAGTTTTTCTCTGTCAGGTTCATCCAGTTCACATTTACCGGCGATTTTATTGAGCCAGAAAGTAATATCGGCGGCATCTTCCACAGGAGACGCATGTATTTCGCGAACTTGTACCAAGAGCAGCTCCTAAGCCAAGAGAACTAATGGGGGATTCAAATCAGACACTGAAAAGGCCAGAGGAGAGATAGCGATCACCGCGATCAGAAATCGACACAACTATGGTCGCATTTTCTAATTCACTGGCCAGCCGCAATGCGCCGGCTACAGCGCCACCGGATGAAACACCACAGAAAATGCCTTCTTTACGGGCTAAATCTCGCATCGTATCCTCGGCCTCCTGCTGAGCAATATCGAGTGTTCGATCAATGCTCGCCGCGTCAAATATGCCGGGCAAATAAGCCACAGGCCAGCGGCGGATACCGGGAATGCTCGCCCCTTCTGCTGGCTGCAGGCCAATAATCTGAATGTTTTTATTCAAGGTTTTTAAAGCCTGGGAGACACCCATAATAGTACCGGTAGTACCCATGGCGGCGACAAAGTGAGTGACTGTTCCCGCCGTTTGCTGCCAAATTTCCGGCCCTGTCCCCTCAATATGCGCCAAAGGATTATCGGCATTATTAAATTGATCGAGCACCAGGCCCTCGCCCTCTTCCTGCATTTTCAGGGCGAGATCGCGAGCGCCTTCCATGCCTTCTCCCTGAGTGACTAGAATCAATTCAGCACCATAGGCCAGCATCGCTTCTTTACGCTCTTGCGTCATGTGGTCGGGCATAATCAAAATCATACGGTAGCCCTTAATTGCGGCCACCATTGCCAGGGCAATACCTGTGTTGCCACTGGTCGCCTCAATCAGCGTATCGCCGGGCGTGATTGTGCCTCGAGCTTCTGCATGGGCAATCATGCTCAGGGCCGGGCGGTCTTTTACCGATCCCGCTGGGTTATTACCTTCAAGTTTAAGCAGTAGCGTATTGTTACGACCGGCGCTAAGGCGCTGTAATCTCACCAGGGGCGTATTACCAATACAGGATTCTATGGTCGGATATTCCATCTTTACGTTGTACTCACTGACAAAATTTCTATTTTAAGCCCGCTGGCCGCCACTATCGATTTAATCGGGCCAATTCCTAAGACAGCCTGGGCATATCGACTGACCTTCCAGACATATTTACTACTGAACTTAGGCAGGAAAATCAGGTGCCTTTCCGAGAACAAGAACCTAGGCACTCAACACTACAAAGGCCAGCGCCAAGTCCTTTTCATCGGACAGGCTAAGATGAACACTTGCAGCCCCCAGGGCTTTGAAAACTGTTAAGGCCTGGTCTGACAATTTTATTTCAGGCGCTCCACTGGGGCCATTGGTCACCAGAATATGCTGCCATGAAACCTTGCCAATTCCCGTTTTGAGGGCTTTACTCAGCGCTTCTTTGGCCGCAAAGCGCTTCGCTAAAAAAGCAACCTGCTGTCTTGGTTTGTTTTTCTGGCAAAAGGTTTCCAATTCCTCGGGACGTAAAATACGCCTGGCAAATGCTTCGCCCTGACGCTCTAAAACGGCCTCTATCCTACTCACATGCACCAGGTCACTACCTATACCCACTATCATCCTCGCCCCATCCTTATTCGCCCCCGGCCTCCTTCGAGCCACCTCTTGGGACACGCGCCTGGCGAAATAGTTGCCGACTCAAGAGCGGGCGCTCACCAAGCTGAGCTTGCAGTGCACTACGCAGTAGGCGTTTCGCACAGCGCCTGACCTCGACTGATTGAAAATCATCTTCAGCCATCGCCAGTAAACATTCTCCCTCAAAGCTACTTTCCTTACCCTGCCCTGAAAAACTATCCGCACGAATAAAGCCCTGATCAGATCTAAAGTGATAAGCCTCACCAGCGACAATAGGCCGGTTTCCAGCAAGCTCTGTGGTCAAATCAAAGCCATAACCGATCTCTTCCAGTAGTCGTAACTCAAAGCGCCGTAGTAGAGGCTCCGGATCAGTGTTCAACGCCAGTTGTGCAATAAGATCACTGTAGCGATCAAATAAATATTCGTGGGGTACATACTCCGGTAACAATCGAACTAGTAACTCATTCAGGTATAAGCCGATATAGAGCTTCTCACCGTGTAACGCGGCACTATTCCCCAAGGCTTCCACTGAGGTCAGGTTTTTCAAATCACCCTTGCCCCGCCACGACAATGACAGGGGTGTAAAAGCCTGTAGTTGTTGGCCGCCTAATTTCCGCTTTCCACGGGCACCTTTCGCCACGGCACGCAGGCGACCGTAGTCGCGGGAAAACAGGTCGATTAGTTGGCTGCTTTCGCGATAACTTCGGGTATGCAGCACGTAGGATTTTTCATTTTCCGTATTCATAGTCGTTTTAGCGAAGCGACAAAAGCCAGGCTCTATACGGCAAACCTCATCGAGTCACTGGTCAACKCAGCAATTGCCGAAAACTTAATCTTGATAGCCCAGGCTGCGCAACGCTCGCTCATCATCGGACCAGCCACTGCGTACTTTTACCCACAGGGTTAGCATTACTTTGCTATCGAACAAACGCTCCATATCAATACGAGCTGCCTGGCCAATACTTTTCAGGCGTTTGCCCTTTTCACCAATTATTATTTTCTTTTGTCCTTCGCGCTCCACCAGAATCAGGGCGTTAATATGGCGAATACGACCCTTCATTTCAAAAGCTTCAATTTCGACGGTGATTTGATAGGGTAATTCAGCCCCGAGTTGCCGAGTGATTTTTTCGCGCACCARYTCKGCRGCTAAAAAGCGCTCGGAGCGGTCGGTGATTTGATCTTCGGGAAAGAGAAAGACACTTTGCGGAATATGTTTGGTAATTTGCTCTTCCAGCAAATCGAGGTTTTTTTTCTGTAATGCAGAAACAGGAATAATCTCAGCATCGGGCATCACTTGCTGAAGGTATTCGATGTGAGGTAAGAGTTCGCCAGTGTCTTCTAACCTGTCAACTTTATTGATAGCGACAATCACGGGGGAGCTCGAAGCGCCAAGTTTCTCGGCAACAGCTTTATCGGCATCTGTCCATGACAGGCGATCGACGACAAAGACAATCACATCAACATCGCGAATCGCCGTTTGTGCTGCTTTATTCATATAGCGGTTAAGCGCTTTATCCTGGTCGCTATGAATGCCCGGGGTATCGACAAAAATAAGCTGGCAATCGTCTGAGGTTTTTATACCCAGTACATTATGGCGGGTGGTTTGCGGCTTACGCGAGGTAATACTCAGCTTTAAACCGAGTAAATGATTAAGCAATGTCGACTTACCAACATTCGGACGRCCAACAATAGCCACATAACCACAGCGCTGTTCTATCTGCTCTTCTACCATYRAATCATCGCCCCTTAGCGGCCTTATTACTTCCAACTTGTAGATCATTCAGTGCCACTGTTGCCGCGGCCTGTTCTGCCTTGCGACGACTACTGGCCTCACCTCGGTAATCGGACGATACCCCTTCCAGATAGCATTGCACCTCAAAGTGCTGGGCATGACCTTCGCCACTGACAGTCAGTAACTTGTATTCGGGTAGAGCCGCACCCCTGCCCTGTAAATACTCCTGCAAGCGAGATTTAGGATCTTTGTGTTCATCGCCCAGTGACAAGTTTTGTAAAAGCGGCTCAAACCAGACGACAAGACAGGCTTTACAGGTATCAAAACCAGCATCGAGTAAAATGGCACCGATCACCGCTTCATAAGCTCCCGCTAATATCGAATCCCGCCGAAAGCCACCACTTTTCAATTCCCCGGAACCGAGCCGTAGTTGATCCCCCAGATCGATTACTCTCGCCATTTTTGCCAGTGCTTCGCCGTTAACTAAAACGGCCCGCAAGCGGCTTAAATCCCCTTCGCTCGCGCTGGGAAAGTGACGATAGAGCATCTCACTAACAACCATATCCAACACAGCATCGCCGAGAAATTCAAGGCGCTCATTATTAAGCGCACCAAAACTGCGGTGGGTTAAGGCTTGTTCGAGTAAAGCGGGGTCAGAAAAATTGTGACCTAGACGATTAACAAAGCGTTGCTGGGAAATATTCACTAATGAATAATAACGTAGACGATATAGCTAGCGGACAGAGGTGTCATAGGTATTCTTAAACACAACAACAACATCAACATTGGCGAGGAAATGAATACGTCGTTCATAATCGAGGCTAACCGTAGTGGCAGTTTTCTTACGCTCTATCACCGTATCTTTCGCATAGACATCACGAATAGAATTGATTGTAAAAGAGGCTTGTAACTTCCTGCGTATTTTTGCATCGCTCATCTTATGAATAGGCTCATCCGCTAACGACTGTAAAGCGGCATCAACAAAGGAGTTGTCGAGATAAAGCGGGCCAATACGAGTGGCAATAGTAAGAAAAAAACCAATAACAGCCAATAAAACCAAGATACCTAGTGCCGACAAACCCTGCTGTTTATGTTGCTTCATTATTCTCTCCCCACCTGCTTTAACGAATTTTGCCAACTGTATCAAAACTGGGAATACTTAGCACTTTCTCCCAGTGCATCCACACAGCAAAAGCCTTACCCACCACATTCTCTTCGGGCACGGCTCCCCAAACTCTGCTATCACTGCTGTTGTCACGATTGTCACCGACCATAAAGTAATGCCCTTCTGGTACAACAGTACTGAAATTACGACCTAGCCTTCCCGGTGTTTTGTGCTTACGAATTAGATGTTCAACACCCAATAAGTCTTCCATCATCACCTGTGCGTTACTGGCTGATTTTGACTCGGCAATACTTTTCTCAATAAAGTGTGGCGCTGCAGTATCGAGTGTTGATTGAGGCATCTTTTTACCATTCACATACAGGACGTTGTTGATCACGCGAATTTCATCACCGGCCAAACCAACCACCCGTTTAATAAAATAACGCTTGTCGTTGGGTGGGAAAAACACCATCACATCACCGCGCTCGGGTTCTCCGAGCGAGACCACTTTAGTACCACTCACCGGCAGGCGGAGACCATAGGCAAATTTATTCACGAGWATAAAGTCGCCGATTTTAAGGGTGGGRATCATCGAGCCGGAGGGAATCTGAAAGGGTTCAACCACAAAAGAACGCAAGACCAAAACCACCAGCAGCACGGGAAAAAAGGGTGCTGTAGATTCGATAAACCAGTGCGCAGCATCTTCATTAGCGCGCTGCTTTGAGAAGAAAAAACGATCTGCCAGCCACATAAAACCAGCAAGCGCGGTGAGTACAACTAGAATAAGTGGAAAGTCGAAATCCATTATTAATTATCCGTTTTTAATACTGCAAGGAAAGCTTCCTGAGGGATCTCCACAGAGCCCACCTGCTTCATACGTTTTTTACCCGCCTTCTGTTTGGCCAGTAGTTTTTTCTTACGCGAGATATCCCCACCGTAACATTTAGCCGTCACGTTTTTACGCAATGCTTTGACGGAAGTTCGCGCAATAACATGACCACCTAGCGCGGCTTGAATGGCCACGTCGAACATCTGTCGAGGTACTAACTCTTTCATTTTTTCAGTAATCAAACGACCTTTCTGCTGAGCGTTATCACGATGGACAATCAAGGCCAGGGCATCGACTTTATCGCCATTAATTAAGATATCGAGGCGTACCAAAGGGGCGACCTGAAAGCGCTTAAAGTTGTAATCTAGTGAAGCAAAGCCACGGCTCACCGATTTGAGTCGATCAAAAAAGTCCATCACAACATCGGCCATGGGCATTTCATAGGTGAGTGACACCTGATCCCCCGTAAACTGCATGTCTTTCTGTATACCGCGCTTTTCAACGCAGAGGGAAATCACATTACCGACATATTCCTTGGGCACAAGAATATTGGCTTCACACAGGGGCTCGCGCATTTCATCAATATTACCGGGGTCGGGAAGATTCGAGGGGTTAGAGATGTAAAGCAGCTCACCATTAGTGTGCAGCACCTCGTAGACAACCGTCGGCGCGGTGCTGATTAAATCGAGGTCGTATTCTCGTTCCAGGCGCTCCTGAATAATTTCCATATGCAACATGCCAAGGAAACCACAGCGAAAGCCAAAGCCAAGAGCATCTGAGCTCTCAGGCTCGTAGAAAAGTGAGGCATCGTTAAGGGTCAGTTTCGCTAATGCTTCGCGGAAATCTTCAAAATCTTCCGAGTTAATCGGAAACATGCCCGCATAAACCTGCGGATTAACCTTCTGAAAACCTGGTAGCGAATCAACATCGGGACTACTGGCGTGAGTGATGGTGTCACCGACCGGCGCGCCATGAATATCCTTAATACCAGCGACCACAAAGCCAACTTCGCCGGCCCGCAGCACATCCGTTTCTGTGCGCTTGGGTGTAAAGATGCCAATACTATCGGCAATATGTGCCTTGCCAATGCTTTTGGTAATAACTTTGTCGCGACGGCGCAAGGTGCCCTGTTTGACCCGAACCAGGGAGACAACACCAAGATAAGTGTCAAACCAAGAATCGATAATCAGGGCCTGCAAAGGGGCATCAACATCACCTTCAGGCGGTGGAATTTCAGCCACCAGCTGTTCCAGTACATCTTCAATTCCAAGACCACTTTTGGCGCTGCACAGCACTGCGTTAGAGGCGTCGAGGCCAATAATATCTTCAATTTCCTGGCAGACCCGCTCCGGCTCAGCCTGGGGCAAATCCATTTTATTGAGYACAGGAATAACTTCGAGRYYCTGSGCWATYGCYGTATAACAATTAGCGACAGACTGWGCTTCAACMCCCTGYGCSGCATCRACCACCAGCAAGGCACCTTCGCAAGCCGCAAGRGAGCGAGACACTTCGTAGCTAAAGTCCACATGGCCCGGYGTATCGATAAAATTYAGTTGATARGTRCGKCCATYGSYAGCCTTRTAATTYAGCGTAACGCTTTGRGCTTTAATCGTAATGCCACGCTCGCGCTCAATATCCATCGAGTCRAGYACCTGRCTATCCATTTCCCGCTCRCTGAGGCCGCCGCAGTACTGAATAAAACGGTCGGCAATGGTCGATTTACCGTGATCGATRTGGGCGATGATGGAAAAATTACGAATATGACTGAGGTCTGACACAGGGCTTATTGAATCCATAGCTTAGGGGAATTTGAGCGACGCGAATTCTAGCGTATTTAGCCCCCGTAAGCTATGCRCCCATTTGACAAACAACAGAAGGAATCTGTCATTGAGCCCGACAGCCTCCCATTAACATTAATGAATCTCAATGGTACGAAAAATTGAGCGGCCACGACGGAAAAAGCGCAGCGCGACGGGTGTGCCCGATGGTAKCGCCTTGAGTATCTGGTCATAATCGTCGAGGTCATTCAGTGTTTGATACCCCAACTGCACAAGTATGTCCCCCACCTGCAAGCCCGCATCGGCAGCTGCTGAGTCAGAGTAGACTTTAACAACCGCAATACCACCCGACAGACGACGTTTTTGCAGTGTTTCATCATCCAGCTCTTCAAGATCCAGGCCAAGAATATCACCACCTTTACTGGCAACTCGGCTATCACCAGGACGGGCACCCACTTCAACCGATACGGTTTTTTCCTTGCCGCGGCGTATCACAATCGCATCAATTTTTTTCCCCGCTGCTAAAAGCCCGACAATATGGGGTAGATCACTGGCCTCATCCACAGCCTGATCATTAAAGCGAATCACCACATCACCTGCTTTGAGACCTGCTTTATCCGCCGGGCCATCGGGTTCAAGCTGAGCAAGAAGTGCACCCCGTGGCTTTTTCAGCCCCAGCGACTGGGCAAGATTTTTATCGACATCCTGGATATAAACACCCAACCAGCCCCTATCGACACGACCCTTTTCTTTTAACTGTGAGATGACTTCTAAAGCAACACTGACAGGAATAGCGAACGACAGACCGATGGAGCCGCCCGAGCGGGTATAGATTTGTGAATTAATACCGACCACTTCACCCGAGAGGTTAAACAGGGGCCCGCCAGAATTACCAGGATTAATGGCCACGTCAGTTTGAATAAAAGGAACGTAATCCTCCCCTCTCGCGGTGGGGATACTACGACCAATCGCACTAACAATACCCGTGCTCGCCGAATAATCGAGGCCAAAAGGTGAGCCTATAGCTACGACCCATTCACCCACTTTCAATTTGCCAGACTTGCCAAAATGCACTACGGGTAAATCAGTCTCATCGATTTTAAGCAACGCCAAATCAGATCTTGGATCCAGCCCAATAATTTCGGCCTCGTATTCCCGTCTGTCGTTTAGACGCACCGTAATGAGCTTAGCCGTACCGACCACGTGATTGTTCGTCAGGATGTAACCATCGGAAGAAATAATAAAACCCGATCCCATGGAGCGAGCTTTTCTTTCTGGGTTACGACGTTGATTAAAGAGTTCRCGTAAGGCATCGGGAATTTGATTTTGTGGGATCGCTTCTCGGCGGCGGCTTGCTTTACTTTCAACTGCCGTGATTTTAACCACGGCTATGGCGTTTTCTTCAATTAACTGGGTGAAGTCTGGCAATTGCGCGTTAGCTGTCAAAATACAGGCAAACATACAATAAAAGGCGATAACAACTCGCATCATCAATAATCCCTCTTCGGTTTTTGTTGTGTAACGCGCTCAACTATCGCTGAGCATATTCAAAACAGTGCGYCCGATTTTATACATCCCGCAAACGAGCTTGTAGCTTCGGCCGGTGGGCAGCGGTATTAGACAAGCGTCCGACAAAAAAACCGCCCGCTAGTAAGGCCAATAAACCGCATAAGATTGCAGCAGGTTCACTGCTAAACGCTCTATCACCGACCCATATTCCGAATAAAAGCATGAGTAAAGGCAAGAAGTAAATCAACAATGAACCGCGAACAACAACGTGATTGGCAATGCCGATGGTGACATTTTGACCGATGTGAAAGGATTGCGCCTCACGACCGTCGAGGGCAACGCGTAGGCGTACCGGGTGAGCTGTCAATTTGGCCAATAAACTTTGTCCGCAGCCCTGCTGAGCTGAGCAGGATTGGCAGGCCGAGCGCTGAATGCCCTCAACCCATAAATAGTCGCCTTCAATACCAAGGACTTGAACACTTTCTTCGATCAAGGGACTCGCTTGTCACAAATGAATAGTTTGGGGGGGCCGGTAAGTGAGCGTCTAATTTTCAAAATTCCACGAACCTCAGAACAATCCTTCACATAGATGGGAGTATTTAAGCCGATAAGGGCTCAAGAGCTTATCGAGACCCATGCTCTGCTGGTAGGAAAATCGAATTCGAATGACGGTAGTTACGTTCTGCCTGTTGAGTCATTAAGCGCTGCATATACGTCTGAATTTGTCGGTCTGTCTCAAGCTTGTCAGCGCTCGGTTGAGCATCAACTTGAACCGGACGTGGATAACTATTGCGATTATAAGTACCGGTACTCGCCGTACGAGCGGTGGCTTGAGGCACCTCAAAACCAGAGGGTAGTTGAAACTGGGGGCCTCTAGATTCTGATTCGCCCACCTTAGTTTGGCTGGGGTTCTGAATAGCACTTTGTGCAACTAGCGGCACGGAAGCTGATGCTTCAAAAACCTGGTATTGCTGAGCACCAAAGAGAGCAATAACAGCGACACTCGCCGCAATCGCAACCCGACCCAAAGTTTGGGGCCATTGAAGATGTCGTTGCGGCGCAGGTTCATTAACCAGGGCCATATTAATCGCAGCCTGCAGTTCCGCTGAAGAATCAATAAAATCGACCGGCAACTCTTTGCGCAACGCAGATGCGGCTAAATGGTACCGAGACCAGGTTTCGTTAAGAGTTTCGCTCCCTTCCACATCGCGCATCGTTCGATGAAGCTCTAGCTCAGAGGCCTCGTTGTCCATTAGCGCCGATAACGTCTCGCGTGTTTTACTGCCTACTTGCTCGCTCATAGAAGAACACCTTCCACTGATTCTTTAATTATTAATCGGCTAACTTCGCGATAAACCTGTTGCTTGCAGAAGCGAAAAACTCACAGCAATGGATCAATCCCTGCTAATCAGACTTAAGTCTGCTAAAAAGGTTCCCTGACGGCGAATGCTTGCCGTTTATTCTCAATACTTGTTCCCGAAACCTATTTACCAGCACGCTATAAACGGCCATCAAATAAGGCTTTKACCTGCTTATCAATAGCTTCGCGAGCCCTGAAAATACGCGAGCGGACAGTCCCCACGGGGCAGCTCATAACATTGGCGATATCTTCGTAACTGAGGCCATCCAGCTCCCGTAGACTAACCGCCGTGCGTAAATCCTCAGGCAAGCTTTGAATCGCATTATCGACAACCTGCTGTAATTCATCACGAAAAGCCAGGTTTTCGGGCGAGGCCATATCACGCAAGTTATCGGCGCCCGTAAAATATTCTGCGTCCTCAACCTCTATATCGCTAGCCGGTGGGCGGCGACTACGTGAGACCAGGAAGTTTTTCGCGGTGTTAACGGCTATTCGATAAAGCCAAGTATAAAATTGACTGTCACCCCGGAAAGAACCAATCGCTCGGTAAGCCTTGATAAAGGCCTCCTGCACAATATCTTTGACCTCTTCCCGATCGTAGATATAACGACTGACGATGGCAGCTACCTTATGTTGATATTTAATCACCAACAAATCGAAAGCACGCTTATCGCCCTTTTGCACGCGGGCAACGAGCTGCTTATCGGTATCTGTATCCGTGTTGGCCGCCATTCTCTCTCCAAATGTTGTGCTTTTTTCAAGCCCCTTTAGCTGACAACCATCGACGAATTTCGTTCATGATTAACAATTAATAGCAGGTAGGCTTTTTTCAAACGCTATACTATCATGTCGCTCCCTTGTGGCTGTAGCTGCGCCCTACTCCCTTTATATACGCAAACAAACCTAATTAATCTGTGCGAAGTGAAAATCCCGACGTGAAAAAAACCTATCAATACGAAGTCCTTATCATCGGCTCTGGTGCTGCGGGCATGACGCTCGCCCTGCACCTCGCCCCCGATCACCGCGTTGCTCTGCTGAGTAAAGATCAGTTGCAAACAGGYTCAACCTGGCTAGCCCAGGGAGGTATAGCCGCTGTATTTAGTGAAGATGACAGCATCGACGCTCATGTGGACGACACGCTTAATGCCGGCGCGGGACTCTGTCATGAAGATGTTGTACGCCACACGGCGGAACAGGGGCCGRAAGCTCTACAGTGGCTTATTGACGAGGGAATGGAGTTTAGCCGTAATGAAMAAAATAGCGACTATCACTTAACGCAAGAGGGCGGACACAGTCACCGTCGCATCCTCCACAGCACCGACGCCACTGGGCAGGCACTATCCAGCACCCTCGCCACAAAGGTGCTCAACACGCCAAACCTTGATGTATTCGAGCAGCATGTGGTGGTCGATCTCACGACCCAGGCCGATGCCGACTCTCGCAGCTTTCGTTGTAACGGCGCTTACGCACTGGACACCAGACACGATCGAGTCTGCCTGTTTCAGGCGAAAGTCGTTATTCTCGCCACCGGCGGTGCCAGTAAAGTTTATCTCTATACCAGTAATGCTGACGGCGCTAGCGGTGACGGAATAGCAGCCGCCTGGCGTCGGGGTTGTCGCGTTGCCAATATGGAATTCAATCAATTCCATCCCACCTGTCTGTTCCACCCAAAGGCCAAAGCTTTTTTGGTCTCCGAGGCTTTGCGGGGTGAAGGTGCCCATTTGCTTTTGCCCGACGGCAAACGTTTTATGTTCGACTTTCATCCGATGGGCGAACTTGCACCTCGTGACATTGTCGCCCGCGCCATTGACCACGAAATGAAACGCCTCGGTTGCGACTGTCTGTATCTCGATATCAGCCACAAGCCCGCCGAATTTATCGACAGCCACTTTCCCACCGTAAAAGCGCAATGCCTTGAGTTTGGTATCGACATCACACGCGAGCGCATTCCTATTGTGCCGGCAGCCCATTACACCTGCGGCGGTATCGTCACGGATAAACAGGGACGCACTGACCTCAACAACCTTTACGCCATCGGCGAGTGTGCCTTTACTGGCTTACACGGTGCCAATCGTATGGCCAGTAATTCCCTGCTCGAATGTCTTGTTTTTGCAAGGGCCGCAGCGAAGAGTATCCGCGAGAAAATCAGTACGATTCCCGCACCGAGCTACACCAAAGAATGGGATTCATCGCGTGTCACCTATTCCGATGAAGATGTGGTTATCTCCCATAACTGGGATGAACTAAGGCGTTTCATGTGGGATTACGTGGGTATTGTTCGCACCCGCAAGCGACTGGAGCGGGCTGAAAACCGTGTACGTTTATTGCAGCGTGAAATTCAGGAGTACTACAGCAACTATAAAGTGAGTCGAGACTTGCTCGAGCTGCGCAATCTGGCCAAAGTGGCCGAATTGATTATTCGCTCAGCCACCCTGCGCAAAGAGAGCCGGGGCCTGCACTACACTCTTGACCACCCACAATTATCGGCCGTTGCGAAAGACACCATTCTGGTACCGATGAACTTTGCCGGGCAAGATATTATTGTCAGCAAAAATTAGCTGAAGCACTCCCGTCAAATAGTCGACGGCGCTGATTCCAACAGCCCGGCTTGAAGCAAGGCTAGCAGCTCACGATATTTGTCCGCGCCAAGGACATCTGGAAAGACGAAGCAACGATGCACCTGCCCTTCTATCGTAGTCAGTTTTATCAACGCTATTCTGGTGGCGTAATAATCAAGCTCGCAGCTTGTCAGCCGGCAATGAACACCATCAATCATGGCCGCCGCACTATTACTCTTCACGACCAAACTCTCAACGGGCGCGGCCATCGAAATACGCTGCTTCGAACGCAAGTAAACCAGTAAAAGTATTAACTCTAGGTAAACGCAAAAAATAGCGTCATCCACCAGAAAGAATACAAACCCGGCAAGTAACGCAGCAAGCAGTCCTTGCAGCTGGTGAACTTTCTGACGCTGCCTGGTAATGGAGTTTCTAAAGTCGAACTCAGCTTGCAGGGGCATGCTGGCTTGCACGAATAATGGCAACAATCGTTGCCGTACCTTGATCCTCAGGTTCTTCACGACCCATCAACCAAGCAAACAGGTCCTGGTCTTCACCGCCGAGCAAATGCTGATAAAGTGCTTGCTCTTCAGGCTTTAGTAGATCGTAAGTATTCTCAAGGAAAGCCTGCAATATAATGTCCAGCTCCAGCATGCCACGACGACTTGCCCAAAAGAGACGATTTTTATCCATGACGATTTTTGCCCATAATGTATTCAGCCACTGATTGATCACCGATGAAGCAATTCACACGTAAATCACCGAGTGGGATTATAATGCATGCCTGAACAACTACCCATCAAAATAGTGAAGCAAATGGCTAACACAAATCACACTGACCCCATGAACGAGTGGCAGGTATTTCTCACCCAACAAGGGGCCATTATCAGCGACGGGCTTGCCACCGCCTTTGGTGAGTCACCAGCCGACTACCCAGCGCTAAAGGCCACACTGTCGGACCTCGGTGATCAGGGCGTTCTTGCTCTAAAAGGTGTCGACAGTAAACGTTTTTTACAGGGACAAAGTACCAGTGACACCAGCCTGCTGGATGAACACACCAGTCTGCCCGGTGCTATTTGCAACCCAAAAGGACGAATGTTCACCTCTTATCAAGCCCTCGAACCAGTGGCAGATAGCGTGTTATTAGTGATGCATCGCTCACTTGTCGATACGACAATCGACAACATTGGTAAATACGCAGCCTTTTTTAAGACCACTTTGAGTAATGCCAGTGATGAATACCGGCTACTCGGCATTAGCGGACCCGATTGTGAAGCGGCACTCGAGCCCTGTTTCGACGTTATGCCCACAGCGATAAATCAGATTGTTATCAGTGATGATTGCTTACTGCTGCGCATCTCCGCAAAGCAGTTTCTCTTGATTGTTATAGCTGATGCAGCCGAAGCGGTTTGGCTCAAACTAACATCAACCTGCACACCCACGGGTATAAGTTATTGGCACCTGCAATCGATTCAGGCTGGGCTAGCCCCGGTGCGAGCTGAAACGTTTGAGCAATTTGTACCGCAAATGTTCAACCTGCAGGCCACCGGGGCTGTGAATTTCAAAAAGGGTTGTTATACCGGCCAGGAAATTGTCGCCCGCATGCAATACCTGGGCAAACTCAAACGCCGGACTTACCGCGTCATTATTGACGCTTCAAACCCACCAAAAACGGGTACAGAAATATACGCGAGCGAGACTAACAAGCTGGTGGGGACAGTTTTAATGGCGGCACCTGCCAATCAGAGAAGCACCGAAATGCTTGCGGTATTACACGAAGAACAAGCAGATGCTGCTTCTTTCATTATTGATGGCGAGACCGTTAAAGTACGCATCGCTGAACTACCCTATTCACTCATCCCCAGTTGATGGAATGGCTTTCAGAGTACCAGGCTCTTYTCACCTGGATGGCCGTTATTTCTGCTCTGACTTTTGTTATCAGCTTACTGACTTTRCCCTGGCTGGTGGCACAAATCCCCAGTGATTACTTTTGCCATAAGAAACGACACCCGATACCACTAAAGCAAACTCACCCCGCTCTTAGAATCGCGGTATTAATTGGGAAGAACGTCTTTGGCTGGATACTGCTTTTGGGCGGTATTATTATGCTGTTTATTCCCGGTCAAGGCCTGCTAACAATAGCGATGGGCTTATTATTAATGGATTACCCAGGGAAGTTCACTCTTGAGCGYAAAATTGCCAGCAATCCAAAAATCCTTAATGGTCTTAACTGGCTGCGTTCAAAGGGTAAGGCTCCAGCCCTGACAATAGATACTGAAGTCTGAAGTCTGAAGTCTGTCAAACCATCTCAAGRATGATTAAGTGATAATAATTCGATTTTATAACCATCCGGATCTTCGACAAAAGCCAGAATCGTACTGCCGTGCATCATTGGCCCCGGCTCTCTCACTACTGCTCCGCCCTGACTCTTAATTTGCTCGCAAGTGGCGTAAACATCCTCGACACCGATGGCGATGTGACCATAGGCATCACCGAGTTCATAGCTTGCCGTATCCCAGTTATGGGTGAGTTCAAGCACGGTATTCTCTTTTTCCAAACCGTAGCCCAAAAATACCAGGGTAAAACGACCTTCGGGAAAGTCCCTTTTACGCAACAGCTCCATACCGAGCAATTCGGTATAAAAAGCAATGGATTTGTCCAAATCGCCTACGCGCAGCATGGTATGCAGTAATTTCATGATCGCCCTTCCCCTTTAAAAGCCCATAATTTTGGCCGCACATTAGCATAGTCCTAAAATTATTTTAAGGCCCTGTAACCTTTTGCTCACCTGCTGCGTATTAGTTATCACACTCAGAAACCAATAAGGAAATCATCATGTTAAAAATCATTCCCGCACTACTCCTCTGTGTCGGCGTCAGTCTCGCCCATGCCGACGAAAGACTAAAAACTTACCAAGTTAGCATCACTAATCTCACACCCGGGCAGGCCTTTACGCCTCAGCTGGTATTTACCCATCGTCACGTAAAGCCGCTATTTACCCTGGGCGAAGCCGCCAGTAACGAGCTGGAGCAGTTGGCCGAGGGTGGCGACACTGTCCCCTTAAGTACTCTGGTCGCCGATTATGCTAACGACATAAGCACCAACGGTGTGTTGTTGATGCCAGGCGAAACCACAGACCTGATCATCAAAGGCAAGCCCGGTCGCGACCGGATAACTGTGGTCGCCATGTTGCTGCCGACCAATGATACCTTCATAGCTCTCGAAGGCATGAAGCTACCCCGCCGCGGCAGTGTTAGTTATCGGGTACCCGCCTATGATGCCGGCACGGAATACAATGATCAGGATTGCGCCAATATCCCCGGCCCACTGTGTGGTGGCGAGGGCTATTCCCCCGAGGTCGGCGATGGGGATGAAGGCTTCGTCCATATCGGTAACGGCTTTCACGACTTAGGTGATGATGTACTCAAGCCCCAGCTCTACGACTGGAACAACGATGTCGCCAAAATCACTATCACCCGCACCCWCTAAGCAYGATTCTGGCGCAGCCGGGAAAGCCCTTTTTCAGGCTGCGTTTTCTACGGAAAAACGCTACGCTGTTGGCAGGAGGGTCGATGTATTGTCTATGACGAACATACAATACCAACATGATGAGCAGCGCTGGTCCAGCTTAATGATGGCGGCCCAGCATGGTAACGAACGGGATTACGAACAGCTCTTACGTGAATTGTGCACTTTTATTGAAGCCTATCTACGCTCGCGGATTGGTGCCCACCAGAGCCTCAATGACTGGACCCAGGATATTCTGATCGCCATCCACCAGGGTCGCCACACCTACAACCCAAAGCGCGCGATACGCCCCTGGTTATTCGCCATTATCCGTCATCAAGCCATCGATGGCCTACGCCGACAAAGCGCCTACCAAAAGATGATTGAGCGGCAAATTGAGCAAACGACTTGTACCGTGAATACAGGCCACGGTGAGATGGAAGAGCCYTTGATCGAAGGTTATTTATTTAAAGCCTTGAAACAACAACACCGCGAAGTCCTTACACTCACCAAAATTAAGGGCCTGAGCAGCAAGGAGGCTGCTAGTGAACTGGGGATATCGGAAGTCAACGTAAAGGTCAGAGTCCATCGCGCCATCAAACAACTGAAAAAGCTACTGGAGAGCGATTCCGATGAGTAGTCAGCAGCAATTAATCAAGTCTCTGGCGACGCAGCTTAAGCCCATCAAACCGCTGATGAATAACAACCTGCTCGCCCTATTATGGCTCTTGGGCAGTGTGCTTTATTGCCTCGCCATTACTCATCTACTAGGCCCTATTCGCAGTAATGCCTATAGCCAACTGCTAACAGAACCGCGCTTTATGCTAGAAATGTTCGCCGGTCTAACAGCGATCGTACTGACCAGTATTGTCGCGTTTCGCCATACCGTACCCGGCGCACTCAGCGGCCCGGTAAAATTAACGGCACGTATTGCCGTACTGTTCTGGATAGGGCTGAATATTTACGGACTTTTTGACCCTGCGATAGAACCATCGACCGAGGGTTCTCGCCACTACTGTGTCTTTGAAACCTTTCTCTACGCTCTGCCACCCCTGTTTATTGCCGGCTTGCTAGCGCGACGGCGGATGGTCTTAGAACTCACGCACACCGGCTTTAGTCTGGGTTTAGCGGCGGGCATGATCCCCGCGTGGTATATGCAAATAGCCTGTATGTACGCGCCGGAACACATGCTCAAGTTTCACCTGATGCCGGCCATTATCATCGCTGTGCTTGGCGCGCTCCTACTTAAAAGCACTAATTTCTTTAATTGGAAAAAACCGGCGTCGCAATATACTCCCAAACAATAGTCACACCCACCAGTATCACCACCACATACACCAGGGCGATCATAAATACCGCGCTGGCATAGAGAAAACCCCGGTCCCAGGGTACCTGCATCATTATCGGTATGGCCGTGTAAATCAGATAAATCGTATAAATCGCTGCGGCGGTACCGAGCACAATATCGAGCCACCAAAGCGGATAGACCGCACAGGCGCCGGCCAAAAAGATTGGCGTGCAGGCATAACCCATTAACACCACGCCCTTAATGGGAAAGGCCTCTGTCTGATAGGTCTGGGACATCCAGTTAATCATTAAGCCAATAATCACCACCGCGCCGAGCAGGGCGATATAACTCAGCACAATTAAAGGTATGGCACTGGCCTCAGTAATGCGTACCACATCTTCACCGGCCACCGTCCAGCCGACCTGGGTAGTACCAATATATAAAGCCAATGGTGGCAACAGCGCCATAACAATGGGATAGGGCAGCAAACGTTTAATCTGCTCATCCCCCAGTGCRGCGATTGTTTGCCATTGCTTGCGTGGATTAAACATTAATCCCGGTATATATCCGAACATAAATACTCCTAGCACGACTGCCTGTTTAGTCTTGTTTATACCGCTAAAACCACAGCGGTGTATTGATAAAAATCAAGTTTCTCAACGGTCCGCTTTCCTCACCCAAAAAGCTCGTATTAAGTTAGTGTTGATGATACGGCAAAACCACGGGTAATAAGGTCCAAAGACCGTATGCTATTAATAAAAGCGCAAAGACAAGGCGAAAGTTTTTACTTCGCAGCACGTCCCCCAGCTTACCGACTGACACCCCCCCCAGTATCACCGCTGGCAGGGTGCCGAAACCAAAGGCCGCCATTTGTGCCATTCCTGCCAGCGGTGTTTCGGCGGTAGCTGCAAAGGCCAGTGCGGTGTAAACCAGCCCGCAAGGCAACCATCCCCATACTAGACCCAGCAATATTGCCGAACGAAACGAGCGTACTGGCAATAGACGCTGGCCCAGGGGTTGAAGTCGCCGCCATAACAAACTGCCGACCCTTTCCAGGTGAGTCAATCCCCGCCACCAACCAGCCATCGTCAAGCCCATAACAATCAACAGCAGGCCTGCTATACCCCGTAGCACTGGTGCCAGCGCAAGATAGTGACTACTGGCATAACCCAGGCTGGCAACCACTCCACCAGCACAAGAATAGCTAACAACACGGCCTAAATTGTAGGCCAAAATATAACGGCTTCCGCCTTTCTCACTAGCAAAGCCCAACGCCGAGGCGATGCCTCCACACATGGCGAAACAATGCCCAGTGCCCAGCAAGCCAATACCAAACATTGCGGCAAGGGGTGCAAATAACAAAAGTAAAGCATCAAACATTTTTACTGCCAGATGCCTTTAACCCTTGTTTATTCTTGCCTGGCAATTCACACACTCTTTGATTCGCCTTGTCAGCTTTAATATTGCTATCGGGCTCATCAAATAAGATACGTTCTGCCTCACCATCAAGATCATCGTATTGGCCATTATTCACCGCCCAAAAGAACAGCCAAATACCCAATGCCACTACGATGAACGACAAGGGAATTAACACATACAGGCTTTCCATCAGATCCCTGCCTGCAGGCTTCGCAGCAAAGCCCCCTGCTGCCCATCACTTTCAACATTATTCCCATGGCCTGTATTGCTGCGTTGCAGGCGCAGAGCATTTAAGACCACTACCAGTGAACTGGCAGACATACCAATAGCGGCTGCCCAGGGCGGTACCCAACCCATGGCGGCAAGGGGCAAGGCACTGACGTTATAAATCAGAGCCCATGCGATATTCTGCCGTATAACGGCTGCGGTTTTACGCGCCACGGAAATAGTATCGAGTAGTGACATTAAGTTGCCCGACAGTAGTACGGCRTCAGAAGCCATGCGGGTAAAGTCCGTCGCCTCAGCCATCGCAACAGAGATATCGGCACCACTGAGCACCGGCACATCGTTAATGCCATCACCCACCATCAGCACAATATCGCCTTCTTTTTGCCGCGCTCGGATAGTGGCCAACTTATCCTCTGGACTCTTATTGGCCTGCCATTGCTGAATGCCTAAATCGGCAGCCAAGGCCGCAGTATTTTGTTCCTGATCGCCGCTGAGTAAYTCAAGGGCAAGCCCCTGTCCCTGTAATCTGGTAACCAGTTCTACAGCACCAGGGCGCAATTCATCGATGAGGATAATACGTGCCAGAATTTTATATTCACTGGCCAATATGATTTCCAGRCGATGCTTTGARTCCAGARCYTCTCGYGCCGMTGYARCMTTCGRCAACAGCGATGAGGGCAYWTGYAAAGCAAAGCACTGRTCGATAAACGCKGGTTTACCCARTGCGTAGCGCTGACCRTCRATCACACCRCTRACACCGCCGCCCACYTGRTAATCRASTTGCTCGGCCTGTTTGTTAGTGTGCTTTTGTCGCTGTTTAAAAGCACTGGCAATAGGATGRCAACAACCYTGTTCCAGAGCGGCCGCGATATCAAGTATTGTCGCAGTATCGAACTCTTCYGYTTCGGGGGACAAGACAAGGCTGTCAATTTCAAGTTTGCCCGTTGTCAGCGTGCCTGTTTTATCTAAGAYAACACGAGTRACTTTACTCAACGTTTCCAGCACATGAGGGCTACGGATCAAAAAGCCCTGYCTCTGCAGTCGCCCGGTTGCRGCGGCGAGTACWACCGGTGTCGCCAGTGACAGCGCACAGGGGCAAGTCACCACCAGCACGGACAAGGTTACCCACAACGCCCTGTCTGCATCGTGCAGCCACCAGACAGAAAATACAGCAGTAGCAAGCAGTAAMACAAAAGCAATAAAHCCKGCGGCAAAGCGATCGGCAATGGCCAGTTGTCGAGGCTTTTGKGCRGTGACCCCATCRAGCATATCGACAATGGCTGCCAGGCGCGTGCGCTGGCCAACRGCACTCACTTKAATTTTCAAAGGGTTYGAGGTATTCACCGNTCCCNGCGCTGACMGCRTCACCYGGGCCTTTGGCAACGGGGTCTTGCTCGCCRCTGAGTATCGCTTCGATGACTGGGCTTTCTCCCGCCAGCACGACACCATCGACAGCCAGACACTCRCCYKCAGCAACTTGAATAATATCGCCAACACARAGAGATTTAACCGGYACCTGYTCAAACTGCCCTGCAYCGCCATCATCAATCCAGCGCTGCACTGAAAGGGGTATCAATTCAGTCACTTCCCCTGCGACTAACTCATTCGCATAACGTACCCGCATTTCAAGAAAACGACCGAGCAGAAGGAAGAAGGTCAACATAGAGACCGCATCGAAATAAACTTCGCCTGCCCCTGATATTGTTGCCCAGGCACTCGCCATAAAAGCCAGGCTGATAGCCAGAGAAATAGGGACATCCATGGTTAACTGCTGGTGCCAGGGCAAGCGACCACGAAAACTCACTAAACTGCGCCAGGCCCCTTTAAAAAAGGGTTGCGCTGAATACAGAACCACTGGTGTTGCAATGAGCAGGCTGACCCAGCGTAGCAGGCTCTGCCAGTGGGGATCCATACCCTGAAAGACACCCGCATAAAGGGCGATAGCCAGCATACCCGCCTGCATCATGCCAATACCCGCTACACCAAGGCGTAATAAATAACCCTTTTGATCGCGTTCAATATGCTCTAGCTTGTTGGATTCTTTTGCCGGATAGGCCCGATAGCCAATTTCAATAAAAGCAGCCAAAACCTGGCTCAATGGTAATTGCTCTTTATCCCATTGCAGTCGGCAGCGTTGGCGACTGACATTCACACCGACCTTGATGACACCGGGTAACTTCTCCAAATGGTGTTCGATCAGCCAGGCACAGGCTGCACAGCTAATGCCTGAAATACCAAGTTCTATTGTCGCCAGCCCATGCTCATCAATGGTTAATAAATCAGCCTGGATTTCCGGCAAGTCATAGGCGCTGAAATCTTCACTTGTACTACCTTCATTGCGCAAGGCATTGGCCGAACGGTATTGGTAGAATTTTTCGAGTCCACCATCGACAATCGCGCTGGCAACTGCCTGGCAGCCAATACAGCACATCGGGCGTAGTACACCGTCAATAAGTACAGTGAAATCGTCCCTACCATCCAGGGGTAATGCACAATGGAAGCAGGTTTCAAGGGGCATATTCAGTCGCTGCTCGAAGGAACGCGCTCGGGCTCTGCCCGTAATTCAACAATGTGGTTATCGGTAAAATCTATTGCCCCGGCCAAGCGCCATGGGGCACTCTGTAAACGTTCTTTTGCGGAGGCATCTTTAATAAGTTCAGCAGAAATAAGCTCAGTAGGAACCAAGCGCAGATAAAAGCTCTGCGCTGGTAGTGCCGGTAATTTACCCCTGAAACGGCCATCGCCCGCGGCCATCAACTCGACGACATGGTCAGCACTCGCATCCCCAGGATGGAGTAAATGCAGATTTAATTCAGTCGGCATCACAAACGTATCAATACTGCTACTTAACGTGACAGCCAACACATTGATAGCCTTATCGCTATCCCTATCAAAATCAAGATTTGCTGACAGGCCAAGTTCAGTGGCACGGATATCCTGAGTGAGCACCMRRTTTATCGCCAGGCCATCGCGGTAATAATTATCACTGACCAGATCATCACTGTACGTGATCGCCAGATAGAGCATAAAAAAACAGGCGACAACCACCGTCGCGGGCAAGGCGATCAAAAACCAGGGCCAGAACTGCCGGTACCAGGGAGGGGGGGGTATTTGGCCTGTAGTATCTAACATCGACTTAATTCCGTTAGCACTCATAGTGAAAAAAGGTGAGTGGTTTTAGCGTAGATTTACAAAGGATTATGAGAGGATTTTAACGAATAAAAGGCCCGATAAAACGACTCTCTTCACTGTCGTGCATTTTTTCATCATCCTCGGCTTGCAGCACAAAAGTAATATCTATATTACCCCGTTTGAGCAAACCAGGATCGAGTTCAAGTCGCACCAGATGCGTATAAACTTCCCCGCCAGCAACATCGACAATACTATCGCCAATAAAACGGAAATCCTGATCGGCCTCGACATTAATCACGTATTTATGAGCCTGGTTATCCATATTATTAATACGTAAGGTATAAATATTTTCAACCATACCTCGCGATGTTTCACGATACAGCAGCGAACGGTCGCGAATAATATCGAGCTCTAGGGGTACACGGGTAATCAGCGTATAAGCGAACACGCTGACCATGACTAACAAAGCCAGACCGTAACCCAGCAAACGCGGCCTGAAAACGTGGGTAGCGCCGTTCTCTAATTTATTTTCGGTGGTAAAACTGATGAGCCCTTTGGGATATTCAACCTTTTCCATAATGGCATTGCAGGCATCAATACACAGACCGCAGCTAATGCATTCAGGCTGTAAGCCCTCACGAATATCGATACCCACCGGGCAAACTTGCACACATAGGCCACAATCAACACAGTCGCCTAAACCCTCTGCTCGATAATCGCTACCTTTCTTACGCTGGCCCCGTGATTCGCCTCGCGCCTTGTCATAGGAAACGATCAGCGTATCGGCATCAAACATCACCGACTGAAAGCGCGCATAGGGGCACATATATTTACAGACCTGTTCACGCAGGTAACCCGCATTCATATAGGTCATTAAGGTGAAAAAGAAGGTCCAGAAAACCGCTGCCGCAGGAGCAGAGAAAGTGAACAAATCAATAGAGAGCTGGCGAACCGGATTAAAATAGGCGACGAAAGTAAAACCGGTAATAAAGGCAATCAATAGCCAACCAAAATGCTTGCCACCCTTACGCCAGACTTTATTAAAACTCCAGGGCGCAAGATCCAGTTTGATACGTTTATTGCGCCCACCTTCGAAAAAACGCTCCACACCCATAAACATCATGGTCCATACAGTTTGGGGGCAGCTAAAACCACACCAAACACGACCTACCACCACCGTCACCGAAAACAGGGTAAATGCAGCGATAATCAGTAGCCAGGCCAGCATCATGAAATCCTGGGGCCAGAAGGTCATCCAGAAGATATGAAATTTGCGTGCGGGCAGATCAAACCAGACGGCCTGACGGCCATCAATTTGAAGCCACGGCAGGAGTAAATAACCGAGTAATAAAGGGATGCCGCTGCGCTTTTTTAGCTTGCGAAAAAAGCCAACAAAGCGCCGCTGGTAGATTTTCTTTTCTGTCTCGTAGAGATAGAGAACATGAGCCTCTTCCTCGAGGCTCGGTTTTTTTTCCTCTTGCGAACTCATGGTCGCCTCACTCAGCCACTATTATTAGCCGCCAATTTCTACAATCATTATTGGTGTGCCAGGCTATAAACATAGGCAGTCAACAAACGAATTTTRCTCTCATGTAATTGCTCGTCCTGTGCGGGCATTAAGCCCTGACGACCGGAGCGAATAGTGGTTCTGATCAATTCCGGCGAGCGACCATAAAGCCAAACATCATCACTCAAATTGGGAGCACCCAGGGCCTGRTTACCCTTGCCATCGGCACCGTGGCAACCCGCACAGAAGCTCGCAAAAACCTTTTCGCCGCCAGCAGCAAGTGTTGCATCGTGCTCACTCTCACCAATTTTAAACAGGTATTCAGTGACTTGATTAACGCCTTCTTCGCCAATTGCCGCAGACCAGCCTGGCATCATGCCACTGCGACCATGGGTGATTGATGCCTCAATGGCTTCGGGTGTTCCGCCATACAACCAGTCACCATCAGTCAAGTTGGGAAAACCATAACTACCGCGAGCATCACTGCCGTGGCAAACGGCGCAGTTATTACCGAACAGACGACGACCAATTTTAAAAGCTTCAGGRTTGACCGCAAGTTCTTCAATCGTTAGCCCTTCAAAAGTCGAATAAACGACCTCGAAGCGATCTTCTGCTTTTTTCTCCTGTTCTTGCCACTGGCCCTCAGATGTCCAGCCCARTACACCAGGAAAATTACCCATACCCGGGTATAACACCAGGTAAATAACAGCAAATATCACCGTGCCGAYAAACATGTTGAACCACCAGCCGGGCAGCGGATTRTCGTATTCTTCAATACCATCGTAAACGTGGCCCGTCGTGGGTACCTCGCCGTCTTTAGGCCGCTCCTTCACAGTCACTTTTCTATTGGCAAATAATATCCAGCAGATACCCACAGTCGTCACTACTGTGATAACGATGATCCACCAACTCCAGAACGTGCTCATATGCCATTCCCTTCTTTTTTCGTGCTTGTCTCTATGGCTGTTTCACCAGCTTCATCACCGTCTGCGATAAGCCGCTTATTGGCCGCTGGCAATTCATCGAGAAAGGGCAACTGAGCCGCTTCATCAAATCCCGCTTTATTGCGACCACTGTAAGCCCATACACAAACGGCACCAAAGGCTAGCATCGCCAATAATGTACCAATACCTTCTAATGTACCCTGGTCCATAAATCCTCCGGTGCGCCTTAGCGTTTACGTTTGATCAATGTGCCCAGTTGCTGGAGATAAGCCACCAAGGCATCAACCTCTTTCACATCACCTGAAGCAAACTCTGAGGCCGCATTTTCAATATCACTATCGGTATAAGGTACGCCGACGATACGCAGTGCTCGCATTTTKGCCGCTGTGTCTTTACCCGTGACGATGTCTGTAAATAACCAGGGAAAGCTCGGCATGTTTGAAATTGGCACCACATCTCTTGGGTTATAGAGGTGCGCACGATGCCACTCATCACTATAGCGAGCACCCACTCGCGCCAGGTCTGGCCCCGTACGCTTTGAGCCCCACAGAAAAGGGTGCTCGTAAACTTGCTCACCCGCTACCGTGTAATGGCCATAACGTTCAGTTTCTGAACGGAAGGGGCGAACCATCTGCGTGTGACAAACGTGGCAACCTTCACGAATGTAAATATCGCGGCCCTCAAGCACCAGGGCAGGTAGCGGCATCAAACCCTCGATTGGGGTTGTCGTTGATTTAATAAAAAACAGCGGCACAACCTGTGCCAAACCGCCAAAACTCATCGCTACCAGCGTCAGGATAATCAGTACGCCAACATTCTTTTCAACTATGTCGTGGTTCATCGTCGAGCCCCCTACGCTGCAGTGACTGGTTGGCTGTCAACTGGYGCCGAAACTCCGGGCCCGCGACASGTYTTCCAGACATTAAAGGCCATCACCAACATGCCGAGGAAGAACATACCGCCGCCAAGAAGGCGTACGTAGTAACCTGGCATACTCGCTTCAATAGATTCTGCAAAGGTGTAAGTGAGTGTGCCGTCAGTATTAAAGGCGCGCCACATCAAACCCTGGGCAAGGCCATTGACCCACATGGATGCGAGATAGAGCACCGTACCCATGGTCGCCAACCAGAAGTGAGTATTAATCAATTTGATACTGTACATTTTCGGCTTTTCAAAGATGATCGGGATAAGGTGGTACATGCTGCCGATCGAAATCATCGCTACCCAACCCAAAGCACCAGAGTGAACATGACCGATCGTCCAGTCAGTATTATGAGAAAGGGCATTCACTGTTTTGATGGCCATCATCGGACCTTCAAATGTCGACATACCGTAGAAAGAAAGTGAAACCACTAAAAAGCGCAGTGTTGGGTCGGTGCGTAATTTATCCCAGGCCCCCGACARMGTCATAATGCCGTTAATCATGCCACCCCAGGAAGGCGCGAGTAGAATCAAAGACATCACCATACCCAGGCTTTGTGCCCAATCAGGCAGTGATGTGTAGTGTAGGTGGTGGGGGCCGGCCCAAATATAGATGGCAACCAAAGCCCAGAAATGCACGATAGACAGGCGGTAAGAATACACCGGCCGCCCAGCTTGCTTGGGCACGAAGTAATACATCATGCCGAGAAAGCCTGCTGTTAAAAAGAAACCCACTGCATTGTGCCCGTACCACCACTGCACCATCGCGTCGATAGTACCTGCATAGACAGAATAAGATTTAAACATCGATACAGGGATAGCCGCACTGTTCACTACATGCAGCATAGCAACAGCGAGAATAAAAGCGCCAAAGAACCAGTTGGCAACATAGATATGGGAGGTTTGCCTTTTCGCGATAGTGCCAAAGAAAACAATCGCATAGGACACCCAAACGATAGTAATCATAATATCGATTGGCCATTCCAGCTCAGCGTATTCCTTGCTGGTGGTTAACCCCATGGGCAAGGTGATTGCAGCAGCAACAATCACTAACTGCCAACCCCAAAAAGTAAATGCGGCCAATCGCGGCATGAACAGTGTCGCCTGACAGGTTTTCTGAACCACGTAGTAAGCACTCGTAAACAGAGCGCAACCGCCAAAGGCAAAAATCACCGCGTTAGTATGAAGGGGACGTAAACGACCAAAATGAAGCCAAGGAATACCCATATTCATATTGGGCCAGATCAACTCGGCGGCAAGAATGACTCCCACCAACATCCCAACGATGCCCCAGACAATGGTCATGATAGCAAACTGCTTCACCACCTTTATATTGTATGTGGGCAAAGTATTCACAGAGCTAGCATCACTCATTTTTTATGTCCTTGGTGAGAGAAATAGACCGAACAGAGCTATAAGCGGCGCAATTATTCGGCATTCGCGTCCGCAAAAACATGATATATATCAACCGAACGCATCTTGAGAGGTGGCCGACTTATGACCTTTAAAAATATATCGTATAACTAACGGTTTTTATTGGCTGCAATACGCAACCGTAGGGCATTGAGCTTAATAAAACCTTCGGCATCTTGTTGGTTATAAGCACCGGCATCATCATCAAACGTAGCGATRCGYTCATCAAACAGRCTGTCTTCYGAYTTRCGMCCWATRACARYGACRTTACCYTTRTAMAGYTTCARRCGYACRACACCRYTYACATAYTGYTGAGAYTCATCAATCATCGTTTGCAGCATTTCCCGCTCTGGCGACCACCAGTAGCCATTRTAAATAAGRCTSGCGTAACGRGGCATTARCTCATCTTTTAAGTGAGCGACYTCCCGGTCAAGCGTAATCGACTCTATGGCCCGGTGCGCCTTGAGCATAATAGTGCCGCCCGGTGTTTCATAACAGCCTCGCGCTTTCATACCTACATAGCGATTTTCGACGATGTCGGCACGACCGATGCCATTGGCACCACCAATTTCATTGAGCAGGGTCAGTACTTCTGCCGGGGTCATCGCTTTACCATCAATGGCAACAATATCCCCTTTCTGGAAGCTTAATTCCATGTACAGGGGTTTATCTGGCGCGGCTTCGGGAGACACACTCCAGCGCCACATAGACTCTTCCGCCTCGGCCCAGGGTTCTTCCAGCACACCACCTTCGTAGGAAATGTGCAGCAAGTTAGCATCCATTGAATAAGGCGATTTCTTTTTGCTGGAGGCAAAATCGACGGGGATATCGTGCTCGGCACAATAATCCATCAAGGTATCGCGCGACGTTAAGTCCCACTCGCGCCAGGGGGCGATGACTTTAACGCCAGGTTTTAAAGCATAAGCGCCGAGYTCAAAGCGCACCTGATCATTGCCCTTACCTGTCGCGCCGTGGGAAATAGCATCAGCACCAGTTTCATTGGCGATCTCAATTAAGCGCTTGGCGATTAAAGGCCGCGCAATAGAGGTACCCAACAGGTACTCACCTTCATAAATAGTATTCGCACGAAACATAGGGTAGACAAAGTCGCGAACAAACTCTTCGCGCAAATCATCAATGTAAATTTCTTCAATACCCAGGGCTTTGGCTTTGGCCCGTGCTGGTTCAACTTCTTCACCTTGGCCGATATCAGCGGTAAAGGTCACCACCTCACACTGATAAGTTTCCTGCAACCAGCGAACAATCACGGAGGTATCGAGCCCACCGGAATAGGCTAAAACTACTTTTTTAATATCGGACACAAACAATCTCCTGGAAATAACAGTGCTAGATTCGAGCGGTGCGAATTCTAAACCTTACACCGTGTTTTTGGTAGCTTTTGGTACAGATAGTAGCCTGTCCCAAAGCAGGTCTTTCCGGTAGGATGGCCGCTCCCAATTAGCAAGTAAAAAAATGYCCACGACCCTCGACACACTTACCATCACTCAACCCGATGACTGGCACCTGCATTTGCGTGACGGCCCCGCCCTGCGCGACACGGTTGGCGATGCCTCGCGTCACTTTGCTCGCGCCATCGTTATGCCTAACCTTGCCCCGCCGGTCATCACTACCGAGCAAGCCGACACCTATCGGCAACGCATTCTTGCGGCCCGCCCTGCAAACAATAACTGGCAACCTTTAATGGTGCTTTATTTAACGGACAACACCCCGGCCGATGAAATCGACCGCGCTGTCGCCAGTGGCTTCATCCACGCCGTTAAATACTATCCCGCAGGCGCGACGACTAATTCAGACTCCGGCGTCACCGATTTGGAAAAAGTCTACCCCGTACTGGAGAGGATGGAGCAACTGGGCCTGCCGCTGTTATTACACGGTGAAGTAACCGATGCACACATCGATATTTTTGATCGGGAAGCCGTCTTTATTGAGCGCACATTAACCCCCCTCTGCCAGCGCTTTCCCAGCTTAAAAATTGTGCTCGAACATATCACCACCGAACAGGGCTCAGCTTTTGTGGCAAGTAGCGGCGATAATATTGCGGCGACCATCACACCCCAGCACCTGCTCTGTAATCGCAACGACCTGCTAGCCGGCGGCATTCGACCCCACAATTACTGCCTACCCATTTTAAAACGCTCAACCCATCAACAGGCACTGATTAATGCCGCCACCAGCGGCAGCCCGAAGTTTTTTCTTGGCACCGACTCGGCTCCCCATGCACAAAACAAAAAAGAAAGCGCCTGTGGCTGTGCAGGCTGTTACTCCCACCACGCGGCAATCGAGCTGTATGCCGAAGTCTTTGAACGTGCTGGAGCACTCGACAAGCTCGAAGGTTTTGCCAGCCGTTTTGGCCCGGCTTTTTACGGCCTGCCCGTCAATCAACACACATTAACCCTGCGCCGCGCCCCCTGGCAGCTGCCCGCAAGCACACAACTTGGTAACGATTCTATGGTCCCTTTCTACGCCTCTGAAACTCTACAATGGGTTGTCATCGATGGAGAATGAAATGAACAGCGAAATGAGCATGTCGGGGGCCGGCTCCATGGATGACTTCAGCGGCGAATTTATTGCCGAGCGTTTTCGTGGCTTCCTACCCGTGGTGATCGATGTAGAAACCGGGGGGTTTGAATCCGACAAACACGCCCTGCTGGAAATCGCCGCCGTATCGCTGGTGATGGACGACTCGGGACTGTTGGTGCGCGATAAAACCATCGCCCGCAATGTTGTGCCCCACCCGGACACCATTTGTGACGACGCCGCCCTGGAGTTCACCGGTATCAACCCCGATGATCCCGACCGTGAGGCGATGAGTGAAAAAGATGCACTGCGGGATATCTTTCAGGAAATCCGCCACAACATCAGCGAACACCACTGCACCCGTGCGGTAATCGTCGCCCACAATGCCCACTTTGATCTCGGCTTTGTTAATGCTGCCGTCAACCGCAGTCAAATTAAGCGCAACCCCTTCCACCCTTTTTCCTGCTTCGACACAGCCACCCTCGCCGGGCTGGCCTATGGGCAAACGGTACTCGCCCGCGCCTGTCAGTCGGCAGGCATCCCCTTTAGTAATAAAGAAGCCCATAGCGCGGCTTATGATGCAGAGCGTACCGCTGAACTGTTTTGTAAGATCGTTAATCGCTGGCGTGAACTCGGCGGCTGGAAAGCCCCCCAATCTTAAGCAGAGCCAGATCTAAAGCTCTTTATCGAAGGAAAGCAGACAATAAAAAAGCGGGCAATGCCCGCTTTTTTATTGTTAGTAAATTACCTCAGCRATTAACTCTCATCCGCCGGTAACGCGGCCTCTTTAATCAAAGGCTGCAATTCACCTTTTTCATGCATTTCAGTAATAATGTCACAACCACCGATTAACTCACCCGCAACCCATAACTGAGGGAACGTCGGCCAATTGGCATATTCCGGCAATTTCGCACGAATTTCTGGATTAGAAAGAATATCGATATAGGCAAAACGCTCACCACAGGCCATCAAGGCCTGAACAGTACGCGCAGAAAAACCGCACTGCGGCTGATTGGGGGAACCCTTCATATAAACAATAACRGGGTTGTTTTCGATTTGATCGCGGATAGTATCCAGCACGTCCATTCAAAGCACCTTTCTTAAGCTAGTTCTTAAATACAATAATAACCGAGTAAAACACTTGGTTATTCTAACTGTTTAACGACAAAAAAGAAATGGCCAATCTCGATTACTCTAGTACTATCTTGAACCACCTGCTCCCAGTAGTCGCAGAAAAGCACTTAAAAAGATTGCCAATGCCAATCAAGATCATTAACATATTTCGCTTTTTTCGGGCAGCTTAGCGCCGCCTCTTCTACTTTATRTAATGTACGGCGAAAGATTGGGCACACGATTTGCAGCAAGAATCTAACCCTTAACACGCTAACAGTTGGGCAAGTAATGACAAGTAACGCACTAATGAACACTTACGGGCAACGCGCACTGACACTGGTTAAAGGTGAAGGCGCTTATGTCTGGGATGATAAGGGCAAGAAATACCTCGATGCCCTGGCTGGCATCGCTGTGTGCGGACTGGGCCACGCCCACCCCGCCGTCACAGCCGCCATCGAAACCCAGGCGAAGACCCTCGTCCATTGCTCTAATCTCTACAATATACCGGCACAGGAAGCCCTGGCCGATAAGCTCAGCGCTTTGTCGGGCATGAGCAAAATGTTCTTTTCCAACTCCGGTGCCGAGGCCAACGAAGCGGCGATTAAAATTGCCCGCTTGCACGGTCATGCCCAGGGCATTGAACTACCAACCATTATCGTCACCGAACAAGCCTTCCATGGCCGCACGCTGGCCACGCTAACGGCAACGGGCAATCGCAAAGTACATGCCGGTTTCGAGCCATTAGTAAGAGGTTTTTCCCGCGCCCCCTTTAATGACATTGACGCGATACAGGCCATCGGCGACAACAACCCCAATGTTGTCGCCGTATTCGTCGAACCCATTCAGGGCGAAGGTGGCATTAATATTCCTGCCCCCGACTACCTGCAACAGTTACGCGCCCTGTGCGATGCCAAAGGCTGGCTACTAATGCTGGATGAAATTCAGACTGCCAACGGTCGTACCGGCAGCTATTTTCACTACCAGCAGCACAACATACTGCCCGACGTAGTAACCATCGCTAAAGGCCTCGGCAACGGCGTGCCCATTGGCGCCTGTTTGACCCACGGCCCCGCTGCTCAACTAATGCAGCCCGGTAATCACGGTTCGACCTTCGGCGGCAATCCCATCGCCTGTGCGGCAGCATTAGCCACCGTCAATTTTATTGAAAGTGAAAATCTGGCCCAACGTGCTAGCGAACTCGGCGCACACTTACTGCAAGCTTTCAGCACCGCCTTAGCTGATTGCGACAACGTTAAACAAGTACGTGGCTGCGGCCTGATGATCGGCATTGAACTTAGCGAACCCTGCGCTGAACTGGTTGCCCAGGCCGCCGAYAAGGGCCTGCTGATTAATGTCGCCTCCGGCAATGTYGTTCGCCTGCTACCCCCGCTCACTTTTAGCGATCAGCAGGCAGAACAATTGGTCGATATACTCGCCCCTTTAATCAACGCTTTTTAGTGGGCAATAGCCCCACTAACGGAATTTGCCATGACGGTTCAGCATTTCTTAACCCTTAACGACCTGCCCGCCAATGAATTGCGCGAGATTATTCGCAATGCTATCAGCCTGAAAAGCCAGCTACGCAACGGCACGGCCACGAAGCCTATGTCAGGCAAGGTACTGGCGATGATTTTCGAGAAGTCTTCCACCCGTACCCGTGTTTCCTTTGAAGCAGGCACGGCACAACTTGGCGGCAGCGCCCTCTTTTTATCGCCCAACGACACCCAGCTCGGCCGCGGCGAACCGGTTGAAGATAGCGCCCGCGTGATCTCTTCAATGGTCGACATCATCATGGTGCGTACCTTCGCCCACAGTAAAATAGAAACCTTTGCCGAGTATTCCAAAGTCCCCGTCATTAACGCGCTGACCGACGATTACCACCCCTGCCAGTTGCTGGCCGATATGCAGACCTACGTTGAAAAGCGCGGTGATATCGCCGGTAAAACAGTCGCCTGGGTCGGCGATGGCAACAATATGTGCAACTCCTATATTAATGCCGCCGCGCAATTTGATTTCGAACTGCGTATTGCCTGCCCCAAAGGTTTTGAGCCCAACCAAAGTCTGGTGCAGCGCCATKCCTCTCGTATCAGCATCAGCCAAAACCCGCAGGAAGCTGTGACAGGTGCAGACCTGGTGATAACTGACACCTGGGCATCAATGGGTCAGGAAGAAGAAAAGCAGCTACGTATCGAACAATTCAAAGGCTTTCAGGTCAATCATGAGCTAATGTCACTGGCCGCCGGCGACGCTCTGTTTATGCACTGTTTACCCGCCTATCGCGGCATGGAAGTGAGCGCCGAGTTACTGGAAGACGAAGCTATCTCTGTGGTTTGGGATGAGGCCGAAAACCGCCTGCATGCGCAAAAAGCACTGATGCTGCACTTGCTCAATTTATCTGCCTAAAAAGCCAGCTCCCCCYACGCTATTTCAGTACGCGGGGGGCTATTTCTGCGCACCAATATCGATCAACCCTACAGCCCTTCCGCCTGCCTTACTGAGCGATAAAAGTACAGCCCTTAAAACCAGTCTCCCCTTTATTTTTTAATGCMTTAAAACTACAAAAACAACGACGTATTCGCCAGAACGTTAGCAACCACTTTCACTCTCGCTTAATCAGAATAGGCCTCTCATTTTCAGCAAGCATTATAGTGAAACCAGCGAATCAGCATCGTTCATAAAAAACCAGTAATTAGCATATCTTGTATTGCATTTAAGCCCAAACCACACTATCTTGTATCTTGTGCGGGATAGACACTATATATAGTAACTAGCACTAAGCCTTAGAACTTGGTCCAGGAACCAGAATAAAGCCATAATTGAACGCCGTATTAAACCTGCTAAAGGTATGATGAGAACAATAAAAACGCGACAATTATTACTTCAAAGTTAAAGACTTAGGTCAGGATTAAATACATTGTATTAGCGTGCCGCTCACGCTTAACAACGCGCCCAAYAACTAAAGGAATAGCCCTCAAAAAGCTGCTACAAACTGACACGATAATTAAGCCCCAGCTTTAACCCTGTGGCCACAAACGACTAGCCTATAAACAACACGCTCAAAGAGCAGGTAAAACAATGGAAACATCAACACAAGAYCAGCAGCCAACCRCAGGCCAGAGCACYGCTGAAATGTCAGCACAAGCCTCCAGCCARGCTTCAAACAGCACTGTRCAGGCTACCGCACCAGGCCAGCTTAAAGTCATCAAGCGCAACGGCTCAGTCGTGCCTTATACCGACGAAAAAATCATCGTCGCCATTACCAAGGCTTTTCTTGCTGTTGAAGGTGCTGCGGCAGCGGCATCGGGGCGTATTCACGAAACCGTACACGCCCTGAACGCCCAGGTTGGCGAAGTGTTCAAACGCCGTATGCCCTCTGGCGGCACTGTACATATTGAAGATATTCAAGATCAGGTCGAACTGGCATTAATGCGCAGTGGCGAACAAAARATCGCCCGTTCCTACGTCATTTACCGCGAGTTACGTTCTCAGGAGCGCAGTGCAGCCGAACCCAATGCTGCACCGCAACAAACCACACAAAGCGACTACGACGGCCCCACCATTCGTGTCACCTATCCCGATGGCACTGACGGCCCCCTCGATATGGCCCGCTTGCACACTGTCGTTAGCGAAGCCTGCCAGGGTCTGAAAGACGTCGAAGTTGACGCTATTTTGAGCGAAGCCCTACGCAATCTCTACGACGGCGTGTCCATTGCCGACGTCAACACAGCTTTAGTGATCACCGCCCGCACATTGGTCGAGAAAGAGCCCAACTACTCCTACGCCACCGCCCGCCTGTTGATGGACGGCCTGCGCAGCGAAGCCCTGACCTTTCTCAAAGTCGCCACTTCTGCCACTCAGCATGAAATGGAAGGCCTCTACCCCGCAGCGCTTAAAGCCTACATCCACACGGGTATTGAGCTGGAATTAATTGCCCCCGATCTCGCCACCTAYGACCTCGAGAAAATGGGCCAGGCCATTAACGCCGGCCGCGATTTACAGTTCACCTATCTCGGCCTGCAAACCCTGTATGACCGCTACTTTATTCACAGCGACGCTGACAGTGGTGAAATTCGCTTTGAGCTGCCCCAGTGCTTCTTTATGCGCGTCGCGATGGGCCTTGCCGCGAAAGAAGAAAACCGCGAAGCGCGCGCCATCGAGTTCTACAACCTACTTTCGTCCTTCGACTACATGAGCTCAACGCCGACCCTGTTTAATGCCGGCACCCTGCGCCCCCAGCTGTCGAGCTGCTACCTGTCCACCGTACCCGACGACCTCGAAGGCATTTACGGTGCGATTCAAGACAATGCCATGCTCTCCAAATGGGCTGGCGGTCTGGGCAACGACTGGACACCCGTACGCGGTCTCGGTGCTTACATTAAAGGCACCAACGGCAAATCCCAGGGCGTTGTACCCTTCCTCAAAGTGGTTAACGACACCGCTGTTGCCGTGAATCAGGGCGGCAAGCGCAAAGGTGCCGTCTGTGCCTATCTCGAAACCTGGCACATCGATATCGAAGAGTTTATCGAGCTGCGCAAAAACACCGGCGACGACCGCCGCCGCACCCACGACATGAACTCCGCCAACTGGATTCCCGACCTGTTTATGAAGCGCGTGTTTGAAGACGGCCAGTGGACACTGTTCTCGCCCAACGATACGCCCGACTTACACGACCTCTACGGTGCCGCTTTCGAACAGCGTTACGCTGAATACGAAACCCTCGCCGAAAAAGGCGAAATACGCCTCTTTAAAACCCTCCGTGCTCAGGACCTGTGGCGCAAAATGCTCGGCATGCTGTTTGAAACCGGCCACCCCTGGATGACCTTTAAAGACCCCTGCAACATACGCTCGCCCCAGCAGCACGTCGGCGTGGTGCACTCCTCCAACCTGTGTACCGAAATCACCCTTAACACCAAAGCCAATGAAGAAATTGCCGTCTGTAACCTCGGCTCCGTCAACCTCGCTCAGCACATTGGCGACGATGGTCAACTCGACACCGACAAGCTAAGCCGCACCGTGCGCACCGCCGTACGCATGCTCGACAATGTTATCGACATTAACTACTACTCCGTTGAAACYGCGCGTCGGTCAAATATGCGCCATCGTCCCGTCGGCCTCGGCTTAATGGGCTTTCAAGATGCCCTGTATCAAATCAAGGTGCCCTACGCCTCCGACGCCGCCGTTGAGTTTGCCGACCGCTCCATGGAAGCCATCAGCTACTACGCTATTCAGGCCTCTTCCGAACTTGCCGCCGAACGCGGCAGCTACGAAACCTTYCCCGGCTCACTGTGGAGCCAGGGCATCTTGCCCATCGACTCCCTTGAACTGCTCGAACAGCAGCGCGGCAGTGACTATATTGATGTCGACAAAAGCCAGACCCTCGACTGGGACAGCCTGCGCGCCACCGTGCAAAGCCAGGGCATGCGCAACTCCAATGTCATGGCCATTGCACCGACCGCCACCATCGCCAATATCACCGGCGTTAGCCAGTCGATAGAGCCGACCTATCAAAACCTCTACGTGAAATCGAACCTCTCCGGCGAGTTCACCGTGGTCAATGCCTATTTGATTCACGACCTCAAAGAGCGCGGCCTGTGGGACGAAGTGATGGCCAACGATCTGAAATATTTCGACGGCTCCGCACAACCCGTTGAGCGCATTCCCGACGACCTCAAAGCGCTTTATGCCACCGCCTTTGAAGTCGGCCCCCAGTGGATTGTCGATGCTGCCAGTCGCCGCCAGAAATGGCTCGACCAGGCCCAAAGCCTCAACCTCTATCTGGCTGAAGCCAATGGCAAAAAACTCGACATGACCTATCGCATGGCCTGGTTTCGCGGTTTAAAAACCACCTACTACCTGCGTTCACTGGCCGCCACCACCACTGAAAAGTCGACCATTCAAACCGGGCAGCTCAACGCTGTTTCATCCGGTGCAGCGCCTATGTCCGCAGGCCCCGCGCCCGTGCCCGAGGCCTGCTCGCTGGATGACCCCGATTGCGAAGCTTGCCAGTAAAACCCGCTTGCTCTGCCTGCCCGGTACTAGCCGCAGGCAGAGTGATTAGCGAATCAACACTTAATTAAAGTGAAAATAGAAGTACTGAGGAAATACAATGCTAAGTTGGGATGACTTTAATAGCGACGCACCGATCAAAACCTTCAAGCCCCAGGACGTTCCCGCCCCCGTGCGCCAGGAAGCCCTGAAACAGGTGCCGAAGCAAGACACGCCCGTACAACAGCCTGCACCGACACCGCAACAAACAGCGGCTATAAAGCAGGCCATCAGCAAAGAAAAAGAGCAGCCCACTACTCAAAGTGCAGCCGCCCCTGTCGCACCCGCTGCCCCTGTTGAAGTTCCCGCAGAAGTCGCTATTGATCCCAGCTTGTCCGCCACCGAGCGCGCTCAGGCCGGCCTCAAAAACCTTGACGTTGCCGCTGGCGCTGCCGAGCTGGAAATGGGCGCTGCCCGCATCGAAGTTGACGACAAGGCGATGATCAACTGCCGTGCCGATCTCAACCAACTGGTGCCGTTTAAATACGAATGGGCCTGGCAGAAATACCTCGACGCCTGCGCCAACCACTGGATGCCCCAGGAAATCAACATGACCGCCGACGTCGCCACCTGGAAGAGCGAAGACGGCCTCAGTGCCGACGAGCGTCTTATTGTCGAGCGCTCACTGGGCTACTTCTCCAGCGCCGACTCCCTGGTCGCCAACAACCTGATACTCGCCGTTTATCGTTTAATTACCAACCCCGAGTGCCGCCAGTAYCTGCTGCGYCAAAGCTTTGAAGAAGCCATCCACACCCACGCCTAYCAGTACTGCGTTGAATCACTGGGCATGGACGAAGGTGCAATCTTCAACATGTACCGCGAAGTGCCCGCCGTTGCCATGAAAGCGGCATGGACAATTAAACACACCCAGGCACTGTGTGACCCCACCTTCAACACCGGCACCCCAGAGACCGACCAGGAGCTACTCAGCAACCTTATCGCCTTTTGCTGTGTCACCGAAGGCATCTTCTTTTACTGTGGTTTTAGCCAGATACTCTCCATGGGCCGCCGCAATAAAATGACCGGCGTCGCCGAGCAATTCCAGTACATCCTGCGCGACGAATCCATGCACCTCAACTTTGGTGTCGACGTCATCAACCAGATCAAACTGGAAAACCCTCATTTGTGGACGGAGGCCTTTCAGGAAAAAGCCACACAAATGATTATTGAAGGCACCGAACTGGAAGTCGCCTACGCCCGCGACACCATGCCCCGCGGCGTACTGGGTATGAATGCGGCGATGATGGAAGAGTATTTGCACTTTATTGCCAACCGTCGTTTGAATCAGCTGGGTTTGGCTGAGCAGTATCCGGGTGCGCAGAATCCCTTTCCGTGGATGTCGGAGATGATGGATTTGAGGAAGGAGAAGAACTTCTTTGAGACCAGAGTTATTGAGTATCAGACTGGTGGGGCCCTTAGCTGGGATTAGAAAAAATAAAGCGGGGCGCTTAAATTAAATCGAGTCTGACCCCGTTTATTTTGCCGTTTATTTTTGACCCCGTTTATTTTTTCTCGGGCTGATTGCGTAGACCTGTATTGACAGCATTAGCGCCATTGCCAGGCACCCACAAAGTATTATTATTTTTCTCGTTGTATTGAACATCTTAGACTCCATTATGTTTAAGTTTTCCGTTTTTTTGATAGCGTGCGATTTTGTGCACTTCCGACATTTTTTCCCCAGTTCTAATTCTTATTTACACGTTATGTGTATTAATACACCTTAGATTGCTTTGGTGTAAAAAACCAAGAATTCCCTACCGCCTGTCTTTTATTACACAGAAAAGGACAAAATAGGGCCAAGTCTTGTCATCAAACACAAGGGCTGCCACTCAAGCGCCAAGTATTTCGCTCACCGATCAGCACTTAAGGCCGATAGGTTCCTTTTGACCGAGCAATAAGAGGTCTTGTAATCAAACATTATCCACCGTCATAAGCAGCAAGGATCAGTTTTGCCTTGCCCAAGAAATAAAGACCAGAACCTACAGTTCCTAAGATTCTAGATTGATATTTACGACAGAGAAACGTCTACTATCAAGGGGCCACATTCACAAGCAATCGAGACATAGGCCCGCTTGAATAAAACGGCCTAAACGCTCAGCTTCAGAGCCCAATGAAACACTTAAGGAGAGAGTTTTGGATCCAGTAGCGTATCTTTTTTCGGCATATTTAAACACGATACAGACAGTGAGTTATAACCAACTTTCTGAATCCATGGGTACAGATATCAGTGCAGTTGTTATAGAGCACGAAGGGGTAAGCGTTCCGTTCCAATTTCAAATGTGGAAGGTCAAGGATAATAGTGTTTGCGCTAATTTTAGACAGAATATAGGGGCATATTCAGAATGTACGGTTAAAGCTTCGGAGTTATTTAGTAAATTATGCTCTTCGCTAGCACTAAAACACGACCAAGATTGGAGATATAAAAAAACTAAAAATATGTACTGTAATGCGGCAATCTCATACAAGCCAACAATAGCGCATATCAGCACTGCAACTGAAGAATCTGAAATACAGCGTGTAAAAAAAGAGTGCAACTCTTCGACTATCGAAGCTATGGGTAGCAATGATCTTCGTAAAGTTAATAAAAGAGATACCAATTGTAGAAAATATCATGACCTAAAAAACAGATCTAAAGAGTAGAAAGGCGGAGCAAGCCTTTCCTTGCCAAAAAACCAAACAAGCCCTTAGATCAGCCTTTTTTTATACGCACAACCTTCATCACTTCAAACGTTATTCCCCCGACAGTTTCCTGCTCTGGGTAATACGTCATATTGACCCTCGCACCCTTTAAGTTCTGGTAATTACCCTGGCGCTTGAACTTAAAAGGCACATCACAACCTTCTACCATGACGGTATGCAAAACCCACTCGCCCTGCTCACGTTGCACATGCGAGGTGACCTTCATTAATTCGGAGTGGGTTAGGCTCTGGTTTTTTTCGATGAGTTTTTTGGGATCTGATTGCATATTCAATAGTATCAATCGTTAGTGATTAGCCTAAGTCAATTCGATATTGTGAAAAACCCTTTGCACATCATCCAGATCATCGAGCATCGCCAGGAATTTTTCGAACAGCTCGACGTCATCACCGCTCACTGTCTGGTAGGCATGGGCCATGAACTGTATTTCATCCAGCTCGAAATCAATATCGCCAAAACTGTCTAGCAGGGTTTGTTTGGCTTTGAAGTAATCGCTGGTGGCGGTAAACACTGATATTTTACCGGCGTCATTTTCGATATCGGTGATATCAACGTCTGCCTCCATCAAGGCTTCGAGTATGGCGTCTTCGTCATCGTGTTTGAAAACGAAGATGGCCAGATGGTCGAACATGTGGCTGACGCTACCCTGGGTGCCAATTTTACATTTGGTTTTGGTAAACGCCTGGCGTACATCACCGAAGGTGCGGTTGGGRTTRTCGGTCAGGCATTCAATGATGGCCATGCTGCCRCCGGGRCCRTARCCCTCRWAGCGTGCSGGYGAAWAATCTTCACCCGCCCCRCCYTTGGCTTTYTCAATSGCCTTGTCAATMACGTGGCCGGGAACCTGATCTTTCTTAGCYCGGTCTATTAAGCTGCGCAGGCTTAAATTACCGCTGGGGTCGGTGCCCCCTGATTTRGCGCTGACATAAATCTCACGACCGTAGCGGCTATACACCTTGGCCTTCATATCAGAGGTTTTAGCCATCGATTCTTTGCGATTCTGATACGCTCTGCCCATATGTCTCTTGCTCCGCAATAGTAAAAAAGGCAATTTTACGGGTAAGTGGCACTATAAGGAAACACTGCTGACAGCCATCTGAACACCCCGCCCTATATTTAGGGGCGGTTTACAGCCCTTGCTTTCGYATTAGGTCTTACAGACTGACTGATTACAAAGAGAACCTGAAAACGTCTTTAGGGGATACAATAAAACGACAACCTTAAACGGAGTTAAGAAATGGCCAATAAAAGAGAAGTATCCAGCGATTTAGATTACAGCGGCGAACCCCGCCATTTACTGGTCTTTATGGACGGYACATGGAACGATGAAAACGGTATCGCTAATGATGGTATCACCACAAATATCTATAAATTATTTCGGGCATTGGAAGGCAAGCTTAAAAACAAGAGCATTCCCCACACCATTACACACGAAAAACATATCGCTCTATATTACAGAGGCATCGGCAATGATGAAGACAACAACATGGCCGGATCATGGTTCAAAGGTGCTTTTGGTGGCAGTGAAAAAAGAATTAGAGACAGCGCCTATTGCGGCATTGTCAAACACTACCGTAAGGGCGACAGGATAAGTATATTTGGCTTCAGCAGAGGTTCTGCTACGGCAAGGTTGTTGGCTTCAGATCTAAATAACAACGGTATTGTTGCCTCCATAAAAGTACATTCCAGTCAGGAAGAAAACAAATCGACAGGTATTGTCGAAAGCGTTTATAAAAAATATTCTGATAAGAGCGAGACCTCCACTCAGGTAGCTGTTGATTTCCTCGGTATTTTCGACACCGTTGGTGCCTTTGGCATACCTGTCGATCTAGGCTTTGGATTTCAAAAGCTGAATTTATTTAAAGACTTAGATATAGCAGGAAATGTGAAACAAGTGGTGCATTGTGTCAGCATTGATGAAAGCAGAGACCCCTTCATTCCCACACTGTGCAACAAAGCGAAGCACGTTGACGAGGTATGGTTTGCGGGTGTGCATGCCGACATCGGCGGTGGTTACCGGCACAACCAGCTAAGTAAGATCCCCACGGCCTATATGGTAGATCAGCTAAAACAGGTATTCGCGGCCAGCCCTGTTCAATTCAATGAGGACAGGCTAAAAGAAATCACTGACTACGGGCAAGGTGATGAGTTCCAGCTTCACTATCATGGTGACGGTGCGGTAAAAAACCGACGGAAGATAGAAGTGCTTGTCGATAGCGAAAGCAGCGCTAACAAACCCAGAGTTCATCAGTCGGTATTTGATTTAATTGCGTCGAGAAAGGTGTATTTGAATACACCGCTGGAATCCTTCTCCAAACTAGAGCGGATCGACTATTACCCCAAGTCTGTTAACGGRCTGATGAAACAATATGAAAAGGTGAGCTAAAGAAACCCGCTTATGCTTCAGGTTCTGCTCKCGAGGGGTTCACTGCCTCTCGAGGGTTAGCTGGCCAAAACGCATCAAAYACGGCAACCGMAACAGAGCCGTACACGGCTATGACTRCAAACAAGAACAGTCGAAAATAAAATGCCGASCCAGCTGCMGAGCCATTYTGRCTATCCAGTAAAGCCGGKGCCAGYACCACAATCATTGTCAGGTAGGCATAGGACCACATTGAAAATYKAGGGTGCATGCCCTGCCCCTGAAARAYYCGCGCSCCAWAYATTAAGCCYGCCAGGCCAACCAGCAGGAGATACATAATYAACGCTGGCCAGATRCTCAAWAYTTGCCAGGCGATAACYGCRCCCACCCCGCCCCACAGGGTYGATTCCAGCATAGCGCGYCCCATTTCACGGCTATCATCRACACTGGCTTGTTGGCCCATTGCGGCTACTTTAATCATCACTGCCACATAGCTGCTACTGCCGCTTGAAAGTAAGAAAAGAAAGGTCATGGGAAAGGTAATTAACAGTGCGCGAAAGGCTTTTCTGCGCGCCTCTTTTAATYCGGGTTTTTGCGTTACGGGGGCTTTCGCGGGTGCCGCCTGCCCCGTAGCAAATTCAGGCAACAGGGCATGGGCAATGGAAACAAAGGTTAATCCAAAGATGGCACCCAGGGCCAAACCCTGAGCCACGGCAAATAACATGTCGATGCTGATACTACCGACGGTGACTACCAGGGTTAAACCCATGGTCATAAACGTGCCCAGTACAGCCGCACCACCACTGCTAACGAAATAGAAGCAATAAAACAGCGCTAATGCCACGAGCAGCACACCCACGGGGCGCAAGTGCTCGAGGAATGGCAACAATATCAGCGCTCCCAAAAGGAGAGGCACGATCAGCGCAAGCAYAAGTTTTACGCTACTTTTAAAAGTGGGTGCAGGTAAGGGTGTGGCCAATAAAAAAAGGGTGAAGATAGGTGCCAAGAATGACATGGGCCAGGCTGCCATCTGTGAAAAACCCATCGATAACGCTGTACCCAGGGCCAGGCGCAAAATACGCCGACTAGCGATATCGCCACCCGTGGCTAGTGAGAGCTTAAGCATGTATCACGGCCTCAGTTTTAGGCACGAAAACCTATAGACGAATACCGCGTTAATAGGCATAACTTAAAATAGAGGCCACGCGTATATATACCCAGGCGATGGCGTTAAACAGCCAATGCTCGCCCGTATAAACAACGACAGATGCCTGGGAGCCCACTTTAAGCCCCCTCTGCTCTTCACCTTCAGGCGACTCAAAATCAATTAATACCGGGAAGCGCTGGGCACTGCGTAACCAGGCACGGTCGTTATCGATAGTGGGCAGACTGCCCAGTGCGGCCGAGTCGACGGCGACACCAAAGCCCATATCACGAATTGCGCCTTTAAATACACGCCCTGGCAACATATCAAAGACGATGTCCACACTGTCGCCKGGATCAATATTRCCGAGATTGTTCTCGGTGAAATCGCCCTGCACCCAAATATTATGCGTAGCGATAAAAGTCATTTGTGGCGAGCCTGCCGCCGCGAAGTTACCTTTATCAAGACGTACACCKGTAACAACGCCATCGTGAGGAGCCAGTACTGTCGATCGTTTAAGATTAAGTTGTGCYTGACCCAATGCCGCGAGCGCTTGTTGAATGCCGGCATTAGCCTCGCCCTCTGCRCCCCGGTTCTGAATCGCCTGYTCAAGYTTRGCTTCTGTCGCGGCCAGATTACCCTGAGCCGACGCCAGTGATGCCTCCGAGGACTCCAGCCGACGTTGAGAAATTGCATCGGGGTCTTCCTTGCGGATGCTACGCATACGCACAGTATCTTGTTCTGCCCGGCGCAGGTTTGCYTTACTTGAGACCAGTGACGCCTCTGCCGCCGTCACTGCTGCCGTTGCCGCACCAAGCCCTTGTTTAGCCGCGTCAAGATTAGCCTTCGCTGTTTGCAAGGCAAGGTTGTAACGCTCAACATCTATYTGGAATAATTTTTGCCCCGCTTTAACGGGCTGGTTATTGGATACCGAGACATCGGTAACGGTGCCTGAAACTTCAGAGGCAATAGGCACTACCAGGGCATGTACTCGCGCCTGTGAGGTATAAGGCGTCACCCGGTCAGAGCGCAAATACCAAACGAGCAGCACTAAGCTCACACCTAAAATAATATAGGTCCACTGGCGCACGGGGTCACCACCCGTCTTTTCTGCCGGGGTATCTTCTGCTTTAGCTGAGTCGCTCGGTTCTGCCATTGTTTTGATACGTCCTTAATCCGTCAATTATTTAAGTCGCGCAATACCCACGGTTTACCAATCGGGCCGGGGAATTCCACCTTGCTTGTCCGCATTGTCCGATGGCGAATAAGCGCCATCTAACAGCTCGCCCCAATTCGTACGCTGCTCCATCGTTTCTTTCGTCTGTGGGCTGATCATCGGTAATCCCCTACGATCTTCCCAGCCACCACCCAGGGCTTTATAAAGTGCAATCAGGTTGCGAACCTTATCGCTTTGACTGGTAACGTAGCGTTGCTGTTGACTAAATAATGCCTGCTGAGAATCCAGCACGCGCTGATAATCAGAAAACCCCTCCCGAAAGCGTAGCATCGCCAACTCATTGGAGCGCTTCGATGAAGCCACCGTTTTTTTCAACAAAACACTTTGCTGTGTACTGCCATTAAAAGCGGCCATTGCGTCCTCCGCTTCACGAGCGGCCTGCAGTACGGTTTCACGATAGTTGATGAGCGCTTGTTGCAGGCGAGCATCCTGCACGCGAATGTTATTTCTAATCCGGCCGTAACTCAAAAAGGGCCAGCTAAACGAGGGGCCAATACTGTAGGTAATGGCGTCGGAATCGAACAGGTTATCAAAGTCGTCATCAATTGGGCCACCGGCAGTCAGACCGATGGAGCCAATCAGGCTGAAGCTGGGATAAAGGTCAGCTTCAGCCAGGCCGACCAGGGCATTTTGCGCCATTGCCTGTAATTCGGCCTGGCGAACATCGGGACGACGACGCAGCATATCTGCGGGGAAACCCACAGCAATATCCGTTGGAATAAGAGGAATGATATTAGGGTCCTTTGCACGAGCCAGCAGCGCATTCACCGAGCCAGGAGCCTGCCCCAGTAAAACAGACAGTGCATTTCGCGCCTGTTTAAGGGCACTCTCGAGAGTGGGGATGGTCGACTGGGTACTGAGTAACAGGGARTTTGCCTGCTGCATATCGAGTCCGGAGTCCTGACCATTTCGATACAGAACCTCGGTAATGTCATAGCTGCGCTTTTGTAAGGTGATATTTTCACGTGATATGCGCAACTGCTCTTCGGTAGCACGAATCACCGTATAAGTATCAACCACCTGCGCAGTCAGTAACAGTAGTGCCTGGTCGTAGGCGGCAAGAGAACCCATAAAAGCAGCATCGGACGCTTCAATACCGCGACGGAAGCGGCCCCAGAAATCGACTTCCCAACCGAGACTGAAATTGAGCCCATACTGCCAGTAATTAGAGGTAGGGCCACTACTGTCTGGCGGCGATAAATGAGTAGCATTGCCATTAATACGCTGTGACTGCGGATAAAGTGTACCGATCGCAATGCCTAATTGCGCCCTACTTTCAAGGACACGCAGCCCTGCTATTTCCAGATTATTGTTGTTCGCCCGAGCTGATTCAACCAGCTCATTTAAAACGGGATCATTAAAAACCTGCCACCAAAGAGACACGTCAGCCGGCACAGGCTCAAGCCCCTGCTCCGAAGATTCGAGCCATTGGTTTTGTGAGGCCAATTCCGACTTAAGGAAATCTGGCCCTACGGGCGCACAGGCTGATAATAGAAAAAACAGATAAACAGATAAACATTGGGGCCTAAATGCACGGGCTAATGCGTTCTTAAGAAGAAAAAACAAGATCGCTATTTCCTGCTCAATTGACGACTGCTAATGAGTAGTATGATGCTGCTGTACCATATTTTGCATAATAGAAAACAGAGTGCCCGCAGTAAGCCCAAACATAAGYACACCATTGGCTGCCTCTAAAGCACCGAGCAAGCGCCACTGTTCACTCATAACAATATCGCCATAGCCAAGGGAAGCAAAATTAACCGTAGAATGATAAAAGGCCGTAGTGAAGTCCTGAAACTCGCCTAAATATATAAAGAGTGAGGCCCAAATAGTGAACTGAAAAACATTTCCGGCAAATAGTACGACCAGGCAAAATGCCAGCATCCATGTGTCTTCAAAAAGGCCCCGTAATTCAACTTTATTTCTTCGACGATTAGCAAAAAAACGAATTAAAACAACCACCGCGAATACCTGGACAAGCATATTAACGAAGATGGTTAATGTCCCGACTAAAAGAGGTACTAGCATGCCTATATCTCGAATTCAGAACGCCCTAATTTTTTGAATTGCCTGCGTCAAGATCGATTCCAGCATCGTTACTCTCTTCACCTACGTCCAGCCAGGCCTGAAAAAGTTTATAGCCCATCGCAAGCACCACAGCACCGGTAAATAAACCAATGATGCCAGACATCAGCATACCACCAATGGCCCCGAGCAGAATGACAAGCATAGGCGCTTCAACGCCACGGCCCAGCATAATCGGTTTTAATGCCATATCGAGGAAAGAAACAATAAGACTCCAGATCATAAACAGCGTGGCAACAGTGGATGATTCGACAGAGAAGACATAAACAATAACCGGCCCCAGGATCAGCCAGGGCGGCAATTGAGCAATGGCAACAACCAGTACGAATAAGGCCCATAAACCCGCGGCGGGAACACCAACCGCGATCATTCCAAGCCCTGCCAGTGTTGCTTGAATGATGGCAATGCCGAGCACACCAACGGCAACGCTACGAATGGTAGCAACGGACAAGTTCAGCAAGCTGTCACCCTTCTCACCGGCAACGCGTCGAAAAAAACGTTGCATAGCAGCGGCGGCAGCTTCAGCATTCGATAAAAAAGCGGCTGCTATCAGAATTGAAAACACCAACTGCAATATACCCAGCCCTGCCCCGGCGACTTTAGAAAGGACGGTGCTACCCACAGATTTAAGTTGTTCGGCATTGTCCTGTAAAAACAGGGTGAAATTTGTAGCAGCTTCAGACCAGGCCGTATGAACTTTATTGCCAATCAGTGGCCAATCTTTAACCCCTTCAGCAGGCGGCGGTATATGGGCCGTACCCTCTGYAACATGCCTCCCTAAGGTACTTGTACTTTCTATCATTGAGCCTGCGAAAATCCAAGTTGGCACAATAACAATACTCAAACCGATCAGGGCAAACAAAATAACAGCCCACTTCTTACTACCACCGAGGCTGCCTTGCAGCTTAAGTACAGGGGTATAGCATGCAACAGCGATAACACCTCCCCAGATAATTAAGGAAATAAACGGTTTTAAGATCAACAAACCCCAGGCCAGGACAAGAAATATCAAGCTTAGAGTTACTGCTATTTCGATGGCTTTCTTTACCGAACTTGTACTGTCGTGACCGTTTGACGCTTCCATACTATTATCCTTAATGTGAAAAGTCTTAAATTATCTTTGAAGCATAACCCAATAAAGACGAATCATGAACCAACAAAGCAATTTGTCAGGAGTACTTTCAGTTGACATCGTCACATCATCTTGCCAGCCTTGCAGGCTAGAAAAATAATTCTATTTAGAGGACGCAATGAGTCAGAACACAGATAACAAAACCCCGGCAGATGATGGCGCTACGATCTACCATCACGATAGTGCCGAGAACCTGCCCCCCCACTCCCATCATGACGAAGAAACACTGAATGAAATTGATGTAGATGCCTACTGGCGGGCTAACATCAAAGTATTAGTAGTTTTACTCAGCGCCTGGGCTTTCGTATCACTGGGCTGTGGTGTTTTGTTTAGCGACTGGCTCGACCAGTTCAGTATTGGCGGCTTCCCTCTCGGTTTCTGGTTCACCCAGCAAGGCACCATGCTTTGTTTTGTGGCGATTATTTTTATTTACCACATCTGGATGAAGAAGATCGAGCGCGCCCACGGCGTTGATGATGACGAAGACGTAAATACCATCGATACGGGAGCCCAGTCGTGAGCGCACAAACATTGAGCTTTATTTTCGTCGGCCTCTCCTTCGCGCTGTATATCGGCATTGCCATTTGGTCGCGCGTTGGCTCCACCAAAGAATTCTACGTCGCCGGCGGCGGCATACACCCCGTCGTTAACGGCATGGCCACAGCGGCCGACTGGATGAGCGCGGCGTCGTTTCTTTCTGTCGCCGGCATACTTGCCTTTACCGGTCGCGACGGTGCGGTTTATTTAGTCGGCTGGACCGGGGGCTATGTTCTTCTCGCCCTGTTATTAGCGCCCTATTTACGTAAATTTGGTCGCTTTACCGTGCCCGAATTTATTGGCGACCGCTACTATTCAAAGCTCGCCCGCGTAGTTGCTGTTATCTGTTTAATCTTTATTTCCTTCACTTATATTGCCGGACAAATGCGCGGTGTCGGCATTGTTTTTTCACGCTTCTTAGAAGTTGAAATTGAAACCGGTGTAGTGATCGGCATGGCAATTGTCTTTTGTTACGCCGTACTCGGTGGCATGAAAGGCATTACCTATACCCAGGTCGCCCAGTACTGCGTGTTAATTTTTGCCTTTATGGTGCCAGCCATTTTCATGTCGATTATGTGGACCGACAACCCCATCCCGCAATTAGGGCTGGGCGATAAACTCAATGATGGCTCGGGCCTCACTGTGTTACAAAAGCTCGACCAGGTGACGACCGAACTGGGCTTTAACACTTATACTGTAGGCACGCGCAGTACTATCGACTCCCTGGCCATTGCTGCTGCACTGATGATTGGCACCGCCGGCCTGCCCCACGTTATCGTGCGTTTTTTCACCGTGCCCAAGGTATCTGATGCGCGTAAATCAGCCGGCTATGCCCTCGTTTTTATCTGCATTATGTACACCACTATTCCTGCCGTTGCCGCTTTTTCTCGCTTGAATCTTACCGAGAGCGTTAATGAAGTCGCCTACAGCGAAGCCCCTGCGTGGATTGAAAAATGGGAGAACACCGGCCTCATCGCCTGGAAAGACAAAAATGGCGACGGCATTATGCAATATCGTCCCGGCCACGCCTTTAGCCCCACTAAGCCTGTATTTACCGAGGCGCGCGGTATTTATGGTGAGCGTGTAGTTAGCAATGAACTCACCGACAGCGCCAATGAGATTTATGTCGACCGCGATATTATGGTGATGGCCAACCCTGAAATTGCCAAGCTGCCCAACTGGGTTATTGCTCTGGTAGCCGCCGGTGCTGTCGCCGCCGCTTTGTCGACAGCGGCCGGTTTGTTACTGGTCATTTCAAGCTCGGTGGCTCACGATTTAATGAAGCGCACGTTTATGCCCGACATCAGCGACAAAAAAGAACTGCTATTTGCCCGACTCGCTGCTGTTGTGGCTATTCTTATCGCCGGTTGGTTTGGCATTAATCCACCGGCCTTTGTCGCCCAGGTGGTTGCCTTTGCCTTTGGTATGGCTGCCGCCTCGCTGTTCCCCCCTATTGTGATGGGCATTTTTTCCAAACGTATTAATCGCTCGGGCGCCGTTGCGGGAATGTTAATTGGTTTAACAAGTACACTGGCCTACATTATTTATTTTAATTTTGTCGCCCCCGAGTTGAATAATCCAGACCACTGGTTCCTCGGTATTTCACCGACGGGCATTGGCACTATTGGCGCGGCTTTAAATGTCGCCGTGGCAGTTATTGTGAGTCGATTCACTCCTCCTCCACCCGCTGAGGTACAGGATATGATTGATGATATTCGTATCCCTGCCGGTGCTAGTGTGGCGCACGAGCACTAAGACGAATTCGTCTGACATCGAGTAATAAAAGCGGGAGGAAATAATATTAGCGAATTATTACTCAGCAACGAGACCGCAATTCGACTGGGATTTTTTAGCGCTATTTTTGCATTGATGGCTGGTTGGGAGGTGCTCGCACCACGGCGCTCTGGGCACATTAAACGGCGCTTACGCTGGCCCAGCAATATTGGCATTGCGGCCCTCAACACTCTGTTGCTGCGCTTTGTGATGCCGACTACGGCTGTCGCTTTGGCCCTTGCTAATGAGTCTGCAGATTGGGGGCTACTACAGCAACTTGATTTACCCCTGTGGCTAGCCTGCACACTCGCCATTGTTTGTCTCGACCTGGCTATTTACCTGCAACACATCATGTTCCATGCGGTGCCCGTTTTGTGGCGATTGCACCGCATGCACCATGCCGACCTGGCTTTTGACGTCACCACCGGCGCACGTTTTCACCCCTTTGAAATCATTTTGTCGATGGTCATTAAGCTTATGGTGATCGCTGCGCTGGGGCCGCCCGCTGTTGCAGTATTAATTTTTGAGGTGCTGCTCAATACCCTGGCAATGTTTAATCACGCCAACGCCCGCCTACCATTAGGCCTGGACAAAGGACTGCGCCGCGCCATTGTTACCCCCGATATGCACCGCGTTCACCATTCGGTTATACCCCGAGAGACGAACAGTAATTTTGGTTTTAATCTTTCTATTTGGGATCGAGTCTTTGGCACTTACTGTGCACAACCCGAAGCGGGCCATGAGGAGATGAGCATTGGCATCAATACATTTCGCAACGAGTACGACTTGAAGTTAAGTCGTATGCTGTTGCAACCCTTTAAAGGCGGTACCGATAGTGACTCTATTAACAAACCTCACTAAGCGCTCATCACTACCCGTACTGCCATGCAAAGGTGGCTTATGTGAATAATGAAATACGAGGCCAAGGCCTAAGAAGCCGGGCAGAGAAAGTATAAAATGCAGCGCATGTTCACTAGCAAAACAGGCAAGGCTTAATTCTGTTATTTGAAAGGTTTTTAAGCATTGGGTTACGAAAAGCACTCCTAACTATCAAGTACCTGCCGCACCATAGTCGATAATTCGACCGTTCTAAATGGCTTTTGCAAGAGTACGACGCCTTCATCGAGTCGCCCATGGTGGAGCACTGCATTCTCGGTATAACCCGACATATACATGACCTTTAAAGTAGGCTTTATCGCTAATAGCTCATCGGCCAATTCTCGGCCATTGCGGCCTCCGGGTAAAATCATGTCTGTCAGTAGCATGTCAAAATCCTCATGCTGACGATAAAGTTCAACGCCCTTTTCAACCGTGCCTGCCGCTTCCACTTGGTAACCAAGTATCTCCAACATATTGCGAACCAGCTTCATTAATGCGGGATCATCCTCAACCACTAGTATTTTTTCATTGCCTCGAGGTGCAATACCAACCTTGTTTTTCGTTATTTCATGAGCCTCGTCAGCATGGGAAGGCAGGACAATATTAATTGTGGTGCCTTCCCCAAGCTCGCTGTAAATACTTAAATGTCCATTCGATTGCTTTGCAAAACCATAAGCCATACTCAAACCAAGGCCCGTGCCTTTATCCACATCTTTGGTTGTAAAAAAAGGATCCGTCACTCTATGCAAAATCTCTGGCGCTATGCCCGTACCCGAGTCCGTTACCGAAACGACCACATATTCACCTTCAGCAAGTTCACCTATATCAACCCATTTGTTATCGTGATCGCAAACCATGCGATTCGCTTCAATGGTTAACTTGCCACCGTTTGGCATCGCGTCCCGAGCATTATTCGCGAGGTTGATAATGACATTTTCTAACTCCCTAGGATCAACCTCACAGTTAGGTATATCGGGGTTTTTTAGTAAAAACAGGTCAACATCTTCACCAATTAGGCGCTGTAATAATGCACAAGCATTTTCCAAAGCCGCATTAATATCAACTACTTTAGGCGCCAACGGGGTCTGTCGTGAAAAGGCAAGTAACCGGTGTGTTAAGTCTGCACCACGCTCTGCCGCATCGAGAATTGCTTTAAGGTAGCGATCGATTGAGCTCGGGTCTAACTTGTGGGCCATTGCCAATTCAGAATTACCGAGGATAACAGCCAGTAAATTATTAAAATCATGAGCCACACCACCCGTTAGCTTACCGATGGCATCCATTTTCTGTGCCTGCCGCAGCCGACCCTCTGACTCTAAGCGCTCACTGATATCTCGAACTAATGCCACGATCTTAAAATCACCACGCGACTCAACGCGAGCAGCGCTAATTTCTGTGGGTATTAGCGTGCCATCGGGTTGGACATAATCAAGGCGCACATTATCAACTTTGCCCCCATGCTCTAAAACTTGAGAAAACGCTGCCAAACCCATACCACCGCGCACCCATTGCCGTGTGAACTGGCCTTTAATTTCAGACAAGTCGGAGTGCCCCGTAAGACGCACATATTCGGCATTGGCATCAAGAACTCTTTTATCAACCGACATAACGACGTAACCCGCGTCGGTGCTTTCAACCAAGGCGCGATACAAGGCCTCCCGCTCGCTGAGCTTTTGTTCAGCTGCGACCCGCTCAGTGAGGTCAATATGCATTTGTACAATACTAACGACCTTGCCTTTACCGTCGAAGAGGGGGAAGAACAAGGGTAAAACGGTATTATCACGGGCATTAGCGAAGCCAAGCTCACTGCTTCGATAGACAAAAGGTTCCAACTCTATTTGCTGACCCTTAAAAATTGCCGCCAGCCTGTCCTTGCCAATACGCTCATTTGTTTGCTCATCTTCGAGAATATTGAATTCGGGGGCGACTTCGTGAAGAACAAAACCCCAGAGCTCATCATGGGCTTTATTTGCGCGTAATAATTGACCATCAGGTGTAAAAATGGCTGTCGATATCGGCGAATGTTGAAATAGCAGACTGGCCTGTTGCTCACTCGCTTCAAGTTTTTTACGAACCTCCTCGCGCTCCGATACATCACGCACCAGGCCGACAATACGCAGACCATCCGCTGTTTGCCTGCCTCTGCTGTAAATTTCGACTGGAACGGGACTACCGTCGGGCTTACGGAAAATCAGATTGAATAATTTTAACTCGAAATCCGAATGGGCTTGCATCTCAACAGGTATATCAAAGCCGTGCTCCACCTCAAGCCACCATTCAGAAAGATTATGGCCCACAACCTCATCAGGTCTGCCACGCCCTATCAGATTACTATAAGCGGGGTTGCACTCAATAACACGGCCCTCCACATCGAGAATGACATAACCAACCCCCGTACTTTCGATCAACTCCCTATATTTTTCTTCACTTTCTTTCAACGCACTACGCGCAGCTTTACGATCAGAAACATCACGCACCAGGGCCATAACACTAACCCCTTCATTGGTGTATTTAGCCTTACTATAAACCTCAACCGGTACTGCAACGTTATCCGGATAATGAACAATTTCACTCTCGTAAACTCTCACCTCTTTTTCCGAATGACTAGCTATTTCACGCTTAACAAATCTTTCTGTCTCACGTGGGCTCACCCATTCAGACAAGTTATGGCCAACAATGTCATCGCGGCCTAACATCTTCAAATAAGCCTCATTGCAGTCGATCACATCGCCCTTTCCATCAAGGATCACGTAACCCGTACCTGTACTTTCGATTAAACTCCTGTATTTTTCTTCACTGTCTTCCAGGGCAACATGGGCAGCCTTGCGCTCAGAAATATCACGAACCAACGTCATGATACGTATACCTTCCGGGGTATCTGTCGCTCGACTGTGAGCTTCAACCGGTATTACAGTGTTATCTAATTGCCGAATGTTCAAATTATCGTAAATTTTTATTTCTTTGTCCGCATAATGGGGCATTACGTCGTGAACGAAATCTTTGCCGCAAGGCCCCTCTACCCACTCAGCCGTATTATGGCCAATCACGTCGCAAAGACCGCTACGCCCTGTCAGTTTTAAATAAGTCTCATTGCATTCGGTAACGTTGCCYTTTGTATCAACAATGACAAAAGCCGCCCCCGTACTTTCAATTAAAGCCCGGTATTTCTCTTCGCTTTCAACCAATGCTTCACGCTCATTGTTAGCCGTTTTTAGACCGCGGTTAAAAGCAACAAGCCCCGGAAGGCGAATACCTAAAGCAACACAGAGGATAAAAGCAATACTGAGTTCGAGCAGTGCGCTCAACCATAGGTCGCCTGAAAAGCTAGAGACAGACCACGCGTCGAGTAAAGTGATGATTTGGCGAACACCCATCAACAGCATAGCAAGGGCAAGTGTGCCCCAAACCCAACGTGACGTATGGACATACCGCATTGCGGAAAGTGAAATGATGCATGCGGAAAATTGCAGTGCTATAGATAGGCAGAAGACTAGCAGATAGAGACTAAAAGACATTTAGTGCGTTCTCCAATAACAAGCAAGAGGCTAAATTAGTCATCGTCAAAGGACTGACCAAAGCCAGACTTTTGACAATATAGAACAACAACCGCTATCAGGTATGATTTTTAACAAAGGTGCCTATCACCTGTATCGCGTGCTTGCCTTCGGGAACAATAGCGGCCATCAATTGCCAGACATGCATTTGACCGTCCCATACCTCGAGGGATACATCGACACCGGCTTTTTTAGCGACTTTATTAAGCCGAATAGCATCATCGAGTAAAACCTCCTGGCTGCCGACCTGAATGAGCAAGGGTGGCAAACCACTGAGATCAGCAAAAATGGGTGAGGCCTTAGGGTCACTGGCATCTTGCCCCCCCAAATAGAGACCGCCGAACCATGACAGGCTGTCTCTACCGAGCATAGCGTCGACTTTATCTTTAACGATCATTGAATCACCCGAGAGAGTAAGGTCGGCCCACGGTGAGAGACAAACCGCAGCAGCGGGTAGCTCAATACCCTCATCTCGTAACGCAACGAGAGTGGCCATGGTCAAACCACCGCCAGCGGAGTCACCGGCAATAATAATTTTCTCCGGCTTTTCGCCGAGTTCCAGTAAACCTTTGTAAGCGGCGACGGCGTCATCGACTGCACCGGGGAAGATGGTTTCCGGTGCCAAACGATAATCGACGATAAATGCCCGAGCCTGTGCCGCATCTGCAATAGCACCCACCATATCGCGATGACTGGCAGGTGAGCCAATAACATATGCACCACCGTGTAAATACAGAATCACATTATCGGCACTGCCCATTGAGGCTTGTTGCCATTCACCGGAGACACCGCCAACCACATCGTAYTTRCCCAGRGGGCGRCGTGARSTCATKKYCGACATTTTGTCGAGRAAYTCKCKTTCCTTCACCGGATCACCGCTTTTACCCAGCTTTTTCTTCATGGTCAAACGCATAATGGGTGCAATCAACCGACTACGAAAACTCGCCATTCCTGTATCTCCCCTAATAATTTATTTTAATGGATTGTTAGTGATTCCTGAGTCTGCCCTAGTGTGCTACAAAGCCCTAACAGCCGCAACGCTAGGGCCTAATAGTAGAGGCTCATCAATTCGACATCGTACTTCCACCATCAATAATTAAGGTTTGCCCGTTCATAAAAGCCCCTGCCGCTGAGGCAAGAAACACGGTGGCTCCCGCAATTTCATTGGGCTCGCCGATTCTACTCAAAGGACAGTTGACTGTGGATTTTTTCAAGTACTCGGGGTTATCCCACAATGCCTTGGCAAAGTCGGTTTTAATCAAACCGGGGGCAATCGCATTGGCGCGAATATTGTCAGCACCAAATTCAGAACCAATGTTTCGAGCCAGCGCCATATCGGCCGCTTTCGAGAGGCCGTAGGAACCGAGAGTTCTGTGCCCAACAACACCCCCAATCGATGAGATAATAATAATCACCCCGTCTTTACGGGCCTGCATTTCGGGGATCACCATCGAGCTCAACCAGTGGTTCGACTTAATATTGTTGTCCATAATTTTGTCAAACTGCTCATCGCTAATACCAAGCATAGTGCCGTAATAGGGATTGGCCGCCGCATTACAAACCAGAATATCTATTTTGCCGTAGGCCTCTCGCGTTTTGGCCACCAGGTTTTCGAGATCCTCTTTGCGGGAAATATTCGCTGGGATGCCAATCGCCTGTCCCGCCTGCCCTTCAACTAGTGCATTAATATCAGCGCAGACCTGAGCACAGACATCCGCTTTGCGGCTCGACACGACTACACTGGCGCCGTGCAGGGCCATTTGCTCGGCAATCGCTTTGCCAATACCTTTAGTGGAACCGGTAATAACGGCAACTTTTCCGGTGAGATCAAATAAGCTCATAGTGCTTGTCCTTTTATTGCAGATAGAAATCGTATTGAGACTAAAACGCTCATTATATAAGGCTAATTCAAAAGCAAAAGTGCCTTTTACGCACCCCTGCTATTTGTTTTAAGTTTTTTGCTCAATTATGCTGAGTGAGAATAATAAAAAGACCTCCCCACTATGCCCATCGATTTTCAACTGCTCGACAAAAAACTCACCGCTCTCGGTTCACCCTTTGAAATTGAAGAAGTAGAGATACGTGGCACGACCACCGCCGTATGGAAAAATGCCTATCCCCACTTACGGGCGATTGTCGAAAATAGCCGGCAATTTGCCGAACTAGACTACCTGGTCTACGAAGACCAACGGCTGAGTTATGAACACCACTATCAACAGGTCGTCACCCTTAGCCACGCGTTGATCGAACAATACGGTATTAAAAAGGGTGATCGTGTTGCCCTGGCGATGCGCAACTACCCCGAGTGGCCGGTGATATTCTGGGCGACGGTCTCCATTGGTGCGGTGATTGTGCCTCTCAATGCCTGGTGGACGGGCGCAGAGCTGGAGTATGCCCTCGAACACGCCGGTGCTCGACTGGTGTTCACTGATCTGCAACGGGCCCAGACACTGGCCGATACACGTAATCGTATTCCAACACTCGAGCACATCGTTAAAGTCAGAAGTGCCGATAGCCCCCTCGCCAATATTGGCGAATTTAGCGCGTTAATGAGCGCCCTCAATAGTGGTCAAAGCCTGCCTGATATTGCCATTCATCCCGATGACGATGCCAGTATTTATTACACCTCCGGCACCACCGGCAAACCCAAGGGCGCGGTCAACACACACCGCAATATTTGCACCAATCAGCTCAGTGGCGTGTATTTACGAGTCCGCACTGAATACCGCTATGGTCGCGAACCCGTGCAGCCCACGGAGCAAATGGGCCAGCTGATCAGCGCTCCCTTGTTTCATGTGACCGGCTCACTGGCCATGCTTTGCGGCAGCACGATTATGGGCAGCAAGATTGTCTTTATGTATAAGTGGGATGCGGACGACGCCATCCGTTTAATTGAAAAAGAAAAACTCAATGCCTTCGGTGGTGTGCCTTCCATGCCCTTACAGGTACTGGAATCATCCATCCTCGCCGACCACGATACCTCGACTATTCGCACCATACTCTTCGGCGGCGCACCACCTGCACCGGAACTCGCCGCCCGCGTTAAAGCCGCCTTCCCTAACTCTAGTGCCAGCAATGGTTACGGACTGACAGAAACCAGCGCGTTAAGTACGGTGAATGTTGCCGAAGACTATATYGCCCGTCCCGMGAGTGTTGGTCTGGCAGCSCCYATCTGCGCCATCAAAATCATGACTCGCGACGGTGTTGAATGCRCCACTGGCGAGGTCGGTGAAATTTGYATYAAAGGCCCYCAGGTGATCAAAGGCTACTGGAATAATCCAGAGGCSACCGCTAAAACAATTATCGACGGCTGGTTACACAGCGGTGATCTCGGCTATGTTGATRACGARGGCTTTTTGTATGTCGTCGATCGCATCAAAGACATGTTGCTGCGCGGYGGTGAGAATATTTACTGCATTGAAGTSGAAAGCGCYCTSTTCAAYCAYCCCGATGTSATCGACGCGGCTGTGGTCGGCATTCCTCACACTGTGCTCGGTGAAGAAGTGGGCGCCGTGGTACAACTGCGCCCAGGCACTGACTTTCAGCCCGAAGACTTACAAGCCCATGTCGCCMGTCAAATCGCCGCGTTTAAAGTACCCGTGCGCATTGAGCAACACCACCAACCCCTACCCCGTAATGCCAACGGCAAAATCATGAAGCCTGCGGTAAAAGACTTAATGGGTATTAGCACATCATAAAAATGACGGGGTCTACTGCTCTGCTTCTATGCGCCGCTGACTAAAGATGCGGCAGCGTTCTGCAGGTACAAACAGCTCGCGCATTAAATAGGCCTTAAAGTCTTCAGCGTAGGGCTGTTCGGCCACGGCCTTTTCCATGCACAGTAACCAGGCATCTCTTTCTGGTTCTGCAATATCAATATGCTCATGGGCGCGGGGAATCATAATCGGGCCGTATTTTTTGGCGAATAGTTTTTCACCGCCCAGCCAACCACAAAGGAAGCAATACAGCTTGTCTCGTGTCATCTCAAGATCTTTGGGGTGCATGCCACGGATGGCTGCAGCCTCCGGCACGCTGTCCATATAGTCGTAAAAGCGATCAACTAAACGTTGGATACCCGGCTGGCCACCTGCCGCCTGAAACGAAGCATCGCCATCACCATAAGCTCGTGCCATTGAATCTATTCCTCACCATTTTCGTTAACGCCAAACCGCGACCTAAAATACAAGACAGCAATTCACTGGTATTTTGCAGGACTTTAGGCTACAAATAAGCCGCAAATTATAAGAGCTAATGTGCCTCATGGAACGAGGCAATGTAATAATAAAGCACATTCATTGATCTGAGCCAGTAGAAACCTTTCGCGGTTCAAATATAAAAGGGCAATTCCATGACAAGAAAGCACGTTCTCGAAGGTGTCAAAGTTCTCGACTTCTCCCACTTTGTCGCCGGGCCACACTGCACACGCCTGATGGCCGAAGCTGGTGCTGAAGTCATTAAAGTTGAAGCGCAAATGGGCGAAGCCGCTCGCCACCTGCCCGTCCTTAAGGAGGAGCGCAGTGGTTATTTCATCCAGCACAACCGTGGTAAGAAAAGCTTAAGCCTGGATTTACGAACGAAAGAAGCCCAGGACATTTGCCACGAACTGATTAAAACGGTCGACGTGGTCATTGAGAATTTCACCCCCGGCGTGATGAAAAAGTTCAACCTGGACTGGGAAGCTGTCAGTAAAATCAATCCCGATGTCATCATGTGCTCCATCTCYTGCCTTGGGCAAGAAGGCCCTCTTTCAAAATTACCCGGCTTTGATTACATCGGCCAGGCTTATTCCGGCATTTTAGGCATGACCGGAGCAGCTGATGGTTATCCCGCACTTTCCGGTATGGCTTTCGGTGATATTTCCACCGGTGCTCACGCCTATGGTGCCATCGTTACCGCCCTTTACCACAAGGCCATGGGCGGCGGTGGGCAGTTCCTCGATATCGCTTTGCTCGACTGCCTGTTCAGCTATCACGAAATGAATGTGCAGGTTTACGATGCTTCCGCCGGTGCTCAGGTGCCCCAGCGCAGCGGCCATCAGCACGCCTTTATCGCCCCCCTCGGCCTATTCAAGTGCAATGAGGATTATTTAATTATTGTTGCCCTGGGTGCCCAATGGAATAATCTGCTYAAGTTACTCGACAAAGAAGAGTGGCTCGAAGACCCCCGTTTCGCTACACCGTTGACCCGCAATGACAATCGCGATGCCATTACTGTCGAAATAGAACGCTGGCTCAGTACCGTGAGTGATGTCACCGAAGCCGTGCGTATTCTTGTCGAAGAGAACCACGTGCCTGCAGCGCCCATACTGAGTGTCCCCGATGTAATGAAACACCCGCACATGGAGCAACGGGGTATTGTACAAACCGTTACCGACCGCGCCTTTGGCGAGGTGAAAATCCCCGGTGCACCACTGCGTTATTCTCAGTACCCCGAGCGACTTGAACTGCAAGCGAGCTTCCTCGGCGAGCACAATGAAGAAATTTTGCGTGACACACTCGGTTACTCAGAAGAGAAAATTGCTGAATTGAGCGCGGCAGGTGTTTTGAGCAAGAAAAACATCTAAGCGCTTAAAACGCATCCAATGAACCGGGTGATGATAGTTATTCGGCACCCGGTTCATCCCTCAGCTAGTCACCTCAATAAATTACTGCCACAAGAAACATCTTTAAGATAGACCCCAAAAAATAATAACGATTAAAAACAACAGGAGCGACCTATGGCCCCCAAGTCTATGTTCGAAGGCATTAAAGTCATCGATTTTTCACACTATGTTGCAGGCCCACACTGCACAAAAATGCTCGCTGAACACGGCGCTGAAGTCATTAAAATCGAGCCCTTAACCGGTGACCCTGCGCGCATGCTGCCCATGCACAAAGAAGGTCGTAGCGCTTTCTATGTGCAACACAATCTGGCCAAGAAATCCCTGAGTCTGGATTTAACGCGACCTGAAGCACAAAAAATTTGCCATGATTTAATTAAAAATGCTGATGTGGTAGTGGAAAACTTCACGCCCGGCGTCATGAAGCGCCACAACATGGATTGGGAAACACTAAAGGCCATTAACCCCAACCTGGTGATGTGCTCCATTTCCTGCTTCGGCCAGGACGGCCCCTTAGCAGAATTACCCGGCTATGACTTCATTGGCCAGGCCTATGCGGGTATTCTCGATATGAACGGCGAACCCGGCAGGACACCGGTTTTTGCCGATCTCACCTTTGGTGACGTCTCCAGCGGCACCCACGCCTACGCTGCTATTGTCGCTGCACTCTTCCATCGCTTTCGCGGTGGCGAAGGACAACACCTCGACCTCTGCCTGCAAGAAATCTTATTCAGTTACCACGATATGAGCGTACAGCTCTACAATGCATCAGGCGGTACATATATCCCCAAACGCTCGGGTGCCACCCACAATGTGGCTTCCCCCGCAGGCATATTCAAATGTGGGGAGCGCTACCTGTTCGTCGTCGCCCTAGGTGCCCAGTGGGAAAAACTGGCCAAAACAATGGGCTGTGAAGAGCTACTCAGCGACCCTCGCTTTGCCGACCTTGCCGCACGAGGGGTCAACAAAGATGCCCTTAATGGCATCGTGCAAAGCTGGCTCGAGACCATTGGCGACCCCGATACTGCATTGAAAATACTAGAGGATGCCCACATACCCTGTGCGCCCCTGCTCACCGTTCCCGAAGTCATGGAACACCCTCACACCAAAGCCCGCAACATGCTCCGCACGATTGTCGATCCTGTTTGGGGTGAACTGAAAATCCCCCGTACACCTCTGCGTTTTTCKGCCTTTCCCGATACACCCGTGCAAACAGCCAGTTACGTTGGCGAACATAATCAAGAGATTCTTAGTGAGGTATTGGGCTACTCCAATGAGGATATCGATGCCCTGGAAACCCAGGGTGTCATCAATTCGATACGGAGCTAAACCGCCCCCAGGCTTTTTTAAAAACGGATAGAACCCATTTATGAGCAAACAAACACCCTTAAACGAAGGCTTCGTTAACATCACAACCCCCGACGGCGAGATGGAATGCTTTGTCGCCTGGCCCGACGGCGGTGATGCCAGCGCCTATCCCCCAGTGGTTCTCTACATGGATGCCCCCGGTGTGCGCGGTGAGCTCTACGACTTTGTGCGCCGCATCGCCGCCCAGGGTTACATCGCCATCATCCCCAATCTTTACTATCGCTACGGCGTACGCGACCCCGGCGGCCAAATGATGGCCATGCTCGACGCCCACACCAACGGCATGATTATTAGCGATACCCAGGCCATTATTGACTGGCTCGACGCTCACCCCAACGCCCTCCCCGGCCCCATGGGCTGCATCGGTTATTGCATGAGCGGTAAGTTTGTCCTCGCTGTCACCGGTCGTTTCCCCGAGCGCTTTAAAGCCATGGCMTCCCTYTAYGGTGTSTCCCAYGTYACYGGRCARAGCGAYTCYGCCCACTTRTTGATYCMCAASATMRMRAGCGATTGCASCCTGTATTTCGGCTTCGCCGCYCACGAYCCCTATGTGCCCGATGCTGARATTAAAGCKCTCGATGCCTGCCTGAGTGACAACAATATCGACTACGTRCTSGAAAAAGTRCCCAACACCGARCACGGCTTCGCCTTCCCCCARCGCATGATGTACAACCACGACGCCGCCGAGCGCCACTGGGATATYGCCTTTGARTTGTTTGCCCGCAAGCTCAAATARCSCYTCKTTGAARGGGYTTTAGCCGCAGCCTTTRGCSACTAAAGCCCCWTSAAAACKCGCTAAAAATTTTCACCACACSAGCCCTGCKCAGAGTAGAATGAAGGCCAATAATTTTGGCCTCTGCTCTCCAGGTTCTGCTCTTTTGCACTACGCTTATGGCAAAGCCCACACCTAATTCCTATTAAYACCCAGGTAAGYTGTTTATGAATGCTCCCGCTCATCCCGCTTTTCAGTTTTTGCGCAGCCAGCGYATTGAATCTCTCGACCTCGATGTCAGYGAATACCGCCACATTAAAACCGGCGCYCAGCATATTCATATCGCCACCGACAACAACGAGAAYGTRTTTCTGGTGGCCCTRCGYACGGTGCCYGAAGACTCTCGCGGYGTGGCCCATATCCTCGARCAYACCGCCCTGTGTGGCAGTGAAAAGTACCCGGTSCGCGAYCCCTTCTTTATGATGATTCGCCGCTCSCTGAATACCTTTATGAATGCCTTCACCAGCTCTGACTGGACSGCTTACCCCTTCGCCAGCCAGAATAGAAAAGACTTTAAYAAYYTACTGCAAGTYTATCTTGATGCTGTATTTTTCTCTCGACTCGACCCYCTSGACTTTGCCCAGGAAGGKCAYCGCATGGAGTTTGAAGAGGCSGAAAAYAGCGACTCCGATTTAGTCTACAAAGGCGTTGTCTTCAATGAAATGAAGGGCGCAATGAGTTCTGTCACCTCGACCCTGTGGCACACCCTCTGCACCTACCTCTACCCGACCACCACCTACCACTACAACAGTGGCGGCGACCCGGCGGCGATTCCCGACTTAAGCTACGARCAATTGCGCGAGTTTTACAAAACTCACTACCACCCCAGCAATGCCACCTTTATGACCTTCGGCGATATTCCCGCCGCGGAGCACCAGGCGAATTTTGAAAGCGAGGCCTTGAATCGTTTCGAGCCTCTAGCGGAAACCATCGCCGTACCCGACGAGAAACGCTACCTGGCACCGATTGCCGTTGAAGAGTCCTACGCCTTTGATGAGGAAGGTTCTACCGACAACAAAACCCACATCATTATTAGCTGGTTATTAGGCAAGGCCACCGATTTAAAATCCTGCATGCAGGCCCACTTGCTGAACAGCATCTTACTCGATAATAGTGCCTCGCCGCTGTTGAAAGCCCTGGAAACCAGCGACCTGGGTACTTCTCCATCGCCTTTGTGCGGACTGGATGACTCGCAAAAAGAGATGTGTTTTGTTTGCGGCATTGAGGGCAGCGAACCCGAAAAAGCTGTCGAGCTGGAAAATTTGGTGATGGGTGTATTGCKCGATGTCGCCGAAAAYGGCGTYGCCAARGAGCAGGTCGARGCCTCKCTGCAYCAAYTGGAATTACARCAGCGKGAAGTYGGYGGYGACGGCTACCCCTAYGGCCTGCAATTAATTTTGACCTCATTAACCAGCGCCACCCATCGCGGTGATCCCATTGCCCTGCTCGACCTCGAGCCTGTATTGGCCGAGCTGCGCGCCTCCATCGCCGACCCCGCGTTTATTAAATCACTGGCCCGCGACTTGTTAGTCGACAATCCCCACCGTGTACGTCTGACACTCCGCCCCGAACCTGCCCTGTCTGCACGGCGGGAAAAAAGTGAAGCCGCACAACTGGCCAACATCAAAGCCCAGCTTAGTGATGCCGAGAAGCAGGAGATCATCAGCCAGACCGCCGCTCTCAATGAGCGTCAAATGCAGGCCGATGACGAAGGTGTGCTGCCCAAGGTTGGACTTGAAGATATCTCCCCGGAGTTGGCCTATGTCAACGCCACAAGCAAAAGCGAAGGCGCCCTGCCCCTGACCCAGTACGAGGTCGGCACCAACGGTCTGGTYTACCAGCAATTATTAATTGCCCTACCCGCACTCACCGACGAGCAAATTGACCTRCTGCCYCTTTACKCMAGCTGCCTCACYGARCTSGGTRTCGGCGACAAAGACTATCTCGCGACTCAGCTTTGGCAATCGCAGGTTTGCGGCGCTATCAGCACCCACGCCTCGGTGCGCTGTGAAGTTAATAACCTGCAAAATCTAAGCGGTCATTTAGTGTTAAGTGCCAAAGGCTTAGCGAACAATCAGCAGGCGCTTTGTGAACTTATGAATACGACTTTCGAGTCTGTTCGTTTTGATGAGCTACCGCGCCTGCGTGAACTTATCGCGCAAATTCGCGCCCGYCGCGAAAGCAGTGTCACCGGTAATGGCCACACCCTCGCTATGGCCGCCGCAGCCAGCAATGCCAGCCCCGGTGCYTGGTTGTCCCATCGCTGGGGYGGCATGGAAGGTATTCGTCTYACCAAGCAACTCGACAGTAGTCTGGATGAGCACGCAGGGCTGGCCAGCTTTGCCGCTAAACTGGCCGACATACACGCTCTCTTTTTAAAGGCTCCCCGACAGGCACTGTTGGTGGGCGAACAAGAACAGATGARTGAATTTGCCAAAGCTTTTCTCGACACACTCCAGCCCGGCGACGGTTCGGCCTTTACGCCCTTTAGTCGCCCTGAACTCTGCATCCCAAGTCAGCAACTTTGGGCCACCAGCACGCAAGTCAACTTCTGCGCCCGCGCCTACCCTACCGTGCCCATGGGCCATGCCGACGCCGCACCGTTGARCGTACTCGGCGGCTTTCTGCGCAACGGCTATTTACACCGCGCCATTCGCGAACAGGGCGGCGCTTATGGCGGCGGTGCCGGGCAGGACAACAGCAGCGGTGCCTTCCGTTTCTTCTCCTATCGCGATCCCCGCATCGAGGGGACCCTCGATGACTTCCAGGCTTCGCTGACCTGGCTGCAGGAAGAGAACCACCAATGGCAACAGGTGGAAGAAGCCATCCTCGGCGTCGTTTCTGGCATCGACAAGCCCTCATCCCCGGCGGGTGAAGCCAAGCAAAGCTTCCACTCTGAACTCTATGGGCGTGGCCGCGAGCAGCGTGAAGTTTTCCGCAATCAGATACGTGAAGTGAAACTCGACGACCTGCAACGTGTCGGCCGTGAATATTTGAGCGATGACAAATGCAGCACTGCTGTGATTACCAATGCCGATAGTGCGGCTAAGCTCGACGCCTTAAATTTGGAGTTATTTACGCTGTAGATTGTAATTACTGTGCCTTTTTAGGAAAGGCTACCCTCTATTGATGACCCGCTGTGAATACATCCTTGTACGCTCGGTGTCGGCATCCATGCCTCCTACGGTCATCAATAGAGAATAGCCTCCCCCTTTCACTCCCGACTCGACCGACAGAAAATATACCGTGAACCACGATAAATTATTCTCCCGCCCCCTCGCCGACATTGCTGGCTTCACGTTCGATGCCGATGTGGTCGCCGTATTCCCGGATATGATTCAACGCTCCGTGCCCGGTTACGAAACGATTATCGCCATGACAGGTACGCTCGCCGGACGTTACGCCCAGCCCCAGTCACAATGTTACGACCTGGGCTGCTCCCTCGGCGCATCGACACTGGCGATGACCCAGCATATTCAGGTGCCCGACTGCCGCATTGTCGCCATCGACAATGCCCCGGCGATGATTGAGCACTGCACCACTATTCTCGCCCATGAACAGCCGGATACCCCTGTAGAGTTAATCTGTGCCGACCTGCTCGACCTTCCCCTCGAGAGCCCTCTCGACAATGCCTCGATGGTGGTACTTAACTTTACTTTGCAATTTCTGCCTCCCGAGGCCCGTAGCGTATTAATGCAACAGATTTACGATGCCCTGCTACCCGGTGGCATACTCATTCTGTCGGAAAAGATCGCCTTCGCCGATGCGCATTTAAACCAGCTGATGATAGAGCTGCACCACAGCTTCAAACGCGCCAACGGCTACTCAGAACTGGAAGTCGCACAAAAGCGTTCGGCGCTGGAGAACGTTCTCATTCCTGAAACTCTCGACCAGCACCGCCAGCGACTTAATAGCGTCGGCTTTAATAGTATCGACATCTGGTTTCAGTGTTTTAACTTCGCATCACTGCTTGCTATCAAATAAATGGCCATCAAGTAAGTAGCTCTCAAATAAGCGAGTATTTAATGATCGATTATCAAGACTTGATCGCCGGACTCCACCAGCTCGGCGAACAGCAAAGCACCCTCAAGCAATCCAGCCTCACACAATGGGCCACCCAGCTGCCCGAGCAAATCGCCCAACAACTCAGTCAGCAACGCTGGGGCGACCTCCCTCAGTGGCAGCAAAGCCTTGAGCAATTACCCGCACTCAGCGCCAGCAGTTGCGATTTCAAGCAAGGCGTACGCATCGGTGAGGCCAGCGATTGCAGCCCGCAACAGCAAGAAGAATTACGCGCCGCGTTAATGGAACTTCACCCGTGGCGCAAAGGCCCCTACGCATTATTTGGTTTGAACATCGACACCGAATGGCGCTCTGACTGGAAGTGGGATCGCCTGCTGCCCCACATCGCCCCCTTGCAAGACCGATTGGTTCTCGACATCGGCTGCGGCAATGGCTACCACTGCTGGCGCATGCTCGGCGAGGGCGCGCAACGCGTGATTGGCATTGACCCCTCCCCGCGCTTTGTGCATCAGTTTTACGCACTTAAGTCTTTTATTCCCAACACGGAGCCAACCAGCCTACCTATCGATGTACTGCCCCTCGGCATAGAACAGCTGCCCAGCGAATTAAAAGCCTTCGACACGGTATTTTCGATGGGCGTGCTCTATCACCGCCGCTCGCCCATCGACCATTTGCTCGAACTCAAAGCCTGCCTCAAAAATGGCGGCCAGCTGGTGCTGGAAACCCTGGTGATTGAGGGCGATGAGGGCCAGGTACTGGTGCCCGAAGGCCGCTACGCAAAAATGCGCAACGTCTGGTTTATACCCAGCCCAGCCWCTATGCTCAGCTGGTTACGCAAGTGCGGCTTTAAAAACCCACACCTGGTTGATGTTTGCGACACCAGCGCCGGTGAACAGCGCAGTACTGAATGGATGCATTTTGAGTCTCTGTCCGACTTCCTAGACCCCAACGACAATAGCCGCACCTTCGAAGGGCATTCTGCACCACGCAGGGCCGTGTTTATTGCAGAGTGCTAGGAAACCCCTTCAATCTCTTCATTCAACAATCAGATACCGTTACCTGGCTAGGAAATGGTTCACTTGAAGAACAACCATTCAAGTATTAAACTCCCTCGCCCCGAGCGTCATTACTTCATAATTTTAAATAGCTATATTGGGAGATTTCATGTTTTTTGCCGATAAATTTCAAGCGCTTCAGCGCAGCCAACCCGACCACATTGCCATCACGTTTGAAGGCCAGGACATCAGTTATAACGAGTTGATGGAACACAGTTGGCAGGTTGCCAATGGCCTCCTTGAGCTAGGTATTGAGCGCCAAGACCGTGTCGCACATCTGGCAAAAAACTCGCCCGAGTTCTTTGAAATTTTCATTGGCGCTAGTGCAACGGCTTTCGCCACTGCCGGCGTTAACTGGCGCCTTGCTGGCCCCGAAATACTGCAAATCCTTAACTCGACTGAAAACAGCACGCTGTTTGTCGGCAAGGATTTCTATCCTATTATTGAAACTATCGAAAACGATCTAAAGTTCATCAAAAACATTATCGCCATCGACGGGGGTCACGATCGCTGGATCGACTACACAAGCTGGCGCGACCAACAATCAAAGCAACGCCCTGACGTCGCCCTTAAGGGTGACGACGATGTTCTCCAGCTTTACACCAGCGGCACCACCGGCCTACCCAAAGGGGTTCAACTCACCAACCAGGGTTACGTCAATGCTTTTAACGCCTTTGTCGACAACAATATTCTCGATGTAGATTCCAGTGCCCGCTTTGTTAATGTTTTGCCCCTATTTCACGTGGGCGGCATTAACCTGACTATCGTACCGCTGTTGCGTGGTGCCCATCTCCACCTTCTGGCGGAATTCGATGCCACCATCGTACTCGACAGCTTAAGCCGTGACAAAATCACCCACGCTTTATTTGTACCCGCAATGATACAAATGATGCTACAAGAACCCAAAGTACGCGAACGCGACTACAGTAATCTACAGCGTCTCTACTACGGTGCCTCACCCATTTCTGAATCCGTACTGGTTGAAGCGGGTGAAGTCTTTGGCTCTGACTTTATGCAACTTTATGGCGCCACAGAAAACTATGGCTTGGTCAGCATGCTGGCCCCCGAAGACCATGCTGCGGAGCGAAATAAGTTACGTGCCTGTGGTAAGCCCGCGCTGGGCAGTGAAGTAAAGATTATCGACAGTAATGGCGATAGCGTAGCCAACGGCGAAGTTGGCGAAATCCTGATTAAAAGTAACTGGATTATGAAGAGCTACTGGCGCAACCCCAAAGCCACTAGCGAAACAGTCGTCGACGGCTGGTACCACACAGGCGACGCTGCCTATATGGATGAAGAAGGCTTTTTGTTTATCAAAGATCGGGTTAAAGATATGATCATCACCGGTGGTGAGAATGTTTATCCTGCTGAAGTGGAAAATGCCGTACAAAGCCATGAATCCATTCTAGATGTTGCGGTAATCGGTATACCCGATGAACAATGGGGTGAAGCCATTAAAGCTTGTGTGGTACTGCGGCCCGGCGCCGAGCTTAGCGAAGAGGACATCATCACCTACGCCCGCACCCAGATTGCCGGTTTTAAAGCCCCCAAGTCCATCGACTTCATTCCCGAGTTACCGCGTAACCCCAGTGGTAAAATTTTGCGTCGCGAGCTGCGTGCACCCTACTGGGCCGATCAAAATCGGGGTGTTTAAAAAAGCCTTCTGGCAAGCATTAAAAATGTAATTTGTCTTGACGAAAAGCGGCCACTTCCCTATAGTGCCGCCCTCTGCACTCGTAGCTCAGCTGGATAGAGTACCCGGCTACGAACCGGGCGGTCGGTGGTTCGAATCCACCCGAGTGCACCATATTTAAGAACGTAAAAATCTGCAAAAAGCCTGACCTTGTGTCGGGCTTTTTTGTGTCCGCCCCTTTTCTTCTTGCGCCTCCGAGCAACGCTCCTTCGTACTTCTCTAATATAAACCTGCAACTTCCGACATCGCATAAGCACGCCCGTTTATATTTGAAATAAGCATATTTAAAAGTGTTCTTTTACTTGTCGGGTCGACAGCGTTTTAATCCCCACCTCGAAACTAGACACGCTTAGCAGATAGACTATGAGCCTTGTAGCTGCACATAAACCATCCATTGACCAGGCCCCTCAAACAACGCAGGGCGCTTTGTTTGACCTCGGCRAAGCCAACCGCGCGATGGATGGTGCCTTGCCGATGGATATTCTTGCGACTGCTCTCGATGCGGCTAAACAGCCGATTATTAGCACCAGCTTTTCGGCCTACTCTGCCGTTCTATTACACATGGTGCAAAAGGTTCGTCCCGGTACACCCGTGGTCTGGTGTGACACCGGCTTTAACACCGCTGCGACCTATCGTTTTGTCGACCAGCTGGTTGAGCGTCTGAATTTGAACCTGAAAGTTTTTCAGCCGGCATTGTCAGCGGCTCACCTCGAGGCTCACTACAAGGGCATCCCTGAAATCGGTAGCCCGGAGCACACCGAGTTTACAAAAGTGGTCAAGCTCGAACCTTTCAACCGCGCCTTTAAAGAATTAAAGCCCGACCTGTGGATTAACGGCATTCGCCGCGAAGAAACCGAGTTCAGAAAATCACAGGATATTTTCACCTGGGATGCCATGCGCTCAACCACCAAAGTTGCGCCCTCTTTCCACTGCACCACCATGAATCTGGTCGACTATCTGCTCGAACACCAACTGCCTTCTGAAGTGGAATATAACGATCCCACCAAAGCGGCGGAGCATCTTGAGTGCGGGCTTCATACCTAAGTTAAGGGCATTTTTAAACGCACGCTATTTTTAGAAACGCCTGCTTTCTTAGCGGCACTCTAAAAACCAAGGCTTCCGCCCGGAAACAAACATTCCCTTTTAACCAAGCCTGATGCGCGGTATCTCCTGCCAGCGCGTCAAATAGCTGGGTGATTTCATCGCCCGCTTCATAGCAAAACCACCCTCGCCGCCCTGCCGAGCCAGCTTAATGGCCCCCGAACCAAAGCGTTGATTCACCCCATCCATTACTCGCATTAAACGGGCCGAGTTCTCCGGCCGAGGCGCCAACAGGTCGCACTGGACAAAGCGCTCGGGGCGAATATCGTGCAGAGCCACCCCGGCCTTGGCGTAGCGGTAACCCGGTCGATAAAGCCTTGCCACCAGCGCCACAGCCGTGTGAGATAGCACTCGACTATCGGCCGTACCNGCCGGGCAAGCTCACCGACAATTCATCCGTATAGGGCTGTGCATCGTGAGCACTCGTTTGTAGCCACGCCGATAGGCGAAAGCACAGCGACGACTGTGCCCTGAGCTTTACACCCGCCCTAACCGCATAGTGACTCACGGCCTCCTGCAGGGGCTTTAAGCGCGTCTGYYTTTKCCCGAAGGAACGGCTGGAAATAATGTTTTGTTTCGGCTGCGGCTGGCTGTCGATATCAATACAGGGCTCGCCCTGCAACTCACGAACCGTGCGCACCAGCGTGATACCCTGCAGAGTTCGAGCATCGGCCTGAGACATTAGCGCCAAATCGCCCGCCGTACGCAAAGCCCTGGCCTGTAGCTTGCCCGTCAGCTTGCGGCCAACACCCCAAACCTCACTGACATCCACCCGCGCCCCTAGCCACTGCCATTGGTGGGCCTGCTCCAGCACGCAAACACCCTCAAGCTGGGCATATTGTTTCACCGCACTCTGCCCCAGTTTGGCCAGGGTTTTCGTCGGTGCAATCGAGACGCCCATTTTGATGCCCTGCTGCTGCCAGATACTATCGCGCAGCATGGCAGCAAAGGCCTTCAACTCGGCGCGGGGCACGGCGCTAAAATCGACAAAGCATTCATCAATGGAATAGACCTCAATGCCATTGGGCACCAGCTCATCCAAGGTGGCCATAATCCGCCTGCTGACCTCGCCATAAAGTTCATAGTTACTGGAGAAGGCCAGCACYCCTGCTCGTTCAATAAGTAGGCGCTGTTTAAAGTAAGGTTCAAACTTTTTAATGCCTGCCGTTTTGGCCCTATCATCCAGCGCGACTACTACGCCATCATTATTGGAGGTAACGACAACGCCCCGATCACGAATATCGGGGCGAAACACCTTTTCACAGGAGCAGTAAAAACTGCGCATATCGCACAGACCTATCAATGATTCCCACCTTTTCCAGCGCCCTTTAAATGATGCACCGCATGAACTACCACGCCCTCAACATCCACCTGAGATTCTGTCGATATTTCAATCGGCCGATACAATTTATTGGCGGGCAATAAGCGGGAGTGGGCAAGATCCAGTAGCTTGATCGTAAGCAGACCATCAACAGAAACCACCACTACATCGCCATCTTTCGCATGAATAGCACGGTCAATAATCAGTAAATCGCCTGTAAATATACCCAGCTCAATCATTGAATCGCCCTCGGCGCGAGCAAAATACGTTGCTGCCGGATGCTTAATTAAGTGCTCGTTAAGGTCTAAACCATCATCAAGATAATCATCTGCCGGGCTAGGAAAACCCGCTGCAATGCGACTGAGATAGAGCGGAAGTAATATTGTCGTGCGCGCACACGCGGGGGTTAGAGAGGTGATATTCACTATGGCTACCTATGCTGGGAGGATAGCACTACGCTTATACCACCCAGTCGATTTACTGTATGTAAAAACAGTATATCAGTAAGTCGCCAAGGCTCAAGCATTGAGTGATAATATCTGCCGAGTTCCACTGATTTACAGAGTTCCGCTGATCAGCCTTATTATTTAACCTTCTATTTACAAGTACAATTCAAAGTCTAACCGTATTTGGTAAANAACGATGTTGGTCAAACAAGACTAAAAAGGACAATCTATGTTACGCAGTACTCTTATTATTTTGGTAGGGTTTTTAAGTGCTTGTGCCAATAATAGCACCGAGTCACCATCGTCAATAACCCAGTGTAAAGACCCTAGACCCCAGATTTGCACCATGATTTACGCGCCAGTATGTGGCATCAATAAAGACGGAAAGCGTAGCACCTACGCATCCGATTGTTCGGCATGCGCAATTGCTGAAGTGACAGGTTTTGAACAGGGCGAATGCCCCTGACTTTAAGATCCCTAGCTTGATTGACGCCTCACCTGTATTCTTCAGAAAAGGGTATTCATTCACACTACCGAATACCCTTTGCCAAAATACAAAATCTCACACTAGCCTGTTAGCGCCCTCTGTTCAAATAAGCACACACGTCACGATGAAACGTGCTCGTTGTACAAATGCAGACCCCGTTGTGGAAAGGGGATAGAGATGCCTTCTCGATAAAAACGCATTTTAACTTCACGGATAAGATCCCAGTACACGTCCCAATAACCATCTGTCTTAACCCARGGACGTACCACAAAATTGACCGATGAATCACGGGCATGCAGCTTAATCATTGTTTCCGTTTTTTTGAGCACCATCTCGTGAGCACTAACAACATCGTCAAGTACTCTTTCGGATTTTTCCATGTCATCACCATAACCAATACCAAATTCCAGGTCGACACGCCGCACCTTTTGCGTCGTCACATTTTTAAGAACGTCGCCCCAAATTTTACTATTGGGCACCACAAGAATTTGATTATCAAAGGTGGTTATCGTTGTTGATACCAGATTCATATTCTTCACCAGACCGGGTGCCGGGTGCCCAGTGACCTCGACAAAATCATCGACATCATAGGGACAATAGATAAGGATCATCGCACCCGCAGCAAAGTTGCCGAGGGTGTCCTGCAAGGCAAAATCAATAACAAACCCAGCAACACCCAAACCGGCTAACATTGACGTGATGGCATAACTTGTGAAAAATTCTGCTATTAACAGGCCCATAATAATTCCTTTCAGGGCTTTCACCATCACTATTTCATTAAATAGTTTTGATATCACTCCGCCGTTCGTTATGCGCCTCTTATTAGCAAGGCGACAAATATAAAAAGGGTTTATTTAAAGAATAGTAGTTTTACTGCCAACGCCAGTGTTACTACTACAATCAAAGGCTGAATCACTATTGCCCCACGGTTAATCACCATATTCGAGCCTATGCGGGCACCAATGATCTGTGCAATTGACATGCACAGCGCCAGCTCCCAAAACACATCACCACGCAGGGCAAATAACAGCGCGGAGCTACCATTGACCAGTAGAATCATTACCTTGGTTTGCGCCGTTGCTTTACGTAAGTCATAGCCACAAAGCCAAACAAAGAGAAAAGGCAAAATAGAACCCATGCCAGGGCCAAAGAAGCCACCGTAAAAACCCATAGGCAAGGCCGCCAGAAAAGCGAACTGTATTGAGCCAAGACGGGGAACCGTGCTGTGATCAGTGACCCGTGGGGAGAACAAAAAATAGACGGCAATAATGATCAACAGCAAAGGAATAAGCTGCACTAATATGTCGTTACCCACGTGCTGTACAGCAAGAGTGCCAACAATTGCGCCGCACCATGCAAGGCCCAATGACCAGCGAATTTCATGTAAATTCAAATGGCCTTTACGGTAGAAATTCCAGCTTGACGATAAAGAGCCAAGGGAGCTTTGTACTTTATTCGTAGCCAGAGCATTAATCGGCGGCAAACCCGCCCAAAGTAAAACCGGGAGCGTCAGCAAACCACCCGCACCGGCAATGGATGAAATAAAGCCGGCAACAAAGGCGATGACGGTTAGCGTGGCAATTAACAGCGGTGATAGCTCTATCAATAAGGCTTACTCATTTGTCATCTCTCATTCGTGATTTTTCAAGCGCCATGTCGTTACGGATGTAATTTAGCTGCCCATCACTTATTCACCCAACTATCGTTTCCAGGATAAAGAATCACCGAAAAAATAAAAAAAGGGAATCAAAGGGCAAATTCATTCGTCTTACTCTTTGCAGGCATATCATCCGGCCTACCTACCCACACCAGAGGATATAACGATGAGTAACAGTAATACACTATTAGCAGCCACCGTCGCCAGTCTAATCACCCTTGGCTTAAGCGGCACCGCCCATGCTGTACCAGACCAGCCTGAGTCCTGGGAGAAATGCGCAGGTATTGCCAAAGCGGGTAAAAATGATTGTGGCGCACTCAATGGYAGTCACGRATGTKCAGGCCAGGCTAAAGGCGACAATCTTGATAGTGAATGGGTTTATGTRCCCCAGGGTAGCTGTGAAAAAATCACCGGCGGTGTTGTTGCTGCTCTAAAGCCTGCCAAAAAGTGATTTATTCCGAACCACAAAGAAGCCGCCCTGAATTCAAGTGACAATGGTTAATAATACGGGGATTAA
>NVWE01000005.1:97157-113192 GCA_002746135.1 Cellvibrionales bacterium | reverse complement strand
CACGGGCATTAGTTTCCGTAGTCGCCATTGGCGTTCGATTATGGAAACTAAACCCGATATTCCATGGATGGAAGTCCTGGCGGATAACTTTATGGGGGCTGGTGGTATGCCAGCCTATCAGCTCGACACAATCGCTGAGCGTTATCCACTCACCCTGCACTGCGTCGGTATATCGATAGGGGCTTATGAACCCCTTGATTTCGCTTACCTGGCAGARCTGAAGGCCCTGAAGAAACGCACCGGCGCAACATGGCTGTCTGACCATTTATGCTTCACCCATGCCCAGGGTGTCTATTCCCATGACTTGCTGCCCCTRCCTTATACGGATGAAAGCTTAAAGCATGTGGTGGAACGTCTGAATATTGTRCAAGATTTTTTTGGCGAAGCCCTCTTAATCGAAAACCCATCCTCCTACATCGACAGTCAATCGAATGAATTTAGTGAGGCTGAATTTTTACRACAACTGGTCCGTGAATCTAACTGTCAATTGTTACTCGATGTGAACAATATTTATGTTAGCCAATACAATCGTCRTTTAAAGTGTGATGATTATCTTTGCCATATACCCTGGGATAAAGTCGCCGAAATTCACCTCGCTGGGTTTGAACAACAAGAGGGTATTTTAATTGATGCCCACAACAACCCGGTATCAGAACCTGTATGGCAGCTATTTAAACAGGTAYTAAAAGTGCTACCCAATGTACCCGCACTTGTCGAGTGGGATAACGACCTGCCGCCCCTTACTGACCTTATTGGCGAACAACAAAAAGCAGAATCAATACGCCAACAGATCCTGTCACACAAGACAATACCTACTTTTGAAAAAGAATCGGTACCGCCGGTGCAAACAAAAAAAAAGGCTTCTAGTCACACTTTATTAGACCCTAAACACTGGCAGGCCCAATTCATTTCAGCCATTAATGGCGATACCATGGCTAATAAGAAAATGCAGGGGCAGTTGCGCAAAATGCCAACGATCAGTAACGACGGTGCTCTGGGGRTTTATCACAACAACTATCAGGGAACGCTGATTAACGCACTAGAGCAGTGTTACAAAGTCTGCCGTCAACTGATAGGCAACGACGCCTTTCGCCAGCAAGCCGTCAGGTATATTGCATTTTCACCCTCGAAAAATCAGGATATCAATCAATACGGTAGCCGCTTTTCCGCCCATTTAATGGCGTTAACAGATAGCGAACCCCGATATRCCACACTGCCCTATCTGTCTGACATGGCCAAATATGAATAYTTTTACCACAGTATTTACTATGCACCCGGCCCTACCGCCAACGACCTGTCGGGTATCTTTGAGGTGAGCTCTGATTTATTAACGCTCACACTCAATCAGCACTGCCGTGTTTTCACATCGCCCTACCCCATTAGCAAAATATGGCACATACACGAGGCGGGAAACCTTGAGCAACTACAACTGCTGAATATTGAACATACAGAATATTGCCTACTTTATAGAAGTCATGAACTGCAGCTGGTAGCAACACCGATAACGCAAGCACAATGCTTGCTTTTGCAAAAGCTGGCAGCCACCGCAATGCCACTCAGTCATTTTGTTACGCTAAGCGAAACYCTGGGGCTTGAACCGGACATATTACTCCCCCAATGGATAAGTGCAGGATGGGTAGCGCTCTCTGAAACTTTAGCTCTAAAAATCGAGACACCACCCCGTTGCCTACAAAAATGGGCATAGGTTAACAATGGAATTTGATCGCGACCGTCTCAATCGTTTTTATCAATATTGCTATGCTTTAACACGTCACGAGCAAGATGCTTACGACCTGTTACAAAGCGGCATTGAAAAATTACTGAAACAGTCATCAGCTCAAACTGACACGCCCGATGCTTACCTCTATCGAATTATTCGCAATACTTTTATTGATCAATATCGGCGGCAACAACGTTTCGMWSWSGAASSCKKWGMWGAMGACSGGCRTMGTGKMGMKYAYGRTRYYGCCAYTCTGGAAAGTCTTTCAATAGACAGCGATCACTTAAACAAACTGATGGCAGAAATCAGCACAGAGGAACGAGAAATGCTCTTTCTATGGGCCGTCGAAGAATACACCACCCAGGAAATCGCCGATCTACTCAAGCTACCTAAGGGGACGGTACTGTCCCGCATCTTTCGTCTACGTAAAAAAATACAGCATTATGATACCAGCAACAAACAAGTATCTGGAGGCATAGCTCTATGAAGCAGAAGCTAAAACCAGGTGTTCATCAATTTTATACAGACAAAACATTGAGTAACACACAACATGAACAATTAAATCGTTTAATAACCAGCGAGGGAAAAGAGAACGATAATGATCTCTCCAATAGGAGCATAAAAAACACGGGGCAAGAAACAAGCACTTTATGGAAGCACAGAATAAATTCTTATTTCGGCGTGAAAGCCTCTATTGCAGCGGCCATTAGCTGCCTCAGCCTGGCCTTGTTAATATTTTTATTAAGTCCCCACAGTGCAAACATACAGGCCGTAGCCACAGAAGTAGCTAGCAACCATAGCCACTTAAAACCACTCACCATTCAGTCCAGTTCCTACTCACAAGTTCGATATTTTTTCAATGATTTGAGCTTTGAACTTAAGCCATCGAGCCTGCTCGACAAGCAACGCTGGAAATTAMTCGGYGGCCGCTATTGTTCCRTCAATGGTATAAAAGCGGCCCAGCTGCGCCTRCTCGACACTSAAAACAATAGYGTTCAAACTTTTTAYCAGGTTGAACACARGSCCAARTATTTCRAGAACATYCCCAAARTAGGYAATAACGAACTACCCCTGTCTGTTGCTATCGATGGTGTCCCTGTAGAGGTCTGGTCTGAGGGCGGCATTCTCTATTCGTTGACACATTCACTGGCCCATAAACAAGCTAAGTAGTAAACGTCTTTGGCCAATTGTGCTCATCTTAGCGGCCCTGTAGGATAAGCAAAGAAAATATTCTAATGGGCTCAAACACTGAGCTTTCAATTTCTAAAACGCTTATAAGGGGAACTATTTTGGCTATTAATTACGAAGGGCGCGTTGCCGTTATCACCGGTGCCGGCGCAGGACTGGGCCGCAGTCACGCACTGTTTTTGGCAAAACACGGTGCCAAGATTGTTGTTAATGACCTCGGCGGTACGGTTGAAGGCAAAGGCGGTTCCAATTCTGCCGCCGACGCCGTTGTAAAAGAAATTCGTGATGCGGATGGTATTGCCGTTGCCAACTACGATTCTGTTGCCGATGAACAAAGTGCCAAAAACATTATTCAAACCGCACTCAATGAATACGGAAAAATCGATATTTTGGTGAATAACGCTGGTAATAATATCGAAAATAGCTTTCGAAAAATGTCGATGGATGACTTTCGTGCCGTTGTCGACGTGCACTTGATGGGTGCGGTTTACTGCACTCAAGCTGCCTGGCAGCCAATGATCGACCAGGGCTATGGGCGCGTTATTATGACCACCTCTGCCGCAGGCCTGTACGGTGGCCACGGCTTAAGCAACTATGCCGCCGCGAAAATCGCTATGGTGGGCCTGATGAATTCATTGGTACTGGAAGGCCGCAAACGCGGTATTACGGTGAATGCTATTGCGCCAATGGCAATGACCCGTATGTCTAAAGATGCTATGGATGATAAAACTGGCCCGTTATTAAAGCCTGAGTTTGTCACCTCAATCGTGGCTTTACTGGCCGCTGAAGACCACAAAGGCTCGGGCGACATTATTGCCACCGGTGCTGGTTACTACTCTAAAATAGGTATTGTCGAAGGTGCTGGTGTCTACTTTGATTCTGACGCACCACCCTCTCCCGACGCCATTGCCGAGCGCTTTGAGGAAATTTGCGATCTGACGGCTGCTCGCCCCTTCCCCGATGCGTTTGCAGCGGTAGCGGATGCCATGCGTAATGTACTACGTAATTTAAAGAGCAAGTAGCTTAAAGAAAACATAAAAAAACCGGAGGGAATATCTCCGGTTTTTTTATGTTTAACGAACAATCAAATGCTAGGGTGAACCCGCACCAGCAACGTCAACTGTTGCCGTTTCGATGAGGGCGTTACGCTTACCTTCTGGAATATCATCTAAATCACCATCATAAATCAGGCAATAAAGAGTTTTCCCATCAGCACCACCTAAATTACAGGCAACGGCACGACGATCACCGGTGTCAATTTTATGGGTGATTTCTCCACCATCCAATACGCGAATAAACTCGCCGTTTTCAAAAGCAGCAACCCAAATAGCACCTTCAGCATCAAGGCAAATACCGTCGGGTGTGTAATCACCCAGCTCGGCAAAGGCACGGCGACCCGTTAATGTGCCATCGGCTTCAATATTGAAAGCCGTTAAACGACCGACAAATGTTTCAGCGACAATCAGTGTTTTTCCATCAGGCGTAATAACGGCACCATTGGGGAAATGCACGTCTTCGGCAACTGTCTGGATAGTGCCATCCGCTTTAACCAGCGTTAACGTTGCTGGCTTTGGCTCCTGGTGGGCAAATACATCGTAACCAAAAGTACCGACATAAATGTCGCCATTCGGTGCACAGACACAATCATTAATATCGTATTCGAGAATACCTGAAAGATCAGCGTACTCGCTCAAAGCGCCACTTTCGCCCAGCGTCATTAACTTACGGTCAGCCATGGAAACAACAACCACTGAGCCATCGGGCATAAAGTTAATGCCGGAGGGACGGTTCGGTAATGTCGCCATTGCCGTACGCTGGCCATCGGTAGTGATTGTATAAACCGTGTTGCCGAACATGTCCGACACCCAGAGTTTACCGTCGTGCCAACGGGGGCCTTCGAGAAAAACGAAGTCATCGATAAACGGGCTTGTTGTTAACGTTTTCATTATTTCATCCCTTTATATAAGGCCAATAGACAAGAATTATATCGCTCTCGCATACAGGCCTTAGATTAAATCAGTACTGTATTAGCCATGCATAATGACTGAACGAGCACCTTCACCACGGCTCATTTCATCAAAGGCAGTATTCACGTCTTCGAGTTTAATGCGCTTGGTAATCATTTCATCAAGTTGCAAATCGCCCTTCATATACAGGTCGACAAACTTGGGAATATCTTTTGAAGGCACAGAACTTCCGTAGGCAGAGCCTTTAAAGTGCTTCTCGCCAAAGAAACCCAACACCGGCAATTCAAGTTCTGTATCCATCTTCGGCACACCAACAATAACCGCTGTACCGGTGGCACGAGGCATGGCCCAAGCTTGCTCAATAGTGACTTTTAAACCGAGTGCTTCAAAGGCAAAGTGAACACCACCTTTACTGACCTTACGAATTTCTTTCACAATGTTAATGTCAGTGGGATCAATTGCTACAGTGGCGCCCATTGACAGTGCCAATTCACGCTTTTCAGCAACCGGRTCRATGGCAATAATCTGACCCGCACCGGCAATACGGCAGCCCTGGATGATGGACARGCCAACACCACCACARCCGATRACCGCACAGCTRTCACCCTCTTTAATGTCGACRGTATTTAAMGCCGCRCCAACRCCRGTGGTAACACCACAGCCGATAAGRCAAATRGTTTCGAGAGGSGCTTTATCATCMACTTTAATAGCCATGCCTGCAGGAATAACAGCGCGYTCAGAAAAGGTGCCGACACTAACCARTTGGCCAATSTCTTCGCCCTTACTATTTTTAAAGCGTTTAGTRCCATCAAGCAARCAACCTTCCCAGATAACTTTGGACATTTCAGCRCAAAGAAAMGGCTTRCTCTCAAGRCAGAAMGTACACTTGCCACAAGAAGGCGTRAGTGCGGCAACRATRTGGTCWCCSACTTTAACGTTAGTKACRTTGGCACCGAYTTCTTCAACAATACCCGCGCCYTCATGGCCAAGTACGGCWGGMARYTGWGTKGGYAGCACACCRTGAGCAAAGGAAWARTCACTRTGGCAAATACCACTGGCGGTATAGTGCACTAAAATTTCATTTTCTTTCGGGCCTTCCAGTTCCAGCTCTTCAATAACCAGAGGCGAATCTATYTCATAAAGCACTGCGGCTTTTGTTTTCATTATTTCTCTCCCCGTCGTACCCGTGGGCCGACATTCGAAATTAMACTGTAAATGGGTTAATTAACCGTACATGATCACGGARCGGGCACCTTCGCCWCGRCCCATTTCTTCAAARGCWCGATCGATATCTTCCAGGCCAATACGCTGGGTAATCATYTCGTCCAGCTTTAGCTCACCGCTCTTATACAGTTCAACRAAACGGGGRATATCTTTCTTAGGTGTGGATGATCCGTAGCAAGAACCYTGAATYTCAWACTCAGCCARSARRCCRGCTGAAGGGATTTTCACCGATTGATCMAGTGAAGCAACMCCRACRATCACGCAAGTMCCKGTGGGACGAATCATYTCCCAGGTTTGCKSCATRGTTTCAACACGACCCARTGCTTCAAARGCGTAATGCACACCCAGRCCGCCGGTCAGYTCTTTCACTTTCGCTGCRGCRTCTTCTTCAAAGGGGTTAATSGCGTGGGTWGCACCCAGAGACAGCGCCAGCTCGCGCTTCTCTTCCATGGGGTCAACCGCAATAATGATGGTTGAGCCAGCAATGCGGCAGCCCTGAATAATRGACAGRCCAACACCRCCACAACCGATAACAGCCGTTGCTTCACCGGGTTGTACATTCGCGGTGTTAAGYGCRGCRCCGGTACCGGTGGTAACACCGCAACCGATCAGGCAGGTGGTATCGAGGGGGGTGTCATCCGGTACTTTAATRGCGGAGCCAGCAGGCATCACCATGTATTCACCGAATGAGCCAACGCCRCACAGGGTATAAACATCTTCACCACTGGCTGTTTTATGACGTGTAGTGCCGTCGAGYTGGGTGCAGTCGGTRAGCAATTTGCCCATGCCMGAGCACATAAAYTCTTTGCCTTCTTTACACATRGTGCAATTACCGCAGCTCGGTGTTAGTGCGGCGATAATCTTGTCACCGGGTTTTARATCGGTAACRCCGGGGCCAACGGCCTCRACAATACCMGCGCCTTCGTGACCRAGGACRATRGGAAAGGGGCAGCGYAARAYGCCGTGAGCGACAGAATAGTCACTGTGRCAAATACCGCTGGCGGTCGTTTTAACTAATACTTCGTTTTCTTTTGGTGGYGCGAGTTCYAGCTCTTCGATCTCGAAAGGCTGATCTACCCCGCGCAATACTGCGGCCTTAATTTTCATTCAGTTTTCTCCCTACCCGTAAAAAACGGGCTAGTTGTTATTAAACCCGGGCCATACTACACAAAGTGGAATGGCCCTGGGAAGTCGATTTTTTAGCTGTTTTTCTTAGGTCGCCATGTAGCCGCCATCAACGGGCAGTGCGTGGCCGGTGATATAGCTAGCCGCACTGGAACACAGATAAACTGCTGCATCGCCAATTTCATGGGGCTCACCCAAACGCTTAACCGGCTGCGCTGAAATCATCGCATCGGCAAATTTGGGGTTTTCTTCAAACACGCGCTCGAGCATTTGCGTGCGAATTGGGCCGGGGCAAACAGCGTTAACGCGGATGTTTTTAGTCGCGTAATCTAGCGCCGTCGATTTGGTTAAACCAATAACAGCGTGCTTGGCCGCGGAATAGTGGCCCAGGCCCTTAACACCGATTAAACCCGCATCAGAAGCGGTATTYACAATTGCTCCACCAGTACCCTGCTTCAACATCTGCTGAATCTGGTATTTCATGCACAACCAGACACCGAGCATATTGACCTTGTAGTTGAGCATGAAGTTTTCTTCGGTAGCGTCAGCAGCCAGTGCTTGCTCACCCTCAACACCGGCATTATTAAAGGCGCAGTTGAGCGCACCAAACTCTGCGACAGCGGCWGCGACAACGGCTTCCGTATCGGCGGCACTGGAGACATCGGTCTTAAAGAAAATAGCCTTGCCACCGGCTTTTTCAATGATGTGTGCAGTTTCTTCACCGCCAACTACGTTCAAATCAGCAACCACAACACKGGCACCTTCGCGAGCGAAAATYTCACTCGCYGCACGGCCAATACCACCACTGGCACCGGTGACAATAACCACCTGCCCTTCTACTCTTCCCGTCATAGGAATCACTCCTCTCTTTAGTTAAAAATGAAATAAACGAAAAACAAACACGTTAAAAATTGGATTTTTTGCGGCTAATTTYTACACCCTACTCAGCCTGGTGCATCTCGGCGAGATATTTAGGGTTGGTGACACTCACCTTATCGACCACTTGTTTAAAGGCAAAATCAAAGGCGGCAGGCCATTGTTCGTCTAATTCGCCACCGCGTACTTGCTGRCARAAYTGCTGATARAGATCRSYYAATGWGCCYTCWCGSCCGAGCAATTGTTGCAGCTCGCCACTTTGGCTTTCGTCCTGTCGCGCACCAAAGTCGAGCTCTCTATCGACCACGCTCAGCAGGAAAGCACCGCASAGGGCATCATAACGTTCACTGCCTTTGGACTTGTTGGCAATGCCTTCTAATAGCGYTTTAACAGTAACAAGGATTTCTTTTATATCGGGTTTATCCTGGCTCAAGCCAACTACTCCACTCTTATTTTTAATTGCACAGTGACGAAATTACGCTTATGAAAAATGCCCTTTAATGGTCATCAACATATCGTACTCGATCATACTGGTATTGCGTCCACAACAGGCAAAGGGCAACGAGCGTCTGACGCCAGTAATATGGCCATCGGCCTGCATCATATTCAAYACGGCCCAGCGCAATAATCCAAAAATCTCCCACCAACGAACGTCCTCTTCGTCAATTGCCTGACCGCCATTACTTGTATAGGCTTGATAAAGCTCGTTTCTTGGGCCAAAACCACCCACGGGCTGATCGATATTACCAAAGCGCCAGGACCGTAAACAAACCCAGCCAAAGTCTTCCATAGCATTGCCAATATGGGCGCATTCCCAGTCGAGAACGGCCTCAATTTTGTCGGGGCCTAAAATGACATTGCCATTGCGATAGTCTCCGTGGATAAAAACGCGGGGCTTATCTTTTGGGCGATTGTTCTCTAGCCAGCGAATGCCGACGTCGAGGCCGGGGTGATATTCACAGTAGGCATCGTAACGGCTAATTTGTGCGGCCAGGGGGTCGATGCTATCGACGACCTTTTCCAAAAAAACCACTTCGCTGGGGTCAATAGCGTGGAGTTTGGCAAAGATCTCGCCCGTCTGAGCGGCGAAGCGCTTTCGCGCCACTGCAAATTCCGGCGCATTGAGCAGAGTTTTTGGCAGGGTCTCCCCTTCGACGCAGGCCATGACATAGCCAACATCAAGATCATCTTCCGGCTCCAGTTCAAATATGGGCTCGGGCACCGGCACGCCGTGGCGAAACACCACTTTTAATATTTCAAATTGATCATGGGGCGAAATAAAGGGTGAGACTTCTGACTTTAATGTTTCCTGGCGCAGTACCAAACGGCGTCGACCGGTAGCTTCGACCAAATCAAATAGCAAGGTTCGGTTCGAGGCCCCAAGTGTGGCAATGGAAACATTTTCAACACGAGCCGCCTGACCATAACGCCGCTGTAAGGCCAACTCGAGTTTGGCGACGATGTCATCCAGCAAGGTCTGCTGCTCAGAAGCCCCCGCCATTAGCAATGTCCTCGCGCTAAATTGATGCTGTTAATCAAAGGGGAAAACCAACAGGTTCTCCGTCTTCAAGGCGCTCAATATATTCGGTAATGCCGATACCGGGACGACCGTCATCCCACACCCATTCGGTAAATCCCTCAGCAATACGGCTTTCAACCGTTTGCCCATCAATCTGGCGATGGTTGCGCAGCGGCGCCATGGTGAGAATTTTGCCCTTCAGCTCAACCGCTCGATTGGCCGTGCGTACGCCGAGGCGAACCGCTTTCGGGTCTTTATTTTCATCCCATTCAGTCATCACATCCATATCGATAATTTCTTCGTACTTGCCGTCAAACATCAGTACACCGCGACGATGTACCTTCATTTCACGGTCGGTACGCTTAAGCATCATAATGCCGCGATCTTCACCGAAGTTGGCGATAAACAAACGGTAAAAATTAATATTGGTCCAGAAGCGCGGCCCCCAGGAATGATCACGCCAACCGAAGCCTTTTAAGTCCCAACTCTCATCACCCAGAGTAATCTTGCCATTAATACGCATATGCTGATTAAAGTGGCCAATGGAAAAATCGCGCCCGTACATGGTTTCTGTCTCGGGATCGGTAGGCTCACCACCGTTCATGGGCGACAGACCCGCGAGGTTTAAACRCACCTCGGCGGGAACACGCGGCRCCGTTTTAAACATCTTTCGGGCTTCGCGCAATATTTGCGGATCGTCAAGAATCATCGCCTCSCCGGAGTAAGTCATGCTCACCRCTTTGAAGGGCTCCTGCACTTTATAATCAAGACCACCGGCGCTATGGCGYTCATTAGTATCRATAYTRGGGCGCAAAAACTGGCAGGCAACGCGGCCATCGGGCAAATAAATGCACACAGAAAGCTCMGCATGACCCTCGTTAACGCGATTACCCAGGCGCATCCACAAACCCATTTTCTGCACGGGRTCCCAGCCGTTGACGTAAACACTCTCGTTGAAATTACTATCTTCCGTTGGCTGATGGCCGTACTCATCCACCGTATCGAGRCGGTATGYGCTCATTACTTTCCCCTAATTATTGYGGCTACACGGCAGACTTGACGGCTAATATTACTCACCGCTATGACTACCATTACAAAGTGACTTGAAACTATACAATAAAGGGGTTCAAAAAATACAGGTCGTCAATCAATCGACAAAGTCATTAGCGACTAGCAAACACAAAAATGACGATCAACACATGAAAAGGCAAACACACSGCTAGTTGAGCTGCCCCGTTCCAAATATAACGACAATAAACGTAAATCCTTACCACGCCTTTTAACAGGTTACTGCTGATTCACCTTATAGAGCACCTAGAAGCTAGMAAGACCGATAATTTAAGAAGGGGTGTATATTTTTTTAAAGGCCAACAACAAAAAAAACTACAATAACGAGGGGTTTTATTACCTTGATACTACACAATTGGCGATATAACAATACAGTAATATTCTGATAATTAAGGTTAATTATTTAATACAATAGATTGTTATATATRGATAATTATAAGAAAACATCAATGTAAACTTGGCGACATAAACACAAGGCGACTCGGCAGCCCTCCAGCACAAAAACAAAGACAAGGCCTTTACTTACCGCCAATCACAGCAGACCGGGTCGCCAATCACGAGCACAATGTTACCAAGTGGTAAAAAATAGTTCCTTTTCATCAAGAATAATGCGAACATCCATTCTTCGTATGAGGCCGCACCCTGGCAAAATGTTATGTATTGCTAACAGCGATAGACAACAATAATTAGAGAACGGGAGCAGAGCAGTGGATATATTTGATTTGAGTGGCAAGGTCGCCATTATTACCGGCGGCAACGGCGGACTTGGGCTCGGTATTGCCCGTGCCCTGGCAAAAGCAGGTGCTTCTGTCGCCATCGTTGGCCGCAATACAGAGAAATTAAAAGCAGCGACAGCAGACCTCGAAAGCGGCGGCGCTACAGTGCTAGCCGTTCAAGCCGATGTTTCCCTTGAAGATGATGTTAACCGCATGGTTGCCGAAACTGTCGAGCGCTTCGGCCGCATCGATATTCTCTTTAATAACGCCGCGATTAGCTACGGTGTTCGTCCAGAGCTAATGACGCTAGAGGTTTGGAATAAATTTATCGCCATTGACTTAACCTCCTGCTTCCTGTGCTGCAAGGCTGTTTACCCAGAGATGGTTAAAGCGGGTGGTGGAAAAATCATCAATATCGGTTCGATCATCACCAAGCTGGGCCACCCCAAGCTCGCGCAATATGCGGCGGCAAAAGGCGGCATGGATCATATGACTCAGAGCCTGGCCTGTGCCTGGGGCGAGAACAATATCCAGGTAAATGCGGTCTTACCTGGCCTCGTGGACTCTGAAATGATGCCGGTCAGCGACAGCGGTGATCACGCCCCTATTATCGATTATGTTATCGAGAAATCAGCGGTCAAACGCCACGGCACACCTGATGATTTCGCCGGTATTTCCATCATGTTGTCTAGCGCAGCATCCGATTTTATTACCGGTTCAATTATCGTCGTAGATGGCGGGCTATCTCTCGCCATCTAGCAACTCGTAACACCCTAATTTATTTCGTAGCAACACGTTTGGAGGTACATCAGTGAAGTGTTTTGATTTAACAGGAAAAGTAGCCATTATCACCGGCGGCAACGGCGGCCTCGGCCTCGGCATCGCCAAAGGTCTAGCATCAGAAGGTTGTGCAGTTGCCCTCGTTGGCCGCAACCAGGACAAAATTGACAAAGCTGTCGCCGAAATGGAGGCACTCGGTGCCAAGGCCATTGGCGTACAGGCTGACGTTTCAAAAGAAGCTGACGTCATTCGCATGGTTGCCGAAACTGCCGAGCAACTGGGCCGCGTTGATATTCTCTTCAACAATGCTGCTATCAGCTGGGGCATTCCTCCCGAGAAGATGACCATCGAAGAATGGGATCAATTTATTGCCATCGATCTCACTTCTTGCTTTCTCTGCGCGAAGGCTTGCTACCCCGAAATGATCAAAGCCGGCGGCGGTAAAATCATCAACGTTGGCTCTGCCATTACTCAAAAAGGCATGGGCAAGCTGGTTCACTACGCAGCTGCAAAAGGCGGYATGGATCACATGACCCAAAGCCTGGCACTGGCCTGGGGTAAAAATAACATTCAGGTTAACGCCATTCTTCCCGGCCTGGTACACACTGAAATGATGCCGTGCTTCGGCGAAAACAAAATCGGCTCGGTTGTTGATTACATCACCAAAAAAACCCCGGTAGGCCGCTACGGCATGCCCGATGACTTTGAAGGCTTATCCATTTTGCTCTCRAGCGAAGCCTCCAAATTTATCACTGGCTCCATCATCGTTGCCGATGGCGGCATGACGCTGGGTATTTAAACCACAACAGGTTTATTACCTCACCTTACAAGATCGACCACTACGGCAAAATGCGGGTTCAACAAGATGCGCGACGTAGTGTTTTTTGGAGAATAAGTAAATGAATAGCAAATTTGATTTAACGGGCAAAGTCGCCATTATCACCGGTGGTAACGGTGGACTCGGGCTCGGCATCGCCAGAGGCCTGGCTGAAGCTGGCGCCAAGGTTGCGGTCGTTGGCCGTAACCAGGATAAAATTGACAACGCTGTCAAAGTCCTTGAAGGCGATGGCGCTACCGCTTTCGGCGTAAAATGTGACGTTTCGAAAGAAGACGAAGTTAACAATATGGTTGCCGCTGTTGCCGAGCACTATGGCCGCATCGACATCCTCTTTAACAACGCAGCGATCAGCTGGGGCATCCCCGCTGAGACAATGACTCTCGATGAGTGGAATAACTTTATTTCCATCAATCTAACCTCTTGCTTCCTCACCTGCCGGGCGGTATTCCCTCACATGGTTGAAGCCGGCGGCGGTAAAATCATCAACGTTGGTTCCATCATCACCAAACTTGGCTTTGGTAAACTGGTGCACTACGCAGCAGCCAAGGGCGGTATGGATCACATGACGCAGAGTCTGGCGCAAGGCTGGGGCAAACACGGTATTACCGTCAACGCCCTACTACCGGGCCTGGTCAATACTGAAATGATGCCTTGTGAAGGCGAGAAGAAAGTCGGCCTTGTTGACTTCGCCGTATCGAAAACAGCCACCGGCACCTACGGCCAGCCCGAAGATTTCCACGGCATGTCGGTACTGCTCGCAAGCCCAGCATCAGACTTCATCACCGGCTCCATTATTGTAATGGATGGCGGATTGTCACTTGCTATCTAATTCGCCCCGCTAGTTCACTAGCGAAAGCGTAGTAATACTAAAAACCCGAGCTGCTTTTGCACTCGGGTTTTTTTAAATGCCTGAGAAAGCCAGCACTCCATCAACACGAGGTTGTTGGAGTGCTAGTTCTTTATAAAAGCCTCATGTGCAGGGAGTTCAGCAATGGATCTTAATAATAAAATCGTCGCCATCACTGGCGGTGCATCGGGGCTTGGCGCAGGTGCTGCTCGCGTACTGAGTGACGCTGGTTCCCAGGTGATTATTCTTGATCGCAACGAAAGTCTGGCGCAAGAAACTGCAAAAGCCCTTGGGGCAACGGCCATCGCCTGTGATGTCGCCAGTGAAGAAAGTGTCTTTGCCGCCTTCGAAAAAATACAAACCGAACTCGGCCCAGTGCGCGTATTACTCAACGCTGCAGGCGTCGATGTCATTGCCAAAACGGCCAGCCGCAAGGGGATGCACACCCTCGACGATTTTCAGCACATGCTTAATGTTAACCTTACCGGCACCTTCAGCTGTGCTCGGGTTGCCGCCAAACAAATGATTGACGCTGGCCCAATGGATGACGATGGCGAGAGTGGCGTTATTATCAACGTCGCCTCTATCGCTGGCTACGAGTCCCCCGCCGGACAGGTTGCCTACGGCGCCTCAAAAGCAGGGGTTATTGGTATGACCTTACCGATGGCCCGCGATCTTGCAAAATATGGCATCCGCGTAATGACCATCGCCCCCGGCGCCTTTGAAACGCCATTAACAAAAACAGTGCCTGAAGAGTTATGGAATGAAATTATCRAGCAAATACCCTTTCCAAAACGCCTCGGTCAACCTGTAGAATTCGGCGCACTGGTTCGCGATATTTGCTGTAATAAAATGCTCAATGGCGAAGTTATCCGCCTTGATGCCAGCCTGAGAATGTTTAACCAATAAAGTCATCCAAAGATGACATTTATTACACAGAGCACCATGAGCTTTTGCCTAAAGATAAAAGCCAAATTAATTTAACTAACAAAATTTATTAACTGACAGAGGAATAGAAAATGGACGTAGGACTATCTTTAATTTTTCAGGGCGTAGACCCGAACATGACCGACCATGAGGTCTACACTAACGATCTGCGCATGGGTGACCTGGCCAGCGAACTCGGCTTTCAATCTATCTGGGGCGTTGAGCACCACTTTACTGACTACACCATGTGTCCCGACGTTACCCAGTACCTCTCTTACTGGGCTGGCCGCAATCCCGACCTGGGCCTCGGCTCCATGGTTATCGTTCTACCCTGGCACGATCCCATGCGCGTGGCCGAAGAAATTTCCATGCTCGACAACATGTCCAATGGCCGCATGATTCTCGGCATTGGCCGGGGTCTGGGTCGCGTCGAGTTTGAGGGCTTTGGCAAGGATATGAACGCCAGCCGCGAAACCTTCACTGAAAGCGCGACGATGATCCTCGACGGTCTCGAAAGTGGCTTCTGTGAAGCCGACGGCAAGCACGTTAAACAGGCTCGTCGTGAAATTCGCCCCCGCCCCTACAAGTCATTTAAAGGCCGCACCTATGCTGCCGCCGTGTCACCCGAGTCCTCGAAAATTATGGCCGAACTCGGCGTCGGAATTTTGATTATTCCGCARAAGCCCTGGGMSCATGTCGARAAAGAATTRRATGAMTACCGCACYATTTACCGTGAAGTGAATGGYGAAGAAGCYCCSGCCCCTATTCTCGGYGGCTGGACYTAYTGTGAYGARAGTGCYGAYCGCGCMGAAGAAATGGCYTAYAAATAYATCGGCGGYTACTACCGYTCGGTSATYGARCACTACGAAATGGCCAGCGACCACCTGAARACYACCAAGGGTTATGAAACCTACGGTGCCATGGTCGACCATATTAATAAAAACATGGAAGACACCATTCGCTTCTTTATGAGCATTCAAATCTACGGCACGCCCGAGCAATGTCTCGAACGCATTAAAGACTTCACCGCTCGCACCGGTGCTGGCGCCTACAATGGTGTCTTCAGCTACGGTGGCATGCCCTATGCTGACGTAGAGAAGAGCCTGCGTTTGTTTGCTAAAGATGTTTTGCCAGAGCTGCGTAAAATGCCCGGCAAGCCCTTGTTAGGATAAGGCCTTAGCTAGTATTAAAAAAAGGGGGCCTGTATGGGCACCCCTTTTTTAAGGTCTTTTTTANGNNC
>NVWE01000005.1:0-97149 GCA_002746135.1 Cellvibrionales bacterium | reverse complement strand
CCCNGCATACRAGAATAAACAAAAAAGACGATGCCATTCTTTCTCCGGCATCCTTTAAACACTCATATTTACAAGYCTGTTACTGACTCAGTGTCCGGCCGCAGGTAGCATGACTAATGCCAACGAATCTCTGTGTAAATATTCACGATTTATCCGGCTTGGCGCTCGATACGTCACTATCTTTCGATTTTATCGAAATCCTCATGGGTTAAATAATAGATTAAACTTACACAATAGCGTTAAAACCTAGCTGAAATAAAAAGTTGAATGGCAAGATGAATTTGAATAACGATAAAGCGCCTTTCCCCACCCTCTACATCCCCCACGGTGGTGGCCCCTGCTTTTTTATGGATTGGACAATGGGGCCCGTAGACACCTGGAACAAGATGGCAAACTGGTTGCGCGGACTGGGTGATTCTATTGGTGCCAGGCCCCGTCAAATCGTGGTTTGTTCCGCTCACTGGGAGGGGGAACAAATACTAATTAATGCCAGCCCCAGGCCAGCACTTATATATGATTACCACGGCTTCCCCCCTCACACCTACCAGCTTGAATACCCCGCATCCGGCTCGCCACAACTTGCCGATGARATTCGAAACTTACTCAATAGCGCCGGTATTGAAGCCGATTTAGATGCTGAGCACGGGTTCGATCACGGGGTGTTTATTCCTTTTAAGTTAATTTATCCCGRCGCTGACATTCCGATTGTGCAGATTTCCCTACGCAGTGATCTTGACCCCGCTCACCATATCGCCGTCGGTCGTGCGCTATCACCTCTGCGCCAACAGGACACATTAATTGTGGGCAGCGGCATGAGTTATCACAATATGCAGGCGTTGATGACACCCGGYAACGATAAACTGGACGCTCGACAATTCGATGACTGGTTGAGAAGTACTTGCGCAAATACAAGTAGTGAACGAGAACGGCAGCTTTGTAACTGGCAGAACGCACCCGCCGCTCGTCAAGCTCACCCACGAGAGGAGCATTTACTTCCCCTTATGGTTGTCGCCGGGGCAGCTGGCGATGAAGCGGGGGTTGCAATCTATCGGGACCAGGTACTGGGCGCACAGGTATCGGCCATACAGTTTGGCGAATCATTCTCTGAGTATTAAGTACTGGATAGCAGCACTTTACGTGAAGGTTTAAAGCCTCTAAGCGCTGTTTTAAAGGCTTTAATTTCTGCCTCTTGTTCTTCTCCATAACGTGCGCTTTCATAAAGCTCAGTCAAATGCTCTACGGCTTCGGTAAGCCCTGGGGCGCAGCGGCTAATACGTTGAGCAAAATCCCGCGGCCCCTCACCTGATTGTCGAGGCAGTCCCATTTTTTCCAGACGCGAGCAATACTGTAAAAACAGCCTATCCAGTTCATCCCGTGTATTTTTCTCCCGGCTGAGATACAACATAATAAATATCGGCAATAGTGCAATACCACCGGCTAATAATAAAAACAGGGCTATCCGTTGTGGATTAATGGCTCCTAGTAGACTTAGCAGTAAGTCATTTTGAATATTCTCGTAACCCAATACCCATTTCGCCCAGGCGTAGTCAAGTGAATCGAGTTTTAAGCGTAAATGGTTAAGCCAATTAATATGCCGTAATCGCTCTAGCGCGAAAGGGGACGCCGATAAAAAATCGTCCTGTTCACTGAAAAAGTCGGCAAAACTCATTTCAATACGCTCCGGTGCAACGGCGGCCGTCGGGTCTACTCGCAGCCAGCCGCTGCCTTCTATCCAAACCTCTGCCCAGGCATGCGCGTCGTACTGATGGACTAATAAATAGTTCTCCGTGGGGTGACGCTCGCCCCCCTGATAGCCGACGACGACACGAGCCGGCACACCGGCAGCACGCATAAAGAAGACAAAACTACTGGCGTAAAATTCACAAAAGCCTTTTTTAGTACCCCATAGAAATTCATCTACCGTGTGCTTACCCAGCGCAGGGGGCCGCAGGGTATAAATAAATTCCTGATGATAAAGTGCGAGTAAGCGATTAATTAATGCCACCGTGTCAGGTGTTTGCTCGCGCCATTGTTTAGCGGTTTCTCGCGTTTTTGGATTAAAACCTGAGGGAAGTGCCAACTCTAACTTATGCCGCCAGCCAACCAGACTTTTAGGTTCAAGCTGATTATTGAGCCATGACTTTACTGAGTACTGTAGTTTGGCATTCACCGGATTCTTGTTAACCAAGCGAAAATCCCGGCTTAGTGCGACGCTAGGTGACGGTGAAAGCGGGGTCGAAAGAGCAAACAGCCAGGGGCTATTCGTAGCCTCCAGAGTGACACGATAGGAAAGCGGCTCACCTCGGCGCTTAATTACGCTGTCCCATGCCTCTAAGCCCTGGTCAGACCATTGTAGGTATTTACCATCGTTATAACCCCAGGAGCCTTGTTGATCCCAGCGGCGACCATCAAAACCGGAGAATACCAAGCCTCGCCAATACAACTGACTTTGTGCAGGTATAGGCCCATCAAACTCAACGCGAAAAGCAATTTTTCCACTGCGCCCTAGCTTAGTCATATCACCAGGTGACATGCTGTCACTCACGCCAGTGGTGGCGCTGGTTTTCTGGGGAATAGCCCACAGAGAGCCAATGCGTGGCATAACAATAAACAGCACCAGCATTAAAGGAATTGCCTGCAGAAGCATCGCCAACCCGGTACGCAACGCTGCCACTGGGCGAGTGTTTTCGGTCGCACCGTGCATAGCCACCAGTGCTGCCGTTACGGGAAGTAAAGCGATAAGCACGAGAAGACTTGAAACAATGGTCGTTGAAAACAGGCTTTGCAGAATAATAATTAAATAGGAAAGGTAGATAAGAACCAATGCATCGCGCTTATGGTGAAGCTCTAACAACTTCAATGAGTAGCCGCTGAGTAACAGTGCCACCATTGGTTCAAGCCCATTCATGCGCCCGTAGTGTAGAAATAAACCGCCGGCACAGGCTCCCGCCAGACTCCATTTAAGTAGGCGGCCCGGCTGTCGCCAGCGTTCACGGTAGAGTTGAATTTGCCACAGAGTCGCCACTATGCCCGCCAGCGCAACCCAGGGGGGCAAGTGCTCCAGATGTAGGGCAATGCTAATGACGACGCTCAATAACAACCAGAAAAGACTATTCCTGGGGATTTGCCAAAGCGGCCTCATGCCTTTTCCCCTGCGGCTTTGGGCAGCCCAAATAATGCCAGTTCCCGCAATACGGCATCACGATGAGATCGGCCCGTGCCAGGTGCTATTTCAAGATCAGGTAAGCGAAGGCCGTAGGGCTGTGGTGCTTCACTAAAGCACAAGGCCCAGGCACAAAGCCGAGATAAGCGGGCTTCGCTATCCATACCTGGCAATGAGGCCCAGTCGAGCCAAAGCTCGTCGTCGATAGCATCGGCATAATGTTTGGTCTGCAAACCCTGCTCACGAGCAAATTGTTTCCAGGCAATATGATGCAGAGACTCACCGAGTCGATATTTTTCCAGGCCTACAAAATCTTCACTGCCGCTATTGTGGGCTACGTAATTCTGAGGGAGGGGCTTATCACCCTGCCCTGCAGCAATTTGAGTTGGCAATGGTGCATCGATGACTCCGGGATAAACCAGCGCCTGAGTATCAAATTGCAGATAAGTCCAGACTCTGAGTAAGCCCAGAGGATAAACACTTTTCACAGTAATACGTTGAGCTTGAAACCAGCCTCGTCTTTTTACCGGGATGGAAAGATAAATCGCTTTTATTTCCTTACCCGCTAATGACACAACAGCCGGATCAACCCCGGGATGTGAAAACTCGATGCTGTAACGCTGGCGCTTACCCGTCTGGCTCAATAAATATTCAAACTCAGCGCTTTGTCCAGCGAAGCCCGGTGTCGCCCTGCCCCCTTCAATCTGTAAACCCGACAAATTAAGGAAGGTATGAAATACGTCAATAATAAATAAAGAGGTCAATAAAAAGGTAAATGCAAAAATCAGATTGTTTTCGAAATTAGTGGCAATTAACCAGAGTAAAACTAATAAAGCAAAAAAGACGAAACCCGCACGGGTGGGGAAAATAAAGAGTTTTCGATTATCAAGCCTGATTTTTTTTATCGGTGGCAGGCGCCGCGTAATCCACTGCTGGTAGCGTTTATTGAAGACCTTTCGCCACCGCTTAATCATCACGTAAATTCAAAGGGGACTAAATAATATCGACTGAATTTAAGGTCTGTTGAATAAAGTTATCAGCCATATGCTCGCCGCCACTAACTGGCAAACGATGGGCGCACACCGGGGCAAATACAGCTTGAATATCTTCCGGTATCACATAGTCCCGGCCTTCCATTAAAGCCCACGCGCGGGCACTTTTTAGTACGGCCATGCCACCACGGGGGGAAATACCGTAATCAATTTCGGCACTGCTACGAGTAAATTGCAGCAAGCGCTGTAAGTAATCAACCAAACTATCCGACACCTTAACCTGGTTGACCGCGGTTTGAATCGCCTCTAACTGAGCAGGTGTAATCGCCCTGTTTAATTCGCCAAGTTTTAATCGAGGATCGGAGCCGGACAGTAATTGACGCTCAGCGTCTGGGTCGGGATAACCCAGACGCAGGCGCATTAAAAAGCGATCCAGCTGTGATTCTGGCAGAGGGAAAGTGCCTGACTGGGAAAGCGGATTTTGCGTGGCGATCACATAAAAAGGTTTCGGTAACTGCCTGGTTTCGCCTTCCACCGTAACCTGCCCTTCTGCCATGGCTTCAAGTAATGCACTTTGGGTTTTTGGCGTGGTGCGGTTAATTTCATCCGCCAGTACTAACTGATTAAACAAAGGGCCGGGGTGAAATTCAAAGGCTGCTTTATTTCTGTCGTAAACTGAAACGCCGATAATATCGGCAGGTAATAAATCGCTGGTGAACTGCACGCGGGTATAACTCAGACCGATGGCGGCGGCGAGTGCCTGGGCCAGCGTGGTTTTACCCATGCCCGGCAGGTCTTCGATCAAYAAATGCCCGCCGGCATAAAGACAGGCCAATGCCAAACGCACCGCATGTTGTTTGCCAACCAGTACGCTTTCGACACGCTCGACAATGGTTTCGGTTATTTGTTGGCTTTGCTTCGTCAAATTAGTTGATCCAAATTAGCTCACTCAAAGTCAGCAACGGTTCAAATAAGTGCCAGGCCCCGTTGTAGATCCGCTTTAATGTCTTCAATCGCTTCAAGACCAACGGCAACACGAATCAAGTTTTCGGTGATGCCCGATGCCGCTTTATCTTCAGCGCTGAGTCGGCCATGAGTGGTCGTGGCCGGATGAACAATAGTCGTCTTGGCATCGCCAAGGTTGGCCGTTAGAGAAAGAATGCGGGTGCTATCAATCACTTGCCAGGCCTGCTCGCGTCCACCGACAACGCGGAAAGACAAGACACCACCAAAACCACTTTGCTGTTGAGCCGCTAATTTGTGGCCGGGGTGATTCTCTAGCCCGGTGTAAAATACYTTTTCGACTGAAGGTTGCTCATCAAGCCAGCGCGCCAAATTCATAGCACTGGCACTGTGGGCCTCCATGCGTAAACGCAAAGTTTCCAGCCCCTTGAGAAAAACCCAGGCATTGAAGGGGCTCATGGTTGGCCCGGCCGAGCGTACAAAACCCAGTACTTCGTCCATCAATTCACTGCGCCCCAGGGCGACTCCACCCAGGCAGCGACCCTGGCCATCGAGATATTTTGTCGCGGAGTGAATAACAATATCAGCACCCAGCTCCAATGGCCGTTGCAGTGCTGGGGTACAAAAACAATTATCGACCACCAGTAATACATCGTGGCGTTTTGCTAGTGCTGACAGAGCCGTCAGATCACCGACTTCACACAGGGGGTTAGAGGGCGTTTCGAGAAACAGAATTTTTGTTTCCGGGCGAATCGCCGCTTCCCATGCAGATATATCTGTTAAAGGCACAACACTGGTCTYAACGCCAAACTTACCGAGAAATTTATTTAACAATACCGTAGTGGTGCCAAACACGCTGCGTGAGCACACAATATGATCACCGCTTTTCAGCAGGGCAAGGCAGGTGCTGAGAATCGCAGCCATACCCGATGATGTGGCTACTGCCTGCTCTGCACCTTCCAGTGCGGCAATRCGCTCTTCAAAGGTACGCACCGTAGGATTAGTGTAGCGAGAGTAAACATTGCCTGGCTGCTCACCACTAAAACGTGCTGCAGCCTCTGCCGCATTGGCAAAAACATAGCTCGACGTCGTATAGATGGCCTCACTGTGCTCGCCTTCCATCGAGCGTCGCTGCCCTGCCCTGACAGCCAGAGTGTCGAGCATCGCTCCTGCTAATGGGTCATCTAAATAATCATCGGTCAGCTCGTTCATTTAGTGTATTCCCGCCGAAGAGTTGTGTAGTCCAATCACTTCCGGTGAAGCACCGGCTTTCTTTGCCTGCTTGGCATTTTCACTGCGCGCCATTGCCAGTTTATTTAAATACTCGGCATCGACATCGTTGGTCACGTATTCGCCGGTAAATACCGCACAATCAAAGCGTTCGATATCGGGATTACCCTCTTTGCCGCTAGCGATAAGGTCTTCGATATCCTGRTAAATAAGCCAGTCGGCACCGATAAGCTCCGCCACTTCGTCGACGGTGCGCCCGTGGGCAATAAGCTCGCTGGCCGCGGGCATATCAATGCCATAAACATTGGGGTAACGCACCGGCGGCGCTGCAGAGGCCATGTAGACTTTATTAGCGCCAGCATCCCGTGCCATTTGAATAATTTCACCCGAGGTGGTGCCGCGCACAATAGAGTCGTCAACCAGTAATACATTCTTACCCTGAAACTCCAATTTAACCGGATTGAGTTTTTGCTGCACCGATTTCCGGCGCTGCTTCTGCCCCGGCATAATAAAAGTACGGCCGATGTAGCGGTTTTTCATCAGGCCTTCGCGAAACTTAATACCCATGACTTCGGCCATAGCCTGTGCTGACACGCGGCTCGTATCGGGCACCGGAATAACTACATCAATATCGTGGTCAGGCCTTTCGCGCAACAGTTTCGCTGCGAGYTTTTCACCCATACGCAGGCGGGCCTTGTACACCGATATATTRTCGATCARGGAATCGGGACGTGCGAAATAAACCTGCTCAAAAATRCAGGGGGCGAGTTCAGGCTTGTCTGCACATTGTTGCGCATGAAAATTGCCATCCGTATCAATATAAATAGCCTCGCCAGGGGCAACATCGCGCTCTAGCTCAAAACCCAGYACATCGAGAGCGACACTTTCGGAGGCAACCATGTATTCATAACCAGCATCRGTACGACGCTTGCCAAACACCAGGGGACGAATGCCATAGGGGTCKCGAAAGGCAAACAGACCGTAGCTGGCGATCATACCCACGACAGCATAAGCGCCTCTACAGCGTCGATGAACCCGTGACACAGCAGCAAAAACATCGGCGGGTTCAGGCTGTAATTTACCCTGTAACTGTAATTCGTGAGCAAAGACGTTAAGTAGAATTTCAGAATCGGAATCAGTATTTACGTGGCGTAAATCTGTTTTAAACACGTGCTCTGACAACTCGGCGGAGTTCGTTAAATTGCCGTTGTGAGCCATGCAAATGCCATAGGGTGAGTTGACATAAAAGGGCTGTGCCAAAGAGGGGCCAGAGCTGCCTGCGGTAGGATAGCGCACATGCCCAACACCCATAGGGCCGCGCAACTCTTTCATGTGACTGCCTTTGAAAACATCACTCACCTGACCAATGTTTTTGCGCTGATACAACTGCCCGTCGAAGCAGGTCATGATACCTGCTGCGTCCTGGCCACGATGTTGCAGCATAATCAATGCATCGTAGAGCTGCACATTCACATCACTTTTACCGACAATTCCAACCACGCCACACATCGTAGGCTTCCTCTAAAAAAGCTGTTTAATCAAAGTAGAAACTGCGGCTGCAGCCTCTCGCGCCCAATCTTCAAAACGTAAGAATTGAGGAATGAGTATAGACTGCCGCCACCAGGAATCCTGATCGACAGGCAGCACACCCGGCAATATCACTAAAATGGCCATCACAATAATGCCGCCTCTGGCGGCACCAAAAAGCAGCCCCAGCAAGCGGTCCGTACCGCTCAGGCCGGTAGCGTCAACCAGTTTGCCGAGCAGGAAATTCAACAGGCCGCCAGCCAGTAATACGGAGACAAAAATCCCCACCCAGGCTGCCAAAAAACGCAGTGAAGTGGTGTCTATCATTTCGACCAGATAAGAGGCCAGAGGCTGATAGAGCAGCATGGCGAGTGCTCCAGCTGCAAACCAGACAGCCAGAGACATCGCCTCTTTAATAAGGCCTCTAACGAGACCAATCGACATGGATAAACAAAGGATGGCGATAATCGCCCAGTCAGCCCAATTCACAGGTTTTAATGGCTCTCGGTAGGGGTTTGCAGTTTAACAAAAACCGCGATACGGGTCAGGGTTCAAACACCAACAAAAGGGTATTAAGTTTGTATTTTTTCTCAATCACCCGTTTTTGTTCAMGCATTGTGTTCTTTGAAACCTTCGGGCCAACGTAGATTCGATAATTCACCTCACCACCGACAACGACTCTACGCTTATACGCTTTATAGCCATCGGCCAGCAGTTTCTGAGTTAACACYTGRGCTTTATCAACACCGGAAAGACTGGCCACTTGCAGTATCCATGAACGGGGTATGCCCTCGGCATTGAGACCAGAAGCCTTATCTTGTAGCGTGCTGCCGTCACCGCCACTGCGTTCAGCCACTGCGCGGCTCTCATCAAAACGAAACATATCGGCATGCGATGCCACCGCTGTCGCGCCTTTAACTGGGCCCGCTTTCTCGATTTCAACAGCCTGAATATCGAGGGCCGCCGGAATGGTAGAGCGCGTATCGACATTGTAAGAACCCTCAAAGTCGAACAATATTGGCAATATGACTGTACCCAAGGCCAGTAGCACAAGAGCCCCTACCAAGCGTTGCTTCATACCTTCATTCATCGCTCTCATCTTCTGGCCATACCCTTTAATTGAGCCTTTGATTCAATAAATACCAGTATATCGGCAACAGCAAAAAAGGAACCAAAAACCAGAAGAATATCTTCCGGCTGCATCTTCTGCAAAGCACTCTTCATTGCCGATTCAACAGTATGGTAAGCAATTAACTCAGTGCCGTCAGGCGCGCAGCTTTGCAAAACATTAATAACATCGGCCGCCTCGGCCGCTCTCGGTATATTCGGCAATTCAGCAATGTGCCAATGGCTAACAAGGTCGCACAAAGGGGCGACAATACCTGCAATATCTTTATCCGCCATTACTGAAAATACTGCGTGTATTACACCTGRTTTATGGGCTACCAGGTTCTGCGCCAATAGTTGGGCCGCCGCCGGGTTGTGGGCCACATCAAGGACAATGTTTTTTTCCTGATAACACAATGCCTGCAAGCGACCGGGGAGTCGCGTACAACTAAACACCGCTTGCACAACCTGTTCGGTAATAGATTCGCCAAGAGCTAATAATGCCTGCACAGCACAAAGAGCACTGGGCAAGGGGACATGAGGCTGAGGCAGGTTTGCGAAGGTGTGTTGCTCACCGCTAGAATCAAGGCAATGTAAGGTCAGCATTTGACCTTCGCTGCGGTAACAAAACTCAGTACCACCCAGCAAACAGGGTCGAGCATCAAGTGCCTTTAGCTCGGGTAAAAGTGTTGCAGGTATATCACTCTCGCCGCAAATCAGTGGCTTATTGGCACGGGCAATGCCCGCTTTTTCCAAGGCTATTTGCTCGCGACTATCACCCAGCCAGCTCTCATGATCCAGCGCGATACTGGTAATAATACTGACATCGGCATCGACGATATTAACAGCATCAAGGCGACCGCCTAGCCCCACTTCRAGTAGAGCAACATCCAGCTTTGCTTGTTGGAACAACAACAGAGCCGCCARGGTACCAAACTCAAAGTAACTCAGGCTAATGGCGCCGCGCGCTACTTCTATCTGAACAAAGGCATCACACAGAGCCGCATCGGAAACGGCCTTGCCGTCAATGCGCACACGCTCGTTATATCGTAGCAAATGGGGGGAGGTATAGGCACCGACACGCCGCCCCTTGCGCAGCAGTATCGCTTCCATAATAGCGACCGCTGAACCCTTGCCATTGGTACCGGCAACAGTAATGGTTTGTCTTGCCGGGMGGGTGAGCTTGAGCGCTCTCCCAACTATTACTATTCGCTCCAGCCCCAGGTCAATTTCGCAGGGGTGGCGAGACTCAAGTAAACTCAGCCACTCTTCAAGCGAGCGCCCGGTTGGAGCACACTCGTCCTGCCCCGCCAAAGCCTTATTCCTCGGAAGGGGTTTCAGTTTCAGTCTCATCCACTTCCGGCTTGTCTTCAAGCTCGCCAGCAGTTGCAACCTCTACGTCCGGTTCTGGAACGTTGGTGAACTTACTTAATAAACTCGCCACGGTGTTGCGCATTTCGAGACGGGAAACAATCATATCGATGGAGCCGTGATCAAGTAGAAATTCACTGCGCTGAAAGCCCGGTGGTAATTTCTGGCGAATGGTCTGTTCAATGATATTGGGGCCCGCAAATCCAGCCCGGGCTCCAGGCTCGGCTATATTGATATCACCCAACATTGCCAAACTGGCCGAGACACCACCGTAAACRGGATCYGTCATCACCGAAATATAGGGGATACCTGCCTGCTTGAGTCGCTCAATAATGGCGCTGGTCTTGGCCATTTGCATGAGGGAGATCAGAGCCTCCTGCATGCGTGCACCGCCGGTGGCAGAAAAACACACTAATGGCAGGCCTTCTTTCAAGCATAGCTGAGCAGCCTGGGTGAACTTTTCACCCACTGCGTAGCCCATCGACCCACCGTGAAAGGCGAACTCAAAAGCAACGGCAACCACTGGCTGTTGATAAAGAGCCCCACGCATGGCAATCAATGCATCTTTTTCACCGGTCGCTTTTTGCGCCGCAGTAAGACGATCTTTGTATTTTTTGACATCTTTAAAYTTGAGCCTGTCGACAGGTTCGATATCGACACCGAGCTCAAGTCGATTCTCATCGTCGAGAAAGATATCGAGGCGCCGTCGAGCACCAATACGATGGTGATGATCGCACTTCGGGCAAACATCAAAGTTCCGCTCTAATTCAGGCCGATAAAGTAATGCACCGCAGCGAGGGCATTTCTTCCATAAACCTTCAGGAACACTGGTGCTCCGTTCATTTTTCTTGGTGCCCAGACCACTGGGCCTTATCTTATCTAACCAGCTCATCCATCTAATCCAAATAAGGGGTTTCTATCATGGCTATTCACACACAGGCAATTTAATGACACCCGTGTGACCCGACAAATTATAACCTGTAATCACTGTGATTTACTGCGCTTTGCAGCGGTGATGAATGCTTTTAATGCGCGGTGGTCTTTTTTACCCGGTGATAACTCCACCCCACCGCTGACATCAACGGCGTAGGGCTTAACTGCCTCAACGGCGGTATCGACATTATCGGGGGTCAAACCACCCGCCAAAATTAAATTGTCACCTGCCAGACTAACAATACGCTGCCAATCAAAGGTTGCGCCAGTGCCGCCGAATTTATCGGGCTGCCAGGCATCAAAAAGATAGCCACAGGCCCCCGGGTAAGCTGCCATTTCTTTGCTGGGGTCAAGATCGGGTGACATTCTCAAAGCTTTAATATAGGGCCGCTCAAACTGCCGGCAATATTGTTCTGACTCATCACCATGAAATTGCAGCAACTGTATATCTGTGAGCGCTAAGATTTCTTTTACAAGGACTGCGTCCTCGTTGACGAACAAGCCGACCGTTGTCACGAAAGGGCCGAGTCCAGCAACAATCTGTGCCGCCACAGCTGGCGTCACATAGCGGGAACTGGGGGGATAAAACACCAGACCAATGGCATCGGCACCCGCTTCGACAGCAGCTTGAGCATCTTCAAGGCAGGTAATGCCACAAATTTTTACTTTGGTTTTTAACACAGAGGACGTCAAATCAGCGGCTCAAAAATGAGTAGAGGTTATTCTAGTGGCCAGGGACGTTCTTTGCGATCCATGTTGCCACCACAGCGATCACGATACGTTACACAAGACTTATTGAACAGCACCCGCACCCAATAAATACGCCGGTGGCTGCCTATACGGTATTGCGTATTGCTCAGGATAGCCAACATCAATCAAGTACAAACCTGCAGCGGGAGCTGTAGCCGCAGATTTAGTGCGGTCTCGTCCAGCAAGCAAACGCTCAATCCAGTCCACCTTTTGCTTACCCTTGCCAACTTCCATCAACGCTCCCGCAATATTGCGCACCATGTGGAGTAAAAAAGCATTGGCACATATTTCTATAGCAATAATATCGCCCTGCTGGAAAACCTCGATAGAATTTACATTGCGCATTGGGGTATTGGATTGGCAACCGGCACCTCGAAATGCAGAAAAGTCCTGCTCACCAAGTAAGGCCTGTGCCGCTTTGGCCATAACATCTGCCGATAAGGGATGGCGACACCACGACAGACCATTATGCATAACAGCAGCCTTCACCTGGCGGTTCAATATTAAATAGCGATAGGTGCGCGAGATGGCGCTGAAACGCGCATGAAATTGGGCGGGCATTTTATCAACCCAATGCAGGCGAACGCTTGCTGGCAGGTTCGCATTAGCGCCCAGCATCCAATTTCTGGGTTCACGTACGGTTGTCGTGTCAAAATGGATAACCTGATGCCAGGCGTGAACGCCCGTATCCGTTCTACCCGCACAGGCGATGCTAAGGGGTTGAGCGGCAACACTCGACAACGCCTTTTCAACCGAAGCCTGTACAGCATCGCAATGCAATTGGCGCTGCCAGCCGCAAAACTGACTGCCGTCATATTCAACCACGGCACCATAACGCAAAGTGCCCGAGGGCAGCTTTTCTCCCTCGGGCACTTTGCAATTAGGTAAATAGTTCCAGTTATTATCTGCTGGCATAAACCCTTACGCTATTAACTCAACAAGACTGTAATTGTCCTTTTAATCAGCTTAGCTTTGCAAGTAGTTCGTTAGCTTGCTGCTTTTGCTCTTCATTACCATTACTCAGCACCTCGGCAAGAATGTCTTTGGCACCTGATTCGTCATTCATTTCAATATAGGCCTGTGCTAACTCAAGCTGTGTTGTACTTTCATCCTGCTCAACGAGGTCAATATCATCATTATCGAAATCAAGACTATCCAGACTCAACTCCAAACCTTCATCATCACTTTCAAGCTCGGCACTCTGTAAATCAAGTCCATTATCGACTGAGTCGGGCAGCTCTATTTCAAGATCAGCCATTGTTTCTTCACTGGCAAGGTCAGCGGACAATTCATCTAATTCGTCAGGTAAGGCAATATCACCAAACATTGACTCTTCAAGATCATCTGCGGACTCTTCACGAGTACTTTCTGCCGAACTCGTAGAAGGCTTAAGATCCAGTTCGATTTCACTCAGATCCAGCTCATTATCACCGCTGTCCATAAGACTATCATCAAGATCAGCCTCTAGCTCAACACTGAGGAAGTCTTCATCCAATACATCGGCCGGCTCATTTTCTTGCTCAGCCGAGCCAGAAAGATCAAGTTCCAGATCGGCAATACCCAGCTCTTCCGCCACTTGCTGTTCCAAAGTCAGCTCACCGGGTTCTTTAATTACCTCTTGTTCAGGAATATTCCCCCGCAAGCGATCAGCAGTTGCTATTGCATCGCTATCACCAAGCGCGATCAAAGTTGGATAATAAGCATCAAAACCTGCTGTATCTTCCTGTGCGACAAACAGGTCCAGTCGTTTCAGGTGCAGACTACTATCAGTCGGCGAAGCTTCAATTGCGTTTTCAATAACACTTTCGGCCTCACTGAAATTGCCCAGCGATAAATAAATATCTGCCTCAGCAATCGGGTCTACCAGCTCAACTATTTCTGCCTCAGGCACCTCTTCCATTACAGGTTCAGGCATAACAGGTTCGAGCTGAACCGGCGGCTCCTCGTTCGGCGCCTCGACAGTGGCATTACTCTCTTTTTTATTCTTCTCAGTATCAGCGTCGATGTTTAAAAAAGGCTCAATGAGCTCAGGCTCGTCATCCTTTTTACTTTTAGCAACCAGAAACAAAACACCGAGTAGAACGGCTATAAAACCAAGCAGAGGGATCCAGTTGGACTCTAAAAAGACGAAAATTCCGCCAAGCGGATCTTTTTCTAAACTTTGGGTGCCTACCCCTTCCTCTCCAGTGCCTCCACTCTCGCTAACAGCCACTGTATCAACAACAGTGGCATCTGCCTCATGAATATCACTCTCTTCAATAGCCGCATTCAGCTTAGCAGACGCCTCACTTGCTGCTTGCTCAGCCGCAATAGACAGTTGAACAGCTTTTAATTCATCACTTTCCAGTTTAATGAGCTCTGTGGTATTCAACTGTGCTTCCAGACTGGCCAGCTTTTCCTTTAACTCCAGGTTCTCCCGCTTCGACCGCTCAAGCTCTTCATGGGCGATACCCAGTTCATTTTGTAAGACCTCAGAGGAAGCAGAACTACCTCCAGCGTTGGGGGCCTGTCCAAGTTGTTGCCCATCAGCCGAACTGCTTTCAGTCGGTGTCGATAAACGTAACAAGCCACCTTTTTCATCGAGTACTTTATTTTTCTCTGCGCCAGGTACATCGCCAATGAGTTCCCGCACCGCTGTCTTTTTATGTTGCTCTCTCCATACGCGAGATTGATTGGCAACAATTTGATTGGCTTCAAGCGAATTAATAGACTCAACACTCGCCAAATCAGGAATGCGTAACACTGCACCTTTCTTCAGCAGGTTTGCATCGCCATTACTAAAAGCACTCGGGTTAGCTGTCTGGATTGCGACCATACGTTGCTGAATAGTTGTATCGCCAAGCGCGATCTGGGAAGCAATAGTCCACAGACTATCGCCCCCTTTAACACGATAATTAGTAGAACCTGCAGCTGAAGAAGTTGGCGAACTCGAAGCTACAGCACTCGTCTTCCCAGCAGACGCTTTCTTCGTTTGTACCGAAGAAGACCTGGTTGCCGGTGACGCAGCCGTCTCAATCTTAGTAGAAGCTTTTTGTGTATCAAAAACCGGTAAATCTAAAAACAGCGTGTATTCACGTAATAGAAGACCCGATGGCCACTGCAGTTGAGTAACAAAATCGAGATAGGGCTCCCTGATTGAGTCTTTGGACGTCACTTTAATAATCGGGTGATCGGCATCAGATAAATCAGTTTTAAAATTCAGACTTAAAAGATGGAATTCCCAGGCGACGCCCGCCCTTTCAAAATCGGCTTTCGATGCCAGGCCCACCAAAATTTGATTTTCATCTGCTTCGCCAACATTAACGAGTTCGATCTCTGCATCGAAGGGTTCGTCGAGTGCCGAGTGCAATGTCAACTCGCCCAGGCCCAGTGCAGAAACCCAGCAAGAAAAACCCAGGGCAACAAGCCCCGTCAGTACAGATGATTTACGCAACACCATGATCCTTTACCCTTATATGTCCTTCGGCTTTATTAACTAATCTCTGGTACGGAACCATCATCGCCCTATCTTAGGCTCGACCAAAAAATAGGTCTTCTGGTTCCTACCACTTACAAATGTATAAGTTACAACAGTAGAAGGTTGTAAGCATTTATTATAAATARGATTCTAGCAAGAGCTGGGTAATAGCAATTGCATTATTTGCAGCACTTTTTCGCACATTATCTGACGTAATCCACAAATTCAGAGCATTTTGTCCAGATCTGCTCTCGCGGATACGCCCAACGCAGGTTTTATCGGAGTTTTGCAAATCAGTAACCGGGGTCGGTTGCCCGCTTTGTTCAGCCCCAGAAAACAGGCTAACACCGTCAATATCACTAAGCACTTGTGTCAGCTCATCTACACTAAAGGGGTAGCGAGTCTCAATAGTCACCGACATGCTATTACCGTAGAACACCGGTACCTGAATGCAGCTGACATCGACAGCCAGGCCATCAGCTTCGAGCAAACGCTGCAGTTCAGTCGCCGTACTCACTTCAATCGCCGTGTACCCGTCGTCACCTATAGCCCCAACTTCGGGAATCAGGTTAAAAGCGGACTGTTGTGCGAAAACCTCGGCTTCTGCCGGTTGACCGCCGAGCAAGCCCGCCGACTGTGTGGCCAGTTCGCTGACACCTGCCTTGCCGGCATTGGAGGCCGACATGCAGGCAACGACACTGACCTTGGAAATTTCTACTTCCGCGTTGACCGGTTTCAACAGCAAGGCCAACTCTGCGGCCAGGCTTCCCGGCGTAGCAATAATGTTTTGGCCACCCAGACTGGCGAAATCTTCACCCTGTAAACTCGCTGCTATCACTAAGGGTACGCTGCTATCAGCGCGAAAAGCCGAAGAACAATCAATTGCCAGACACCCGGCATCGACAGCCTGGGGCACGTATTCCGCAGCAACTTCAGCCGGCACGGCAAACAAAGCCAGACGCACGGTGGAGAAATCAAAGTCAGCCAGATCAGTAATATTCGCCGGACGTCTGGCGATCAAAGTGGTTTCACCCTTTGAGTCAGCACTGGCCACAGGGAAGATCTGCCCAATGGCAAATTCAACCTCACCGAGCTGCTCAATAATGGCTTCGCCAACAGCGCCCGTGGCACCAATAACAGCAATATCAACAAATTCAGACATTTAGTACTCCACTAACGAGATCAATGATTCAACATTCAAAAAACACCGTCGATTGACTAGTGCTCTAACAGGATTCGCAACATACGACGCAGTGGTTCAGCTGCACCCCAGAGCAACTGATCGCCAACGGTGAAGGCTGACAGGTATTCGCCGCCCATATTCATCTTGCGCAAACGGCCCACGGGCACATGCAACTTACCGCTGACCGCCGCTGGCGATAGTTCATTCAAGCTGTCATCGCGATGGTTGGGAACCACTTTCACCCAGTCGTTAGCATTCGCCAAAATGCCTTCAATCTCAGCCATTGGCAAATCACTTTTCAATTTAATGGTGAGCGCCTGACTATGGCTACGCATGACACCGACCCGCACGCACAGGCCATCGAGAGGAATAGGACTGCTTTCTCGACCAAGGATTTTGTTGGTCTCGGYCTGCCCCTTCCACTCTTCACGGCTTTGGCCATTGTCCAGTTCGGTATCGATCCATGGCAATAAGCTACCCGCCAGTGGAAAGCCGAAGTTGTCCGTAGGCATAGCCTCGCTATTAATAAAGGCCGAGACTTTACGGTCGATATCCAAAATCGCCGTGGCCGGATCCGCCAGCTCACTCGCAACATGGTTGTGAATCGCGCCCATCTGGCCAATTAGCTCACGCATGTTCTGCGCTCCCGCACCGGAGGCGGCCTGATAGGTCATGGCACTGGCCCATTCAACATGGCCACCGGCGAACAAACCACCAAGGGCCATCAGCATTAAACTCACCGTGCAATTACCACCGACAAAACAATTGCCGCCCTTCGCCAGTGCCTGCTCGATAACCGGGCTATTAACCGGGTCGAGCACAATCACCGCGTCGTCGGCCATGCGCAACGCAGACGCCGCATCAATCCAGGCACCCTTCCACCCAGCGGCACGCAATTTGGGATATACCGCTTTGGTGTAATCTCCACCCTGACAGGTGAGGACAATATCCATTGCCTGTAGCGCCGCAATATCAAAGGCATCCGCCAACGGTGGTACATCCTGGCCGATAGCGGGCCCCGGCTGACCTTGTTGAGAGGTGGTAAAAAACACCGGCTCAATCAGAGCAAAATCGCCCTCTTCTAACATACGTTCAACTAGCACAGAGCCAACCATGCCCCGCCAACCGACAATACCCACTCGCTTCATATGCAAACTACCAATACTTTAATTAACAAAAGGTTATAACAATAATATAGATCTATTTAGAGGATAAAAAAGCTACAGCGCATCGAATAACCAGGGGCAATCTTTACGCCACTGCTGTTCAAACGTGCGAATGCTTTCCGCATCCTGCAAGGTGAGGCCAATTTCATCGAGACCCTCGAGCAAGCATTGCTTATAAAAAGCGTCTATCTCGAAGTTAAGGCTGGTGCTATCGGGAAGAGTGATACTTTGCTGCTCGAGATTAACCAGCAGTTCGTAGCCTTCATTGGCATCCACTGCCAGAAAAAGACTTTCAATAATATCTTTCGATAAAACAATGGGTAACAAGCCATTTTTAAAGCAGTTGTTATAGAAAATATCCGCAAAGCTAGAGGCGATAACAACACGGAATCCGTAGTCATCCAATGCCCAGGGGGCGTGTTCACGGCTGGAGCCGCAACCAAAGTTCTCCCGCGCCAGTAAAATTGACGCACCCTTGTAACGGGGCCAGTTGAGGGGAAAGTCCMTATTYAAAGGCCGCTGGCTGTTGTCCTGATCAGGCTGCCCTTCATCCATGTAACGCAATTCATCAAACAAATTAGGGCCAAARCCACTGCGCTTAATCGACTTCAAGAACTGCTTGGGAATAATCATGTCGGTATCGACGTTGGCGCGATCCATYGGGGCCACGAGGCCAGTATGCTGTTTAAAACTTTTCATCATTCGTCCTCAAGCTGTCTCAGTCGACATTAATTCACGCACATCCACGAAATGCCCCGCTACCGCCGCTGCCGCGGCCATTGCCGGACTCACCAGGTGGGTTCTACCGCCATTGCCCTGGCGCCCTTCGAAGTTGCGATTCGAGGTCGACGCACAATGCTCACCGGCACCCAATTTATCGGCATTCATCGCCAGACACATCGAGCAACCGGGCTCGCGCCACTCCATACCGGCATCGATAAAGATCTTATCGAGCTGCTCTGCTTCCGCCTGTACCTTAACCGCCTGTGAGCCGGGCACAATCAACACCTGCTTCACATTGGCGGCGACCTTACGGCCCTTCGCTACTGCGGCTGCTGCACGCAGGTCTTCAATGCGCGAGTTAGTGCAGGAGCCAATAAAGACGCGATCGACCTTAATATCAGTGAGCTTCTGGCCCACTTTCAAATCCATGTAACTCAAAGCACGGGCCGCACCTTCACGTTTAACGGGGTCGTCCATTTGCTCGGGATCTGGCACCACGCCATCGACAGGTAAAACCATTTCGGGAGATGTCCCCCAGCTCACCTGAGGCAGAATATCTCCACCCTGAAATTCAACAACCGCATCAAACTCTGCATCATCATCACTGTGCAGTGTTTGCCAATTAGTCACCGCCTGCTGCCACAAATCACCGGAGGGGGCGAATTGACGGCCTTTAACGTATTCAATGGTGATGTCATCGACGCCGACCATGCCGACACGGGCACCGGCCTCAATGGCCATATTGCACACCGTCATGCGCCCTTCCATCGACATGTTGCGGAAGACTTCGCCACCGAATTCAATGGCATAGCCTGTGCCACCAGCCGTACCCAAACGAGCAATCACTGCCAATACGACGTCTTTAGCGGTAACGCCAATACCCAGCTCGCCATCAACGCGCACCAGCATATTCTTCATTTTCTTCGCCACCAGACACTGACTGGCTAAGACGTGTTCGACCTCAGAAGTGCCAATACCGTGGGCCAGTGCGCCGAGAGCACCGTGAGTGGCGGTATGGGAATCACCACACACCACCGTCATACCCGGTAGAGTCGCGCCCTGCTCCGGGCCAATCACATGAACAATGCCCTGACCGGCGTCATTCATTTTGTATTCGGTAATACCAAAGGCCTCGCAGTTATCGTCGAGGGTTTGCACCTGGATGCGCGCTACTTTATCGGATATCGCGGCAATGCCACCGGCACGTTCTGCCGTTGTGGTCGGCACGTTGTGATCAGCCGTCGCCAAATTAGCATCGATGCGCCAGGGCTTACGGCCAGCGATGCGCAGGCCTTCAAAGGCCTGGGGCGAGGTCACTTCGTGCAGTAAATGCCGATCGATGTACAGCAGCGCCGAACCGTCGTCGCGCTGCTTGACCAGGTGTGAATTCCAGAGCTTGTCGTATAAGGTAAGGCCAGCCATTGTTCTCTCCAAATGTTAGCGATGGGTGAATTTTAGAGTCGCAATCCAAATAAAACAAATTTATAATTTTCATTATTTGGATTCCAAACTGGAATAGATAGTCCCAATGGACACACAATTACTCGAAGCCTTTATTGCCGTGGTTGAGAGCGGCTCATTTTCTATCGCCGCCGAGCGCGTACACCTCACCCAGCCCGCCGTCAGTAAGCGTATTGCCCTACTCGAACAACAACTCGACTGCCGCTTGTTTGATCGCATTGCCCGCAACGTCAGCCTCACCGAGGCCGGTACAGCACTGCTTCCCCAGGCGCGCAATATACTGCTCAGCGTTGAGGAAACGCGTCAAAGTATTCGTGATTTGTCGGGAGCCGTGGCGGGTAATTTGCGTCTGGCCATCAGCCACCATATCGGCCTGCATCGTCTACCCCCTGTGTTAAAAGACTTCGCCACCCGCCACCCGAAGGTCAGGGTCGACATTGACTTTATGGAGTCGGAAACCGCCTACGAAGCGGTGCGCCAGGGTCGTTTTGAAATAGCAGTGATCACCCTCGCCCCCGAGCAGCACCCCAGCTTGCTGGCCTACCCATTGTGGCAGGATCACCTGCAACTGGTCGTCGCCCCCGACCACGCGCTGACTCACGTCGCCAAACTCGAGGTCGCCGACCTCAGTAACTACCCCGCCATTCTGCCCGACCTGTCGACCTATACCGGGCGTAAAATTAAACAGTTTTTTGATCAGCACGACTGCAAGCTGTCGACCAGCATTACCACCAATTATCTCGAAACTATTAAAATGATGGTCTCCGTCGGCCTCGGCTGGAGCATGCTGCCCGCGATTATGATTGACGACACCCTGCGCCAACTCGACTGCGAAGGCCTCGCCCTCGAACGAACGCTGGGCTACATTCACCACCAGAATCGTAGTCTCTCAAATGCGGCCGAGGCTTTTATTCAACTCCTTTGCAACTCCAGCACGTCCGTTGAAAGTAAGCCCCTATGAGTAAGAAGCTAGCAGAAATACCCTCAAGCCCATTAAGCGAGCGCCACTATGCCAAAATAGAAGCTGGCGACAACCCCTTAATCGATGGCAATAAACTACGCCAGCGCTGGCAGGCGCTCGACCCACAAACAAACAGCAGCTTTGTCATTGCTGACACCCATTTTTCCGCAGGCCAGAATTTTTTAGCCGCCGCAGAACTTTGGCTGCAATGTGCACCGACTACAGCCATCCTGCATTTTATTGCCATGGAAACAGCTCCCCTCTGCAAGTCAGATCTCAATCACGTCTTACAACAAGCATCGCAAACAARTGAGCTAGCCAACCAGCTAATTGAAAACTATCCACTGCTAAGCCCAGGCTTTCATCGCCTGTTTTTTGCCRAACAACGCATTTGTTTAACATTGATATTTGTCGATGGCGATGCCAATCCGGGTGAAGCCCTGGTGCAATTACGACCCAGCTTACACCCCAGTACAGCTACGATTAAAAACGCTACTGTGGATGCCTGGTTTATTCAAAAYACTGTGTCCGAAATACTCTGCGAACACATCAAACATCTCTGTAATGCCGACAGTACTTTAGTTAGTTTAAAGACAGGTGAGTCAACACMAAAACAAYTGCAAAGCCCTGATTTTAAAAGTAGTGGTTTTGAATTTAAARACGCACAAACTAGCAATGAAAAACACCGCTTTTTATTCGGCCAGTGGCGCGAACCGCTAACTGCAATACCCCACGTAACGACGACACACACCACTACTCGGCATAAACGTAAAGCTCGCCACCCTGTCCCCTGGMATATCGCGGCATCTTCCCACCACTCTACAACCCGACATGTCGCTATTATCGGCGGCGGCATAGCGGGTTGCACCACGGCAGCGGCACTGGCGCAGCGAGGTTGGCGGGTGACTTTATACGAACGGCACAAYACCCTCGCTAACGAGGGCTCGGGCAACCCCCAGGGCATTATTTATCCGAAGTTATCGCCCCAGTCTTCCGCACTGAGTCGCATTAATTTATCCGCCATTCAATTTGCCAGTCGTTATTATCAACGTTACTGGCAAGCGCCCGAACATCAAACACGCTTTGGTCAGCAATGCGGYGTTCTGGTGTTGCCAGAAAATGAAAAAGAAAGGATAGCTTTTAAAAAAATTRCGGAACATTTCAAACAACAAAGTGAGTTTATTMAAAAACTTAATAAAAACGAAATAGAAAAAATTTCCGGCCTGCCGCTAGATGCTGACATCGGCCTTTACTACCCACAACTGGGCTGGATTAATCCGCCCCGTGTTTGTCGTGCTTTGGTCGAACATCCGTTGATCCGTATAGAGCAGGCCAACATTACAGCCCTGACTTACGACGGTGCAAAAGCAAGCTGGCAATTAAGTTGCGAAAACAAAGAGAGCTTTGCGACTGCCGACACAATAGTGCTGGCCACCAGTACATCGACGGGGCAATTCAGCCAAAGTAATCACCTGCCGATTAAAGCCATTCGCGGGCAGATTTCCATTGCCCCGGCTAATAGTAATGCCGAAAACATTCCACAATTAAAAACAGTCCTTTGCGGCGCGGGTTATATCGCCCCAGCCGAGAACTCCCTGCACACCTTTGGCGCCAGCTATAACCTGAACAACAGCAGTCTTGATATTCGCCTTGAGGATCACCAACACAATATCGATTTACTGGAACAAAGTACTGCGGGCCTGCCCACCGCATTACACATACCCCATGCCGATCAACTCAGCGGCCGCGCCGCTCTGCGCTGCACCACGCTAGATTATTTGCCCATTGTTGGGCCCGCACCCAACTACGCTGCTTTTCTTGAGGACTATGCCRACCTGCGCCGCGATGCCAGCAGCGATATCCCCACCCCGGGGCAGTATTGGCCGGGGCTTTACATTCACTGCGGMCTTGGCTCCCGSGGCCTAAGTTATGCCCCCCTCGGRGCCGAATTATTAGCCAGCMAAATCAATRGCGAACCACCKCCTCTTGAGCAAGAATTAATCACCRCCCTCAACCCTGCACGCTTTATTATTCGCGATATGAAACGGCGTAAAATATAAAGCCAAGCCATTAAAAATTAATGGCCCTCAAGGCCTGCTAAAGAGAATTAATACGCACTGTCTTAGCAGTAGCATTTTTTCTTCAATTCCGCTTAACTGTCTGTTGCCTTATTCCCCTTTATAAAAATCAATAAATGCTGGGGATATAAAAATTCTAAATAATAAAAATCAATCAATNANNNGAGAGGCTAAACCATGAGCGTCACGAATAAACCGATTATTTCCGCCGACTCCCATATCGCCGAACCACCGAATTGCTATACCGATTATATCGAGCCGGGCTTTAAAGACCGCGCCCCCCATATTGAAGTGCACCCTAAATACGGTGATGTTTTTATTATCGACGGTCTCGACCAACCCATTCCCATGGGTTTAATTGCCGCTGCCGGTAAAAAGCCTTCAGAACTTACCACCAGTGGCGTGAGTTTGAAGAGTYACCCAGAAGCTCCTGGGATGCGAGCCATCGTGTTGCCGACCAGGAGACCAACAGTGTTTCCGCAGAAATTATTTATCCCATGTACGACCCTCTGTGGGAAGCCCCTGTCGCTATGAAAACACCCCTTTCATTCCACATTCTCACTTCGAAAGCCGATCAGCTCAAGTCCCAGCGCGGGCCAAAAATTAACAGTTTTTTCAGTATCATGCGTGGCTGTCAGGACATTATGGACACCTTCGTTTTTGGTGGTGTTTTTGAGCGCCACCCCGAATTGAAAGTAGTCTGTGCCGAAACGGATGCCGGCTGGGCGCCTCACTTTATCTATCGCATGGATCACGCCTACGACCGCCACCGCTACTGGATGAACCCRCAACGCCTGATGTGGGCCAATGACTTCCCCCACAGCGATTCCACCTGGTCCTGGTCTCAGGGTGTTTTAGAGGAGCACACCAAGGATATGAGTCAGCAGGAAAAGGACTGGATTCTGCACGACAATGTCAGTAAGTGTTACAACCAGCCTATTTAAAAATAAATATTAGTGGCGGATAAACAATCAACTCTCGGTATTGCGCGAGTATGTCGGGGCTTGTCTTATCAAATAGCTGTTCAAACCGCCACCGTGTATCACGACTTTATAAAGCGGATTAAAAAATTCTGGCATTGCCACTCAAGACGCCCACAACACAGATAAGCACTGTGCTTCTGAGCTATAAATAAATCGTTTTTTTAAAACGCMAAGCACTAGGCGAGGAAAGCCCTGATGGACGAGCAGCGAATTGATTTACTCATGCAAACACCTGTCTTCGGTGCTATTCGAAAAGACATTATCATTCAACTGATGGAACAAGCACCCCATATAAAAATACGCCACGGTGATTATTTATTTCATGAAGGTGATAAAGGAACGTCAATGTATATCATTGAAAACGGCCTCATGGCTGTCACTAAAATCCGGGAAGGCAAGCAATATTTACTCAAACAATTAACTCAAGGTGACTGCATTGGAGAGATGGCGCTATTCGATTTCTTTCCGCGCAGTGCCTCTATTATCAGCATCGAAGACACAGAGCTTATCGAAATCACCACCAGTGCTTTATTCAACCTTTACCATCAGGATCTTGAACAATTCACCTTACTGCAGATGAATCTCGGCAGAGAAGTCACGAGACGTTTACGCAATGCTGACGAAGAACTTTTTGAAGAACGGATACAAGCAAATATTGACGGTGATCAGGTGAGCTTTCATCCCTACTTAAAAACATAAGGAATGCAGAGTAAATCAATACTCCGTCATCATTTCATTATGACGCTGCGCTAACTCATCAAGAGCCTCCAGCCAATATCCGAGCTTTTCAGCATCAACGATTAACTCTCGACTATCCTCCCGCACGCTAATCTCTGATTGACTCACTGTTGCACCTGATTCCGTGTATGCCTGTGCCGGCATGGGCAGGCAAAGCTCCCGCCAGGTATTTAACATCTCACCCAACCAGGACTCATTCGATAAAGCCAGAATTTCAGCGGCTTCGGGAGCGGGACTATCATTAACGGCAAGCGCCGCTAGTAAAGCTTGGATATCACTCAAGGTGACAATATCGGGGCAGTGGTAATTATCGGCAATTGCCCGTAGCTGGCAAAGATAGGCACTGTTTAACAGATGCAGGACACTTTGTTCTAAGGCTCGCTGTAATGATGCCCCAGGATTGTCGTGACCTGAAAGCTCAGCCAATAGTAGGCGAGCAGAGGATAAATGCTGATTAACTAAACGCAGATATAACACCGCAACTCACTCTATTGGTAAACAATTAAACCCGTATTTATTTTTTGCGCTTGTCCGTAACAACCCATTTTTCATTTTGGAAGAATACTTTCCAGCCACTGGCCTTGCCTTCAATTTCAGATTGCACGTAAATTTCTTGCGTCTTTCGGGAAAAACGAATCACGGTTTTATTGCCATCGGGATCTTCCGTGGGGGCTGAAAACAAGAAGGTATACTTAGGATCTATTTCATCTCTATGGGGCAATAACTCTTTGACCAAAGGTGCTCGCGTTTCACGGTTTTTGGGGAACTGGCTGGCGGCAAGAAATAAGCCCGCAGCACCGTCGCGCAATATATAGGTGTCATCCACTTTGACGCAAGCGAGTTCAGGCATCGGCACAGGGTCCATCTTCGGTGGTGCCGCCTGACCACTGCGCAATAATTTRCGGGTGTTTTTACACTCATCCGCCGTGCAACCAAAGTACTTACCGAAACGCCCCGATTTTAACTGCATATCAGCGCCGCATTTATCACATTCGATAAGGGGGCCTTCGTAGCCTTTTATCCGGTACGTCCCAGACTCTACTTCATAACCCGAGCAATCAGGGTTTTTACCACAAACATGAAGTTTGCGCGTCTCATCGATTAAATAGCTATCCATTTGTGTTGCACAAATACCGCAGTGATGCTTACTCAACAAGCGCTTTGATTCGGCTTCTTCGTCCTCGTCCGCATTAACGGCTTCATCACCAGCAACCAAATTCAGTGTTTCTTTACAACGCTCTTTCGGTGGAAGGTTGTAACCCGAACAACCGAGGAATACACCGGTGCTACCGGTACGAATCATCATCAGGCGCTCACACTTAGGGCAGGGAATATCGGTTTCGGTGGCGCTGTTCGGCGCCATGCCACCCTCTTCCGCCTGGGCCTTTTCTAGCTTGTCACTAAAGCCCGCGTAAAAACGATTAAGCACATCTTTCCAGTCGAGGGTGCCATCGGCAATTTCATCGAGCTGCTCTTCAAGCGTAGCGGTAAAACCGTAATCCATTAGATCACTAAAATTATCACTCAGACGACTGGTAACAATATCGCCGATTTTTTCCGCATAAAAACGTTTCGCTTCCAAACGCACATAACCACGATCTTGAATGGTGGAAATAATCGCTGCGTATGTTGATGGTCGACCAATACCTCTTTTTTCCAGCTCGCGCACCAATGCGGCTTCACTGAAACGGGCGGGAGGTTTAGTAAAGTGCTGGCGTGGTACTAGCACCAGCATTTTTAAAATCTCGCCAATCGTATATTCCGGCAGCTCAGTATCGTCTTTATTACGCAGTACCGGTATGGCACGTAGGAAGCCTTCAAAGCGCACCACGCGACCGCGCACCTGCAAGCCGTACTCGCCCGCGGTTACACCAACACTCGTACTGGTAAATTTTGCAGGCACCATCTGACAGGCAACAAATTGCTGCCAGATCATTTCATAAAGTCGTACGGCGTCTTCATCGACACCCTGGATATCGGTAACATTGATATCGACATTCGATGGTCGCACCGCTTCGTGCGCTTCCTGAGCACCCGCTTTACTCGAGTACACATTGGGCTGCTCGGGTAAATAGTCTTTGCCGTAGCGAGTGGCAATCAATTCACGGCAGTTCTCCACCGCATCTTTGCTCAGATTGGTTGAATCCGTTCGCATATACGTGATGTAGCCCGCCTCGTACAAACGCTGGGCCATCATCATGGTTTTCTTCACGCCAAAGCCAAGTCGCGTGCTCGCAGCCTGCTGCAAGGTTGAGGTAATAAAAGGCTTAGGTGGCTTAGTTTGGGTTGGCTTGTCATCACGCGAGGTGACTAAAAACTCGGCGTTTTGCAGGGCMGTAACGGCCGCGACACTACCGGCTTCACCGACCGGGCGATAGGCCGTACCATTGTGGCTGCGCACTTCAAAGCGCACCTGTTCTTCCGTTTTCTTTTCGAGGTCGGCGTGCAAGGTCCAATACTCTTCGGGCACAAAAGCCTGAATTTCTCGCTCCCGCTCCACCACCAATTTCACGGCAACGGACTGTACGCGCCCGGCCGACAATCCACGGGCGACCTTGGCCCAAAGCAGTGGCGACACCATGAAGCCCACTACCCTATCGAGGAAGCGGCGCGCCTGTTGTGCATTAACCTGATTGGTATCGAGCTTACCCGGTTTGGCAAAGGCTTCCTGAATCGCCTTCTTGGTGATCTCGTTAAACACCACCCGCTTATAGCGGCTGTCATCGCCGCCAATGGTTTGCTGCAGGTGCCAGGCAATGGCCTCACCCTCGCGATCCAAATCCGTCGCGAGATAGATGGTGTCGGCATTTTTAGCCAGCTTAACCAGCTCACTGACGACTTTTTCCTTGCCCGGCAGTATCTGGTAATCAGCCGCCCAATCTTTATCGGGGTTAATCCCCATACGATTAATAAGCTGCTGCTTGGCTTTTTTCTGCTTGTGAATGACTTTTTTCGCCGGTGACAGCTTGCGAGTAATAGCAGCCTGTCTGGCTCGCTCTTTGGGATCTGCCGGCTTGCGGTTCGATGCACCCGTGGGTAAATCACGCACGTGGCCAATACTGGATTTAACGATRAAATCGTTRCCCARGTATTTGTTAATGGTYTTCGCTTTTGCTGGTGATTCAACAATAACCAGTGATTTACCCATGCAAACCTACAATATCATTTGGTTGAAGAAGCCCGATAGGGCTACGAGGTGCGATATATAAGGCCTGAATCACCGGCGGTCAAGGTATTTTCCAAATTTCTTTGTTACAGGTCTCAGTTCTAAAATTATCAACAAGCCTCTATTCATGCACACCGAGGCTGTATTTACACCTGCTTTTAAAGGCTTATTCTGTTTTTATATTTCTCGATATGATGCGCAAGCCATCGGCAATTTTATCAATTTCTTCGACTTTGCCTTTTTCCGGCCAATAGGCACCCAGGCCAAAACTATTACTGCAGATAGCATTCACGCTGCTGGGCATTTGCTCCAGTGCTCGCTGGATTGAGCGATGGCAATCCTCGGGGGCTTGCTGTTGAAACCAGCACCAGTCCTTCCACGGCGACAACTTACCTCGTTTCCCCCGCACCAGCAGCCAGTGCCGCTGATCGTCGTGGCGAATATTTTTCGCCGTCCAAGGCAACAAATAACGCACAGCTGTCGGGCTGCTGCCCTTTTGGTCGGTGACAGCATCGGCAACAATTTCAACATGCAGACCGCGTTCATTCGCGTAGCGGCGTAAAATCACCTGCTGCTTCTGCCGGGTCGAGGGYYKRAACGAGGTCAAWACGGARATCATCACCAACACGGCGACRGCAACAACTAAATAACTCACAACGGTTCAACTCTGGGTGGCGATAGGTTTACACTATAGCGCGAATCACGGAGCAACTTTATTTATGTCTTACTACAATCACATTCTTGTTGGCCTCGATTTATCACCCGAATCACAAYTGGTTATCGATCGTGTCAAAGAGTTATTCGATGACAAAGATGTTCGCATCAGTTTATTGCATGTGCAGGAGCCCCTGTCCTTTGCCTACGGTGGCGACATACCCATGGATCTCAGTGAAGTGCAGGCACAAATGGAAGAGCAGGCCCACAGCCGCCTACAGAGCTTTTGTCAGCAGCTAGGGTTGTCCTCTGATCATGCTCACGTAYTGATCGGTCAGCCTGCCCAGGAAATGCACCATTTTGCAAAAGAAAATGATGTCGACCTCACCGTTGTCGGCAGTCACGGTCGTCATGGCCTGGCACTGGTCTTTGGTTCGACAGCTAATGGGGTATTGCACGGATCAGTGTGTGATGTGCTTGCCGTGAGGATTAAAAAACAAAAATAGAACCTTTTTCAGGGTAGGGCTGACACATTAGCCCTCAATATTTCACGGACGGATTTCTCCCCAACCCATGGATTCTTTTTTTACAACTTACAAATATTCTTTACGGACGTTGCTCTGCTATCGGCAGCCCTTACTGACAACACCAGCACTRTTAGTATTAGCATTACTTGCCCTCCTGTTTTTAAGTGCAGAAACACRAGCTAAGCTCACCATCACTGTGACAAATGACTCCAACAATGAAAGCGCCAAAAAAGCGACAAGCGAAATAGCCGCAAATCAACAACTGATAAAGCAACGGCAACTTTACAAACGTGTCGACAAAGATTTACAACGTGGTTCTACAACAAGTTTTATCGCCCTCGGTGATAGCCTTAAAAGCTACCCTCTTTATCCCTATCTGCAATACACGCACATCAGYCMCWAYAWKGAANCNTGNAGCAACGAAGATGCTATCGCTGATTTTCTGAGTGATTCCCCTGCGATACCCGCCAGTAAAACACTGAGGCGACGCTGGCTGCAATTGCTCTACCGAAAGCAGCGCTGGTCATTGTTTTTGTCCTATTACGACCCTGCCATCGCCTCAACCGCCCAGCAATGCCAGTACCAATACACCCGCTATAAAAGTGGTTTGCAGGAGGCAGCCCTGCTCGACGCCCTTACTTTGTGGGCTGTCGGCAAGTCACAGCCCAAAGCCTGTGACTCACTGTTTAAATTATTAATCGATAAAGACAAAATCACCGAAGCCATTGCGTGGCAACGCTATACCCGCGCCATACTGAATCACAAATTCCAACTAGCCCACTATATCGAGCGTTTTTTCGTCAGCCAAAACTATCAAAATAATGCGACTGTTTACCTCGCCGTTGACCGCAAGCCATCGCGGGTTGGCGACTACGCACTGCTAGGCGAAGACTCTGCCGATAACCGAGCCATTATTGAACACGGCATWTCCCATCTCGCCAGAAAAAATGCCACTCAGGCAATGAAGCACTGGGCACGCTATCGCCAAAGTCACAGCTTCGACGAAGCCGCCCAGGGCCGTATGTTGCCTCACCTGGTTAAAGGCCTGCATAAGCAAAAATACGACGCGGCAGCCCTGGGCTATCTCAACGAYAATATCGCMCTGGCYGACRRCAAAYTAYTGGAATGGCAACTGCGYAYCYTRYTRCGYGCCGRAGACTNGGACASNACTCRARCAATGGAYTGCSRRCYTGCCCGAGCCAATCCGTACGGAACAACGCTGGCGCTACTGGCAGGCCCGTGCACAGCTGATGACCAGCAGCGATATGGACATTATCGATCAGGCCAAAACCACGTTTAGAGAGCTATCACGCTTCCGCAGTTTTTACGGCTTTCTCGCCAGCGACCGGGTCGGCAACCCCTATCGCATGGCTGAAACCCCCCTGGCATTAAAGGTTACCGATGTCGATACGCTCGCCAACACCCCCGCTATGCTGCGTGTGCGCGAGCTCTTTGTACAAAATAAAAACCTCTCAGCTCGCCGTGAGTGGTACGCGGCAACAAAAAACCTCACTCCCGAGCAATTGCTCATCGCCGCCCAGATAGCCCAGCAGCAGCAGTGGTATCAACAGGCCATTCTCGCCATGGCCAAAGCGCGCTACTGGGACGACATCGATATTCGTTTCCCCCTGCCCTATCGCCCAATCTTTGAACAACAGGCCCACAAAGTTGATTTACCCCTAACGCTGGTCTTTGCTATCGCTCGTCAGGAGAGCATGTTTGCGGCCGATGTCACCTCTCCTGCAGGAGCAAAAGGCTTGATGCAGCTGATGCCAGCAACGGCAAAACAAGTGGCCCGAAAACATAAAATTCGCTACAAAAGCCAACAACAATTATTCGACCCGGAAAAAAACATCAGCCTCGGCAGTCGTTATTTCAAAGACATGATGTTGCGCTTCAATAACAATCGCATACTCTCCATTGCCTCCTATAATGCGGGCCCCCATCGCGTGAGCGGCTGGCGCAAAAAAACCGGAGGCAAACTACCCTACGATGCCTGGATAGAAACCATTCCCTTCAATGAAACTCGCCAATATGTACAAAACGTGCTCGCTTATACACTTATYTTTGCCCATCACCTCGACCAAAAGCAGCCACTGTTATCACCCGCTGAAAAACAACAACTACTGTAGTTTTGCCAATGAGCACTGACTCCCGCCCGCTGATCGACATCGGCCTTAATCTCGCTGACAAACGCTTTAAAGGTGAAACCCACAAGGTACTGCAACGCGCACGGGATGCCGGTGTTGAGGCCTGTATTCTCACCGCCACCAGTGAATCCATCTGCCATGAAGTGATTGACCTGTGCGAGCGCTACGCCGAAGAATTCCCCCACATGCTCYACTGCACCGCCGGTGTTCACCCCCACGAGGCAAAACATTGGCACAAGGCCAGCGCCAGTGTTTTAAAAGAACTTGCCAGCCATGAATCCGTGGTTGCCATCGGTGAAACTGGGCTCGACTTCAACCGAGACTTCTCACCACATCCCGAACAGGAGCTGGCCTTTGAAGCCCAGCTTGAACTGGCCAGCGAACTACAGCTACCGGTGTTTCTCCACGAGCGGGATGCCCATAAACGACAGCTGGAAATACTGCAGAGCTACCGCGACCACCTGACCCATGGGGTGCTGCACTGTTTTACCGGCGATAAAAAAGCCCTGTTTAATTATCTCGATCTCGATTTACACATCGGCATCACTGGCTGGATTTGTGATGAGCGCCGAGGGCAGGACCTGCAGAAGATGGTCACCAACATCCCCCTCAACCGCCTGATGCTAGAAACCGATGCCCCCTACCTGACACCCCGTACTTTGCGGCCCAAACCCAAGTCGAGCCGTAACGAACCTGCTTACCTGACCTGGGTACTTGACTCAGTTGCTCAATTTCGAGATGAATCAGCGGACCTTATTGCCGATGCAACAAGTACTACGGCGCGACGATTTTTTGCTTTAGAGTCAAAATGAATTGTTCAGCTGCCTCACTGCTACCACACGTAGATTCAAATAAATTCTGGGATCGCAATATTGAACTCACCTATCTTTGAGCCAAAAGCAGAATTTACCGCCATACTGGAAGGCAACGATGAGACCATCGACCTGGTTCATGCAGCACTCTGCATTGCCGGCGAACACAACCCCAAACTCGACCCCGAAGAAAGCTACCGGCGTCTGCAAAAACTGGGCGAGCGTGCTCTCACACAAATAGACACCGCACAAAGTTTGGGTGATATTGCCAACAAACTCTGCCATTTATTGTATCGCCAAGTGGGGTTTTGCGGCGACAGTAAGGACTACTACAATCCTGACAATAGTTATATCGACCGGGTGCTGGAAACGCGCCGGGGCATTCCCATCAGTCTCGCCCTGGTCTATATCTCGGTCGGTGAAGCTCTGGGGCTACGCGTCGTTGGTGTCGGCTTCCCTGCCCATTTTCTGCTAAAACTGAGTCACGGCGATAGCAGCCCGACAAGGCAGTCGGATCAAACAGAGGGCGTACTGATCGACCCTTTCGCAGGGCAGGTACTCAGCGTTAATGACTGTAAAGATTTACTCGCCGTATCATCCGACAACACCATGCCCTTTAAACCTGAATACCTGCAAACGATAGGCAAGCGGGCCATTTTGCGCCGAATGCTCGGCAACCTGAAAGGCATTTACCTCAGTAAAAAAGATTATGTTGAAGCCTTAAGTCTTTGCGACCGCCTATTGCTGCTCGACAAAGACGCCATACAGGATCGTATCGATCGTGCAGGGGTACTTGAAAAGCTGGAGTGTTACGAGCCCGCCGCCCAGGACCTTGAGCAGATTCTGAAGAGCCAGCCATCGATGCCGGGCTCGCAGGCGCTTAAACGTAAGATTGGTGAACTCCGCGCCCAGGTTCAGGGCAGACCCCACTAAGACCCAGGCTAACGCAGAAAGCCCTTAACTCAGTAGGGCTGCTACTTCTCAGCAAGCAGCAAGCGCCTCACCTGCCCCGCACTAAAGGGCCAACCCTTTTCGTCCCCAGCCGGGGTTTTCAGCACGGGAATACGTAACCCGTAAAGCGCCTCTAAAGCCTCGTCACCGCGAATATTCACTTCCTGGCAATGCCAGTCGAGTTCCTCCAGCACGGGCGCTAACACGTCTTTCGCCTGTTCGCATAAATGGCAGCCGGTGCCACCATAAAAAGTGACTAGCTTGTCTTGGTCAACCTTGTTATTTTCTGCTACCACTGCTTTTAACCCCTTTATCCGCGGTCTATCGCTATTGCTGACGAATCAACCAGCACTGGTGAATACGGGGGCGTCGGGCAAAGTCTTTATCAATCGTCGCCGGGCTAATATTCTCCACCGCAAAGTTCGCCTCAATTTCAGGGGCCAGCTTAAAACGGCGGAAGTTATTGGAGAACACCAACACGCCGTCCTTCGTTAACAGGCCCATGCATTGTTCAATCATGCGTTGATGGTCGCGCTGAATATCGAGTACATCATCCATTTTCGCCGAGTTCGAAAAGGTCGGCGGGTCGAGTAATATCACATCAAAGCTACCCTCCAGATCCTCATTTTCCGTGGCGGCAAGCCAGCTCATACAATCGGCGCGTAATAACTGATGACGGTTAGTATCAAGCTTGTTCAAGGCGAAATTACGCCGAGCCCAGTCGACATAAGTATTCGACATGTCGATGCTCAAACTCTCACTGGCACCMCCCARTGCGGCTTGCACTGTCGCCGTTGCYGTATARCAAAACAGGTTGAGAAARCGCTTACCGGCGCATAGCTCGGCCAGTCGTTTGCGCACGGGGCGATGATCTAAAAAYAGRCCACTGTCGAGATAATCCGTCAGATTGATTTCGTAGCGGGCACCATTTTCCATCACCTCAAAGGCGTTCTTTCCCGCTTGCCGTGTTTGTTCAGTCAAACGCTGATATTGCTTGTCACCACGCTGGCGCTGACGCTGTTTAACAAAAAACTCGCTCTGGTCAGGCTTTAACACGGCAAAGACCGCATCACTGACCTCGGCCAGCCGCCGCCGCGCCGCACTGGCATCGATGCTAGCGGGGGGTTCGTACTCTTGCACGTGAATCGCGCTGCCGTAACAATCGATAGCCACCGCGTACTCGGGCAAATCGGCATCGTAGAGTCGATAACAAGTAATCTGCTTGCCCTTCAACCAGGGCTTAAATTTACGTTGGTTTTTACGCAAGCGATTGGCGAGCATGGTTGCGCCATCACTGAGCTTATCTGACTTGCCCCAGGGGTCGGCAGCGCTTTCTTTCCCAGTCTTCCCGTCATTTGACTTGCCAACCCGTTCGCCTTCAAAGAGCTCGAACATCAAGAGTTGGCTGGGTATCGCCCCGTTAAAGAGCTTGTAAATTTTATGACTGCGTAAACCGAGGGAAAAACCCAGGTATTCATTGCCCGTAAAGACCCCCGCCGACCAACCCGCGAACTCGCGTTTCAGTACATCGCCCAGTTCTTGGTAAAGCCCTTTTAGCGTTTCCTGGTCACCCAAACGCGCGCCGTAGGGCGGGTTCGTGAGTAACAAGCCGCTAGYGGTATCAGGCAAATCGGGCCGTTGTAAGTCGCTCAGCGGCTGACGCTTAAGTGCAATGTAATCGCTAAGTCCTACTTGTTCGACATTACGCTGAGCAGCCGTCAGCGCACGATGATCCTCATCGTAGCCACAAATAAGGGGTAGCTGCCCCGCCAGGCCCTGCTCGCGGCGCGCCTGGGCCTCATCGCGCAAGCTCTGCCAAATATCGGGCTGATGACCCTTCCAGTGGGTGAAGCCAAAGCGCTGCCGTTGCAGGCTTGGCGCAATATCGCCAGCCATCATTGCCGCTTCAATCAATAAAGTGCCACTACCGCACATGGGGTCAAGTAGAGCGTCATGCTTACCCGGCCATCCGGCGCGAATCAACAAAGCAGCCGCGAGGTTTTCTTTCAAGGGCGCTGTCGTCTGGGCGATACGATAACCCCGTTTGTGCAAACTATCACCGGAAAAGTCGAGACTCAACGTCACCTTTTCCCGGGCATAGCGGGCATTAATGCGAATATCGGGCTGGCGTAAATCAACGTTAGGGCGGTTACCTGTGGCCTCACGGAAGTGGTCAACAATGCCATCCTTAACCCGCTGTGCACCGTACTGCGTGTTATTGATGCCATCGCCCGTGCCGATAAAGTCAATGGCGATGCTGGCCTGATCGGAGAAGTGCTCGGTCCAGTTAATCGCCGCCACACCGTCATAAAGATCATCGGCACTCGCAACAGAGAAGCTGCTAAAAGGCAGCAACAGTCGATTAGCCAGGCGTGACCATAGGCAAACCCGGTACCCGTTCTCAATATTGCCTTTAAATTCAACGCCCGCTACGGTTTCGCGAAGCTGGCTTACACCCAGGCTATCAAGCTCTTTGAGAAGAAGCCCTTCTAAGCCTTTGGGGCAGCTAGCAAACCAGTAGCGCGATGTATTTTGATCTTTCATTGATGATTCCATAGGGGTATTAAAACGAACAATTGTTAGACAAATAAAATCTTCGACAGGGTTCTGGGTTTTTGGTCAACTTGAGTGGCTGTAATAAAAAATACATTTATTGGCTACCACAACTGTGTGGAAGAAGGAGCTTTACCCCCGATGAAAAGACAGAAAAGAGATCCCTCCCAACGTGCCTATACTAAAGGATATCAGCTCGGATTTGACGGTCGATCTGAAGATACTTGCCCCCATCAGACAAATAGTGTCTTTGCCCATGAATGGATGAACGGTTGGCGAGAGGGTCGCAACGACCAAACAGAGGGCTTTAAGATGCACACCTCACAACAAAAAATCGTCGCTCAAAGCACTGCTTAGTATTGTAAATAACAGTATTACTGTAAATTTTTCGGTAACTGCGTAGTGACTAAAGAGGGCTGTTGATCAGCCCTCCATCATCGAGCCCCACCAGCACCGCCCCACCAAGCAGCCCTCAACAGCACTCTCCTTATTAATTCTCCCCGCATAAACTCAACCTTCGCAAACTCTACCCGCATACCCCTCCCCCTAATACGCCCTGCCCTCACACAGCTAACGCTAACAAAATCAGTACARAACTGACAAAATAGCAGCCATGGATTTATCTCAACTTGACCTGCAACCCGTATGGCTCACCCTGCAACTAGCCAGCATCACTACACTGCTGCTGCTTTGCGTGGCGACGCCCCTGGCCTGGTGGCTGGCGAACACCCGATGGCGCTACCGACAGGTGATTAACGCGCTGGTTGCCCTACCTCTCGTTTTGCCGCCAACGGTACTCGGGTTTTATTTATTATTGCTACTCGGACCGAAAGGCTGGGTTGGGCAAATCACGCAAAGCCTCGGCATTGGCGTATTGCCTTTCACCTTTAGCGGATTGGTGATTGCCTCGGTGATCTATTCCCTGCCCTTTGCCGTGCAGCCCATCCAGAATGCCTTCGCTGCTATTGGCAAGCGACCGCTAGAAGTCGCCGCCACCCTGCGCGCCTCCCCCTGGGATCGCTTTATCAGCGTCGCCCTGCCCTTAGCAAAGCCGGGGTTAATCACCGGCGCAGTACTCGGCTTTGCCCATACGCTGGGCGAGTTTGGTGTTGTATTGATGATAGGCGGCAATATCCCCGGTCAAACACAGGTGCTATCGGTCGCCATCTTTGATCATGTCGAATCTTACGAATATGCGGCAGCTCATGTTCTCGCCGCTGGCATGCTGGGCTTTTCGTTTCTGGTTCTGCTTACCTTGTACTGGCGCACAGGCCAGCGCCCCCCTGAGCGGGTATAACAGGAATATCAATGGACGGTAACTTCCCTTTTGACCAGCGCATAGAAGCGCGCTTCGCGCTCAAGCGCAAAGACTTTGAGCTAGACATCGATTTTGCTGCGCCTGGCAAAGGGGTAACTGCCATTTTTGGCCCCTCTGGCTCCGGTAAAACCACCTTATTACGTTGCATTGCCGGACTGGAAAAGCCTGATAGCGCCCACTTTACAATCAATGGCCAGTGCTGGCACGACGCCCATCAAAGTCTTGCCGTGCACCGTCGCCCGATGGCCTATGTATTTCAGGAGGCCAGCCTCTTCCCCCACCTGAATGTGCGCGAGAACATGGCCTATGGCTGGCGACGTATTGCCAAAAGCCAACGCAGAATTCACTTTGATGATGTCACTGCCTGGCTAGGACTTGAGGCCTTACTCGAACACCAGCCWGAGCAAYTATCCGGYGGCCARCGCCAGCGTGTGGCCATTGCCCGYGCCCTGCTCACCAGCCCCCARCTGCTRYTGATGGACGAACCCCTGGCCAGCCTCGACGCCAATGGTAAAGCGGAAATCCTACCCTACCTCGAAAGCCTCTGTAGCGAACTGGACATTCCCGTGCTCTATGTCAGCCACTCCCCTGAGGAAGTACAGCAACTGGCCGATTATTTGATCCTCCTGGAGCAAGGCCGAGTCGTTGCTGCTGGTGAACTCAACACCCTGCTCACTGACCCCCTATTAGCGATATCCCACTTTGAAGATGCCGCTGCTGTGCTTGAGGCCAACGTGATCGGCCACGATAAGGAGTTCCATCTCACCAGTCTGGCTTTCGAGCACGCTCAGGTGTCGGTGTCTTACAATGGCCTGCCCCTCGGCCATAAAGCCCGGCTGCGCATTTGCGCCCGAGACGTCAGCCTGGCTTTAGTCCAACCCCAGCAAATCAGTATCAGTAATAGCTTCCCAGTGAAAGTAGTCAGTATCGACCCCGACCGCGACCCTTCTCAAATGTTGGTGCGCTGTGAGATCGGCGGGCAACACCTCCTRTCGCGTATTACCAGGCGCTCCGTCCACCTCTTAAAAATAGAGGTCGGCAACAGTGTTTATGCTCAGGTCAAAAGTGTTGCCTTAATGAAATAGCGTGCGGGTCGACGATGCGGGACAAAGTTTGTCTTATATCATTGCCTAGGCAATGTATTTTCGGCACTCTATAACACGTCAACTTGCCGCATTAGAAATGCGGTCATCATTCCGTCAAATACCGGGATTAACATACACTATCTGCGTTACCACATAACCGCTTTAGATAAGGCCTTCGGTACTTGAAAGACACCATCAAAAAACTCCTCAATGCCATGCTCGGCAGCCTGCGTGATTTACTGCCCATCGTGTTAGTGATTCTATTTTTTCAGTATTTTGTGCTACAGCAGCCCTTACCGAATGTTGCCCAACTCATTCTCGGACTGATCTTTGTCGTACTGGGTTTGACCTTTTTTATTCACGGCCTGGAACAGGGTTTATTCCCCATTGGCGAATCCATGGCCCACGCCTTTGCTCGCAAGGGCAGTGCATTTTGGTTGCTGACTTTTGCCTTTTGTCTGGGTTTTGGTACCACCGTCGCCGAACCCGCCCTTATTGCCGTTGCTAAAGAAGCCGCCAACGTCGCCGCCACGGGGCATATGATCGAATCAAGCGCCGCCGCTAAAGCACAGTACGCCACTGGCTTGCGCTTTACCGTGGCCTTTTCTGTGGGTCTGGCCATTGTGATTGGGGTTATGCGCATCCTTAAAGGCTGGCCCATTCAGTGGATGATTATCGGTGGTTACGTGMTSGTGGTRAYCATGACCTTCTTYGCCCCRSARGAAATTATCGGCATTGCCTACGACTCTGGCGGTGTCACCACATCAACCATCACCGTACCACTGGTCACTGCTCTCGGTGTCGGCCTGGCATCGTCAATTCAGGGRCGCAACCCGATGATTGACGGCTTTGGCCTTATCGCCTTCGCCTCGTTAACGCCAATTATTTTTGTGATGGCCTACGGCATGGTCATTTCATGAACATTTTGACCGAGCTGCTCAACACTCTGCTATCCACGGTTATTGATGTGGTGCCCATTGCRGTGATCATTTTTGGCTTTCAGTTTTTTGTTATTCGCAAAAAACCCGCCAACCTTGCTGAGGTGCTAATCGGCTTTGTATGGGTATTGATTGGTCTCTCTTTCTTTTTACTCGGGCTCGAATGGTGCCTCTTCCCCCTCGGGCGAGTCATGGCCGAACAGCTCACCGACCCGGCATTCATTCAGGCCGCACAATCTAGCCAGGGTCTACTCACCGAAGTGAACTGGCGAGACTACTACTGGGTTTACCTGTTTGCCTTTAGCATCGGTTTTAGCACCACTATTGCCGAGCCTTCGTTAATGGCTGTAGCGATAAAAGCCCATGAGGTCAGCGGTGGTGCCATTGGTGTTTGGGGCTTGCGTATTGCCGTGGCGATTGGCGTTGCCGTTGGCATTACACTGGGCTGCTACCGCATTGTGGTCGGCGACCCCATCCACTGGTACATTATCGGCGGCTACATTATCGTGGTGATGCAGACAATGATTGCCCCGAAGCTGATTGTCCCCCTSGCCTACGACTCCGGCGGTGTCACCACATCAACCGTCACCGTGCCACTGGTTGCCGCGTTGGGCTTGGGATTATCAGAAAACGTACCCGGCAGAAACCCCCTGATTGACGGCTTTGGCTTAATCGCCTTTGCCAGTTTATTACCCATTATCTCTGTTATGGCCTACGCCCAACTGTCTGAGCTAAAGGCAAATTTCGGCACTAAAAATAGCCAGAAGAATACGGATAAGTAACTTACCCTGAGGTGAAAAATGCACTTTAAAATGATCACTGTTTTTGTAGAAGATGATAAAACAGATGCCGTCATGGCGGCSGCTCGAGAAGCAGGMGCCACCGGTGCCACCGTTATCAGCAATGCCCGAGGTGAGGGYCTGAAAAAGAATAAAACTTTCTTTGGCCTGTCATTAGCAACCCAGCGCGACGTAATATTATTGCTGGTTGAAGAACATCGCAGCCGCCACATTCTCGAAGAAATCGGTCGCGTGGGAGAGTTTGATGACAAACCCGGCACCGGCATAGCCGTACAAATTGATGTCGAGGACGCCATCGGCGTTGCCCACCAGGCAGAAGAAATTAGCCACTSYGTAGAGGAACTTTTGTAATGAATAAAAAGACCATTCTGGTCCGCGATGTCATGCACGAACGTCACCTGGAGCTTGATGGCTCGGCCACCATTAAGCAGGCCCTCGATGCAATGAAAGCAAGTAAAGCCGAGGTGGTTATTATTAACAAACGCCACCCTCATGATGCGATGGGTATTCTCCTGCTTTCAGATATTGTTAAAAAAGTACTGGCAAAAGATAAAGCCCCCGAGCGAGTGAATGTCTACGAGATCATGTCCAAGCCGGTCATTCCCGTTGACCCTGAGCTGGATGTTCGCCACTGTGCGCGACTCTTTAGCCACTTTGGCCTATCAAATGCGCCCGTCGTCGCCAACGGTAAAGTACTCGGCATCGTCAGTTACAGCGAACTGGTTTTTGACGGCTTGTGTGAATTGATTTATTAACTCTGAATTCAAAAGACATGGCGGGGCTTGTGTGGYAAGGAAAGACCTGACCCCATTTTTCTCTGAGATTTTGAATGGATGTCCCTTGGATATCGCTTCACTAACGTGAAAGGTGCGCAGTTTTTGCGAACAACAAAATTTGTGACGCTTTTTACGGTCAACTGGAAGCATTTATTAGATTTTATTATTAGTCCCGTTATGAATTGAATCATACCTTTCCTGTGATTGAAGGACTTCTCCAACATTTGTTTCAGACCAATTCCGTATTTCTCCTAGCAAATGAGTTAATGAATAACCTAAATCTGTGAGCGAATATTCAACTTTAGGTGGAACGGTTGCATATATCTTTCGATTTATGAGGCCGTCACGTTCCATACCCCTTAATGTTTGTGTCAGCATTTTTTGAGATACGCCATTAATTTCTCGTCGTAATTCATTAAATCGCTTTTTATCATGYGTTAAYGCACCAACAATTAATACTGTCCATTTGTCAGCTATACGATGAAGTATTAGCCTTGTAGGACAATTTTTATTATAAACATCCCAGTTATTCACAATCGCATCCCCCAATCTACTTCTCCTCACCTCATGGTTACTATTTGGTGACTATACCACTATTTGGTGCCTACTTGCGAATAGAAACTGTTGGCTTTAACCTGATTTTTCAAATATCTAAATACAGAATATAAGTCTCTATTTATTTCCCGTATTTAGGATTACTTGTGATTTAAACAGGAGATAATCATGACAGGTAGATTAGAAAAAAAAGTTGTACTAATTTCAGGTGCTGGCGGTGGGCTCGGTAGCGAACAGGCCCGATTAATGGCAAAAGAAGGTGCTAAAATCGTTGCTGCAAATTTGCAAGAAGATCCTATCATCGCGCCCAATCAGCCGCCTGATGGCTTGTGGAAAAAAACTCTTGCTCTCGTTGATGATATTAATCAGAACGGTGGTGAAGCTATCGCTGTTTCATTGGATGTCACCAAAGAACAAGATTGGATTGATGTCGTTTCTGAGTCGGAAATGACATTTGGAAGCCTTGATGTTTTATCTAACAATGCAGGTATTTATTATCACGCAGGTTTACTTGAACACACGGTAGAAAAATTCCATCAGATTGTGAATATTAATCAGCTGGGTGTATTGTTGGGCATGAAAACGGCAATTCCAGCAATGCAACGAGCGGGCGGCGGTTCCATTATAAATTTTTCCTCAATTTACGGAATATCAGGGGCTGGACTTTCGACCGCATATCAAAGTACAAAGGGGGCTGTGCGCTTGATGACCAGGTCTGCTGCTATGGAATTTGTAGAAGATAATATACGTATAAATACAATCTGTCCGGGTATGTTTGACACCAATCTATTTGAAAGCAGCATACCGAAAGAGGCATGGGAACCTCTAATTTCTCTTGTGCCAATGAAGCGTTTTGGGAAACCTCATGAGATTGCCTACGGCGCTATTTTCTTGGCATCAGATGAATCTTCATTTATGACCGGAACTGATCTCGTAATCGATGGTGGCTATACCTGCCCCTGAATAAAGTAAAATACATCTGGTGAATCTAGGGAAAGTCTGAATAATTAAGGTTATTTGGTTTCACTTGCTTTCCTCTATCCAGCGACGATAAAAATGTGCATTTATCCTTGGATTAACCGTGTTTTTGGTTAATCCAAGGTTTTCTAGAGTATCTGTCATGTCAAACGGCCAATTGTGGCTTCTTTATTGAACGACTGTCAGTATTATCTCAGTTATCGGCAATTAATCAGAGATTCCCTAGTCGTCATAAACGCAGTGGTATCAATTTCCGTTAATACCAAAAGTAGGGTCAGGTTTTTCCATGCCACATCCTCATCGGAATTAAAGAAGCCCTTAATCACAACCAAAACCTCAGACCCAATTAATTCTCATCTCTTCCCAAACAACCCACTCAAGCCTTCGGCAAGGTAACCCCTTGCTGTCCCTGATATTTACCGCCCCTATCTTTGTAAGACGTTTCACACACTTCATCGGCCTCAAAAAACAGCATTTGCGCGACACCTTCGTTGGCGTAAATCTTTGCGGGCAAACTGGTGGTGTTAGAAAATTCTAAAGTAACGTGCCCTTCCCACTCCGGCTCAAGAGGGGTGACGTTGACGATAATGCCGCAGCGGGCATAGGTCGATTTACCCAGGCAAATGGTTAACACGCTACGCGGGATACGGAAGTATTCCACCGTGCGGGCCAGTGCAAAGGAGTTGGGCGGAATRATGCAGCTRTCGGACTGAATRTCGACAAAGCTYTTKGGGTCAAAGTTTTTYGGGTCGACGGTGGCCGAGTGYACRTTGGTRAAAATCTTAAACTCRTCGGCACAGCGCACATCGTAACCGTAGCTCGAYACRCCGTARGARATYACYCGYTCRCCRTTGGGRTCGGGCTGGCGCACCTGYTCRCTTTCAAARGGYTCGATCATGCCGTGTTCRGCGGCCATRCGRCGAATCCAGCTATCCGGTTTAATACTCATARAAATTCCTGTTCACTCRTTTTTAATTTCGGGRCGCTYAATCTTCGACMGTACTATTTAATCTTCKACCGTAATCACCGGCGCAGCYACAGAAGTTTCMGCCAGAGCCTTCATTAAACCCGTGGCAATAGTACGGTAGTGTGAGGCGATAGCACCCTCGGGATCGGTGACAAAAATCGGCGTACCCTTATCACCCTCTTCGCGAATGCGTTTGTCGAGGGGCAGTGAACCCAGCAGTATCGTTTGATATTCTTCGGCGATACTTTCACCACCACCTTCACCAAATATTGATTCCGTGTGGCCACAACTACTGCAAATATGCAGGCCCATATTTTCCACGACGCCCATTACGGGAATACTCACCTTACGGAACATTTCGATGCCCTTGCGTGCGTCCAGCAGAGCAATGTCCTGCGGCGTGGTGACAATCACCGCGCCCGATACCTGGGCCTTCTGGGATAGCGTCAATTGAATATCACCGGTGCCCGGCGGCATATCRACAATCARCACATCGAGYKCGCCCCACAGGGTTTGCGTCATCATTTGCACCAGCGCACTACCGGCCATTGGCCCGCGCCAMACCATSGGCGTGGCGTCGGTGGTYARRTARGCCATCGACATGGAVTGCAARCCGTGGGCTKCAATCGGTACGAAGGCRTTRCCGTTRACSACTTTGGGCTGGCGSGAATCRTCAACRCCGAGCATTTTCGCCARRCTGGGGCCRTAAATATCCGCATCGAGAATRCCKACRGCAAGRCCCTGATCYTTTAATGCCAGTGCCAGRTTAACSGCCGTTGTCGACTTGCCGACGCCGCCCTTRCCCGATGCCACTGCGACCACGTATTTCACTTGACCCAAACCACTTTCCTGAACTGCTTCTGCCATGCTATTTGTTCACCTGCGTTAATGAAAAACTAAGCGAAAGCGGCTATAGTTGCGCCCCTTCGCCAAACTCTAAAAAGCTGTTTATCCCCATGCCCAATACCACTTTACCCGCGGACACRACGTCCAATCCCCGAAAAATTCTCGTCACCAGTGCCCTGCCCTCTGCTAACGGCTCGATTCATCTGGGTCATCTGGTGGAATATATTCAAACGGATATCTGGGTGCGCTTCCAGAAAGCACGGGGGCACGAATGTTACTACGTCTGCGCCGACGATGCTCATGGAACGGCGATTATGTTGAAGGCCGAGGAGCTGGGTATTACGCCCGAGGCTTTAATCGAACAGGTAAAAGCCGAGCACGAAAAAGATTTCGCCGGTTTTCTGATTCGCTTCGACAACTATCACTCGACCCACGCCGAGGAAAACCGCGTATTTGCCAACGAAATTTATACGCGCCTGAAGAACAACGGCCACATTGCCGAGCGCGAAATTACCCAGGCCTTTGATCCGGAAAAAAACATCTTTCTGGCCGATCGCTATATTATAGGCACCTGCCCCAAGTGTAAGGCCGACGACCAGTACGGCGACAACTGTGAGGCCTGTGGTGCCACTTATGCGCCGACCGATTTAATCGACTCCGTGTCGGCCATCTCCGGCGCCACGCCCATCGAAAAACAATCGACTCATTATTTTCTCAAACTGCCCGAGTTTGAAAGCTTCCTCAAAGAGTGGACCCGCGCCGGTCACGTCTCGAAGGAAATCGCCAACAAGCTCGCCGAATGGCTCGACTCAGGTTTGCAGGAATGGGATATCAGCCGCGATGCGCCCTACTTTGGTTTTGAAATCCCCGATGCCCCCGGCAAGTATTTCTACGTTTGGCTCGACGCACCCATCGGCTATATGGCTAGTTTCAAAAACCTCTGCGACCGCGAAGGTATCGACTTTGACACCTATTGGGCAAAGGATTCTGAAGCTGAGCTTTACCACTTTATCGGTAAAGACATCGTCAATTTCCATGCCCTTTTCTGGCCAGCTATGCTCACCAGTGCCAACTACCGCACGCCGAATAAGGTCTGTGTACACGGCTTTTTAACGGTCAACGGCAAGAAAATGTCGAAGTCTCGAGGCACCTTTATTAATGCCCGCAACTACCTTAATTTTTTAGAGCCGGAATATTTACGCTACTACTTTGCCGCCAAGTTGTCCTCAAGCATTGAAGACCTCGACCTCAATCTCGACGACTTTATTCAACGAGTGAACAGCGATGTAGTCGGCAAGGTCGTCAATATCGCCAGCCGCTGCGCCAAGTTTGTCACCCGTGATGGGGACGCCACACTGGCCGCCAGTATTGGCGAGCCAGCGCTGTGGCAACAGGCCGTCGACGCCGGTGAAGTCATCGCCGCGCACTATGAAAACCGCGATTTCGGCAAAGCAGTCCGTGAAATTATGGCCGTTGCTGATGCCGCCAATGAATACATCGCCACCAAAGAGCCCTGGAAACTCGCCAAGCAAGAAGGCGCCGAGGCCGAAGTACAGGCCGTGTGTTCGCTGGGTATTAACCTGTTTCGCGTGCTGATGATTTATCTCAAACCCATCCTGCCGAATATGGCGGAGCAAGCCAGTGCCTTTCTCAACGACGAGCTGGCGTGGAATGGCGCTATAGAACCTCTACTCAATCACCGTATCGAAGTCTTTAAACCGATGGTGAAGCGCGTTGAAAAAGACAAGGTTGCGGCCATGGTTGAAGCGGGCATACAGGCGCAACCTGCCGCTGCCGCACCCAAAGAAGCAGCGGCCCCGGACTCACCCCTCGCCGCCGAACCTCTGGCCGATGAAATCACCTTCGACGATTTTATTAAGGTTGATTTGCGGGTGGCGCGCATTGTTGCCGCCAGTCACGTTGAAGGGGCCAGTAAGTTATTGCAGCTGACTCTCGATATCGGCGGCGAAACCCGCAATGTGTTCTCCGGTATTAAATCGTCTTATCAACCGGAACAGCTCGAAGGTCGCCTCACCGTAATGGTTGCCAATTTGGCGGCGCGTAAAATGCGCTTCGGTGTTTCAGAAGGCATGGTATTGGCTGCGGGTGATGACGAAGGCATTTATCTACTCGAACCTGACAACGGCGCTCAACCCGGTCAGCGGGTGACATAAGCAAATAAGCCATGGGGCTGAACAAGCGCCCCGTGGCTTATTTGAAGATATACTGTAGCCGAAAATAGATATTACTAAATAACCTAAAAATGCCCGGCTTTATTATTGAATGACAGCACGCTGATCCTCGATAATAGGGCCCTCACCGATAGATCAAACCACGGCTGGCTCCATGCAAGAATTCGCGCTTATTCTCGTTAGCTCGATACTCGTCAATAACTTTGTGTTGGCGCAGTTTCTTGGCCTGTGCCCGTTTATGGGTGTTTCCAATAAACTCGAAACCGCCATCGGCATGGCTAGCGCAACAACTTTTGTGATGACCCTGGCCGCCATCTCCAGTTACCTGGTGAATAGCTGGATACTCGAGCCCCTCGGCCTCGAATATTTAAGGACCATCGCCTTTATTCTGGTGATTGCCGTAGTGGTGCAATTCACCCGCATGTTTATCGAAAAAACCAGCCCCCTGCTCTACCGAGTGCTCGGGGTTTTTCTGCCTTTAATTACCACCAACTGCGCGGTGCTCGGCGTGGCCCTACAGAACACCGCGAAAAATCGCAGTTTCTTTGAAGCCAGCCTCTACGGCTTTGGTGCCGCCCTGGGCTTTTCACTGGTGCTCATCCTCTTTTCTGCACTGCGCGAACGCCTCTCCGTTGCCGACGTGCCCCAGCCTTTTCAGGGTGCGGCCATCGGCATGATTACAGCCGGCCTGATGTCATTAGCCTTTATGGGCTTTGCGGGTTTGGTTTAAGAATGGACGAACTCTCCTCCCTCGAACTCCTGCTCACCGCCGTCGTCGCCCTGGTCGCGCTGGCGACAGTGTTTGGCATTATACTGGGCTACGCCGCTGTCAGCTTTAAAGTCGAAGGCAATCCCCTCGCCGAGCAAATTGACGCACTGCTACCGCAAACCCAGTGTGGCAATTGCGGCTATCCCGGCTGTAAACCCTATGCCCAGGCCATTGTCGACGGTGAGGAAATCAATAAATGTCCCCCCGGTGGCCAGGCCACGATTGAAGCCCTGGCCAGCTTGCTCGATGTGCCCGCTCCCGAACTCGACGCCGAACACGGGCAAGAGGCCGAGCTTAAAAGCGTCGCCTATATTCGCGAAGATGAGTGTATTGGCTGCACCAAGTGCATACAGGCCTGCCCGGTCGATGCCATTCTCGGTGCGGCTAAATTGATGCACACCGTGATTGTCGACGAATGCACCGGTTGCGATCTCTGCGTCGAACCCTGCCCAGTTGACTGTATTGATATGCTGGAAATCCCCCCAGGCCTCAGCGACTGGCATTGGCAGGCCCCTCACTCGCCCGCTGAACGTTTTGCCAGCGTCCACACCGACACCAACCTTATCGCCACCGATCGCGGCACCGATGACACCAGGGATCACGCCGCATGAGTAAAATCTGGGATATTCACGGCGGCATTCACCCGGCTGAAAATAAACAACAATCTCTGGGCGGCCCGATTCAGGCCGTGCCCCTGCCCGATGTCTTAATACTGCCATTGAGTCAGCATATCGGTGCACCGGCCGCGCCTTTGGTCAAGGTGGGCGAGAAGGTTTTAAAGGGGCAAATGATCGCCGCTGCGAAGGGCTTTGTCAGCGCGCCAATACACGCGCCCAGTTCCGGTGTTGTCAGTGCCATCGAAGAGCAGACTGTGCCTCACGCCTCGGGCATGCAAGCCCCCTGTATCGTGATTGCAACAGATGGCGATGACAGCTGGATTGAACATAGCGGCACGACCCACTATCGTGAAAAGACAGCTGAGGAATTAATCGCGCTGATTCGCACTGCCGGTATTACCGGGCTGGGCGGTGCGGGCTTTCCCAGCGCCGTTAAACTACAACCCCGGCAAACCATCAACACCCTCATTATTAACGCCACCGAGTGTGAGCCCTACATTACCGCCGACGACCAACTGATGCGCCAACGGGCCGATGACATCCTGGTAGGCATCAACATATTGGCACATATTCTGGGTGACCCCGAGCGGGTCTTGATTGGCATAGAAGACAACAAGCCCGAAGCTCAGCAAGCACTGGCCACGGCCCTACAAAATAACATTACTGTAGAAAATGCCCCCGCTATAGAGGTGGTGGAATTTCCCACCAAATATCCTTCCGGCGGTGAAAAACAACTCATCCAGATTCTTACCGGCGAAGAAGTGCCCAGCGGGAAATTACCCGCCGATCTTGGCATTGTCTGCCAGAACATCGGCACTACCCACGCGATTTACCGCGCCATCTGCCATGGCGAGCCGCTGATTACTCGCGTCACTACCGTGACCGGCAAGGCCTGTGACAAGCCCGGTAATTTTGAGGTGCTGATCGGCACGCCCGTTGAACACCTGCTGAGCGAGGCTAAATTCAACAGCGCCCTCTGCCCCAATCTGGTCATGGGCGGGCCGATGATGGGCTTCACCCTCGCCAACACTAGCGTGCCGATTATTAAATCGACCAACTGCCTGCTCGCCACCACCGCCGAAGAAAGCCCGGCACCACCACCGGCCCAGGCCTGTATTCGCTGTGGCCACTGCGCCGAAGTTTGCCCGGCCAATTTATTGCCCCAACAACTCTACTGGCATGCTCAGTCGAAGAATTACGAACGCCTCGAAGCTCACCATTTAGCCGATTGCATTGAGTGTGGGGCCTGTTCTTACGTCTGCCCCAGTAGTATCCCGTTGGTGCAATATTATCGGGCTGCAAAGGGCGAAATCCGTTTGATCGCCGAAGAGAAGCGTCAGTCTGACCGTGCTCGTGAGCGCTTTGAACATCACCAGGCCCGTGTCGAGCGTGAAGAAAAAGAAAAAGCCGCCAAACGTGAAGCTCGCAAGTTGGCAGCAGAAGCCGCCAAAGCCAAACGCGAAGCTGAGGCGAAAGCCGCTGAAGAAAACCCAGAGAGCGCGACCAGCTGTACGAGTAAAGAGACTCACGACCACGATATCGTCCAGGCGGCACTGGCCCGAGTAGCGGCAAACAAAGCCTCACCTGAAGATCAGCGCAAGCGCTTTGAGCGCGCTATTGAAACTACGGCTGCCCGACTCACCAAGGCCGAGCAGGGACTTGATGCCCTCAATAAAGGGGGCGACGCTGAACAAAGCAGCGAGAAGTTAGCCCAGATAGAGCAACAACGTGCCACCATCGAACAAGCACGTTTACGCCACGAGGAGGCCAAAAAYAAACTGKCYACACTCAATACRGATCAGCCAGCGGCAGAACCGGCCGGAGGTAAARCKCAAGYGGAWACRCCCACCRCTAACWCKGATGACMMKGGCCTCGACCGCGCCGCCACTGCCATTGCYCGYGCGCAAAARAATGCCGCCGAACAGGCATCAATGTCACCTCAGMAAAAGTTGCTAAAGCARCGCGAYGCCCTGCAAAAYCGTCTCAACAAAGCCCAAGCTCGACGGGTGCAAGCCGAGAGTGAAGGTAGCGAACAGATCGAGGCATTCACTAATGCCGTGGCTACGCTAGTAGAAAAGCTGGCAACTGCCGAGCTCAAGCTGAGCGATGCCGGTTCTGAAAATGTACCAAACCACAATCCCGCCAATACCACCGAGGAAAACAGCTAATGGCCCTCGGTCGCAGTAGTTCACCCCACGCCCACAGCCCTCGCTCGACACAATGGGTGATGCAGCAGGTACTGGTCGCTACGGTGCCCGGTYTAATTGTGCTCACCAGTTTTTTTGGTATCGGCAGCATTCTCAATATTATTATTGCCAGCGTTACTGCTCTTGCTTGTGAGGCAGCCATCCTTAAATTGCGCAATCGCCCCATCGGCTTTTATCTGCGCGATTACAGTGCTCTGGTGACTGCGGTTTTACTCGGCTTGGCCCTGCCACCATTGGCACCCTGGTGGCTAACGATCACCGGCACGGCCTTTGCGATCATTATCGCCAAACACCTTTACGGCGGTATGGGTTACAACCCCTTTAATCCAGCAATGATCGGCTATGTCGTGCTGTTGATTTCCTTCCCTCTGCAAATGAGTGCCTGGGTCGCCCCGACGGGACTAATGGTCGATGGTGTCGGGGCCGTTGGGCCGGACTTTCTCTCCTCTTTGCAGATCGTTTTTGGTGGCAGCGGTATCGACGGCTTTACGGCAGCAACCCCCCTCGATGCCTTCAAACACAATAGCGGCTTACTGGTCGAACACTTCTACCAGCAAACCCCGCAGTTTTCGCAGGGGCGCTGGGCCGGTCTGGGCTGGGAGTGGGTCAATATTGCCTTCCTGCTCGGGGGTATCTACCTGCTTGCGCGCAAGGTGTTTACCTGGCACGCGCCCATCGGCATGCTCCTCGGCCTCTCGGTGATGGCCCTGTTTAATTACGATGGCGGCAGCTCCGCCAGCGACGGCTCTATTATCTTCCACCTGCTCAGTGGCGCCACCATGTTCGGGGCCTTTTTTATTGTCACCGACCCGGTGACCTCTGCTACCAGCAACCGGGGGCGTTTCATTTACGGCGCGCTGATTGGCGTCATCTTATTTGTCATCCGTAGCTGGGGTAATTACCCCGACGCCCTCGCCTTTGCCGTGTTACTGATGAATTTTGCCGCGCCCTTTATCGACTATTACACACCGCCGCGCACCTACGGCCACGGTAAACCTGGCACCATCATCCATCGCTCGAAGGAGGATTAAGATGGGCAGCCAACTCGAAAAATCAATGGGTTTAAATGGCAGAATACTCGGCCTGTTTGCCCTTATCACCTCACTGTTACTCGCTGGCACCTACCTTGGCACCAAAGATAAAATTGCCGAGTCACAGCGCCGCGCCGCGCAAAAAGCCCTGCTCGAAATCATTCCCGAAGAGCGCCACGACAACGACATACTCACCGACACACTGACTATCCCCCAGCATTACTGGTCGGTACTGGGCCTGAAAAAAAGTGGCGAATTACATCTGGCACGTAAAAATGGCGAGGTGTTCGCAATCATTGTGCCCGCCGTGGCACCGGATGGTTACAGCGGCGCCATCACTATGATTGTCGGCATTAATCTGGATGGTAGCGTCGCTGGCGTCAGGGTACTCAGCCACAGCGAAACACCGGGGCTGGGCGACAAGATCGAGCTGAAGAAAAACCCCTGGGTACTCGGCTTTGATGGCAAATCCCTGGGCTCCCCCCCGGCGGMGCGCTGGAAGGTGAAAAAAGACAGGGGCGATTTTGACCAATTCACCGGGGCAACCATTACGCCCCGTGCCGTGGTGGCCCAGGTGGCGCGCGCCCTGCACTATTTTAGCGAAGACAAAGCTCGTATCATTAAGGCCAGCACCAGCACCCCTCAACCACAAGCAGCGACAACAGACACCAGTACTCCAGGTAATAGCCCAGCAGACAGTACGGGAGAGACACCATGAGCGATGTACCCTACGGCGAAATCACTCGCAATGGCCTATGGAACAATAACCCCGCCCTGGTGCAGCTACTCGGGCTTTGCCCCCTGCTCGCCGTTACCGGCTCGGTGGTCAATGCCCTCGGCCTCGGCCTGGCGACAATGGCGGTACTGATCGGCTCGAATATGACGGTCTCCTTGATTCGCAATCAGGTGAGTGACGCCATTCGCACCCCAGCCTTTGTGATGATTATCGCCACTTTCACCACCTGCACCGAAATGCTGATGAAGGCTTACACCTACGAGCTGTATCAAATTCTGGGTATTTTTATTCCGCTGATCGTCACCAACTGCGCCATTCTCGGCCGCGCCGAAGCCTTTGCCAGCAAACAGCCACTGTTACCCGCCGCCTTCGACGGTTTAATGATGGGGCTGGGCTTTGGTGCGGTGCTACTAGTACTCGGTGCAATACGGGAAATTATTGGCAGCGGCACCCTGTTCGCCAATATGGATCTACTGTTTGGCCCCATGGCCGCCAACTGGGGCTTGCAACTGTTCGGCGACAATTACGGCTTTTTGGTGATGATCCTGCCACCCGGTGCCTTTCTGGTAACTGGGCTGTTAATCGCCTTGAAGAATATCATCGATAGCCGCCAGCAAGCCCGACTTGCAGAAACGAAGGCAGCACCCGTGCAAGGCTCAAAACGKGTGAGGACCACGGGCGCTATTCAATAGTCTGTAATCATTGAATTAGGCAAGTAGCTTTTTCGCCAGAGGCTCCATTTGCCCAGCCAGATCAAAATCCAGATGGGTAATACCACCGGCACGGTGGGTCAGTAAATCAATCTCAACCACATTCCAGACATTCACCCAACGCGGGTGGTGGCACATCACCTCACAGGCAATGGCCGCCTGGGTCATAAAGCCAAAGGCATCGATAAAGCTCTTAAATTCATAGCGCCGCGACAGTTTGCCATCGACCACCACCCAGGGTRCCAGGGCCTCGGCATTCAGTGTCGCCAGGCTTTGGTCGAGTTGCTCTTCATTGAGTAATACTGGTTTTGTCATTGTTATTCTTCCTTTTTATGTTGGCAAAATTGTCGGCTAACCCGCTTGTATTCGACACGGCATAGCGCGTCTGGCCACATATATTAACGCCTTCAGCGCTTATTTCTCCACTACGCTCTCAACCCACCCTTCTCAACTACTCAGGCCGGGTTTCAGCCATCAAGGCACAGGAGACTGGCATTACCACCAGCGGCAGCGGTATTACAGGTGATAGTTTTTTCAACGCTCAGACGAGCCACTAAACAGCTAAAATTCAACGCACTAATCAGCGGGCAAATCGCCCCGGGGCGAGCGGCCAGGGCAATCGCCAATTCTCGATACTGAGCAAAACCCGGTGCCACGCAGACGCCTTTGATCGGCGCCTTGGCAACAAGGGTGAAGAGTTCATCAAGTTCGGCGTGGTGCAGTAAGCGAGTATCAACACCGGCGCGCTGCAGGTCTGTCCGTAGCGCCTGCCAGTGGGAAGCTAGTGGTGAAGATCCGTGGCGCAGCACCAACACCGCATTGCCCGCCACCAGCGCGACAGCCAGCTGTTGCAGAAARACTACGCCCACGGAGTGGGCATCCAGCACCAGCAAKATCAGACCCCGGCCTTCCAGTTGATACCTATTATTCTCCCCAGTTGGCCCAGGTAATTCCTGGGGCACRGCCAGTAGACCCGACACCTCGCGCCAGCCGATGAGTTTGTCCGGGTCACCCACCAGCTCCGTCGACTGCAGGAAATTTTCGATACAACGAATCCTGCTCTGCCCCGTCTTCGCCGCCCAGCATTTTTGTGCCTTGTTTAAGCTAGCGGGAATAGCCCWGCCAGAAGGTTTTGGCTCGCCATCAGCGCGGGACGTAGCCGTGTCGTGGGCCAATAACTCCGTGTCGAGAAAAACCCTGTTGGCCTTCCTGTCGATCAAATCACTAGCGGGCCAGTGCACCAGCCGCGATAAATACAGGGGGCCGCCAGCCTTCGGCCCGGTGCCCGACAGGCCGCGCCCACCAAAAGGTTGTACACCGACCACGGCACCCACCATATTGCGATTAATGTAGACATTTCCCACCTCAGCACGCTGCGCAACCTCACGGCAGGTGGTGTCGATGCGACTTTGAATACCCAGTGTTAACCCGTAGTTACTGTCATTGATTTCTTCCAGCACCCCATCAATCCCCCCTGCGGGGAAACGTATCAGATGCACAATCGGCCCAAAGACCTCCTCTTTGAGCAAACTCATACTGCTAATTTCGTAGAGCCGGGGCGGGAAATAATAGCCACCCTCACTATCCTCGGGTAATGGGCAGGCATACAGTAAGCCCGCCTTCTGCCGGGGCTGACTCTGTAAATACACACAGTGCTCGTCGCAGCGTTGGCGCGCCTGTTCATCAATCAGGGGGCCGATGTCGCTGGCCATAGAAGCGGGATCACCGACCACTAGCTCGGCCATCGCCCCGCTGAGCATGGCAATCAGGGCGTCGGCGATCTCCTCCTGCACAAACAACACCCGCAGTGCCGAACAGCGCTGGCCGGCACTGTGAAAAGCCGAGCTAACAACGTCATCAACCACCTGTTCGAGCAGGGCCGTTGCATCCACCAACATGGCATTTTGACCGCCGGTTTCGGCAATGAGTGGGCAGGGTTCACGCCGAGCCAGGGCGCGATTCAACCAGTGGCCGGTCACGAAGGAACCGGTAAACAAGACCGCCTGAATGCGCGAGTCGGGTAAGAGCTGTTCGCCGACTGCCACACCGGGCGCTAATAACAGCTGACAACAATCCGCCGGGAAACCGCTACTGGCCAGYAGCTCGACCACACAACGCGCCATTAACAGGGATTGCATAGCGGGCTTGGCCACGACGGTATTACCACAGGCCAGAGCGGCAGTAATTTGACCGATAAAAATGGCCAGCGGGAAATTCCAGGGGCTGATGCAAAGCACCACGCCTCTGGGCTGTACATCCGTATTGGCAAACAGGATTTCGGCGCGCTCGGCATAGTAGCGACAGAAGTCCACCGCTTCTCGCACCTCGCCAACACTATCGGCCAGGGTTTTGCCAGACTCCGCAATGCACAGGCCGACAAGTCGATCGCGGTTGTTTTGCAGTTCATCGGCCAGCCGGCGCAGTAATTGGCAGCGCTGTGCAGGACTGGTCGCTGCCCAATCGGCACCGGCCTGATCTGCTGTTTTAAGCTTGGCATGTAATTGCTCTGGGCCATCGAGGGCAATGCGCGCCAAAACYTCCCTGGGGCGAGCAGGATTGCGGATCACCACAGTGGTCTCCCCCGGGCTCCTGKCTACAGCCCCACCCTCATCGAGAGGCACAGGCCCATGGGCCACGACGCCCCGCAACAGACTTTGCAAACTCGAATCATCATCGAGATCGCAACCGAGGGAATTACGCCGCCCCGGCCGGGAGTCCACACCGGGATACAGRTCTGCTGGCAAGGGAATCTGTGGATGGTTGGCCTGTGACCAGGCCTTTACCTGCTCACAGGGATTCTGCACCAACGCCCGCACCTCAACCCTGTTGTTTTGTAATTGGCCAAGTACCGAACTATTGGCGCCATTTTCAAGGATGCGCCGCACCAGATAACTCAGTAGCTCGGCCTGTTCACCGACCGGGGCATAGACCCGACATATCTGCCCCTGCTGGAGAACTGCCTCGAACAGGGCCTCACCCATGCCGTGCAGTCGCTGAAATTCGTAGGCTCGAAATTGCCCCTGGTCGGCAGCGCTCACCTGGCGTTCAAGCTCCAATACCGTTGCCACCGTATAGGGATTGTGGGTGGCAAACTGCGGATAGAAGTAACGATGCTGGCGCAGTAGGAAATGGGCACAGGCCTGGTAATTGAGGTCGGTCGAGGCCTTGCGAGTAAATACCGGGTAGGCCGCGTAGCCACCCTGCTGAGCAAGTTTGATYTCACTGTCCCAATAAGCCCCCTTGACGAGGCGCAGGGGGATGCTGCGGCCCTGAGTTGCGGCCAGCTCTCGCAGCCACTCGAGCACGGACAGGGCGCACTTTTGATAGGCCTGCAGCGCCAGACCAAAGCCATTCCAGCCTGCCAGTGTCGGATGGCAGTAGACCGCCGCAAAAACCTCGAGAGACAGGGCCAGACGCCAGCTCTCCTCGGCGTCGATAGTCAGGCTCAGCCCACTGCTTTTAGCCCCTTGCGCCAGTTTCAGCACCCGTGGCACCAGCTCCGCCATCACCCGCTGGYGCTGCGCCGGTTCGTAGCGTGGGTGCAGGGCCGAGAGCTTGATTGAGACACTGCCTCGCAGTACATCTACACCACTCTCAAGTCCTTTACCGCTGCTCAATTCGGTAGCTGCTAACGCCCGTATCATCTGCTCATAGTGACGAAAATGACGCTGGGCATCGCCCTCACAACGAGCACCCTCACCGAGCATATCGAAGGACAGTTGATAGCCCCGAACCGCGAACTTTTCGGCTCTGGCGAGCGCGCCATCAATACTGCCGGCAAACACAAAGTGGCTACCGAGCCAGCGCGTGCCCTGGCACACAGCCCGGCGCTGCAGATCCCGCAACACCTTCCCCAATATCTGTCTGTCGCCAAGTGTTGATCCCCCTACAAGCCCCGCAGTGAGCAGTTTACGGTTCAAGATCAGGGCCACAATAAGACCCTTCATCCACAGGGGATCGGCTTTACGGAGGTAGGAACGCCAGTCGGCAGTGCCCAGTTTATCGGCGATCAAGCCCTGCGCTGTGGCGGCGTCGGGCACCCGCAACAGCGCTTCGGCGAGGCCCATCAACTGCAAGCCCTCGGCGCTGGACAATGGGAATTGCTCAAGGATGGCCGCCAGGGGGTCGGGCCTCTGCCAGTAAGAGCGACGACGAATAGTCCCGATCAARGCCCGACTACTTATCTCAATGCGCTGACGGGTGCCGGCCTTGAGTTCAGTCAGAGCCACTAGCTCCGTAACACAAGCCTCCTCACTTCGGCCTTGTYGGGCGGCGATATTTTTTCGAGTATCGCCGAGCCTTCCTGCTGACACACTGTGTGACATGCAATCCTCCCTGTGTAGATGCCCCGCCATCATCAAAACCACAATTTCGAACGTGCATTAGCAACTTTTGGGCGACTCTCATCGGCTGACACCTGATTTCAGTGTAGTGGCAATTACCGGCAAATTATCCTCGCCCTACTACACTGAGCCTAAAGCTCCAGTGAATTACCGCTATTGTGAAAACCATCAATACCCTGGGTATCGACAGTAACCTCGGTTATCCGCGGGGCCAGAGTCACCGAGCCGTGCAGACCCTGATGCAAGAGCCCTTCAGGGCTGCGCTGGCGAGGGCGGGCATCCGCTTAAATTGGCAAACTCTCAATGCCGACGCGACCTCTACACCAGAACCATCCCATCTGCTCACTGACGAGGAGCAACTCGCCCATATCAACCGGCAAGTGGCCGTCAGAGTAGAGAGTTTAATCCGTCGCCAACAGACYCTGCTGGTGCTCGGTGGTGATCACTCGGTGGCGATGGGCACCTGGAGTGGAGCCATCGCGGCCGCTGGTGRGATCGATACGGGCAGCACTCCCAGTTTTGGTTTATTGTGGATCGATGCCCACCTCGATGCCCATAATTTCTGCAGCTCGGCCTCGGGCAATATCCACGGCATGCCCCTGCGCGCCCTGCTCGACGACAGCGACCCCCGGTTAGCGCGGCTCTGCCCACAAAGCGGCAAGCTTAATGGTAAAAACCTGCAACTGCTCGGTATTCGCAGCTTTGAGCCCCCRGAGAAAAAATTTMTAGAGGAGCAAGGGGCCAGCATTACTGCTATGCATCAACTACCCCGGGGCGATTGCTGCGCCGCTGTGTTACAGGCCCTGCATACCCTCAGTAAACGCTGCACCCATATTGGTATCAGCCTCGACATGGATGCCATTGATCCTCTGATTGCCCCCGGCGTCGCCACTCCAGAGCCATCTGGCATCGGCCTGCAAAGTCTCTGTAAGGCCCTCACCCAGGCGCGCCGCTTTGACAAGKTGGTGGCGCTGGAGATTTGTGAATACGACCCCAGCGCAGATACCCGCCAACGCACTCAAAATACTTTACTGCGCTTGATTAAGAGCTTCTACGGCTGACTCGAAACACCGGGGGCAGAGGTAAAAAAACCGTACAGATCTTTGGGGTCGACCATCGTCGGCAACATGGCAATTTCATCAAAGTATTGGCGATAGCACTCTTGTCCCGAGTAGTCATACATCAGTTTGATAATCGAGAAATCCTCCAGGGCGAAGCCGACGGCATCACAGAGTGTCAACTCGGTATCACTCTCCCGTCCGGGCAGTTGCCCCGCGAGTAGCTGCCAGAGTTCGGCGTGAACGGCCGAATCATCAAGGTTTTGCACCTCACCCTCAACCAGGCTTTGTTCGCGATATTCGACCACGATCTTACTCGCCGTTAACAGCGCCTGCCCCAGCTCTGTCTTGCCCGGGCAGTCGCCACCCATGGCGTGGATATGCACGCCCGGTTTTAACCAGTCGAGCTGGATAAGATCATTGACCCGCTTCGCCGCCGTGGCGGTAATTACCATGTCCGCATCTTTCAAGGTCTCCTCGATACTGTGACACGGCTTCAGTTGCAAGCCACTGGCTGCCATATTGCCGGCAAATTTGTCCATCGCTTTGGCGTCAATATCAAAATAGCTGAGGCTCTCCAGCTCGAGCACCTGTTGCACCATACCGACCTGAAATTCGGCCTGGGCACCGGTGCCAATAATGGCGAGGTGACGACTGTCGGGACGCGCCAGTGATTGCGCCGCTAGGGCCGTAACTGCGGCGGTGCGTATGGCCGTCAGCAGGGTCATTTCGCTAATCAGCAGTGGGTAGCCACTCTCGACAGCGGCCAAAACACCCAGCGCCACCACACAGAGTTTGCCGCGCTGGGTATTTTGCGGATGACCGTTAACGTATTTGAAAGTGTAGAACTGCCTGTCGGCACAGGGCATTAATTCAATCACCCCAAAGGGATAATGAGTCGCCAACCGTGGGGTCTTGGTAAATTCCCCCCAGCGGACAAAATCCCATTCAAGGGTCTCCAACACCGCCCCGTAAAAGGCCGTTTGCCCTAGGCTAGCAACAAGATTGCGCAGTCCATCCACCGAGAGTAACTTCATCACCCACCTCACCAGTCAGTAGCCAATACAAGCGTCTAACTACAGGGTAGGCAATAACGGGGGTTTTTTCCTCAGCAGGGCGGCATGCCTTTGGTACTTAAGTGGTAGACATTAAAAGCCTCAGGAAAGCCAGCAATCAATTCACGGTAAAAAAAGTCACCCTCTTAGGTGCCGTTTTTCTTATACCTCTGCGTACTAGCTCTTGGCTTTGCCGCTAGACCAGCGCAGTAGCAAGGCTCCGAGGCCCATCAGGGCCAGGGGGCTTGGCTCGGGGCCAGGCTCAGTACCCGCGAATTCTAAACTGACGGGGTCCGCTTGCCACTTCGACGAGAAGAGGTTAAAGATCACGCCTGCATCCTAAAGATCGAAGAAACTGACTGTTAGAAAGAAGGTATCACTCTCGCCGGCACGCAATATATTATTTGCGCCGGGGTCGGTTGTTGAGACGACATCCAAGAACAGTGCACCACTTAGGCTAAGCTCGGGATCTGAGAATAAGTGGGCTTCGTTAAAAYCATCATCAAGGGCGTCTGAGAATACAACTCAGCGACTAGGCCTTTGAAACTAAAGCCACTGCCTTGACTGACATAATCCATTTCCTTACGGAAACCAATGGCGCGCCACACGCACAGCCAACGCAGTGGMGGTCATAAAACACTGAACTAAACCATGACGGTCCTCGAGCCGTAACTTTGCATGTCTGGGCCGGGGCCAGTCTTCTGCCTCGGAATGAGTGTGCTAGTGCCACCGGCATTGGCGTAGGCCGCCAGCACGATAATGACGGCTTTGTTGTCCACCACAGATTCAGCGTTTTGTGAGCGTTTGTGGGTAGCTTTAGGCAGGCAAGTAAAGGTCAAACCTCAACCCTACCAGTCGGATTCTAACTCCAAAAATTGATGATAAATCGACAGGCCTAGCGCTCTTCAACACTGAGAATTGAGAAAACCCTTCTGCCACTGGTAGGCCAGAGTGACCTCCTGGCGACAGAAATCTATGGCCTGCAACACCGCTAAGCCATACTGTAGACCCACAACCGCATCCAACCGCTTGTGCGAAAATTCTCAGGCCTATGTTGGCGTAACGGTTGTTTAACACAATCAATATTGGCCGGACTCAACTGCGCCCGCTCTGCAACTAACGATGAGGATTCGAGGCACAAGGCAAACAGCCCAAGAACCAGTAATAGAGGCGTAAAAGGAAGGCACTCTGCTCGACCCGGTAATTGAGTATAGAAAAATTCCGCTGCTGGGGATCCAGAGAAAACTGACCGACACTCATTAAACCACTCGACCTTGCCACCTCTACACTGCTACCTGCCATCAATGGATTGACCCACTTATGCTGTTTCGGCGGCCGACTTATGCTTAAATCAACGACTTTACTGGCGAGCTGAAAAGCACATTGTCATTGGTTATTCTGGGCTATGGATAAATTCGACAAGCGAGAGCATTTTTCGAACAGGTATAAATCGCCCTTGTCGAAACGACAGGCAGCGCGAGCCTATACAGGCTCGTTGGCGGATGAAAATAGCCAGTTAAAAACAACCATCAAAGAATTAATCGAAAGCGCACGCTACAACCAGCAAACGCAGGACAAGTTCTATGCCATTGAACTCTACTTCCTCGAAGCCAACTCCTATGAACTGCTGATCAGGCGCATACTGACCGACCTTAAACGCCAACTAAAACTCTCTCAGGTCGAACTCTTTTTACTTGATCCCCAGAAAGAAACACAACAATTAATTTCTGAAATATACGGTCAACTCAATTATAAAAACCTTACCTACACGGACTCTATCAACGAAATAAAAAAGATTTATTCCGGTGATATTCAGCTGATCCTCAGCAATGAGCAACATGACATTGCCAAACTCGGATCCGGCATGAGCCAGAGCGTCGCCCTGCTGCCATTGCGCCGTGGTAATCATATTATCGGCAGCCTGCATTTGGGCAGTCGTGACCAGCAGCGCTTCCACCCCGGGCTGGGAGGGGAGTTTCTACTACACCTTGGAACGATGATTAGCGTCTGTATCGAAAGCTCTATCAATCAGGAACGCTACAAGCATCTCAGCCTGGTTGACCTGCTAACTCGAGCCAAGAACCGCCGCTTTTTCTTTCAGGCCCTCGCTACGGAAATTGCCCGTTCAAAACGCTCGAAAAAGCCCCTCTCCTGCCTGTTTATTGATATCGACCACTTTAAAACGGTGAATGACTTACACGGCCATTTAACCGGCGACCGAGCACTACGTTGTGTCGCAGACACCATCGCCCCACTATTGCGCCAATCCGATGTGCTGGCACGTTTTGGCGGTGAAGAATTTACCGTAATGCTACCCGACTGCGACCTGAGTCACGCTGAAGAAATTGCCGAAAGAATTCGCGACAAAATAAGCCGCATTGATATTGCTAATGATAAAAACCAAAATTTTCAACTCACTGTCTCTATCGGCGTTAGCGACTGGCAAGAAGAGCAACAGGGCTTTGCCAATAGCGAAGCTATACAAAACCACTTAATTAGCCAGGCCGATAAAGGCGTTTATCAGGCCAAAGAAGATGGTCGCAACTGCGTAAGAGTAATCAAAGACATATCAGCAAATAACGCTTCAATTCCCAATTAGAAAACCTTGGCAATAAAAAAACAACAAGTGCTTAGCGCTTGTAAAAAGGATAAGTATGACTATTGGTAAAAGAGAAATAACCTTACGTTTTCTTGCCGAACCAGCGGATGCAAATTTTGGCGGTAACGTGCACGGTGGTATCGCGATGAAATGGCTTGATCAAGCCGGATACGCCTGCGCCTCAGGCTGGAGCGGTAAATACTGTGTCACCGCGTTTGTGGGCAATATCAACTTTCGCAAACCCATCAGCGTCGGCCACCTTATCGAAATAAACGCAAAAGTTATTTATACCGGCACAAGTAGTATGCATCTCGCAGTAAACCTTAGTGCAGGTAACACTACGACTACTGAGCTAGAAAAAGCCATGCACTGCATCATGATCTTTGTCGCTGTCGATGAAAACAGGCTGCCCACTCAAGTACCCGTATGGGAAGCTAGAACCGAAGAAGATATTCGACTGGAAAAATATGCTCTTACCATTAAAGAATTACGGGCAGCCAATAAACACGATTTAGATTTAATTATGGGTTGAACGTAATTCGCAGCCAACATCTGGCCATTACCGAAGTACCCCAATACCTCTCTAGTAAAACCTGGACATAAAAAAGCCCGCGTTTAAGCAGGCTTTTAACTGACTAATTCTCAATATATTTTGGTCGGAGCGGCCGGATTTGAACCGACGACCACCACACCCCCAGTGTGGTGCGCTACCAAGCTGCGCTACGCTCCGATATTTGCCCTTGAAGGCAAGGCGAGCATCTTACCTGATGGCCTTTTGAAAGCAAGTAAAAAGTGTTTTTGGGACTGTTTTCGCTGTCTATATTGAAATACGCGCTAAACCTTAAGCATGCGTAAGACGTCTTCTAACTCACTGACCGTCTGGTTGATGATCTGACGGATTTGCGTGGCTTCTTCTTTCACGGATTCACCACCCAGGCGTTGACGGGCGCCGCCGATGGTAAAGCCCTGATCGTAGAGCAGGGAGCGAATCTGACGAATTAAAAGTACGTCCTGGCGCTGATAATAACGGCGGTTACCACGTCGCTTCAGGGGGCTTAGACTAGGGAATTCTTGTTCCCAGTAACGCAGTACGTGAGGCTTAACTTCGCAAAGCTCACTGACTTCGCCAATGGTAAAGTAGCGCTTACTTGGGATCGGCGCTAGTTCGCTGTTGTTACTCGCTTCCAGCATAGTTCTCTACCCTCACCTTTAGCTTTTGCCCGGGTTTGAATGTGACGACACGGCGCGCTTCAATGGGGATGTCTTCGCCTGTTTTGGGGTTTCTGCCCGGCCTGACACTTTTGTCACGCAGATCAAAATTACCAAAGCCAGAGATTTTAACCTGCTCATTTTCAGCTAAAGATAGTCGGATTTCTTCGAAAAAGCATTCGACAATTTCCTTTGACTCTCTCTTATTAAGGCCGAGCTCTTCGTAGAGCATTTCGGCAATATCGGCCTTGGTTAGTGCAGACATTCTTACCCTCTTAAATTCGCATCGTGATCGCTTTCGAGTGCCTTGATAACGGCATCCATTGCGGTATTCACATCTTCGTCATTCAGGGTGCGTGATTTATCTTGAAAGGTCAAGCCGATGGCGACACTTTTCCTATTAGTTTCAAGGTGTTTCCCTTCATAGACATCAAAAACCTTTAAGTCAATGAGGTGCTCTCCAGCACTCGCTTTCAGCGTTGCAATGAGATCACTAATGACTACATCGCGATGTAGCGACAACGATATATCACGGCGCACAGCGGGGTATTTACTAATCTCATCGAAGGCCGCTATCTGGCCCTGAATGATTTCGGCCAGTACGAGCTCAAAAATATAGACCGGCTGACTTAAGCCCAGTGACTGCTGTAGGCTTGGGTGCAGTTTGCCAATATGGCCGAAGGTCTCACCCTGTTTGTTAACCAGCGCCAGAGTTTGTCCGGGGTGGAGTGCGGCGTGTTCAGCACAGACAAACTCTATCTGAGCAGCGGTGCCACAAAATTCGAGTACAGCTTCGACATCGCCTTTAATGTCGTAAAAATCAACCTCACTAGCCGGGTCCGCCCACCCCTCTTGTGTGCGGGTACCAGTGATAGCACCAGCGAGCATTTTTTGCTGGCTCAACTGGCCACCCTCTTCGACGAAGCGCAAGCCGCTTTCGAAGACGCGCACGCGGGATTGCTGACGGTTCAAGTTGTATTTAACGGTGCTGAGCAACCCCGTCAGTAAGCTAGTACGCATCACCGCCATGTCGGCACTAATAGGGTTCGCGACATCAACACTGACAACACCGGGGTTAACCTGGCTTTGTATTGTCGGGTCGACGAAGCTGTAGGTGATGACCTCCTGATAGTCTCGACTCACCAGCAGCTGGCGAATATCGGCAAGACTGGATGTCGCCTCTGCCGTGGGCTGAATCTCGAGGGGCATATTGATGGTTGCCACAGGCAGGTTGTTATAACCGTAGATGCGGGCAACCTCTTCGATCAAATCAGCCTCAATGGCCAGATCGAAACGCCAGCTCGGCACGGTGCACAACCATTCATCAGCGCAAGGCTGAGTAACGCCGAGACCCAGACGCGTCAACATATCGCTGACCAGATCATCTTCAAGCTCTAGGGTTAGCTGCTGTACCAGGCGGCTTTTACGCAGTGTAATTGTGCGCTCAGTGCCCACCTGCGGCGCGCTGCCGGCCGATGTTACAGGGCCGGCCTGTCCGCCGACTATCTGCAGTAAAAGCTCCGTTGCGCGCTCAAGTGCGACCAGTGGCAACTGGGTATCGACACCGCGCTCAAAGCGATGAGAGGCATCTGTGTGAAGGCCATATTCGCGGGCTTTGCCCGCCAGCGCCAGAGGTACAAAGTGGGCACTTTCAAGAAAAATTGATTTCGTCACTGCGCTAACGCCGCTGTCTTTGCCACCCATAATGCCGGCTATTGCTAGCGGGCCGTTTTTGTCGGCAATCAGCAGGGTTTCATTTTTCAGTTCAACTTCAGCACCGTCGAGCAAGACTAGCTTTTCACCCTCTTCTGCAAAGCGCACATCAATCGCGCCCGACAAGGTATCGAGGTCAAAGGCATGCATTGGCTGGCCGAGTTCGAGCATCACGTAGTTACCGACATCGACCACTGGGTCGATGGAGCGAAGCCCGCTGCGCCGCAGTTTCTCCTGCATCCACGGCGGTGAAGGCTGGCTCATGTCCACTGAGCTAATCACCCGGCCCGCATAGTGGGAGCAGGCGCTGGTCGCGGAGATGCCAATTGTCACGCTTTGCTCGCTGCTTACCGCTGCTGCCGATGTCTGTACAAATTCTGGCGTAAGTTTATTGAGTACACCCACCTCGCGTGCCAGACCCTGAATACTCAGGCAGTCACCGCGGTTAGGCGTTAAGTCGACTTCGATAATTTGATCATCGAGGCCATAAAATTCATTCAGTGTTTGTCCCACGGGCACATCAGCGGCTAGCTCCATAATGCCGCCAGTATCTTCAGTAAGCCCCAGCTCATCGCCACCGCAAAGCATGCCAAAGGAGTCGACATCACGCAGTTTAGCCTGACCAATTTTCATGCCACCGGGCAGCGCCGCGCCGACCTGAGCAAAAGCCGTAACCAAACCTTCGCGAGCATTGGGCGCACCGCAAACTACCTGGACAAGATCACCGCTGCCGCAATTAACCTGACAGACCTGTAATTTATCTGCCTTGGGGTGGGCAGCAACAGATTCGATGCGCGCAACGACAACTCCTTCAAAATTAGCCGCCGCTTCAACACCGTCGATCTCAAGACCGGCCATGGTCAACTGGGCGATAAGTGCATCGCAGTTTAGGTCGGGGTTGGCCAGCTCACGCAACCAGGATTCACTGAATTTCATTGCAATTTATTCTCGAATTTACTTAAATAAAATATAATAACTTGTTGAAATTAAAACTGTTTTAAGAAYCTAAGGTCGTTCTCAAAGAAGAGACGCAAATCATTCACCCCGTAGCGCAACATCGCCAGGCGCTCGACACCCATGCCGAAGGCGAAGCCAGTGTACTCGTCAGGGTCAATACCGCTGTGGGTGAAGACATTGGGGTGGACCATGCCACAGCCCATAATCTCCAGCCAACCGGTCTGTTTGCAGACACGACAGCCTTTGCCCTTACAGTTGGTGCACTGAATATCGACCTCGGCCGAGGGCTCGGTAAAGGGGAAATAAGAGGGGCGAAAACGCACCGCCAGATCAGCTTCAAAAAAGGCCTTTAAAAACTGATCGACCGTGCCTTTCAGGTCGGCAAAGCTGACATTCTTATCGACCACCAAACCCTCTACCTGATGAAACATCGGCGTGTGGGTTAAATCGGAATCGCAGCGGTAGACTCGGCCGGGGCAAATAATACGAATCGGCGGCTTCTGCCTTTCCATTGTCCGTACTTGAACTGGCGAGGTGTGAGTACGCAACACTGTAGTCGGGTCGATATAAAAGGTATCGTGCATCGCCCTGGCTGGGTGGTGGGCGGGAATATTCAAGGCTTCAAAGTTGTGGTAGTCATCTTCGACCTCCGGCCCCTCTTCCACCTGATAACCTACAGAGGTAAAAAACTCTTCAATGCGGGCCATGGTCTGGGTAACGGGGTGCAGGCTACCCACTTCGCTCCTGCGACCTGGCAACGTCACATCAATGCGTTCACTGTCGAGCTGAACCTGTAATAGCGCGGTTTCGAGCGCTTGCCGGCGGGCGTTAATCCGCTCCTGTACGGCAACTTTAACTTCGTTAATCACCGCACCAACCTTAGGTCGCTCTTCAGCCGAGAGCTTACCAAGGGTTTTTAGCATGCCAGTGATTTTGCCCTTTTTACCTAAGTACTCGACGCGAAGCTGGTCCAGATCTGCGACTGTGTCAGCCGCCTTTATAGACAGCTCTGCCTCGTCGGCCAGGGTGTGAAGATTGTCCATGATTTGTCCTTAAACTAAGCACGTAACCTTACTCAGCTTATTTTATAAATTGGGGCTAATGTAAATTGTAGCGGTCGCGCTAAGTAAAAAGGGAAAGAGCGTTGGCTCTTTCCCTTTTTATGATCTCAATCAGTTTCCGGCCAGGCCGGAACGCAATTGTCTAAGCTAAAGCAGCTTTAGCCTGATTAACAATTTGCGCAAACGCTGGCTTGTCATGAATCGCCAGGTCTGACAGTACTTTACGATCAAGCATGATTTCCGCCTTTTTAAGACCGGCAATGAACTGACTGTAACGCATACCTTCTACGCGAGTCTGAGCATTGATACGAGCAATCCATAGCGCGCGGAAGGTACGCTTCTTAACACGACGGTCGCGATAAGCGTACTGACCCGCTTTAGTAATCGCCTGGGTCGCAACGCGATAAACGCGGCTGCGAGCACCGTAGTAACCTTTGGCTTGCTTGAGAACTTTTTTGTGACGGCGGTGTGCAGTTACACCTCGTTTTACTCGTGGCATCTTCTATCCTCCTGTCTGATTAAGTACGAAGCATACGGTCAACGGCGGGGGTGTCAGCAACGCTTAAAGTGCTGGTGCCTCGCAATTGACGCTTACGCTTGGTCGTCATCTTGGTGAGAATATGGCTTTTGTTAGCATGTTTGTGCTTATAGCCCGAACTGGTTTTTTTAAACCTTTTTGCCGCACCACTGTGCGTCTTTGCTTTTGGCATTAGATTACTCCTCGATAGAGGTTAAATAAAAGAAAAAGACTGTCGGTCAGCCTGCCAAAAGGCTGATTGCGATCAGTTAAGAAGCACCGAATAAATCAGGACTTACTTAGGACTTTTTCTTGCTTTTGGGAGCGATGACCATCGTCAACTGTCGGCCTTCCATTTTTGGAAATTGCTCGACATTCCCCAATTCTTCCAGATCAGCTTCGATGCGCTTTAGCATCTCCATACCCAATTCCTGGTGGGCCATTTCACGTCCGCGAAAACGTAAGGTGATCTTTGCTTTGTCGCCATTCTCAAGGAAGCGCACCAAATTGCGCATCTTGATATCGTAATCGCCCGAATCGGTACCGGGACGAAACTTCATTTCTTTAATTTGTGTTTGCTTCTGCTTTTTACGCTGCGCGGCCTGTTGCTTCTTGGCCTCAAACACATGTTTACCGTAATCCATTAGCTTGCACACGGGCGGCTGACCATCCGGAGCAATTTCAACCAGGTCGAGGGACTTTTCAGCCGCCAGACGGTTTGCCTCCTCTAAACTTACCACACCGATCTGTTCGCCTTCCGCCCCGACTAAACGCACTTCAGGCGCTTCAATTTCATCATTCAGTTTGGATCGCTTGCTTGAGCTCTTGGCGTAACTTTTCTTAATAGTGTTTCTCCACTGTTTCTTTGATTCAGGCGCTTATGCTTCTACAGCACGCCCGCGACGTTGCACATCCTCATTAAGCAGCTCAGCAAAGGCATCAATTGCCAGGCTACCGAGGTCTTCACCTCCTCGAGTACGTACGGCGACAGTCTGTGTTTCGACCTCTTTATCACCGACTACCAGCAGATAAGGTGTGCGCTGCATACTGTGCTCGCGGATTTTAAAACCGATCTTTTCATTTCTCAAGTCATTTATCACTCGGAAGCCCTTGTTATTCAAGGTTTCGGTCACTAAATGCACATAATCGGCCTGTTTGTCCGTAATATTCATTATAACGGCCTGCTCCGGTGCCAACCAGGCAGGGAACGCGCCTTCGTACTGCTCGATCAAAATACCGATAAAACGCTCGAAAGAACCGAGCACTGCACGGTGCAACATAACGGGCACCTGGCGCGAACCATCTTCGGCAACATACTGCGCATCAAGGCGACCCGGCATCGAAAAATCAACCTGTATTGTACCTAACTGCCAGACACGGCCGATGCAATCTTTCAGTGAGAATTCGATCTTCGGCCCGTAAAAAGCGCCCTCTCCCGGCAGCAATTCCCAGGGTAGATCTTTAGCATCGAGGGCATCGGCCAAGGCTTTTTCCGCCTTGTCCCACACTTCATCGGCACCAACACGTTTTTCAGGCCGTGTCGAAAGGCGATAAATTACCTCGCTGAAGCCAAAGTCAGCATAAATACTGTGCAGAAAGTCGATGAAGTCAGACACTTCTGTCTGCACCTGATCTTCGGTGCAGAAAATATGGGCATCGTCCTGGGTAAAACCACGCACGCGCATAATGCCGTGCAGCGAACCCGAGGGCTCATTGCGGTGGCAGGAGCCAAACTCCGCAAGGCGCAATGGCAGGTCGCGGTAGCTCTTCAAGCCCTGGTTGTAGACCTGTATATGGCAGGGGCAGTTCATCGGCTTAACGGCAAAGTCACGCTCGTCGATGTGCAATGCGAACATGTCATCGCCAAACTTATCGGCGTGCCCCGAGCGCTCCCATAATGAGTAATCCACTAACTGGGGGGTGCGAATTTCGCTATAGCCCGCAGCTCGCTGCGCGCTGCGCATGTACTCTTCAATCTGCGTGTAAACAGTCCAGCCACGGGGATGCCAAAACACCATGCCAGGCGCTTCTTCCTGAATATGGAAGAGATCCAACTTCTTGGCGATTTTACGGTGGTCACGCTTTTCAGCTTCTTCGATGCGGTGCAGATAGGCTTTAAGTTCTTTTTTGTTGGCCCAGGCTGTGCCGTAAATGCGTTGCAGCATTTCATTGTTGGAATCGGCGCGCCAATAAGCACCGGCCACCTTCGTCAGTTTAAAGGCTTTAATTTTGCTGGTGTTTGGCACGTGGGGGCCACGACAGAGATCGGTAAAATCGCCCTGACTGTACAGAGAGAGGTCTTCATCGCTGGGGATGGATTCAATAATGGCTGCTTTGTAGTCTTCGCCGAGGTCACGGAAAAAACTGACGGCCTCATCGCGGCTCTTTACCTGCCGTGTCACGTCAAGGCTGGCAGAGCTCAGCTCTTTCATCTTTTTTTCGATGGCCAGCAAGTCTTCCGGGGTAAAGGGGCGCTCGTAGGCGAAGTCGTAATAGAAGCCGTCGTCAATGACAGGGCCAATGGTGACTTGCGCTTCGGGATACAGGGTTTTAACCGCCTGTGCCAACAGGTGGGCGCAGGAGTGGCGAATAACCTCAAGACCCTCTTCATCTCTCTCGGTGATGATGGCGACATCGGAGTCGTGCTCAATCAAAAAGGAGGTATCGACAACAAAGCCGTTGACCTTACCGGCAAGGGCAGCCTTGGCTAAGCCGGGACCAATATCGAGAGCAACATCATGAAGAGTAACGGCGGCGTCAAAACTACGTTGACTACCGTCAGGCAGGGTAATAAGGGGCATCTAGCTTTCCTTTATCTCAGTGGTGACCCCTACTAAAGGCCACTTGCGTCATTCAAATCAGTCATGCGAATCAGGTAACAACTTCACAAACTCCGAAGTCATAGACGACCCGGGGTAATTACTTTCAAGGGTGTTGCTACCAAAAGAATTGGTAGGCACGAGTGGATTCGAACCACCGACCCCCACCATGTCAAGGTGGTGCTCTAACCAACTGAGCTACGTGCCTGCTACGAAGGGCGCACAATGTAGCAGTGAGGCCCATCGTTTACAAGACTTCTTTGCTGTTCGGTGGCCATTTATTTAGATTTTGAGCCTATGAAACAGGGGCTAATTCGTCACCCTTCATAACAACCTAGGCAGAGGCCTTAATTTGCACCAAGGCGACAACCCAGTTCCAGCAAACCATAGCCAACACGACCATCGGCGAGGCGGAATTCGAAAGCGCCTTCATTCAGGACATAGGCATCGAAGGGCCAGTGCACAACGGCCTGACGGACGCAGTCAATTTCGTAGCGTCGCCCCTGGCCATCAACGGCTGCCACCTGTGCGGAGATTGCCCTGCCCTCATCGTTCAGGGTGGTGGTAAAACTCTCAAGACTTAGGGTATCGATAGCACCATCCACATAGGCCCAACAAAGATCCGCAGAGCCGCCGCCTTCAAAAAAGATGCGTAAAATACCCAGTGCCGTGCCATCGTCAAATACCGGCCAGGCCAACTCATGATGAGTAAAGGCAGCCCAGTTTCTAATGCCGATGGAATGATCCCGATTACCGACACCATCTATTTGCCACTCGCTATCACGCAACTTGAGGGTGCCGCTTATTTTCCCCGCCTGCTCAAGATGGAAACTGGTCGCCGCATTGAGCTGCAGACCTTCCATTGAATTGTGGGGTGGCATTAAAGCCTCCCAGCACAGGTCAAAGCTCAGCGGGGTTAGCTCATCGACAAAAGTCAGCGCATAGCTTTTCAACATTTCATTGGCGCAATAGGTAACTCCGCCCAAAGAAAGGCCAGTGTCGATGTCACCCTCCGGTAGAGGCAGGTTATGCCAGGCACGGTTGTAGACTTCACGACCATCAACCACTACTAACACCGCCATATTGGCAACGCCCTTGTTCGGGTAAAGCCCCATGCGCGTGAACATACCAACACGATTTTTGGGATCGTAAAAATTAAAGTACCAACTTTCGCCCCAGAGCAAATCGTCTGTGTCAGGTTGATGGCGCTTATCGTCAATGGCTTTAATCATTCTTACTTACCCCTTCTATATTGTTTATCTTCGTTGTTTTTATCAGCGGTCAGCAACGGGCTCACTCGTAAAGCGAAGCCACGAGTCTTGCTCTACAGAGTAAAGCGATTTTGCAGATAATCTTTAGCCGCTTGATCGATACCCAGCTCTTCACGCATAAAGTCATCCACTGTGCCTGACTTTTCTCGCATCACTTGCCAGGCTGTGGCCAGGTATTTGGTGCGCGCATCGAGAATTGGCACGACAATACTTTCATCGACAGAGAGACCTTCGGAGTTGAAAAATTGCTCAAATTTACCAATGGCCAGGGCTTTATCGGCATAGGCTTCAGACGACAACAAATAGTCCTGCTCAATTTGCTCAGGTTTAACACCAAGAGCACTTAGCAATAAAGCAGAGGCAATACCCGCTCGATCTTTGCCGAAGGAGCACATCACCAAAATACCGCCCTCACTTTCCATCATGTGGTCAAACATTTTGCGGTAACCAGGCACCTCCTCTTCGGTCAGCTCACGGTAGCGATCACCCATGATTTTTTCCGCACCCTCGGGGTTTAAGCCCTCTTTCATCAGCATGTCCCAGAGGTTTTCGACACTGGCGACCAGCATCCCAAGTTCGACGACCTCAATAGTGTCGCCAACCTGCAGATCGTTTTTCACTCGCTCCATCGGGCTGCGGAAATCATAGATAGTACTGATGCCCAGAGATTCAAATTTTGCTAAATCCTGATCACCCGTAAAGTGTAAAAAGCCAGAACGATAGAGATAGTTCTCCTTCGTTCTACGGGCATTGTCAGTGTCATAGCCACCCATATGGCGGAGGTTCATGGTTTTTCCAATAGGCACAAAACGTGTCATAGAGCCTGCTTCCCCTGGATTATTAATAGCATTGAGATTTGATAACGCCTTTGTAAAGCGTGGTTATTTAGACTGGCAGCGTAACTGTTATGGCAAACAGATGATAAATAAATTTACGTCCTTCCTTTCCAAAAAGACATAAAACACCTTTCTGTAGAGCTTAAAACAATAAAAACTCAGCTTTCCCTTGACCCCCCCACGACCATTCGGTTTATGATGAGAGCATCGCCCAAGACTATACGAACGATAACTATAGATAATAGAACGGCCGGTACAAAACAGGAATTTAAGAACGAACACCTATCAACCAAAGGGAACAATCCGTGATTAAAGATAATGATATGTACTTCCACACGCCCACATCTGACCACTACAGCTGGGCAGAGACCAATTATTTCGGGTTTTATATCCCTGAAGAAAACATCCTGGTTGGCGTTTATGCCCAGCCCCGCGCCAACCTCGGCTCTGTGCTATCGAGCATACATATCACCAACGGCTTTTCTAACACGCCCCACGAAGTACTTTACGACGATTGCCACGTATTTTTACCCATGCCCAAAGGCAACCTCGACGACTATGAGCTGGAAAATGGCCTCAAAATCAAATGCACCAAGCCTGTTATGGATTATCACATTCGCTACGATGGCGGCGAAGGTGTCAGCCTGGATGTAAAATATGAAGGGCTGATGGCACCCTACGACATTCACGATCCTGACATGGATCCCCTTGCCGCTGCCAACCATTCTGGCGATGTCGTTAGCGAAAATGCTTATGCAGGTCATTGGGATCAAAGTGGTCGCGTCACTGGCACACTCACCATGGGCGACAAAACCTACAATGTTGACTGTGTCGCCAGCATGGATCACAGCTGGGGCTTGCGCGATGAAAAGCAACTAAAAAACTTTTGCTGGATGAACGCTAATTTTGAAAACGATATGAGCATCCACTGCCTGTATCTCGTCGATCCAAAGAATCTTGATACCTACCCCGCCATCGTTCACGGTTATGTACGCGAAGGTGACAAAGTTTACGGCCTGAAACGCGGCACCGGTAAAATCCGTCGCAACGGCTATCTACACCAATTTTTCGAACTCGAAGTCGAAGATGTACGCGGCAAAATTCACAAGTTCACAGGCACGCCAATGACCTCCAATCCCTGGATGGCATGGCCGCTGATGTATCTTGTTCAGTCACTGTGCCGCTGGGACATGCAGGGCGTTATCGGCTGGGGTGAAGTACMGGATCTGTGTAAAGAAACGGTCAACGACAAGCTCAAATAAACCTCGCCAACCTGTTTTCCCATGCCTTAATTAAATGATAGGCATGGGGAAATAAACCCTCGAACAAACAAAATAAATAACGGGAAAAGCCAGCCTCATGAGCCCTGAAATAGAACAGTTTTTATCCGGCATGAAAAAAACCATTGAAGAAGTTGTCATGCCCAATCTCACCGACCGCTTCGCCCAGGAGCAAGCGGGCATTGTCGCCGCCTCCCTCGGTTTTCTCGGTCTTATTCAAGATAAAGCCTTTCACTATGAATTGCTCGAAAACCAGGAATACAAGCGCGTATTAACGGAAGTTAACGAACTGCTCAACAATACCTTTTCAGCACCTGAGTCGATCGTAGAGACCACCGCCAAAGTCACTGAGCATTTCGTCACTGACAAAGTGGACGACCCTACTTCTCTGCGCCCCTACAAGTTTATTCGTGGCAGCAATGAAGTCATGAAAGAATTGCTTTGCGAGTTTATTCAGCAACAGCCAAAAATGTCTGCCGAGCTGCGAGCCGCCTTCGAAGCACTGATGAAACCTTTCTTTAAATCCATCGAATTACGCGAGCGCTCGTGGGTGAAAGCGCTGGGGTTTGATCCCGAGGCGGATCAACAGGCTGATATTGCGGACCTGCTCTACAAAGATGATTTTCTTAACATCGGCAAGTCCTAATTAATTTTTTATCTAAAAAAACCGTATTAAATGACATCATCATTGATCGTTGTTAGGCAATAAACTCCGAGCGAAATTCATGCGTGAATACTATACACCGACCTTACAAAACCGAGCACAACCAAATGATGCCTGGATAGAAAGCATCCGCCAGAAATTTCCGACAGAGACCACTCTTGACGAAGTACTGACCAAAAAACTCCGCAACCGCAGTAAAACGGCAGAACACAAAACTGACTTTAGTGATCTGGAAACTCGCCTTTTTGCCTATTTAAAAAAAGCCACGGGGCAAAACGACATTGTCATGGAGAATTTACACCGGCTTTCCGGTGGTGCCTCGAAAGAGCAGTTTACCTTTGATCTGACCTGGAATCAGGAATCCGGAGCACGCAGCAGTGAAAAACTGATTTTGCGCATGGACCCCACGGAGTCCATTGTCGAAACACACCGCCTGCGTGAATCGCAAATGCTCGACGCCATGTGGGGTGAAGTGCCTGTGCCAAAAGTTCACTGGGTCGAGCCCCTGGGAGAAGACCTGAGTCACCCCTTCCTGATCGCTGGCTTTCTTGAAGGCACCGTCCAGCCCGAGGGTGGCGATAAAGCCAGCGGCCTGGGTATGTTTTTTGAACCCAGCTTGCGGGCTGATCTGAAAGAACAATTTGTTCAGCATCTGGCCAAAATTCACAGCATCGACTGGCGTAATAAAGGGCTAACCTCCTACGACTCCCCTCGGGAAAATCATCTGGAAGCCAATGAATGGTCCCTTGGTTGGTGGGAGCGCGTTTGGCATGAGGACGCGGTTGAAGCTCATCCTATCATCGAAAATGCGGCTCTCTGGTTACGGGAGAATATGCAAACCGTCGAGAAGCCCGTCATTGTGCACGGTGATTATCGCTCCGGTAATTTCATGTACACCGATGATCATCAAATCAATGCCATTCTCGATTGGGAGCTTTCGCATATTGGCGACTTCCATGAAGACCTCTCCTACACCACCTGCCAGATACTCGGCACCCCGATGGATGATGGCTCCGTTCTCACCAGCGGCTTATTATCGAAGAATGAATTTCTCGATAAATATCAGCAGTGCAGCGGTAATACCGTCGACCCGAAGCGTCTGTTTTATTTTGACGTCTTTTCCTATTACAAAGTCGCCGTTATTTCTGTCGCCACAAGTTCAAGAGCGGCCTACGGACGTAAAACCCATCTCGATGCGATGATGAATTTACTCAGTGGCTTTGGCTACACGGGAACATCCGCACTACAGCGCCTACTCGACCAGGGCAGCTAAAAACAACGCGTTATCAATAATAAAAGCAAATAGTGGAGTACAAATAATGAGCAACTATACCGCCACCCTGGCTGAGCGAACTCAGCCCTCCGAGCAATGGATAGAGCAGATACGTGCCCGCTATCCCGTCGAAAAAGCTATTGACGAAGTCTTTACTCGCAAACTGCACAATCGGCTCAAGCCCGTTGAGCACACTATGGATTTCAGCAAACTGCAGGAACGTTTACTGAATTTTTTAAAGGATGAAACTGGCCAGGCTGATATTAAAGCCGAGAATCTGAAACGCCTTCCCGGTGGCGCATCAAAAGAGCAATTTACGTTTGATCTCACCTGGCAGCCTAAACCTGGAAAACAGGAAACCCAGCACTTAATGATCCGCATGGACCCGACCGAATCTATTGTCGAAACCCATCGCCTACGCGAGTGCCAGGTACTGCGTGCCATGTCGGGTGAAGTGCCCGTGCCTGAGGTACTATGGATTGACCCCCTCGGTGAAAAACTGGGACATCCTGCACTTATTGCCAGCTTCCTGGAAGGCACTGTTCAGCCAGAGCAGCCTGAAGACAGTGAAAAGATGAGCGGCATCGGTATGTATTTTAATCCCGAATTACGCGCCAGCCTCAGCCAGCAATTTGTCGATATTCTGGCAAAGATTCACTCTATTGATGGCAGCACGAAAGACCTCTCCACCTTCGACATCCCTCAGTCAAACTCAACACAGGCTAACGAATGGGCCATTGGTCTATGGGAGCGCGCCTGGAATGAAGACACCTTATCCGCCCATCCCGTGATGGAAAGAGCGGTACTATGGCTAAAAGAAAATATGCCCGAAGTAGGCGAGCCAGTCATCGTTCACGGCGATTACCGCACTGGCAACTTCATGTACACGGATGATCTTGAAATTAACGCCATTTTTGACTGGGAGCTAGCCTACTACGGCGACTACCACGACGACCTGGCCTGGGCTAGCCTGTCCTTGTTTGGTGGCAGCGATGAAGAGGGCAAGCCCCTCTCAAGTAGTCTCATGCCTCAGGAAGACTTCCTCGCTCGTTACGAGCGCGCTAGTGGTAATAAGGTCGACATGAAGAAGCTCTCCTATTTCCACATTTTCTCTTACTACAAAATCGCTGTTATCGCTGCAGCAACCAGTGTTCGTGTGGCTTACAGTCGACGTACTCATCTCGACGCAATGATGAACTTTGCCAGTGGCCTGGGCTCTGTTGCCATATCAGAACTTAACCGAATGCTGGACGAAGCCACGTCCTAAGTTCGAAAGAACATCTGCTCAAATAGCAGGGTAACAGGAGCCTGTCCAAAATCAGCTTTTCCGCAGTAGGCTTCCTATTCTCGGACAGGCTCCTGGCACGCCATCAACGCAAGGTTATTGGAGCGCTAACCCCACCTCCGGGCCAGCGCGTATCATTAGCCCGATAGGTATACTCACCATCACTACTGATGGTTTGTGTACGACCAATCACCCGCGATGAGGGCACAATATTGTGCCCTTTGGCCTCGAGCGAGCACCGGGTATCAATATTCAAGCCCGGCTCAACAAAGACTTTGTCGGGCTGCCATTGATGGTGAATACGCGGTGCTGCAGCCGCTTCAGCAATATTCATATCGAAATCGACAATATTCAGTACGGCCTGCAATACCGTATTAATAATCGTGCTGCCCCCTGGGCTACCGGTAGTAAATACGGGCTTGACCTGTTTAAAAACAAGGCTTGGTGTCATCGACGACAAAGGCCGCTTGTTCGGCTCAATAGCATTAGCCGTGCCACCAATCAGGCCATAGGCATTAGGCTCTCCGGGCTTCGCAGAAAAGCCATCCATTTCATTGTTGAGTAAAAACCCCGCGCCCTCAACGGCAATACCGCTGCCGTAGGAAAAATTGAGGGTATAGGTATTACTCACCACATTGCGGGCATCATCCCAAACTGAAAAGTGCGTAATTTGCGGACTTTCGTAAGGCTGCTTTAATCCGGGGGCAATATCACTGGAGGCACTCGCTTTATTCAAATCTATACCCGCCCTCAAGGTTTTTGCATAAGCCTTGTCGATCAGCGCTTTTACAGGCACTGGATGAAAATCAGGATCACCCAAATATTCGCTTCTGTCGGCATAGGCCCGGCGCATAGTTTCAATTAAACGGTGTAAATAATCGGCACTATTATGGCCCAACTTATCGATTTCCCAGCCCTCGAAAATATTCAGCATCTGCACCAAATGCACGCCCCCGATGAGGGCGGAGGCATAGCGGCAATGGTGTAACCACGATAAGACCCGTGACAGCTTCACGCTAAATCACCTTATAGTTAGCGAGGCCAGCTAAGCTAATTAAGCCCCCGTGCCGGCCCATTTCGGCAACAATTTCATCGGCCACTTCACCTTTGTAAAAACCATCCTTTCCCTGGCGGGCAATTTTGTCCAGCGTTGCGGCCAGGTCTTTCTGCTGCCAGTGGTCACCGGGGCGCAGAAAACTGCCATCTTTGTGAAAGAAATAAGTCTGTGATACCGGCAATTTTCGTAGGCGCTACTCAGCATGGGCCAGAGGATAAGCCAGGAGCCGAGTAACAATAATGCCACTTTCAGCCAGTGCAATAGCAGGCTTTAACACTGTTGCTAGCGGCAAATTACCGTAGCTTTCAAGAGCGTGAACCAGACCAGTGACACTACCCGGTACTCCTGCTCCTAGGTGACTAAAGCGAGCTTTGGCCACGTCGACCCACCCAGCTCATCGAGAAATAAACCTTTACCAGCAGAGCGTGGTGCGACTTCACGATAATCAATAGCAATCGTGCGTTTTTGCTCGGCAAGATAAACCAGCATAAAGCCACCACCACCAATATTGCCGGCCTGGGGTAAAGTCACCGCTAAGGCAAAACCGGTGGCCACCACTGCGTCAATCGCATTGCCGCCCTGAGCCAATATTGATTGCGAAACCAGCATTCCTTTGTTACTAACAACGGGGTGAAAGCGTGAGCCATAATCAATAATTGCTGGCGCTTGTAAATAAGCCCCAAAACTTATTGGCAGTAATATAAGCACCTCAGGTTTCGTGATGAAGAGCAAGTCAGCTACTCTTACAAACATGCTATAAAAGCATATAAATTTGAAAAAAGGGTGTTCTTGATTGCACCAAAAGACAACAAACGAATAACATGCAGCGGAGATAACCTGTGAGTGACAGCGATGTAAGCGACATCGAGTTTTTCCCCATTGATGTTGAGCAATGTGACTGGGGGACATCCCAACAAGTATTAATGGACATTCGTCGTCAGGTCTTTATTGACGAACAAGGCGTCCCAGAATCAGAGGAGTTCGACGAAGAAGATAACAGAGCGACACACTGGATCGCTTACGGCGTTGACAATATCCCCATGGGCACAGCCCGATTAGTGCACGACAAAGTCGGCCGTATGGCCGTAACAAAGCCACACCGACAAAAAGGGGTCGGCTCTGCTCTGATGCGCCAAATTATTCGCCACGCGGCGACCCTGGGCCTCAATAGTATTCAACTCGATGCCCAGGTTCATGCCCTGCCCTTTTACGAAGGCATGAAGTTTGAAATTGACGGCCCGCTATTTGACGATGTGGGCATTCCCCACCAACACATGACGCTCGCGCTCAAGTACTTTTTAAACCCCCGCGTTGCCCCCTCGCCCCCCGACATTAGTGAAGAGGAACGCCGCCATATCACTCTCGATAGCATCGAAGACTTCCGCAACCAGGCAAGTATCTTTGCCCAGAGAGCCCAGCGCCAAGTTCGTATTTTCAGCCCGAGTTTAGATCCCGCTATTTTCGACAACGATGAGTTACGAGCGAGTTTATTCAATTTCGCCAGCCAGCATCCCTATGCTGAAATTCATATTCTGATACAAAACCCACAGTCGCTAGTGCAAAACAGCCATCGCCTGTTACATCTTTCCCATCGACTACCGAGCCGTGTGCAGATACGCACTCTCAAACCAGACAGTAAAACCTCCCACACCGAGTTTATGCTCACCGATAAAGCGGGCATTCTCTATAAACAGTCTTTAAACCGTTACACCGGTTATGCCGTATATTGGTCACCACTTGACGCAACAGAACTAGCCAATGAATTTGATGCACTATGGAATGCCAGCGAACCTAATCCTGAACTACGCAACCTGACAATGTAAACCTGCTTATGTGGAAAACCGCTAGTGGACAAACAACAAGTCCTTTCGGCCAAACTATCATCCATCAACAAAACCTTATTTGTTAATGGATGTATATTATAATTAGCTACTAATATCGAATAGTTAACTGTTTTAATTTTTCAAATAACAGTCAGTAAAAATTAATGCGACCTTCCCTCCCGGTTCTACTAATAAGCCTTATCCTTTCAGCTCAGACCACGCTGGCAAATGGCACTACAGGCTATTCTGAAAGTGACTTCTTGGACCATATTCCCACTATCGAAGCCACTACCCGTTACAGTATTCCACTGTCTTCGTCACCCTCCTCGGTAACATTGATCACCCGCGAAATGATCGATGCCATGCCCATGGTTAATTTTGTCGACCTCTTGAAATTAGTGCCCGGGTTTCAGGTTTTTTTTGCCAACGCCTCCCTTCAAGCCGCCACCGTTAATGGCCAAAGTGGTCGCTTTCCAAGGCGACTAGAAATCCGCGTGGATGACAGAACAGTTTACACCCCCATTAACTCATCGGTGTCCTGGGAGTCCCTAGGGCTCAATAGTAATGATATCGCCTATATCGAAGTTGTGAGAGGCCCCAATGTTGCCGTTTACGGGACAAATGCGGTACAGGGAGCCGTAAATATACACACACGAAACCCTCTTACCGATAGCGGCACTGAAATTAGCTATACCGCTGGTGACTGGCAAACCCACAATATCGGTGTGCGCCACTCGCTCAAAACAGATACTGCCGCTTACACATTGCGAACAAATTACCGAGAAAACCAGGGCTTTGAGACGTTAGATGATCAAAGTTATGTCGATAGCGCTGCTCTACAGGGGGTCTACACCCCCTCTTTATTCGATGAATTTCAGTGGGAGCTAGGCTACAGCGATGGTAATTTCGGCTTCGGTGATGGTGACCGGCCCGAAGATTTTACCGATGAAGAAATAGACACACAATGGTTTACACTCAGCTGGAAGCATCAGTGGGAAAACCATGAAGTCAGGCTCAATACTTCAGCCAATCTTGGCCGCTATGACCGCAGTCAGCGGGTGCTACTCAGTACAGAGCTGGACATTACTCCCTTGCAACTGTCGACCCTTTACCCCGGACAAACAGACAAACTCATTGAAATAGAAGACGGTGAACGCAAATACAAGCAGTACGACCTCGAATTACAGCATCATATTAATATCGCTACCGGGCGGGACTTTCTTTGGGGTGCCGGTATTCGCTATCAAGATTTAACAGCGCCTGCTGAATTCGGTAACGAATCAGATTCGAGCGAAACTATTTACTTCTTGTTTGGCAATGTCAATTGGGATTTCAATCAGCAGTGGGGGGCCAACCTGGGCGTGATGGCCGAAGACCATGAACAAAACGACACAGAGTTTTCACCCCGGCTCTCCATTAAATACCATCTCAATCAGGCCCATCATTTTCGTATCAGCGGCAGCGTCGCTTACCGCCAACCCTCCCTCTACGAGAAAAAACGGCTTATTCAACGTGAACTCGATTCAGGGGCAGTAGCCGACCTGCTTTTCATTACCGACCCCGAGCTTGATTCAGAAAAATTCCAGACCTATGAGCTAGCCTATATCGGTTACTGGTTTGACAACAAACTTAGTGTTGATTATCGGCTTTTTAGAGAATATCTCGATGGTGGTGTCAAATACATAAAGCACCCCAACAATGACATTAATGGAAAATTCCGCCAATTGGAAAATGCCAAAAGTGATCGAACCAGCGGCTACGAAACACAAATTCAATGGCGCCCCAATATCAGCTGGCTAATATCTGCTCAATATCGTAATACCCGGAAAGAGAATAACTTCCGCCCATCAAACCATATCGCCAGCATGCTCGTGAGCAAACAGCTACCGAAGGGCTGGAGCCTTAGCAGTACATTCTTCCATCAATCTGAAACAAACTGGCATCGGGGTAGCAAGGTACCTAGCTGGCACCGCTATGACCTAAAGGTCGGTAAGAAGTGGGTAATCGATGGCGTAAATATTGATATCGCTATGATTCTGCAAAACATTACCAATGAAGAGTATCTTGAATATCAGGAGGGCAATCTGTTTGAACAAATGAGCTTTCTGAGCCTCAAGGTCAGCTTCTAAWAAAAGCTAAAATTCAAGCAGCGGCAGAAAATAACACCCTACTTCCAGCAAACTAAAACCCGCCGCTATGCCTAACATAGACGGCGGAGCCAGGAAGYACAGGGGATTAAGCAGACACTTTGGCGCGACGACGCATGGCGTGTAATACCGGCTCGGTATAACCACTGGGTTGCTCGCAACCCTTGAAGACYAGCTCGCAAGCGGCTTGAAAGGCAATATTGCCATCAAAGTCCGGTGCCATCTTTTGGTAGGCGGCATCGCCAGCATTCTGCCCATCAACCACCACCGCCATCTTCTTCAACACCGCCAGCACTTGCTCTTGTGAACAAATATTGTGGCGTAGCCAGTTGGTAATATGTTGGCTGGAGATACGCAGGGTCGCCCTGTCTTCCATCAAACCAACATGGTTGATATCGGGCACTTTTGAGCAACCCACACCCTGATCGATCCAGCGCACTACGTAACCAAGAATACCCTGAGCGTTATTTTCCAACTCCCGCTCAATGTCTTCAGCTGACAACTGGATATCACCCAACAGGGGAATGGTCAGTATGTCGTCGAGACTGGCACGGGGGTGGCCGATCAACTCTTTTTGGCGGGCAGCAACGCTAACCTGGTGATAATGCATAACATGCAAGCTTGCCGCTGTTGGCGATGGCACCCAAGCACAGTTAGCCCCAGACTGGGGATGGGCAATTTTCTGCTCCATCATATTGGCCATTAAATCTGGCATCGCCCACATTCCCTTACCAATTTGCGCTTTGCCACTTAAACCACAGGCCAGACCAACGTCGACATTCCAATCTTCGTAAGCATTGATCCAGGCCTGCTGCTTCATCAGGGCCTTGGGTACCATAGGGCCCGCCGCCATGCTGGTGTGCATCTCGTCACCGGTGCGATCGAGAAAGCCGGTGTTAATAAAGATCACCCGGTCGCTAGCTTCGCGAATACAGGCTTGCAAATTTACCGTGGTGCGACGCTCTTCATCCATAATACCGACTTTCAGTGTGCGCTCGGCCATACCCAGGGCCTGCTCGATGCGAGCAAATAATTGCACGGTAAAGGCAACTTCATCCGGGCCGTGCATTTTCGGTTTAACGATGTAAACACTTCCAGTGCGCGAGTTCTGGTGGGGGCTATTGCCCTTTAAATCGTGGAGGGCGATCAATGAAGTGATCACGCCATCCATAATGCCTTCAGGCACCTCTTTGCCACCGTCATAAAGAATCGCATTATTGGTCATCAAGTGGCCAACGTTGCGAATCAATAACAAGCTACGGCCCGGCAGGGTTAATTCGCCACCGTCGAGAGCCATGAAAACACGGTCGGCATTCAGAGTACGACTGACCGTCTTGCCGCCCTTATCAAAAGAGTCACTGAGGTCGCCCTTCATCAAGCCCAGCCARTTGCCATAGGCYGYGCACTTRTCTKCMGCRTCMACGGTGGCRACRGAATCTTCGCAATCCTGAATSGTRCTGATGGCCGAYTCAAGGTATAARTCYTTRATRCCYGCCGCRTCGYCCTGACCGACRTARTGSYYRGSRTCAAAYTGAATTTCKATRTGTARGCCGTTRTTTTTTAGCAGAATACTTTCTGGACTTGTCGCCTTTCCCAGATAGCCCAAGAGCTGCTCTGCACGCTCAAGTGTGGTGACATTGCCATTTTTCAGTGTCACGGCAAGAGCGCCACTTTCAATACTGTAAGCCACTGCATCGTGGTGAGAACCACTCGCCAGAGGCGTACTTTGGTCGAGCAGGTCACGACCATAGGCGATAACTTTGGCGCCGCGCACCGAGTTATAACCCGGCCCCTTACTAGCGCCGCCCTCTTCACTAATCACATCGTTGCCGTAAAGCGCGTCGTACAAACTTCCCCAGCGGGCATTGGCCGCATTGAGTGAATAGCGTGCGTTGGTGATGGGCACTACCAGTTGCGGGCCAGCAATGGCGCAAATCTCAGCATCAACATTTTCAGTGGTAATCGAGAAGCTTTCAACGGCTGGCACTAAATAACCAATGTCCTGCAAGAACTGACGATAGGCCGAAGCATCATGGGCCTGGCCCGCGCGCGCCTCGTGCCACTGGTCAATTTGCGTTTGGAAGCTCTCACGAATAGCCAACAATTCAGCATTGCGCGGACCCAGGTCGTTGAGAATAGCTTCAAAATCCGCCCAGAATTTTTCACTGTCGACTCCTGTACCCGGAATAACCTGTTCATTAACAAGTTGGTAAAGTTCATTGGCRACCTGTAATCCGCCGATCTGGACTCGTTCGTTCATGGGCTCTGCTCTCCGCTGTGGCCTTGCTGTAACGTTTCTGTAGCATTAGCCCATATTCTAGTACGCAGCGGGGTGATTTATCTAATTTATCGTTCTTATTCTCGGTATTCACGAGGCGTATTCCRCCTCGTCAGTTATCGATTAAAGCTGCCCCTCTCTGCGGGCAATATCGGCCAACAAACGGCGTATCCATTGATGATCTGGATTGTGTTGCAACAAAGGGCTCCAGGCCATTTTCAATTCAAAGCTGGGGATTTCAAAGGGCGGAGGCCGTAAGGCAACTCGCTGGTTGCTCAACTGCAGTCGTGCCAGGCGTGTAGGAATAGTGACAATCAAATCCGGCTGCTGAGCAAGCTGGGCCGCCACCTGATAATGCCGGGTAAAAACAGCGATGTGCCGCGTTTTACCAATGTTCTTAAGAGCCTCATCGACCCGGCCTATACGTTGGGCATCACGAGGGTTCATGCCAACACTGGCACCCATACCCGTTTTACTCACCCAGACATGGCGACCGAGCAGGTAATTATCGAGGCTAAACTCATTCAGTAAGGGATTATCGACACTGAGCAAGCAAGAGAAATCATCTTCCCACATCGTCAGTTGATGAAAGGACTGGGGCATTTCGTCAAAGCGGTTCAATAACATATCGACCCGTCCCTGCTCCACGTCCTGCAGGCGCACATCACTGGGCGTGAGAATATCGAGGGTAATACCCGGTGCCAGGCGGGATAGCTCGCTCAGCAGCGGCGCAATCAAGGTCGACTCGGCATAGTCGCTGGCCATAATGCGAAAAACGCGCTGCGCGGTAAGGGCATCGAAGTCTTTTTTGGGCTGTACCGCTTTATCGATATTGGCAAGGATGTCCCGCACCTGGGGTTGCAGCTCCAGGGCTCGCTGGGTGGGGCTCATACCATCACTGGTGCGAATCAACAGTGGGTCTTCAAACAAGTCACGCAAACGACGTAGGCCATTGCTCATCGCTGGTTGGGTAATGCCCAACTGTGCCGCCGCCTTGGTGACATTGCGCTCGTGGAGGAGAACATCCAGATAAACCAGCAGATTTAAATCTATACGGCGTATATTCATACTATTAATAAGTTTGGCAGGTGGAATAAATTCTGCGAATTATGCCACGAGCCAAAAGGCTTCGCTAATGCAGTAGCTGTGACCAGGCAGGCTATTGATTATTAGCGCGATAAACCAGTGTTTGTGGATGAAAACTAAACCAGGCAAACCAGTAGGCGCTGATACTCGGTAACTGCTGCCCCTGACTATCGAGCACATAGGCGCTTTGCGAGGCTTCTGACCAAACTATCCGCACCTTTGTACCACCGACTACATCCTCAAACTCAGCTGATGAACTAGTCAATTCCGTGTGGGGATAGGCTTTATCGACACCATTAATGGAAAGCCCTAGCACACGCTCTTTGTTTCGCAATTCACCACTCTTGTGCTGCACGGGAAACCACAGTTGCTCTGACTTTTCATAATCGGCATAGGGATTATTGTGGTAGCTGACACCCGGGGCACTGGCTTGGGAAAGTAATACACTATCGGGGTAACGCTTCTGCCATTCGCCCCAGGTGGTGTGAGTGGCTGCGAGTAAAGCCAGCGTTTCACCGCGACGCTGGCCACTAATTGCCTTCAACATCAACTGAGACCAAAGGGATTCACTCGCCCGGTCATAGAGCAGTACGTCGCTGTTATAGAGCAAGCCCGAAACACCAAAGGTATTTCCCCCTCCACTCTGAGGCAGAAGAAAAACCACGCCACTCCCGCATAAAGGGCAGTAGGAAACAACCACGCCCGTTTGGTCAAAAGTATCGTTAACAATCTCATGACGATTGAGCATGCGGATGGGGTAGGCCCGGGCAATGCCCTGAAAATACACGCCCAGAACCCTTTCGTTGGCGGTAAGTTTTGCCTGGACTGCCGTTATAAATACAGGCTTATCAATTGCCGGGATACCGTCCCGGGGTGGCCCTCCCAGCAGGATTTCCTCTACCGGCACCAGACTACCCTTCAGATCAAAACCATTTTTGGTTTCTGCTGTCACTGTGTTCACTAAAACAAACAGGCAAATCATCAAAGTGACTTTAGCCCGGATATTACCTGCGGCTCGTCGCCAATATGAATTCTGTACTAAACTATTATGTATTAAGTGTTTCACAGAGCCTTCGAGAGACAAGCGGTAAAGAAGTTCCCAGAGCCATTTTTTTCTCGTCGATAGATGGCCTCGGTACGATCCAGACAAACCTATAAAAGGACAGCATCAACAAACATCAAAAAAAGGATTTTTTGATATGAACACAAGGAAGACCGCCTTACACAGCACGCTAAAAACACTCCCTGACACATACCGGGGATTTAATCTAAAGCGCATCTTTACAGCCGCCAGCTATCGACTCTTACCCGGAGCTTGCCTGCTTTGTGGCCTATCCGCTGGGCACGATATCGATCTCTGTAGTGCTTGCGAGCAAGGATTGCCCCGCCTGGGGCTACATTGTGACATTTGCGCCAACCCTCTCAACACCGTCGGCATTTGCGGGCGTTGCCTCAATCAACGCCCAACATTTAGCACAGTGCAAACTCCCCTGCTCTATCAGTACCCTGTCGATCTGCTTTTACAGCACTTTAAATTTAGCGGTCAACTCGCCGCAGGCAAAGTATTGTCACAACTTTTAGCACGACATATCAAAGAGAAAACAGAGCGTGAAAAATGCCCATTGCCCGACCTGCTAATACCCGTCCCACTACACTGGAAAAAGCGTTTTTTTCGCGGCTTTAACCAATGTGAAATAATCACTCGCGAACTGTCCGCACAGCTACATGTTAATTACTCACGGTATACCATAAAACGCATCACCAACACGCCAGCCCAACATCACCTTTCACGCAAAGAGCGCCAACGAATTCCCGGCAATACATTTGTCGCAGGTAGAGCAAGCCAACTCCTACACGAAGCACGTGTTGCCCTGGTCGACGATGTACTCACCACGGGTAGTACCGTAGAAGCACTGAGCCGCACATTAATAAAAGAGGGGGCAAAGTCGGTGGAAGTTTGGCTACTTGCCCGAACACCACTGGATAATTAGGCCAAGGATTCGGATAATGCTTAACTGATCAAAATAGTGGCCCAATGATGACACCTACAAAGCAAACCCTCGCCAACCCCTGTAACGAAAGCCTCTGGCAGCAGCTGGTGAGCGAGGTCTCGGTAACTGCCCGCCACGAACCGGTGCTCGCGGGGTTTTTGCACTCGACCATTTTGAATCACAATAATTTGGGCGCAGCGCTGAGCTTTCATCTCGCTAACAAGTTGCACAGTGACATCACCCCAGCATTGCTGATAAGGGAAGTTTTTGACGATGCCTTTGCCAGTGATCCAACAATTATCGACAAAGCGCGCTGCGATATTATTGCCATTTACGAGCGAGATTCAGCCAGTCACGACTTCTCAACCCCCTTTTTGTATTACAAAGGCTTTCATGCCCTCACCGCCTACCGCGTTGCCCACTGGCTGTGGCATAACCAACGCCGACCGCTCGCATTGGTGCTACAAAATCGCATATCTGTGGTGCTGGGTGTCGACATTCACCCCGCTGCAAAAATTGGTAAGGGCGTTATGTTTGACCACGCTACGGGTCTGGTGATCGGTGAAACTGCGGTGGTGGAAGATTGCGTATCAATTTTGCAATCGGTGACACTGGGTGGCACCGGCAAAGAATCTGGCGACCGCCATCCGAAAGTCCGGCGCGGCGTATTGATCGGCCCCGGCGCTAAAGTATTGGGTAATATAGAGGTTGGCGAGGGGTCAAAAATCGCTGCGGCCAGCGTGGTTTTGAAAGATGTACCGCCCCACTCCATTGTCGCCGGTGTACCGGCAAAAGTGGTCGGATCAACCAGTGAGGACGACCCGGCAGAAAAAATGGATCACGGACTGGAAGGCTGCGGCAGTGATTAGCCAGTGCCTGCTTTATTTAGATAGCTGGCCCAACTGATTTAATCGGCCCACTATTCAATTGTTTAATTACTTCTTTAATTCAGCTTTTTATTTAAAGAAAGGCAATAACTTCTTCGATATGCTGAGCGCCGATAAGATGCATTAACAAACGGTCGATACCCAGCGCCACCCCTGCGCAAGATGGCAAGCCCGCATCGAGGGCCGCCAATAGCTTTTCATCAGCAGGCATTTCAGGCTTACCCAGCGCTTTACGCTGGCGATTATCTTCACTAAAACGACGGCGCTGCTCAGCGGCGTCGAGCAATTCAAAATAGCCGTTGGCCAATTCTGTACGGTCGAAAAAAACCTCAAAGCGCCGCGCCACTGTCACACCCTGCTCATCGACACCGAGCTGTGCCAGCGCGCATAAACATGTGGGATAGTCGTGTACAAACACGATCCCCTGCGGCAAACGCGCCTCTATTTCAAAACTAAAAATCAAATCCAGGCAGGTGGCCCGACTTTCATCGCTCATATCTCGCTGGGCAATACCGCTCGCCAACTTGGCTAAGGCCGCAAGACTTGCCTGATGGGGATCGAGATTGACGGTGGCCAGAAAAATATCGCGGTAGGTGACACGCTGTGCACAGGCATCGGCCGCACAACCCACACTTTCCAGTAAGTCCGCTATTTCCGCAATCAGCTGGTTTTCATCCCAGCCCGGGCGATACCATTCCAGTAAAGTAAATTCGGGATTGTGATAACGCCCTTCGTCTCCGGCACGAAAGGCTTTAGCAAGGGAGTAGATTGGCCCACTGCCCGCCGCYAACAGGCGTTTCATGAAATATTCGGGAGAGGTTTGCAAATAACGCTGCGGGGCCTCGATGTACAAGCTATCGAGGTGGGGGTCACTGACAGTGCGTTCACCCAGTACCGGTACATCGACCTCGAGGACGCGGCGCAATGCGAAAAACTCTCGCACTTGCGCCAGCAGGCGTGCCCGTTTAATCAGGGTGTCGTTTGAAGTTGTTGGCCGCCACTCAGTCGATATATCGCCATCATTCGGCACGATTAAGCAGCCCTTTTTACTATCATTTTTATCTGCCGATCACTCACGAGAAAAACTGCCCGATTAAAATAAATCGACTACTTTTTGGCGCGATTGAGGTATTCCCCGGTACGCGTATCGACACTCACGATCTCGCCTTCATTTAAAAACAGCGGCACTTTAATCACTGCACCGGTGCTGAGGGTCGCAGGCTTAGTACCACCCTGAGCAGTGTCACCCTTAAGGCCGGGGTCAGTTTGAGTGATTTCAAGATCAACATGATTCGCGGCAGCAACTGCCAGAGGAGAGCCGTTGTACAGGGTGACGATGCAGGTATCCTGCTCACGCAACCACAGCGCAGTATCGCCCACCGAGGTTTTATCAGCCTGATGCTGCTCGAAGGTATCGGGCTCCATAAAGTGCCAATATTCGCCGTCATTATAGAGATACTGCATGTTTTGTTCGCTGACATCGGCAGCTTCAAGGCTTTCACCCGACTTAAACGTACGTTCCCAAACGCGGCCGGTCTTCAGGTTCTTCAAGCGCACACGGCTAAAGGCCTGGCCCTTGCCGGGTTTAACAAATTCATTTTCAACAATGGAACAGGGATCACCGTCGAGTATGACTTTAAGACCGGAGCGGAATTCATTGGTAGAATAGTTGGCCATTATTACCTCTTTACGTTATTCAGGGACCATTTTGACGGCCGACATCATACCCCACACGAGCATCGAAGCGCATCAGCCATCTTGGCAGGAAGAACTCGCTGCCGCTATCCGCAATCCGGCAGAATTATTAGAGCGACTCGAGATCAACCCGACGCAACTCGACGCGAGCCCCGTCGCTCAACAAGCCTGGTCACTGCGCGTGCCCCTGCCCTATGTACAGCGCATGAAAAAAGGCGATATCGACGATCCCCTGCTTAAACAGGTATTGCCCCTTGGCGCCGAGATGCTCACCGCACCCGGTTTTAGCAGTGATCCATTGGGCGAAGAGGATGCCAACCCAATTCCCGGTGTCGTCCATAAGTACCACGGGCGCGCTCTGTTAATTATCAGTCCCGCCTGTGCCATTCACTGTCGCTACTGTTTTCGCCGTCACTTTCCCTATGAGGACAATACACTGGGCAGGAAAGAATGGCAGACGGCACTAGACTACCTGGCCCGCGACGAGAGCATCAGTGAAGTGATTTACAGTGGTGGCGACCCCCTCGCCGCCAACGATAACTTTTTACTGTGGATCACCGAGCAAATCGCCGCCATCCCCCATATTAAGCGCCTGCGTATACACACTCGTCTGCCCCTGGTGATCCCCTCTCGTATCGACCCTGGCTGCTTACACTGGATGACCGCGACACGCTTAAAGGTAGTCATGGTCTGGCATATCAATCACCCCAATGAAATTGATCAGGCAGTCAGCCAGGCGGCACAACGCTTAAAGCGCCACGGCATTGAATTACTTAATCAATCGGTTCTACTCCATCAGATCAATGACTCATCAGCAACCCTGGTGGCACTATCGGAACAGCTGTTTGAGACAGGCATCATGCCCTACTACATTCACCGTCTCGACAAAGTAGCCGGTGCAGCCCACTTCAATGTCAGTGACGCTAAAATCCAGCAACTGCAGCGAGAGTTATTGACGCTTTTGCCCGGTTATCTGGTGCCTAAATTTGTTTATGAACAAGCGGCAGCACCCAGTAAGCAGCCTCTGTCTTTACTCATAAAGGCCGATTCCTAACCTCAAGACAAACTCGATACCTGGCCAGCAATCCTGATCAATCAACCTGTTTACAGACATTTCTATCTTCACTTTGCTACACAACAGGCATTCTAAGAGCCAATTGAGGTACAAGGACCACACATTGCCCCGTATAATGGCCTCAATCATAGTAACGAGGATAGCAGGCACTAGCCCTGCTACTCTTTCACTCATCCTGGAGCTAAAGAAGACTCTCTATGGCAAAAGAAGGAACTTTGAACCTACTCATCGCGCACGACGATAGTGATGACACCGGTCGTTTAATCAGCCTTCTCGAAGGTGCGTCCTATCAGGTTGATGCGCAAGTGGTCACTTCTGCAGAAGAATTGGCAACACTATTAAAAAGCCGCCAGTGGGATTTGGTCATTGCTCAGCTACAGGCAACAACCCTGCCTGCCAAAAAACTGATGGCGGGCATTCGCAACCAAAGACTAGATATACCTGCAATCTTGATCAGTAATAGTAGTGACATTGTTGATGTTGTAGAAGGTATTCGCATGGGAGCCTCCTATGTGGTCCCGGTGGACGAAGACCAATATTTTTTACTAGCCACATCCCGCACCCTCGAACAGCTAGAACAGCGCCGCGCACAACACGACTGGCAAGAGCGCTATAGCGCGGCCGAAATACGTTGCGAAGAATTGATGGATTCTTCAAGAAATGCCATCGCTTTGGTTCAGGATGGCACGTATATCTACACTAACGAACCCTTTAATCAGCTCATGGGCTACAGTGACCCCGACGACATGCTGATGGCCCCCGTCATTGATACCATCGCATCAAGTTTTCAGGAAGAAATAAAACCCTTCCTTAAACCCCTCGACCCGAACGGCGAATTGGATAAAACAGTTCTCAGTCTCAGCTTCATTACCACTGATGAAGAAAGAGTTGAACTTCAGACAAATATTTGTCAAGTCGAATACCAGGGCGATGCTGCACTACAATTTCTTATTAAAAACGAAATAGCTGCGACCACGGATAGCGCGACCGTCATTAAAGCAGAAAGTAATGCATTCGAGCTTGATGAGTTATTAGAGATCGATGAAACACTAGAAATCGATGAAATACTGACATCTGTGGAGAAGGCAGCTCAAGAACAAACAGCTCTCGCCATCGATCCACAAGCTACTCTCAACAACATTGCGCTAGCCATTAGCTCGGCTCAGAGTGGTGACGGACAAGATAGCCTAATCCTATGTGCTCTTGCTGAGCAAGATGCGCAAATCCGTAAAGACACCAGTGAGAGTAATGCCGATCAAATACTGTTGGCACTAGCCGATTTTATCGTGGAGCAAACGAACAAGCAGGTTGTCGTTAGCCGCGATAAGCAAGATGTTATCAATTTTGTTATCGCCGACTTCAACTTACAGGAAGGCAAACAATTTGCTGAAACCCTGTGCCAGCAAGTTGCCGAGCATACGTTTCAAGTGGGTGCACAAAGTATTCTCATGTCGACCAGCCTCAGCATCGGCTTAATCACCAGAAACACCGCCTCCGCACAGGTTTGCATTGACGAATGCCTGAGAACACTGGATGAAGCTGATCCAGACTCCTCCGCAACTGACATGAAAGTTTATGTTATGGATGCAATGAGCCAAACTGACTTCAGTGTTGACTCCGAGGAAAAGGTCACTCTGTTTGGCCAACAGTTACTTGAGAAAAGACTTATTGGCATCGCCTTTCAAGCGATTGTCGGCCTCAACGATGATTCCGCAGAATTTTATGAGGTATTAATGCGGCCCAAAATTGAGGAGTACCCAGAAAACATTCCTCCTGACTTTATCAGCAAGGTTTTTGACAGTCCGATTGCAACAGAAATAGATCGCTGGGTTATTCTCGAGACCGTAATAAAACTGGGGAAAAAACTTCAAACCGCGCCCCTCACTTGCCTCTTTATTAATCTCAGTGCTGCTAGTATCCAGGATGAAAAATTTTGTTCCTGGTTACAACTGGCACTAAAAACATCTAAAACGCCCCCGGCCAACATTACCTTTCAACTGCGCGAAAGTGATGCTGGACGCTACATAGCACAAAGTGAAACCCTGATATCACAGTTAAGAACAATGGGCTGTAGAATTGCGATGACGCATTTTGGATTGTCGAGTAGCCCGCTTCTGGTACTGGAAAAACTAGACTTTGACTTCGTCAAACTGGATCGAGAGCTTATCCAGAACATCAAAGCCGGAGGGGAACGGCAGGAGGAAACACAACAACTTATAGTCCTACTCAAAGAAATGAAGCAACATTGTGTTGCTCCTTTTATTGAAAGCCCAACATTAATACCAACACTTTGGCAGAGCGGCATCGAATATATTCAAGGTCACTATATTCAAACTCCTAGCCCTGAAATGGACTACGATTTTAACGAAGAAGACTAAATGAGCAGAGTAAAACCCCTGCTACGAGCAATATCAGGGGTTAAAAAACTTTAACGCCTGTTCTTCTGGGTCTCTGCTTAGACCGGCCTCATTTAGCAGTCGCAGATATTTATCCCAATATTCAACCTGCTGATCACAAAGCTCTTTCAAGTAACTCCAGCTATAGATCCCCGTGTTATGCCCATCATCGAAATGAATCAATAACGCGTAGTGCCCTGCTGCTTCCAAAGAAGAAATTTTCACGTTCTTTTTACCGTGCTGTAGAACCTCTTCACCCGGCCCATGCCCTCTAACCTCAGCACTTGGCGAATGAACTCGCAGAAACTCACCGCTCAACGTAAAGTGACTTTCATCACTGTAAACCAGCTCGAGACTACCCGCCCCCTTATGAAGTTTTACAGTTGTTGGTGTCATCAGTTGTTTGACTCACTTGGTTAAGGGTTTATGACGAACTAAGATATTTTTTGCTATGCAAGCGTAAAACACAAAATATGAGCCCGGAATGGGGGCTATTATAAGCGAGGCGCGTCCAAAATAGCTTCAAGGCTTTGMAKYRKTWGCNKKYCCMASTAARACYTGYTGTANCTYCNCCMYKKSGGTTMAWMACAATCGTTTCCGGCAAACCACTACTAGCCGGTACAGAAAAGTCAACACGCGGGTCTTGTAAAAGAGTATCGAATTCAATGCCCAGTGCCTGCACCTGTTCAGACAAGCTTTCACCGACAACACCATCAAAATTGACGGACAAAACGCGTACATTGTCAGGGTGCTGCTGAGCAAAGTGATTTAATTCAGGGATTTCTATACGGCAGGGGCGACACCACTCAGCCCAGTAATTGACCAACACAACCTTGCCGTGCAGCTCCTCAAAGTTAACAGAACCACCTCCCAGCAAATTGTAATGCGTCTCCTCTTCCCCACAGCCGCTCAAAAGTGTTAGCCCAAGCAGTAACAGCAATAGATCAACTTTACAGTGCCGTTTTATTGCCGCCGAACCCTGTACTTTGTGCATCAAATAAATCCTGCAGAGAAAGAGAAAAATGCTCGCTGGCCTGATTGCCAACAGTATCGATGGTTGTTGCCAGTCGCTCAGCCCAGGGGTATTGCGCCAAGACCTCACTACCCCGGTGTGAGGGTGTGCTAAAAACACTGTCACCCAGAAGCTTATTAATTTCCCACACAGTGAGTGTCGCGGGATCGCGCGTCAAAACATAACGATTGTTTTCAGTGCATACCAGGAGTTTTTTCTCCAATAACAGCGAACGTAGGCGGGCCCACTGCTGTCCATCAATACCTGCTTTAAGCATATCGCTATCGGCAATGGCTTCACCTCGACGCTGAAAGTCTAAACACTGTGCACAAATAACCAACACCGCAATCACGTCAGAAAAATAGCAGGGGCGGTATGTCTCATTAAAAGTTTCTAGAGAACGTATTAGCTCTGCACCTCCCAGTACAATCACCCAGCACAAATAAATCCAGAGTAAAAACATTGGCACCATAGCAAAAGCGCCATAGATAGTATGGTAGTTTGAATTCACCACAAATAGAGCAAAGAGTCCCTTCGCTATCTGGAAAAGTAGTGCCGTTAACAAGCCGCCCCACAGCGCGTAACGAAAAACAACTCGGCAGTTAGGCATAGCAACGAACAGTAAAGTGAAGCCTGCCCAGGTCATGAGCCAGGGTAGATACTGAAGCAGCGCCGCACTCACTTGAAACTTATCAAGCTCATTAACCAGCAACTGAAATGACAGTAGATAGGTGTGCATCAGCAAGCCAATACCAATCAAGAGGGGGCCAAAACTCAGCACACCCCAATACAGTAGGAAGCTGCTCAAACCCTTCCGACCGCCAGCCGTCTGCCAAATACGATTGAACGTTCTCTCAATATTCGACAACATCAGGTAAGACGTGACAATAAGAATTAAACCACCCACAGCACTTAATTGACGCGCCTGAGTGGAAAACTCGCGCAAATACGTTTGAACCTCGATACCACTAGCCGGCACTAGATTTTCAAATATTAAGTGCTCTACCTGATCCTCAAAGCCCTGAAATGCTGGAATAATGGCGAACATGCTATACATCATAGTCATCAGAGGGACAACGGCAAAAAGCGTCATATACGTCAAGGCAGCTGCGCTTTCCTGGCAGCCATCACGCTTATACCTGTCTTTCAGAAAGAGCAGAAAGGCGATGAACAACTTAATATTGGGCCGTAAAAAAAGCCGTTTTGTTTTAGCCAGCATCGCAATTTCGCTCTAGTGACTCAACAGAGTTGAACATCATGTGACCCTTTATTCAAAAAAAGATTGCATCTTGATGCCAAGACCAAAAGGAGTGGATATGGTTTTTCTATTGTCAGGAAGACGGCCAAGGAGGATTCGATAGCGGCCGGGAAGCAGGCACACTACCGGAAATGCTGTCTGACGATGCGTCTTAGGTAGCTGTATAGCCACCATCGATAACTAGCTCTGAACCCGTCATAAAAGAAGATTCATCCGTGGCAAGAAACAAAATACCCCAGGCTATTTCTTTGGGATGTGCAGGCCTACGAAAAATAGCGCCACCTAACAAAGCCTCACCCGCTTCAGCATCAGCCATAATATCAGCCGTCATCGGCGTTGCGATAACACCAGGGTGTACGGAGTTAACACGAATATTGTGCTCGATATACTCAACAGCAGCAGACTTGGTAAATACGCGTACCGCAGCTTTTGAAGCCTGATAAGCAGAGGCACTTGAAGCACCCACAATACCGTAGATTGATGAAATGTTGATAATTGAGCCGCCTGTAGATTTCTTCATTGCCGACAGTACTTGCTTAACACCGAAGAACAGACCTTTGGTATTCACATCGTTAACAAAGTCCCAATCGGCTTCTGTTGTTTCTTGAATTGGCTTAACCACGAACACGCCAGCATTGTTGACCAACACATCTACTTGACCGAAACGCTCGACAGCTGTCTTAACTACGCGGATCCAGTCTTTTTCCGAGGACACATCATGTTTAACAAAAATGGCCTCTCCACCAATGGCTTCAATTTCACCGACTACTGACTGCCCGGCCTCTTCATTAAGATCCGTCAATACAATACGCGCACCCTGTTCAGCCATTAACAAAACTGTCTCACGACCTATTCCAGATGCTCCACCCGTTACCAGGCATACTTTGTCTTGAACGCGTCCCATAACTTACTCCTCAATACTGGTTTTAAATCTACAAAATTCAATAAATACGACCTCATTGGCCGTGCCGTAATCTAACATGGAGCAGACATATTGTCATCGTAACCAGCATGACTTTAGGCACTAAATGCCTAGCACCTGGCCAACAGCAGGACAGGTCTAGACAGCCAATTGCAAGCTGTCAGAACGACAATAGCTCAAGGGCAAGAAAAGTAAAAGTGACGGCGAACTATCTATATGGGCGGATAAAATCACCACCCAGGTGAGAAGACACGTCGAGCAATTTAATAGAGTAGCGCCCAAAATCGAACAGTACTATACCGGCCTGATTGATCACATGACCATCAGTTTTAATTACGCCCCCTCGAGCAACGCTCTAAAGAGTTGGCACAAACATAGAAGACAAATATTCGGCATAAAAAAACCGCTGGCAGTAAAGCTACCAGCGGTTGAAGCTATCAAAAGCTATTCCTGCAGCGAAGATTCCACAGTATCAACACCGAAAATATCGCGATACATTATACCCATCATCACAACCATCATCGGGTAAGTCCAGATAAGGCCAATACCAAAGGGGATGGCACTGATCATCCCGAGAATACCCATAATCAAAAAAAGAAAAAACAATTTAAACCAATGCCTTGTCACTGCTTTTCGAGAGCTTTCCATGGCATCCCAGATTCCGAGATTTTTTTCGACGACTAATGGCACCGCAAATATATAGGCCAGTGATAAATAAATGCCTGGGATAATCAGTAGAATAAAGCCAATAGCCACCAGGACCGACATTAACACAGCAACACCGAGCAAGGGCAAAGCATATGAAAAATAACCAAACACGCTTTTATAGCTCAGTGGTAAATCCACCGAGCGTTCAATACCCAACATCACAATACCTGCCATAAACGGATACATAACAGCCATAATCACGAGCTGCACTAAAAGACCCATTAGCACCCCGCCACCTGCATTGCCCTGACCCGCGAGAAAGGCACTGCCACCACCAAGAACAGCACCCAAAATAAGCACCGCAACAAAAAATATTGCTCCTGCTGCCCAAAAAGACCCTTTTAAGCCACTGGTTTTTTCCCAGGCCTCGCTTAGTACAGCACCGATACTAAAGTCGTAATCAGGCGTATCACTATCGACTGATACAGTATTTGAATCATTAGTTGAATTATCCATAGCTACCCTTTGTTATTCCTTTTGTTATTTGACCAACTGCTGTAAGCAATAGTCATTCAAAATGTAATGTCGTAATATTCTTTACAGAAAAGCTCGTAAAAGATACTTGAAAGTAAAACCCAACTCAATCAACAACCCTATACCTGCGATTGAGTAGTGAGCACCTTCTCACAAAACTATTAACAAACAGAGGTTCTTGGATTCAAAACTGAAGTTCATAACTTGATTAGGTAGAAGAAGCGGCTAGCTGCCAGTAGGCTAATCGTTTCTTCTCCGGCAAGAGATGCAACAATG
>NVWE01000004.1 GCA_002746135.1 Cellvibrionales bacterium | reverse complement strand
ATCCGCTATCGCGGTAAAACTATCCTTCTACCCGGTGATATCAGTGTTGATGTTGAAGCACAATTGCTAGCGCGAGGGGTGCTGCCAAAGCAGATCGACGTGTTGATAGCGCCGCACCACGGCAGTCGTACATCATCGAGCCAGGCTTTTGTTGATCACCTGTCTCCTGTTCATGTGGTGTATGCGGCTGGTTTTAACCATCATTTTGGCCACCCTACCAAGTCGGTTTTTAAGCGTTATCAGCGTGCCGGTGCCCATGCCTGGGTGACGGGGGCATCGGGTGCGATAATCTTTAAGTGGGATGGGAATGGTTATTTAGAGGTTTACCCCTGGCGGGATCAGGCCCGGCGTTATTGGCATTAATTTCATCGCGTCATACTTTGTTTTTACCTTTTTAATGCCTCAATACGAGCACTGTTCGTTCATTTTGCGCGGAAGTGCTGTGATAAAGTAGCGCGAGTTTTTAAGGGAGAATCTACGTGTACGACTTGGTTGTTGCCGGTGGCTGGTTAATGCTGCCATTGATTGTATGTTCTATAGCCGTGGTGGTGATTTCTATCGAACGCTTTATTGCCCTGCGGGCTAATAAAGTTACTCCCGATAATTTATTGGCGCAGGTTTGGCATTGGCTCAAACACGGGGAGGTTACAGCTGATAAATTACAGGAGTTGCGCACTTCATCGCCACTGGGTCGTATTCTTGCTGCGGGCCTGAGTAATTCCACCCATGGCCGTGCGGTGATGCGCGATAGCATTGAAGAAGCCGCGACGCAGGTCGTACATAAGTTGGAGCGCTATTTATCCCCCCTTGGCACCATCGCTGCTATTACCCCTTTAATCGGTCTGCTCGGTACTGTGATTGGTATGATTAAAGTGTTTACCGCCATTATGTTGCAGGGTACGGGTAATGCCAGTATTTTGGCGGGGGGTATTTCTGAGGCTTTAATTACCACCGCTGCGGGCATGTCAGTGGCAATTCCCGCATTAATTGCCCACCGCTATTTTGAGCGTCGTATCGACTCACTCGTCGTGACGATGGAAGACCAGGCAATCAAGCTGGTTGATGCTTTGCATGGTGATCGGCCCGCGAGTGAGGTTCAGGGCTCGACTAAGCTCTCTGCGAAAGGTAAGAGCGAGTGAAGTTTCGCCGCCAAAAAACGGCAGACAATACGGTTAATGTAACGCCACTGATTGATGTGGTGTTTTTGCTGCTGATCTTTTTTATGGTGTCTACCACCTTTACCAAAGAGAGCGAACTGACGATTGACCTGCCCGAGGCCGAGGGTGCGCTGGCCGAGAGCGAACCAGAAGCCATTGAAATTGGTATCGATGCCGAGGGCCATTATTCTCTGAATGATACGGCGCTGGTGAATCAGAAAATTCTGACGCTTATGAAAGGCCTCGACAAGCTTGCCGAGGGTGACACCGATAAACAGGTGATTATCCGTGCTGATGCGAAAGCCAGTCATCAAGCCGTGGTGACAGCGATGGATGCAGCCGGCCGCAGTGGCTTTGTGCATTTAAGTATTACGACCCAGCGTTCAGAGAAGTGAGGTAAAAACCTCAATAATCCCATCTCTGCAGTAAATAGTTATTCCCCGAAAAGAAAGACCCTAGTAACATTCGCACTATGAAAAACAAAGAAATTACAGCGGGGCCATCGGGCTTGCAGGTTTACCTGCGCATACTGGGCTATTTAAAAAAATACTGGCGCGTATTCATTGTCAGCATCCTCGGCCTGTGGGTGTTCAGTTCCGTACAAATCGCCTTTATCGATTTGCTCGGCTATATGATTAACGTGCTAACAGTCGTTACCGGTGACGGTGATATTCCCGCTGACATCAATATGATGACGATGGATGCCGGTTTAACGTCGCAGGTTGCCGAGTGGCTGATGGCCGACGGCCCGGTGTTGGAGCAAAGTCGTCTAGTTTTACCGACTATGATGATTGCTCTTGCTCTGGTCAGAGGGCTTGCCTTTCTGGTGGGAAATTATGGGATGGCCTATGTTTCCCAGTCAGTGGTGCATGATTTACGTACCGAGGTATTTGCCAAATATACGCGTATGCCCAGTGCCTATTTCGATGGCCAAATGGCCGGTCACATGGTGGCTCAGCTAACCTTTCATGTTAATCAGGTGATGACGGCAAGTACCAAAGCTATCAAAGTGGTGGTGCGTGAAGGCTTCCTGGTTATTGGCTTATTGGTTTATCWGGTGTATTTGAACTGGCGTTTGGCGCTGGTTTTTTTGGTTGTGATGCCAATTATTGCTGGCATTGTTGGTTTTGTCAGCAAGCGTTTTAGAGTGATAAGCAAACGTATTCAAACAGCGGTGGGCGATGTGACCCATGTCGCTCAGGAAGCCGTCAGCGGCTATCGTGAAATGCACCTCTACGGGGGGGGTGAATACGAAAACGAGCGCATGAGCAAAGCCAGTCAGCGCAATCGGCGGCAGAACCTCAAGTTAGCGATTGCTGAAGGCCTGAGTACGCCGGTGGTGCAAATATTGCTGTCGGTGGCTTTGGGTTTATTGGTCTGGACTGCGTTAACGCCTGAAATTCTCGGCTCAATGTCGACCGGTGGCTTCATCAAGTTTTTATTTACTGCCTCGCTATTGGCCAAGCCCGTGCGGCAGTTGACGCAAATAAATAGCCTCGTGCAACAGGGTATTACCGCCGCTACGACCTTATTTGAAACGATTGATGGCGAAGAAGAAGTCGACCAGGGGCAATTTGAAAAAGAGCGAGCCGAGGGCAAATTCAGCTTTGAGAATGTCGGTTTTGGCTATAACGAGAATGATGAGGTTCTGAGTGAGATTAATTTCTCCGTTGAGCCTGGTGAAACGATTGCTCTGGTGGGTTCGTCGGGTAGCGGCAAAACCTCGCTGGTCAGTCTTATCCCGCGTTTTTATAATTACAAGAGTGGTCGTATCAGCCTTGATGGGCATGATATTAACGATTACACATTAACCAATCTGCGTAAGCATATTGCTCTGGTGAGCCAGCAAGTCACTTTATTTAACGATACGATTTACAACAATATTGCTTACGGTGAACTGGCGAATTGCAGTCACGAAGCGGTGCGCGAAGCTACCCGTCTCGCCTACGCCCTCGATTTTATCGAAGCTCTGCCCGAGGGTTTTGAAACGATGATTGGGGATGACGGCGTGATGTTGTCGGGTGGCCAGCGTCAGCGTTTGGCCATCGCCCGCGCCCTGTTAAAAGATGCCCCGGTACTCATTCTCGATGAGGCCACATCCGCCCTCGATACTGAGTCAGAGCGCGCCATACAGGCGGCCCTGGAAGTGGCGATGAAAGACCGCACCACGTTTGTTATCGCCCACCGCTTAAGCACGGTAGAAAATGCTGATCGCATACTGGTTCTCGAACAGGGGCGGATTGTCGAAGAGGGCTCCCATACTGCGCTATTGGCAGCGAATGGCCGCTATGCCTCTTTGTACCAGCAACAATTTAGTGACGACGCGACTTAGCGCTTATGTCGGCTCTTGAGCGCGCCTGGTACCAACAGTCGAGTTGGGCAAAGACTCTTCTTCCTCTGTCTTACCTGTTCCGAGGTGTAGCGGCAGCGCGTAAGCACTATTTGCAAAAGCGTTATCAGGTAAAGCCTTTTACGGTTCCTGTTGTTGTTGTCGGTAATATCGCCGTTGGCGGCACGGGCAAAACCCCGTTGATTATTAGTCTGGTGCAAAGCCTGCAAGCAGCGGGTCTTCGCCCAGGCATCGTCAGCCGTGGCTACGGTGGACAGACATCGAAACAGCCGCGCAAGGTTAATGCCGAAGATCCTGCAGAAGAATTTGGTGACGAGCCCGTATTGATCGCCCGCGAGGCGGGTTGCCCGGTGGTTATTGATAGTGACCGGGTGGCCGCCGTCGAGTTTCTGTTGGCTGAGTTTGATGTTGACGTGGTGCTGAGTGACGATGGTCTGCAGCATTACCGCATGCATCGAGATCTGGAAATTGCCGTGCTCGATGCGCGCCGGGGCCTGGGTAACGGGCTGTGTTTACCCGCAGGGCCGCTGCGTGAGCCGCCCGAACGTTTAGCCAGCGTCGACTTCGTGGTATTGAATGGTCAGGTTGATGCCAATATTAATAGCTCTGCTTTACCGGCCGCCGCATTAAACCCCGCCAAGCGTATTAAAATGACCCTGCAGCCCACCTTTTTTCGCCATTTGCGCAGTGGTCAACGGGTCGCGGCAAATGACTGGACGGGGTCACGTCGTGTGCATGCACTGGCCGGTATTGGTAACCCCGAGCGTTTTAGCACAACATTGACAACGCTTGGGCTAGCGCCGCAACTCCATCGCTTTCCTGATCACCACGCTTTCACGCAGGCTGATCTTGAATTTGATGATGACCTGCCCGTCGTGATGACATCAAAAGACGCGGTTAAATGTGAAGCCTTTGCCGGGGATAATGTCTGGGTACTGGAAGTCGCCGCAGAGCTTGAGCCCGCACTGCTAGAAGCTATTCAAGAGCTGATTAATAGCACTTCAACTAATTGATAAGAATACTATGAAATACACCGTTGTTATTCCCGCCCGTTACGCCTCTACCCGTTTGCCCGGCAAGCCGTTGCGCGATATTGCTGGTAAAAGCATGATTCAGCGGGTTTATGAACAAGCGCAATTAAGTGCCGCAAGTCGGGTGATTGTCGCCACTGACGATCAGCGCATTGCCGATGTGGTTAAGGGTTTTGGTGGTGAAGTGGTGATGACCTCGCCCGACCATGTTTCCGGTACTGACCGTCTGGAAGAAGTCGCTCGCCAGTGTGGTCTTGGTGAAGATGAAATTGTCGTTAATGTGCAGGGCGACGAGCCTATGATTCCGCCCCAGGTGATTGATCAGGTTGCCGCCAACCTGGCCGCAAATCCCCATGCGGGTGTGGCGACCTTAAGTGAAGCTATTACCGATGCTGAAGTATTTTCCAATCCTAACGTGGTGAAAGTGGTCAGCGGCTACGATGGTATCGCCCTGTATTTTAGTCGTGCGCCTATTCCCTGGCCCCGCGATCACTTTGCTCTCGAGCAACAGAGCTTGCCCGTTGAACTAACTTCGGCGACAAATTGTTTTCAGCGGCACATCGGTATTTATGCTTATCGAGTGGAGCTGCTGCACCGCTTTGTGGAATGGGCTGTTGCGCCTCTCGAAGCACTCGAAGCTTTGGAACAGCTGCGATTTTTGTACCAGAGCATAAAAATACATGTCGAACCCGCACTCATGGACGTGCCGGGCGGCGTCGATACCGAAGCCGATTTACAGGCGGTTATTCAGCTGCTTGAGTTATCTGATGCCTGATGTGCCCCGCCGTGAAATAGCAGTGCTTTTTGTGTGCCTGGGTAATATTTGCCGCTCGCCGACCGCCCATGGGGTGTTTGAACAGATGGTGATCAAGCAAGGATTGAACCAGCATATTCGTGTCGACTCCGCTGGCACCGGCGACTGGCATCTGGGTAAACAGCCTGATTCGCGGACTATCGCTGCCGGGCAGCAGCGTGGCTATGACTTAAGCCACCTGCGAGCACGGCAGGTAGCAGCGGTCGATTTTGATTTGTTTGATTATGTTTTGGCGATGGATGGCCAGAACCTTTCGAATTTACAGTTGCTACAGCCCGATCACTTTACGGGTACTTTAAGCCTGTTTTTACCCTATGGGCAGGGCGCACTCGATGAGGTGCCCGATCCCTACTCAGGTGGCGCAGAAGGTTTTGAGCAAGTGCTGGATATGGTCGAGCAGGCATCGCAAGGTTTGTTACGGCATTTGCGTGAAGACGTATTAAACGATGCCTCATCGAGTTAATACTTTGAATATAAAAGCCAATGTTAGCTTGCTTGCACTCAATACTTTGGCATTGCCGGGGCAGGCGGCGTTCTTCTGTCGAGTTAGTACAAATGATGAACTCGCCGAAGCGCTGGCCTATGCGCGGGCGCAAAAGCTGACCGTGACAATATTGGGCGGCGGTAGCAATGTAGTGCTGGCCGGTGATATTGCCGGGCTAGTGGTGCAAATAGCGACTCGCGGTATTGAGCGTCACCAACAAAATGATGGTAGCCAACGCATTCACTGGACGGCGGCAGCCGGTGAAAACTGGCATCAATTTGTGCAGCATACCCTGGCGGAAAAAAGTTACGGCCTTGAAAACTTGTCATTAATTCCGGGTTTGGTCGGCGCAGCACCCATACAAAATATCGGTGCCTATGGGTTGGAGCTTAGTGATCGTTTTGTCAGCCTTGATGCCTTGGAGATAGCGACGGGCAATGCCGTGAGCTTTAGTAAAAGCGACTGCAAGTTCGGCTATCGCGACAGTATTTTTAAACAAAGTGCGGCGGGGCAGTTTGTCGTCACTTCAGTGACAGTGGCTTTAAGTGAACAAGGCAATGTTGATATTCGTTATCCAGCGTTGGCCGCGGCATTAGCTGATGAGTCGCAGGAAGCACTTAATCCCCAACAGGTTAGCGCAGCGGTGTGTCGTATTCGTCAGCAAAAGCTGCCCGACCCCGCCGTACAGCCCAACGTCGGTAGCTTCTTTAAAAACCCGGTGTTGAGTAATAAGCAGTGGCAGCAATTGCAGGTGGAGTATCCGCAGTTGCCCGGCTATCCCCAGCCCGATGGCACTATAAAATTACCGGCTGCCTGGCTTATTGATCAGGCCGGTTGGAAGGGGGCGATGGGGCAGAGTTGTGGGGTGCACCGTGAGCATGCCCTGGTGCTGGTGAATTCAGGTGCCTGCAGCGGACAGCAGTTGCTACAGCTGGCGGGGGATATTGTTGTGGATATTGAGCAACGCTTTGGTATTCTTCTGGTGATTGAGCCGCAGGTTTTTGGCGCGCTCAAAATGGCATTGTAAATTCTAATTGCCGTGCCTGCTTTGATGAATAATAAAGTTGTGCCGTTAATAACTGTGTAGCATTGGTTTTCATAAGGGCGCACAAAAAAGAGGTCGAGATAAGTGAGTGAAACATTACATAAAGTGATAGTTGTTGATGACCACGATCTCGTGCGCATGGGTATTTGCGGCTTAATCGATGATATTGACGGCGTGGTCGTAGTTGGTGAATGCGCCAGTGGCGAAGAGGCTTTGGGCATGGTGCGCGAGTTAAGGCCCGATATCGTTTTTATGGATATTCGCATGCCGGGCATGGGCGGACTTGAGGCGACTGACCGTTTATTGGCGGCCCAGCCCGATCTTAAAGTGATAGTGATTAGTGCGTTTAATGATGAGATTTATCCTATTAAACTATTAAAAGCCGGTGCCGTAGGTTACATCACCAAAAATGCTGAGCACGATGAAATACGCCAGGCAGTACACAAAGTGCTCGTCGGTGAGGTCTACGTGAGTTCGGCCATCGCCCAGCAATTGGTGATTAATGGTCTGGCCTCGGGGCAGGAGGCATCACCCTTCGCCCGCCTGTCAAAGCGCGAGCTGCAAATTGCGCAAATGATTTGCAGTGGCCACCGACCCAATAAAATTGCAGCAGTGCTCAACGTCAGCCCCAAGACGATTAACACCCATAAATACCGGGTTTTTGAAAAGCTCAATGTACATAACGATGTTGAGCTGACGCTGGCTGCCGTAAAGCACGGATTGGTTGATCCGGATGAAATTATTTAAACGCGCCTGCTTTGTTTTTTTAATCTATGTCTTTTGATGCCGCTATCTTTCTTAAAAGCCTGACCTCTCGCCCCGGTGTTTATCAAATGCTGGGGGAGGAGGGTGTTGTCCTCTATGTCGGCAAAGCCAAAAACCTGCGCAAACGCGTCGGCAGTTATTTTCGCAAAACCGGCCTCGCGCCCAAAACCCATGCTCTGGTTAAGCGCATCGTCAATGTCGAGGTCACGGTTACCGAAACCGAACTTGAGGCTTTGTTACTCGAACAAAACCTGATTAAAGAATACAAACCGCCCTACAATATTTTACTGCGCGACGATAAGTCCTACCCCTATATATTCCTGTCGAGTAATGACGAATTCCCCCGGCTTTCTTTTCACCGCGGGGCTAAGCGGCGCAAGGGCACTTACTTTGGCCCTTTTCCCGGTGTGCAAGCGGTGCGCGATAGCATGAGCTTTTTGCAGAAGACCTTTCGCGTGCGCCAATGTCAGGACAGCTTCTTTAAAAACCGTTCACGGCCCTGCCTGCAATATCAAATTAAACGCTGCAATGCGCCCTGCGTCGGCCTGATTGAAAAAGATGAATACCAGCGCGACGTGCGCCATACGCAAATGTTTCTCACCGGTGAGAATCCCTCTTTAATGAAAGAACTGGAACAGGCGATGGATAAAGCCAGTGCTGAACTCGCCTTTGAAGATGCCGCCACCTATCGTGACCAAATTGCCGCCATGCGCCAGGTGCAGGCCCAGCAGGTGATTGAGTCGGGCAATGGCAATATCGACGTGCTCGGTTTCGCGATGGAAGGCAGCGATGCCTGCATGCATGTGCTCTATATTCGCCACGGTCGCATATTGGGTAGTCGCAGTTTTTACCCCCGTAGTCCGCTGGCCTTAACGGGCAGTGAGTTGCTCAGTGAATTCATTCCGCAACATTATTTGAAAACGAACCTGGCGTCGGAAATTCCCAAAGAAATTGCCATTGGCGCGAGCCTGGATGAGAAAGCGGTGCTTGAGCAAGCCCTGCAAACGGCCGCTGGGCGCAAAGTGGTGATTAACGATGTCAGTCGAGGCACGCGGCGCAAGTGGATAGAATTGGCAACGCGCACCGCCGAGCAAAACCTCACCAGTAAGCTGGCGGCGGCATCCAATATTTATCAGCGTTATGTGAAACTGCAAAGCACCTTGGGGCTGGAAGCCTTACCCGAGCGTCTGGAATGCTTTGATATCAGCCACAGCAGCGGCGAGGCCACGGTGGCCTCCTGTGTGGTGTTTAATCATGAAGGCCCGTTAAAGTCTGATTACCGGCGCTTCAATATCGAAAATATAACCCCCGGCGATGACTATGCCGCCATGGAGCAAGCTCTGCGGCGACGTTATAAACGCCTGCAGAACGGTGAGGGCAGCCTGCCCGATATCCTCTTTATCGATGGTGGTAAAGGCCAGCTGCGTATTGCCGAAAATGTGCTTAACGATCTGGGTGTCGTGGGCGTGACACTGGTTGGTATCGCCAAGGGCTCCAGCCGCAAGCCTGGCCTGGAAACCCTGCTGCTGACGACGGATAAGGGCGAGCGGGAAATACTGCCCGAGCCCAGCGGCCTGCTACTGATTCAACAAATACGCGATGAAGCTCACCGTTTTGCCATCACTGGTCATCGTCAGCGGCGCGATAAAAAACGCCATACCTCGCGTCTTGAAGGCATTGCCGGTGTCGGCCCGAAACGGCGGCGCGAACTACTGCGCTTCTTCGGCGGCGTCGCGGCGGTAGAAAAAGCCAGTGTTGCCGATCTGATGCGCGTGCCTTCAATTAACCGAAAAGTGGCTGAAACTATTTACAGCACCCTTCACAACGGGTAACTTGCTAGCGACTTTTTAAATGCGGATTTTCATGCTCAATTTACCCAATATGCTGACTCTGTTGCGGGTCGCGCTAATCCCCCTGCTGGTAGTGATATTTTACCTGCCTTGGCAATGGAGCTATCTTGCCAGTGGCGCGCTGTTTGGCATCGCCGCCCTCACCGATCTGCTCGATGGTTATCTGGCCCGCAAGCTGAATCAGGAGACACCCTTCGGTGCCTTCCTCGACCCCGTCGCCGACAAACTGATTGTCGCGGTCGCGCTGATTATTCTTCTCGAGCGCAACCCCTCGCTGGCCTTCGCCATTCCCGTCATCGTCATTATTAGCCGCGAAATCGTCATCTCCGCCCTGCGCGAATGGATGGCCGAGATCGGAGACCGCACCAGCGTTGCCGTATCGAATATCGGCAAAATCAAAACCACCCTGCAAATGATAGCCATCATCGTCTTGCTGGCCTTTAATCCCGAGCAATATACCTGGCTGGGCGGGCTCGGTTTTGTGCTGCTTTATGCCGCCGCACTGCTTACACTATGGTCAATGGTGGTGTATCTGAAAATCGCCGCACCACAACTGCTTAAGGGTGCTACGTCCGAGTCTGAAAAACAGGATTAACACCGCATCAACCCTGTTCATTGGTGGAATGCTCGGGTACAATTCCGCCTCTTTTGAGGCTGGGTGGCAGAGTGGTCATGCAGCGGACTGCAACTCCGTGTACGCCGGTTCGATTCCGACTCCAGCCTCCATTATTTTGTACAAAAAGTTTGATCCCGCTACTGACTCGGCAACAATACGACTAGTAGTGCACCCCGCGTTAGAACACTCCGCAGTACTGCCCGGATGGTGAAATTGGTAGACACACAAGACTTAAAATCTTGCGGCTTCACGGCCGTGCCGGTTCGATTCCGGCTCCGGGCACCAATAAAATCAATAAGTTACAGCGAAAAATCAAAACCCCTTCGGTTATTTAATTCCTGTAAAATTCATTTGTAGACGTATAGTAGACACTTTGAGATAGGTTTTGGCTAAGTGAGGTCGGCTCTAACAAGTAACCGTTATGAGTGCTTGCGTATCCAGGCCGGGTTTTCGATAAATTTTCGAATAGTGGTGTTTTTACCCAGTACTACTACCTTCCTGTCACATAATGCTCAACTCAGCGGGCTATCGAAGCGCAGCGTAAATTAATTTGTTGCTGTTGTTTGTTAGGTGCCTTATCTAAATTACAGCCACCCTAACTGCTCCAAGCTAATTGAATCGTGCCATATTTTAGTCATATGTTTGATGAGTCCACTTTCAAACTGCATTGCATATACATAGTCCGCAGCTATAGTTTTTCCAGTTGGCTCGCCTGGGCCACCTGGGCCAGTTTGTGTGCCGTGAAAAACAGCAAAGGCCGTTACACACTGACGCTCACTATCTTCTGAGAAGCTTTTTAGCTCATAGTGGCCATCGGGTATAGGTGTAAGTAAATTCTTCATCCACTCGGTATAAGCATCTAAGGTATCTATATCTGCTATTGCATTTGCCTGGGCAGAAAATGTTGCATCAGGATGGCAGTATATTTTGCAAACCTCCCACCCTTTACCCGTTTCACAGGCCTCAAAAAACTGCTTTGCGTGCTCAATAATTTCACTCATTTTTTTCTCCTTTAATTGAAGTTGTTTTACTTCAACAACTTTAAAGTTGATTTCATTGATTCATAACCACAAATTACGTTGTTATTTTTTTTAGGGTATTGCTTTCTACCAATCAAAATGAATAAAGTTTGTTTGTAAACCTCCCCTAAACTAACGCCAGCCCATTTGTATAAAGCAAGCGCTGGCCGTGAATAGTCCTCTTGTATAAAAGAACGATTATCGGGGATGCTGCTGGATGTGTCTTACGAAGTTGTTTGAAMWSGWSCYYRSGAKMRSWMKYRMMYSWMSMYRRCSTKKCKAYCAMTWKCACCNRMMKSKRSMKTRYMTASSMWKWWSASCMSSTKRGCAACGTACGAGTTRRCACTCGTTCGGGGTTGCGCACTTTACTGATTAGGCCCACTATTGTCAATTCTCAGAGGCGGCTTTTTCGGCRCGCCAAWACCCGGTAAWTATYKCTAWTYTATGAAGAAAAAAAACGTTCAGGCAGACCCCTTTGCTTCCCGCGAGGCGGAGAARTATGACAACCCCATTCCCAGTCGCGAGTTTATTCTCAAACACCTTGAGGCCAGTGTYGGCCCACTMACYCACGAAGARCTTTGTGCCGTWTTYGAGYTKGATAAYGMSGMYGCCATAGAGGCTTTGCGACGTCGGCTTGGGGCGATGGAGAGGGACGGGCAGGCGGTGCGCAATCGTCGTGGTGGCTATGGCCCCCTCGATAAGATGAATTTGATTAAAGGCCGAGTCTCCGGTCATCCCGAGGGTTTTGGYTTTGTGATCTCGCCGACTAAGGATGGGGATGTGTTTCTGTCCAGTCGGCAAATGCGCCGCGTCTTCGATGGCGACGAGGTGGTGGTGCGCATTACCGGCACCGATCGCAAGGGGCGCTCGGAGGGCGCGATTGTCGAGGTTGTTGAGCGGCGTACCCTGCAATTGGTGGGGCGCTACTTTACCGAGAATGGCATTCACTTTGTGCGCCCCGATAACCCCCGTATCAGTCAAGATGTATTACTCGTTGCCGATGGCACCGCTGGTGCCGAGCCGGGGCAGATTGTGGTGGCGACAATTACTCAGCAACCGGATCGACGGCATCAGGCAGCGGGGCGGGTGTCGAGCGTGCTTGGTGAGCATTTAGCWCCGGGGCTTGAGATTGATATCGCGATYCACAATTTTGGTATTCCCAATGCCTGGTCGGCTGCACTTGAACAAGAAGTGGRGCGTATYTCCAGTGATGTKYTGGARRMWGATAAAAACCTGCGCGTTGATTTACGYGAWCTCCCCCTGGTCACYATYGACGGYGAAGATGCRMGAGACTTTGAYGATGCGGTGTATTGCCAGCCSGCCAGYCGYAATGGCTGGACGCTGTATGTCGCCATCGCTGACGTTTCTCATTATGTGAAGCCGGGTAGTGAGCTTGATCTWGARGCTTACCARCGGGGTAATTCGGTGTACTTCCCCGGGCAVGTGGTGCCGATGCTGCCGGAGAAACTGTCGAACGGTTTGTGCTCACTVCAGCCTGCGGTTGATCGCCTGTGCATGGTGTGTGAAATGCGTATYGATGCCTCGGGCAAGGTGACRCGCTTTCGTTTTTACGAAGCRGTAATGCACTCGCGGGCACGGCTGACSTATACSCARGTGGCRAGCATGATCGATCAGCGCGGCGATACCGACAGCGGTGTGCGCAAGCAGTTTKCCCACATTGTTGATCATGTCGATCATCTKCACGATTTGTATAARGCCTTGCGTGAGCGTCGTGATGTACGGGGTGCCATTGATTTTGAAACCACAGAAACACGCATCCTCTTTGATGCTGAGCGCAAGATTGAAAAGATTATTCCCACCGACCGCACTGAAGCTCATCGGCTGATTGAAGAGTGCATGCTCAGCGCGAATGTTTGTGCGGCGACYCTRYTAGARAAGAGYAAGYTGCCGGCSCTGTACCGYGTRCACGAAGTGCCGAAAGAAGAAAAGCTCGATAATTTGCGCGARTTTCTCGGTGAAATTGGTTTGACCTTACCGGGTGGTGATGCGCCTTCGCCCCTCGATTATCAGGCCGTGCTGAGCCAGGTTGCCGACCGGCCAGACGCATCGGTTATTCAGTCCGTCATGTTGCGCTCCATGCGCCAGGCGGTGTATCAGGATGAAAACAAAGGCCACTTTGGCCTAAATTACGAGGCTTATTCTCACTTCACTTCGCCGATTCGCCGTTATGCCGACTTGTTAGTGCATCGCGCTATTCGTGGTTTGCTGCGCAGTAAGAAGCGTGTCGCCCATCTTAATCGTGTTGAGGGTGCAGAGCTTTGGCCTTTAACGAGTAGCTACCCCTATAACGCCGAGCAAATCAGCGAGGCGGGCAGCCACTGTTCAATGACCGAGCGCCGCGCTGATGACGCTACGCGCAGTGTCGATAGCTGGTTGAAGTGCCAGTATCTGGTTGACCAGGTGGGCAATGAATTTAGCGGCGTGGTGACAGCGGTAACGGGCTTTGGTTTATTCGTACAGCTCGATGACTTGTTTATTGACGGGCTGGTACACATTACTGGCCTGCCCCGTGATTATTATAATTTTGAAGCCGCCCACCATCGTCTGGTGGGTGAGCGCACGCGGCGGGTGTTTCGCCTCGGTGACAGGCTCAGCGTTATTGTCACCCGCGTTGATGTTGATGAACGAAAAATTGATTTTGATTTGGTCGATGGTTCTGGTGATACGCGTTCGGTAAAGAAAGGGCGTGGCAAACCACCCGCTAAATCTGCCGGTGAATCATCGACAGAAGGCGCGAAGCGAGGCAAGCGGGGCGATAAAAAACCGGCGGGCAAGTCAGGTAAAAAGCCGAGGAAGCGATCAGGCGGTTCAGGGTCAACGGTTGGGCGTAAAGCCGAACCTGGTACAAAARCTGAGCCTGKTACAAAAACCGAGTCTGRCGTTAAAGCYGCTGCAAAGCCAAAAAAGAAAGTAAAGAAAGCGGCCACTAAAAAGAATGRAAAGAAYCCGGTTAAAGGCAAGAGCCCTGTTAAAGGTAAAAAGAAACCCAGGCCAAAARCCAAAGGTAAAGCAAAGTCTAAYGCCAAGCGCAGGKYWGGCACGACMGAYTARGKYTTGTTAACASGRSMGRWTKCGKYTYWRKCYKWTTTWRRNCAGARAAMTYTAWWAANGTATTGCTGAGGAARTGWCGCGCTARAAWTWATAAATAWAAGGAGMAAAYKATGKTTGGRTTRGTRCTGGNTTTTATTTTTTTWNTCGATACTTTATATTTTCTTTTGGCCGGTGGCGATTGAGCCCGTGGCCTGGTATCCACCCAAAGCCCCTGCCTACGAAGGGCGCTTTGCCTTTAAAAACGCTTTACGAAAAGCCGAAAAGCTCTGGCGTGGTCAATTGGCCGGGCCAGAGGCGACGGCCATTAAAGASGGTTWYCTYTACACGGGTTTAACTGATGGCAATGTGATGCGTATGCCCGTCGACGGTTCGKCCGACCCTGAGGTRCTGGCCAATACCGGCGGTCAYCCKTTGGGAATGAAGTTTGACGCTACGGGCAATTTGATTATTTGCGATGCTGACAAAGGYCTGGTTTGCGTCACKCCTGAAGGTGARGTGAGTGTGCTGAGCGAYGARGTCGATGGTCGTTTGTACAACGTGGCGGAYGAYCTCGATATYGCYCCCGATGGYAAAATTTATTTCAGCGATATATCCAGTAAATAYACYMTGGCYCAGGCCRACTACGCRATRATGGARGAYAACCCYCTCGGTGAGTTGATYTGCTATGACCCGGCGACAAAAAGCAGCAGCGTAGTACTCGATAATTTGCATCTGGCCAACGGCGTGGCRGTAGGGCCRGRTGGTGRCTATGTRCTGGTCAATCAAACCCTYGGYTTTTGCRTYACYCGYYTRTGGYTAAAGGGGCCGAAGGCGGGGCAAAGNKRAMCCTTTNGTKYCGAGCCTGCCCGGTGGCCCGGACAATATTACCTACAATGGCAAAGAYACTTACTGGGTGGCGCTGGCCTATCCGCGCTTTCCYCGACTCGAAGCCYTRGCCTCCCAGCCCTTTAAAAAGAAATTGATGATGCGCTTTCCRCGTTTTCTGGCGCTRGTRCCRGAGTTTTTTTACGGCCTGAAYTTGCCGACCTTCGGCCTSYTGGTCGGYGTYGATATGGAKGGCAAYATYACCCATTTTATGGATGCTAAAGACAGCTCTATCGGCATGGTGACTAGCGTGCTCGAACACGAGGGTCATTTGTATCTAGGCAGTTTAATGTCTGATTACATCGCTCGAATACCGGTGCCTGAGCCTCTGTAGTCGACGGTGATTACATTCGGCCTATGGAAGGCCTAGATAAGCAGACACCGTTGGGAGTATTTTTCTACCTCAGAGCATAACCGGGTAAACTAGCTCCCGGTTTAGTGGCAGATTGCCGTTGGGCGTATTGGGAGTGAGTTGTTCGAGATGAGTAGTACAACCGAAATGCAGTGGGTCTATGGTCTTCACGCGGTGCAGGCCTTATTAAAAACCGATGCCGAGCGGGTCAAAGAGCTGCGCCTGCAGCGGGGCCGCAAAGACCAGCGCCAGCAAAAAATACAGGCCCTGGCCGATCGGGAAGATATCCCCTGGTTGTGGGCGACCCGCAAAGAACTCGATGCCCTGCTTGCCGATGAAGCACCAGAGGGTGAAGAGCTTAACCATCAGGGCGTTGCTGCCCATTGCACGGCGGGCGCGATTCAAGATGAAGCCTATTTGCTGAACCTCCTGAGAGAACTTGAAGCACCAGCGCTGCTGCTGGTACTGGATGAAGTGACCGATCCCCATAATCTGGGTGCTTGCCTGCGCACGGCCGATGCCGCCGGTGTGCATGCCATTGTCACCACTAAAGATCGCTCTGTGGGTATTACGCCGGTGGTGCGTAAAGTGGCATCGGGCGCGGCGGATTCTGTGCCCCTGGTCGTTGTCACAAACCTGTCGCGCACGCTGAACAAGCTCAAGCAAGAAGGGTTGTGGATTATTGGCACCGATGGTGATGCGGAGGGCCATGTTTATCAAACCGATTTCACTATGGSGRTSGCGCTGGTGATGGGTGCCGARGGTAAGGGCTTGCGYCGTTTGACSAAAGAGACCTGYGATAGCYTGGTYAAGTTGCCGATGGCGGGCACGGTGAGTAGCTTGAATGTCTCCGTCGCCGCTGGCGTTTGTTTATTTGAAGTGGTGAGACAGCGACAGCAGAGCSGTAGCGACTAATAGTCGCTTACTAATTCTGACGACAGTTTATGGCGAATTCMAAWTTTAATATYCCCAATTGCCTGAGYGCWTCCCGATTRGTGTTGGTGCCGGTGTTGCTGTATCTGGCYTATCAMGGCCAGAGTAAYCCCTTYCTTATTTTACTCGCCGCTTCACTACTGACGGATGGKCTSGATGGYTATTTAGCGCGACGTTGGAATCAGTGCAGTGAGCTAGGTGTRAARCTGGATAGCTGGGGCGATTTATTTACCTACGGTGCCATGTTGTTCGGTCTGATACTGCTTTGGCCGGAAGTCTTTCAGCGTGAGAAATGGTTTTTCCTGCTGGGCTTAGGGACCTATTGTGTGCCGACATTAACCTGTTTGCTAAAGTTTCATGAATTGCCCCGTTACCACACCTGGTCGGCAAAACTCGCGGCCATATTGATGGCCCCCGCTTATTATTCACTGGTGTTACTGGATACTTCTTTGTTTTTTCGGGGTGTGATTTTTTTCCATATTTGGGTGGCGCTGGAAGAAGTCTTTATCACGTTTACTCTCAATAAAAACCATTACAACGTGCCGACGCTTTTTCACGCACGAGAAATGATGCGTCGTCAGCGCTATCGTTTTCGTGAGCGCCGGGTGAAAATACAGGAGCGTATTGGCTTAAAGGAAAGACGCAAGGGCTGGGAGGTGAAACCGGAACAGCCTGAAGAGAAGTCGGATTAAACACACTGTTCAACAAAGAGAGCTGTATAGGTGAAGTATTGGTTAGCCTGGCCGCCTGTCGTAGTTCATACCCGCAATATTGTTGGGACAGGCAAGCGTACTGTAGTTGCTGCCTACGACGATCACAGCCTAAGGCTTACATTGAAAAAGGCCTGCTACTAGCGTCAAAATTTAGTGCTGGCCAACGGGTGTGTGCAGTATCAAGCCATCGAGTTCGGGGCTGGCTTTAATCTGGCAGGCGAGACGTGAACTCTCGTTGCGGTCATCGGCCAGTTCCAGCATGGCATCCTCCTCCTCATCCATGGGGGGTAGTTTGTCAGCCCAGGCAGGGTCGACGTGGACATGACAGGTGGCGCAGGCGGCAACACCGCCACAGTCGCCGTCAATGCCGGGCACCAAATTGTCGACGGCAACATCCATCAGGTCGGTGCCTTCCTCTGCTTCAATTTCTCGAGCAGTACCTTCATGGTCTATATAGGTCACTTTTATCATCGCTGTTTCCTCTGGTACTTGGGGGTGAGTGCTAGCTAGTCGTTGTCGCTTCCTGGGGCTCGGCCAAGGCTTTTGCAGCGATGCTTTCATCGCTCAGGCGCGCGGCAGATACGGTGAGATGTTTGTTGAGGATATTGCGTGCGGCGACAAATTCGGCGGGACGATTAATGGCATCGACGGCGAGCAGTCGTCCGTCACGTAAGTAAAAGGCGGCGAAGGAGCGGGTCTCGGGGTCACCGCGCAGCACAATTTCGTCGTAGCCGGTATTCACGCCCGCCGTCTGTAGTTTCAGCTCGTACTGATCGGACCAGAACCAAGGGATCTGGGTATAGGGTTTGTTTTTTCCGCAAATACTCGCCGCCACGGTTTTCGCCTGGTCGATGGCATTTTGCACTGACTGCAGGCGCATACGGCGTTTGTAAATGGCGTTGGGGTGGTTGGCGCAATCACCTGCGGCGTAGATGTTGGCGACTGAGGTGCGGGCATACTGGTCGGTGTTAATGCCGTCTTCGCAGAGGATACCCGCGCTTTCAGCCAGCTCGATATTGGGCAGCAGGCCGATGCCGACGACCACGAGGTCGGCGGAGAGCAATGCGCCCCGGGTGGTCAGTACCACCTCTTCGTCATCCCCTTCCAGGCATTCGACATCGGTATTGGACTGCAGGTTGACACCCGCTGTGCGGTGCACGTGTTCAAAAAACTGGCCAACGACCTTACTGGTGACGCGCCCCAGGGCAGTTGGCCGCGCCACCAGTACGCTGACTTCAAGGCCGTGTTTCACCGCCACTGCCGCCGTTTCAAGGCCAACGTAGCCACCGCCAATAATCACCAGGCGCTTGCCGGGCTGGAACTTATCYTGCATTGCATCCACATCGGCGAGGGTTCGTAAATAGTGTACGTGGTGGTGCTCAATGCCCGGGCAATGCAGGGGGCGCACCCGGCCACCGGTGGCAAATACTAGGTGGCTGTAGGGCAAGGTTTGTTGGTTGTCGAGGCTGAGACATTGTTTTTCGGTGTCGATGGCTATGGCACGCACACCGAGTAGTAACGCAATGTTGGCTTTTTCGTAGAAGGCGGCAGGTTTAATAAAGAGTCGTTCTTTCGGTAGTTCGCCGGCAAGGTAAGTTTTCGACAGCGGAGGGCGCTGGTAGGGTAGATCAGGCTCTTCACAGACTATAGTGATAGAGCCGCTAAAACCCTCTTTACGCAAACTTACGGCGGTTTGCGCCCCGGCCTGGCCACCACCAATAATGACTACATGCTCGTTCATACTTGCCCTCCACTTATTATTTGGCGTTTGACCGTGGGGAGTTAATGCGAATCGGAAGCGAGTTGTAACCGCGCATGATGACCGAATAACTACGATCTGGTTCGCCAACCACTTCAATGCAGGGTTCCGGCCATTGTTTGAGTGCTTCTTCCCAGACAACGCGCAATTGCATTTCCGCCAGTCGATTACCGACACAGCGGTGGATGCCAAAACCAAAGGAAATATGCTGGCGCGGACGTCGGCGGTCGATAATAAAACGCTCGGGCTGGTCAATACTATCGGGGTCTAGATTGGCCGAGATGTACCACAGCATCACTTTGTCACCCTTGCGGATGAGCTTGCCACCGATTTCGAAATCTTCAATGGCGGTGCGTCGCATAGAGGCAAGTGGGGTTTGCCAGCGGATGAGCTCGGGTACCATGGAGTTGACCAGCTCGGGTTTGTCGCAGAGTAATTGATATTGTTCGGGGTTTTGATTGAGAGCCAGAATACTGCCGGTCATGGTGTTGCGTGTGGTGTCATTGCCCCCGACGATGAGCAGTATTAGATTGCCAAGAAATTGATTGGGTGTCATATGTCGGGTGGCGTCGGCATGAGCCAGCATGGAAATCAAATCGGGTCCGGGTTCAGTATTGACGCGTTCATTCCACAAGCGGGTAAAGTAGGCGAGGCATTCCGCCATTTCGGCTTGTCGATATTCTTCAGACACATAATCATCGGCGCCGGGGGTACTGGTTGCGACATCTGACCAGTGGGTAAGTTTGCGCCTGTCATCCCAGGGGAAGTCAAACAGGGTGGCGAGCATTTGTGTGGTTAGCTCAATAGAGATTTTGTCGACGACATCAAAGGTTTCGCCAATGGGTAGTTCGCTAAGAATTTTTTTCGAGCGTGTGCGGATAGTGTCTTCCAGGCGGGCCAAATTTTGCGGCGATACGATAGGGCTCACTGCTTTGCGCTGTTTGTCATGTTGGGGGGGATCCATGGCGATAAACATTTCCACGTCAAGGCCGAGGTTGCCGTCTTCAATGGTAATGCCGCCATTAGACGTGTCGGAGGAGAAAACCTTGTGGTTCTTCTCTATTGCCATAATGTCTTCATAACGGGTAATCGACCAGTAGGGGCCGTAGATGCTGTTCTTACAAAAGTGTATAGGGTCGTCACGGCGCAAGCGTTCAAAGTAAGCCCACACAGTGTTGTTTTTAAATAGCTCGGGCTTGGCCACATCAATGTCTTCAAGCGCCATGGTCTCGATCTGTTTGAGTAATGCCGCATCCATAGTGGTGATGCCAAACTTCTGTTGATCTGGTTGCATGGGGCTCCCCTTGTGTTGCGGCCTTATAAAGGCTGGAGTTGGTGCTCACGTCGGCCTAAATGTACCAGCGGTGCTGGTACTAAATTCCGGTATGAAAAGCGACAGTTATTGAGGCTAGCTATACTTACTTTTACAGCATAGACGTGATTTTCTGCTTGTGCTTTAAGGGATAAGCTTTGTAGTCTCATACTCGGTAGCAGTTATCACTGGCAGTGACTTGAGTCTGTTTTATTAGTCAGAGGAGGTGGGGCGGATGTATGTAGGTGGGTTTGAAAAGGGTCGTTAAGTACTGTGGCTAGCGCCTACTGAGGCAAGTAAAATGATGGTGTGCTGTCTGCTCCAGTTGACACATCGTAAGTAGCCGCCTATTTCAGTAAGCAGTGCTTGGCGTAATCAGTGGCTTCATTAGTGGACCAGTCCCCTTTAGGCTTTTCGGCCAGTTTTTTACACCAGGCATCACTGCCCACCTCTGGCGCACAGGCGCTGAGTAAAAGTGCGATGCTGGCCAATAAGGTGAGCCGAGTCACTGTGTTGTTGATCATAAATACCGATTCCTTAAGTAGTGAATATGTGTTGATTTTGAGTTCAGTCGATTTTGTCATTAGACTCATAGTCTGACAAGGGTGGGCAGGAGCAAAGCAGATTTCTGTCGCCATAAATATTATCGATACGATTTAGCGGCGGCCAGTATTTATGGTCTTTTAGCCAGGCTGCCGGACGGGYGGCCTGTTCRCGGCTGTAGGCTCGATKCCATTKCTCWTCCAGAATATCGTCGAGGGTGTGTGGGGCGTTCACCAGAGGGTTGTCGGTGAAGGGCCATTCGCCRCTTTCGACCTTGGCGATTTCCTCTCGAATACTCACCATSGCGYTAATAAAACGATCGATTTCTGCTTTTGACTCGCTCTCCGTAGGCTCGATCATCAGCGTTCCCGCCACGGGAAAGGACATAGTCGGCGCGTGGAAGCCGTAGTCCATTAGCCGTTTGGCAATATCTTCTTCGCTAATACCACTGCTGGCCTTGAGCGGGCGAATATCAATAATGCACTCGTGGGCGACCAGGCCATTTTGCCCGGTGTAGAGCACAGGGTAGTGGGGCTGTAATTTTTTGGCGATGTAATTGGCACTGAGAATGGCGATTTGGCTAGCTTGTCTCAACCCGTCTGCACCCATCAACTTAATGTACATCCACGAAATTGGCAGAATGGAGGCCGAGCCCCAGGGTGCGGCCGATATCGTATAGCTGGTGCCATTCGACTGATTATTGGGCACTAGCGGGTGCGTTGGCAAAAAGGGCTGTAAGTGTTTGCCCACCGCTATCGGCCCCATGCCYGGGCCACCGCCGCCGTGGGGGATGGCAAAGGTTTTATGCAGATTAATGTGGGACACATCCCCGCCAATATCGCCGAGGGTGGCAATGCCCACCAGGGCATTGAGATTGGCACCATCAATATAAACCTGTCCACCGTGTTGATGAATTAGCTGGCAAATGTCACGAATATGCGGCTCGAATACGCCGTGGGTTGAGGGATAGGTAACYATTAACGCAGCCAGTTGCGGGCTGTGTTTTTCGGTTTTTGCTTGTAAATCATCGAAGTCGATATTKCCCTGTTCGTCGCACTTAACGACCATCACTTCCATGCCCGCCATCTGGGCACTGGCCGGATTGGTGCCGTGGGCGGAAGCGGGAATCAGACAAATATTGCGCTGSCCCTCGCCTCGGTGCCGGTGGTATTCGCTAATCGCCAGCAGCCCGGCATACTCGCCYTGAGAACCCGCATTGGGTTGCARWGAYACRGCGTCATARCCGGTRCAGGCAGCGAGCATTTGCTCTAGCTCTATAAATAATTGYTGGTAACCGYTGGTTTGCTCGAGCGGRGCAAAGGGGTGAATGTTGGCAAACTCGGGCCAGCTAAGGGGCTGCATTTCGGTCGTGGCATTGAGTTTCATGGTGCACGAGCCGAGGGGAATCATGCTGTCGGTGAGGGATATGTCTTTAGCTTCAAGGCGCTTTAAATAGCGCAGCATTTCAGTTTCGCTGTGATAGCGATTAAACACCGGGTGGCTGAGTATTGCRTCTTTCCGACAGTAGGCATCGGGGATGCCCGGGGGTGTTGCATCTACCCCGTCTTTTTCTAGTTCATCTGCGCCAAAAATAGCGGCAATTCTTGTAATTAATGCCTCCGTGCTGGTTTCATTAAGACTCAGGCAAAGAGCATCGTCACCCAATTGCCGCAAGTTGATCTGCGCCTTTTGTGCACGTTGATAAATACTTTKCTGCTGCTCGCCGACCTCTACGCACAAAGTGTCAAACCAATGTCGATGGCGTAACGTAAAGCCAGCTTGCAACAGTTGAGCGGCCAGCGTGTTGGTGAGTTKGTGGATCTTTGAGGCAATGCGTTTGAGGCCATCAGGGCCGTGATAAACCGCGTAAAAGGCACTCATTAATGCCAGCAATACCTGAGCTGTRCAGATATTCGARTTGGCCTTCTCGCGWCGAATATGTTGCTCGCGKGTTTGCAGMGCCATGCGCAGGGCGGGYTTGCCSCGCTGGTCRAYMGARACRCCRATAATRCGCCCCGGTGCCGAGCGCTTGTAYTGCTCACGAAARGCCATGTAGCCCGCGTGGGGGCCRCCGTAACCGAGCGGYACRCCAAAGCGYTGACTGCTGCCAATSACAATGTCAGCCCCCTGTTCACCGGGGGAGCGCAATAACACTAAGCTCATTAAATCGGCAGCGACAATGGCCAGTGCATTGTTGTTGTGCACCGTATCAATCAAAGGTTTGAGTTCGACGACGTCGCCCGATGAGCCGGGGTATTGCAACAGTGCGGCAAAGTAATCTGTCGTTGCCAGCTCAGTTGCAGGCTCACCTTCAAACACGCTAAAGCCAAAATAAGCAGCACGGGTTTTAACGACTGCGAGTGTTTGTGGGTGGCAGTTTTTATCGACAAAAAAAGTCGTGTTTTTATTTTTCTTTTGCAGACGTTTCGCCATTGCCATGGCTTCTGCGGCGGCCGTGCCCTCGTCCAATACCGAAGCATTGGCCATCGCCATGCCCGTGAGATCAATCAACATTTGCTGGAAATTTAACAGTCCCTCCAAACGTCCTTGGGCAATCTCCGGTTGGTAGGGCGTATAGGCCGTGTACCAACTGGGATTCTCCAGCACATTGCGCTGAATAACGCCGGGCACCACCGTGTCGTGATAACCCATGCCAATGAGTGATTCGAAACAACTATTTTTAGCAGCAAGATCTTTGAGTTCGCTTAAAGCCGCCTGCTCAGATAGGCCCGCCGGTAAATTTAGAGGGGCAGAACTGAGAATGCTTTGGGGCACGGCACGAATGATTAATTCATCGAGGCTAGAAAGATCGAATTCATCTAGCATTTCAGTGAGATTGTTTTTATTTGGGCCGATGTGACGTTGGGGAAAGTCGTTTTTAGTCAAAGCGGTCACTCGCTGATAACCAGTTTTGATTTGTTTAAGTCTTTACTTACCATAAAGCAATCCATTTCAACKMCRKMTKWWWSYWWTYTWYTGMWNGMTGGRNGTWMMRYMSRRTMMYMAKANAACCCAGAATCCTCATATGTTTTTAGCGATTCTAAATAGTGTGGCATGCCTGAGTAAATTGGGATTAATGAAATTTCTGATAAAATGCAATTAATGYTCGGTAAGGTTTTTTTTGCGCCATTGAAAACGTTGAGGTCGTAGCCCTGAGTGTCCATTTTTAAAAGAATATTTCTGCTTTTATAATTCTGTATGTTATCTGCAATGTAATTGTCAATTGTATTGACGATAACGGTTTCTGTGTTGGTGACTTCTATTTTTTTATACTTGTCTTTGCCAAAATCATTAGGGTTAAGAAAAGATGATAAGTCAGAAGATTTAGTGATATGTATAGTTTCTTTACCCCCCGTCGYTCCCATTGCTGTTTTATTAGGAAACCATTTATTATCATTGCGAGAAGCATGGCTCAGTTCTTCAAAGGTTGAACTTACCGGTTCAAATGAATGGATTTCTCCAGTGTAGCCTTCGTTTCTCAGAATAAGACCAAACTGTCCTTTGTTTGCGCCGACATCTAAAATAACATCTATATCATTGAGCTTAATCAGGTTAATTAAATGCGTGGCAGAAGTTGGATGTTTGCGCCGCTTTATAAGTTCATAGCCAAATACTTTGGCAATGGATTTATGTAATTTCATTACTGCGTCTCTCCCTGAGTCTGCTATTTAATAAACGGGCTGATTGTACAGAGTTGATTGGAACGATGTTATCTGATTCAGGCTGATGCAATACTCGAAACTCCCTCTGGCAGTGGCTCCGACTTCAAAACTCCTTCCTTCTCCAGCGCATCAACCTCTGCGCCAGTCAGGCCGCCATGTTCACCAAAAATCTCTTTATTGTGCTCACCAAGAAAGGGGGCCTGCAAGTCGAGGGCGTCGGGGAATTCGGAAAAGCGCAGGGGAATGCCGGGTATGTCGAGTTCGCCGAAGCCACGGTCGTGGATTTTGCGAATCACCTGGCGCTCGATTAAGTGGGGATGCTCCATCGCTTCGGGGACACTGAGTACGGGGGCGACGGGGATGTGCATGTCTTCGAGTATTTTCAGGGCGTCGTCGCGATTGTAGTCTTTCAGCCAGTTTTCAATAATGCCGATGATTTCGTCTTTGTTTTCTACGCGTTTAGCGTTGGTTGCGTATTTGGGATCGTCTGCCATCTCGGGTTTGCCCATGACTTCGCAGAGGGGTTTCCATTGGCGCGCCATTACCACCATAAATAAATAGCCGCCCTTACATTTAAATAAACCCAGTGGTGCGGCAGCATAGTGGTGGTGGCCGCCGCGCTTGGGAACGATTTTCCCCTTGCTGCCGGAGTAGGCCTGGACGTTAATTTCGTGGGCGTGAAAATAGGAGTCGAGCAGTGAAATGTCGATGTATTGCCCTTTGCCGGTTTTATAGCGGTAGAGTAATGCCGCGTTAATAGCGGCGAGGGCGTGGACACCGGCACTGACATCGCCTATGCCGAGCAGGGGAAAGTAAGGTGGTTGCTCGGGGTCGCCGATCATATCCATGACGCCGGAGACGGCCATGGCGATATAGTCGAAGCCGGGGAGGCTCGACAAGGGCCCGGTCTGCCCGAAGGCGGAAATCGAGCACATAATAATRTCGGGCTTAATKKCTTTAATSACKTCGTAGCYKARACCCATGCGCGARATRGCACCGGGGGAGAAGTTTTCGAGGACGATATCGCAGTCTTTAATGACGTCTTTAATCAGCGCTAAACCCTTTGGGTTACGGATGTCGACGCAGATACTTTTCTTGCCCCGGCTCTGCTGAATAAAATAACCACTGCGGCCTTTGCGGCGATAGGGCAAAAGGCGCACGGGGTCACCTTCGGGCATCAGTTCAACTTTGATGACCTCGGCACCCATTTCGGCCATCAGCCGGGTGGTGGTTGGCCCGGCGAGAAATTGGGTGAAATCGAGGATGCGATAACCGTCGAGTATGTGTTTTGGTGCGTCATTTTGTTCCATGGGTAAGCCCTTGATTTTGATTATTGTTGGTATGAGTCAGGGGCTCTGGGTATTGCTTTTGGTCTTAGTTTTGTCAGAGGCCCAAGTGTTATTTTTAAATAAACTGCTGGGTAGAGGCAAAGACTACTTTTTACTCATGACCGTCGGAGGCATGGATGCCGACATCGAGTGTACAAGGATGTATTTACAGCGTGTCATGTGTGAAGAGTAGGCTTTGCTTCCATATTATTATTTGCTATTAAATATGAGCGAGCGCACAAGGCAACTCGCTCAGGTATTCATCTCACTATACGGCTTTTTGAAACAGCACCTTCTTTTCATTTAATTCAGCGATTTTAGTCGCATCGTATTTAAGGAAAGTCGTCAGCAGTTCTTCATTGTGCTGCCCGAGTGTCGGCGCGACGATATCTTTCGGTACATCGTACTTCGAAAAACGCAGCGGCATGCCGGGGATTTGAAACTCGCCGAGAATGGGGTCTTCAATAGTGCGAATCACTTCCCGCTCTATCATGTGGGGGTGCTCCATGGCTTGCGGCACGGTGAGCAAGGGTGCCACCGGAATGCGGGCCTTTTCCAGCTTGGCTAGCGCGGCGGCATCGCTGTCTTGCGCCTGCAGCCATTTTTCAATTTCGGCGACCATGGCGGGCAGGTTATCAATGCGATCATCGTTTTCTTTAAAGCGCGGGTCCTCGATCATGTCTTCCCTGTCCATCGCCCGGCACAGTACCGGCCATTGGTGGAGGAGGGCGAGAATCACCAGATGACTTTCCTTTGATTTAAAGATGCCGGTCGGCGCTACCGCGTAGTGCTGGGAGCCGTTGCGCCGCGGCACGATTTTACCCTTACTGGCGGAGTAGGCCTGAATGCTCACTTCGTGATGGTGGAAATAGGTGTCGAGCAGCGAAATGTCGAGGTACTGGCCACCGTTGTTGCGGCGCTCTCGCTCGAGTAGGGCGTAGCCAATGGCAGTCAGCGCATGTACACCGGTGCCGATATCGCCAAAGGCGAGCATGGTCATTGAAGGGGCTTTATCGGGCTCGCCGATCAAATCGGTCACGGCGGCGTAGGCCTGAGCAATGTAGTCAAAACCGGGGTAGGCAGCCAGCGGGCCTTCTTGCCCAAAGGCGGAGATGGCACACATAATAATATTCGGGTTAATTTCTTTTACTACGTCCCAACCCAGGCCCATGCGCTCGATAACACCGGGGGCGAAATTCTGAATTAATACATCGCACTCTTTGACCAGCTCTTTGACAATCTCAATGCCTTCGGGGCTTTTTAAATCCAGACAAATACTTTTCTTGCCGCGATTTTGCTGAATAAAATAGGCACTGCGGCGCTCTTTATTGGAAAAGGGAAAGGTGCGGACGGGGTCGCCGTGGGGGCCGCCCTCGACTTTAATCACTTCCGCACCCATTTGTACCATCAGGTTGGTGGCGGCGGGGCCGGCCAGGTATTGGGACAAGTCCAGCACCCGGTAGCCGTCCATTACATGTGTAGGTTTCATTGTGTTCTCTTTAATTTTTTAATGTGTTGTTCAACCGTTTTTTCGGGTTGACGCTGTAGTGCTAACTGAGTAGTGCTGACTTCGTGCGCTGATTTAATGGGGCTTGCTGGTCAGTATGCCAGCGTCTTCCAGTGCGCCAATTTGATCATCACTGTATGACAGCCATTCACTGAGAATTTCACGGTTCTGCTCGCCGAGAAAAGGTGCCTCAAGGGGCAGCAGGTCGGGGTGATTCGAAAACTTTAGCGGCATGCCGGGCATGTCGAATTCRCCGAGCARRCGATCCTTYACSGTACGCACCGTRCCGCGCGCSCGGTGGTGGGGGTGGTCGATGGCCTGGGGCACGGTAAGTACCGGGGCGACCGGTACACGCACGGCCTGTAGGGCGGCGATGGCTTCTTCATCGGTGGCAAAGCTCTGCAGCCAGCCTTCGATAACCACAATCAGCTGTTTGATATTTTCAACACGATCTTCATTGGTTGCAAACAAGGGGTCATCTGTTAAGTCTTCTCGGCCCATAGCCTTACACAGCACCGGCCATTGGTGGAGCAGGGCGAGAATCATAATGTAGCCTTGAGGCCCCTGAAAAATACCGGTAGGTGCTACGGCGTAGTGATGGGAACCATTGCGGCGCGGCACGATTTTGCCCTTGCTGGCAGAATAGGCTTGTACGTTGACTTCGTGTTGATGGAAGTAGCAGTCGAGCAGGCTGATGTCGAGGTGCTGGCCAACGCCGGTACGGTGAGCGTCGAGCAGAGCAAAGCTCAGAGCACCCGCTGCGTGTACGCCGGTGGTGACATCGCCAATGCCGAGCATGGGCAGGCTGGGCGGGGAGTCGGGCTCACCAATCACCGAGGTTACGCCAGCGTAGGCCTGGGCGATATAGTCAAAACCGGGCAAGTGACTGAGGGGGCCGGTTTGGCCGAAGGCGGAAATTGAGCACATCACCAGTTTGGGGTTGAGCTTGTGAACCTCTTCCCAGCTGAAACCGATACGGCCAATAACACCGGGCGCGAAGTTCTCTATCAGTACATCGCACTTTTTAATCAGGTCGGCGAGCACCTCTTTACTCTGCTCATTCTTAATGTCGATGCAGAGGCTTTTCTTGCCGCGATTTTGCTGCACGAAATAGGCGCTACGTTTTTCCTTACTACGATAAGGGAAGGAGCGGCTGGGGTCACCGTAGGGTGACATTTCAACTTTAATAATTTCAGCACCCATCTCAGCCATCAGCCGTGTTGCGGTTGGTCCGGCGAGGTATTGGGTGAAGTCGATGATTTTATAGCCATCGAGAATGGGTTGGGAGGACATGCTTTTACTCCGTGGGTCGCAGCCTTTTAGGAAGAGAAGACGCGATAACAGTGTTTGATAAATCCCCAGTCAGTTTTCGTTTGGCCGGGGCAGTGTCAGTAGTGCTGCTAGCCGTTAACTACGGGCTCGTCGGCAAGTACGCCTTCATCGCGCAGGGCCTGTATATCGCCGTCGGCATAACCCAGGCTCTTTAAGACCTCGCCATTGTGTTCGCCGAGAAAGGCCGCTTGCAGATCGGGAAACTCGGGGAATTCGGAAAAGCGCAGTGGCATACCAGGTACTTTAATATCACCGAAGGCGCGGTCAGTAACAGTGCGCACCGTCTGGCGTTCAATAAAATGGGGATGGGCCATGGCYTCGGGCACGCTCAGTACGGGAGCTACCGGGACGTGGTTTTCTTGCAGAATACGCACGGCTTCGTCGTCGCTTTCGGTGGTGGCTAGCCAGGCTTCAATGGCATCTACCAAGACTTGCTTATGCTCGGTACGCCCGGCGTTATCGACAAAGCGGGGGTCGTTGTCAAACTCTTCTTTACCGATGACCTTGAGCAGGTTCTTCCACTGATTGCCGATAGCAATAATCACCAGATATTTGTCTTTACCTTTAAACATACCCAGGGGTGCGACGGCAAAATGATGGGCACCGGAGCGGTGGGGTACCAGTGCGCCATCGCTGCCGTCGTAGCCCTGCACATTAATTTCGTGGCAGTGGAAGAGGCAGTCGATCAACGTGATGTCGAGGTGTTGGCCGCTACCGCCGCGCTCGCGGTGGAACAGGGATGCAGTAATTGCACCGTAGGCGTGGGCACCGGTGGACACGTCACCGAGGCCGAGGCCAGCAAAATAGGGTGAGCCGTGCTCTTCGCCGATCATGTCGATCACACCGGCATAGGCCTGGGCAATGTAGTCAAAGCCGGGCAGGTGAGACAGTTCGCCGGTTTGGCCAAAAGCGGAAATTGAGCACATCACCAGCCTGGGGTTAATGGCGCTGAGGGTGTCGTAGTCGATACCCAGGCGTTTCATTACACCGGGTGTAAAGTTTTCGACCACTACATCAACCTCCGCCACCAGCTTGTGGATGACTTCCTGGGCGCGGGGATCACGCAGATTCAGGCAGATCGATTTTTTACCACGATTTTGCTGAATATAGTATCCACTGCGGCCATCTTTTAAGGCGGGCATGGTCCGCACCATATCGCCACCGGGTGCAGCTTCGACTTTAATAACCTCGGCACCGGTTTCAACCATTAAACGGGTGCAGGTGGGGCCGGCGAGAACGTGGGTAAAGTCGAGGACTTTAATGCCGTCCAGAACGTGTTTTCTAGTCATCGTAAAAATTCCTGTTAATTTTAATAAGTGATAGGTGTAAATCGGAAGTAAAAGGTTGATGTCGGGGTGCTGAGGGTGGCATTACTTTTATAGGTATTTAAAAGGTTAGTGTTATAGCCTTTATTTGCCGTTTGCCCTCTGATTAATCACTACGCTGTATTAAGTGAGCTGCCCTGAGAAAATTGAAAGTTGATGCTACTCGTGGAGCTTGCGCGGTGCAATTATTTTTCTAATTTCGATTTAAGTTGTTTGGTAAGAGTTTTTGACCGATTCTTCCAGAACTAACTGCCTAGGTTTAGTTCTCCGTTGTGCCTATTTATCATTGCTAAAAGCTATATACTCAATGAATAAAATTTATAAACTGAGTCGTTTAATACGATCTAATTAAAGATTTCTAACTAGAGGATGAAGGGCTTATGTCTGACTTCGATACGATAATTAAAGGCGGTACTATTATTGATGGCACCCGCCATCGCGAAAGATTTGTCGGTGATATCGGCATTAAAGGTGGCGTAATTGCTGAGATTGTCGCAGGTGATGGTCTCGATGCCAGCCGCGCTGACAAGGTCATTGAGGCGGCGGGTCTGAATGTTGTCCCGGGCTATGTTGACCTGCATACCCACTACGACGGTCAATTATTATGGGATCCCTATCTCAGCTGCTCTAGCTGGCACGGTGTGACCTCGATGGCGATTGGTAACTGTGGCTTTGGTTTTGCTCCGGCGCACCCCCATGAGCGAGAGCGTCTGATGCTGTCGATGGAGCGTGTTGAGGCGATTCCTCTGGCGACCATGAAAGCCGGTATGGACTGGGATTGGGAAACCTTTCCCGAGTGGCTCGATTCCCTTGAGCGTCGCCCTAAGGGCGTTAACGTGATGAGCTTTGTGCCGCTCAACCCACTGATGGTTTATGTCATGGGTATGGAGGGCGCGAAAACTCGCGAGCCCACCAAAGAAGAGCTGGCTGAAATGCTGCGCCTGATGGAAGAGTCTCTCGACGCCGGCGGTGTGGGTTACACCATGCAGCGCCTGGGTGATGGCTTTACTTCAGTACAGCGTGATTACGACGGCACACCTATGCCGACAGACACTATGTCTGACGAGCTGGTACTGGAATTTGCCAAAGTGCTGAAAGGTCGTGGCGAAGGCATTATTCAGCTGACTCAGGCGAAAGATGATGTGGTTTCTGATCTCGACTTTGGTGCCGATTTGGCCGAAGCCAGTGGTTGCCCTGTATTGTGGAATGCCGTGCAGGTSAACGAACGCCATCCTCACCAGCACCGTCGTATGCTGCGCTGGGTGAATGAGCAGCGTGAAAAAGGTCATGAAATTTGGATGCAGGCGATCACTACGCCGAATGAGCTGCGCTTTATGCTAGACGACTTTAACCTTTTCGACGGTAACGGCGCATGGCGTAATGTCACCATCGGTGATGTTGAAACCCGTATGGAAAAAATGAAAGATCCAGAGTTGCGGGCCGCGGTTCGCGAAGACTACGACCACGGCAGTGCGCCCTTTGTGACGGGCCCCGTCGCCGATCTTCTGATTGATTCCGTGGTTAATGAAGAAAACCAGGTCTATGTCGGCATGACAGTGAGCGAGCTTGGCGCCTCAATGGGCAAGCACCCCTCGGATGCTATGCTCGATCTGGCGATYAGTGAAAAACTCAAAACCGTTTTCTACGTGGTGCCCTTCAACTACGACGAAGGTCTGCTCAATGAAATTCTGGAGAACGAGTGGACAGTGCCGGGCTTATCCGACGGTGGCGCCCACACCAAATTCCTCAATTACGGTCGCTATCCGACCAATATGATTGAGACCCTGGTCCGTGAGCGTGGCTCTTACACGCTGGAAGAAGCGCATTATCGTCTCGCGGCAGTACCGGCCAAAGCGGCGGGTTTCTTCGACCGAGGCACTCTGGAAGTGGGCCGTGCAGCGGATATCGTGATCTACGATTACGAAAACCTGAAAGTGCTTCCCTGCGAAATTGTTCACGACCTGCCGGGTAACGAGTGGCGCTATGTTAACCACGCTGAAGGTTATCGCTACGTTATTGTTAATGGTGAACCGATCTTTATCGACGGTGAATGTACGGGTGCTACCCCGGGGCAATTACTGCGCCATGGGCAAGCSAAGGAAGCRGCYAAAGTGGCKTAGTTTMAATAGNKKKWTTTAAACYACGTAAGCTAAAGYKCTTNTTACAAGCGCATAAAAAAACCGGRGTTTWGGCYYCGGTTTTTTTATGGATGACTATTGGGYCTTCWGGGCAAATTWYTTGGACWTTMYMGSTGAGCTAAGGCAAGGTTCGTTTAATAAGGAAAAATAATTCGGCGCTATTYKATGAAAGTATTTACCACCATCCCCCAGGATAAYCTGGGTAAAGTCCCCGCCGCTGCTCGGGCGATTGAAGCCGATGGTTACGACGGYATTATGACCATGGAAAATGCCCACGACCCTTTTATGCCTCTTGCTGTGGCGGCAACGGTAACGAAAAAAGTTGAACTGATTACCGGCATCGCCATCGCTTTTGCTCGTAGCCCCATGTCGGCAGCGAATATCGGTTGGGATTTACAGGCTGCCTCCGGTGGGCGCTTTGCGATGGGCTTGGGTAGTCAAATTAAAGCCCACAACCTACGCCGCTTTAGTGTGCCCTGGTCGCCCCCCGCACCGCGTATGCGTGAATATGTGCAAGCTTTGCGCGCTATTTGGGCTTGCTGGAAAGGTGACGGCAAACTGGATTTTCGCGGTGATCATTACCAGTTCACTTTGATGACGCCGAACTTTATTCCGGAAAACTATGAAGCACCCGCGCCTGCGGTCACTATCGCCGCCGTCGGCCCGGCCATGTTACGCGTCGCTGGCGAGGTGTGCGACGGCGTGCGTTTGCACCCTTTCTGTACTCGTGCTTATCTCGATAATGTGGTGATGCCAAAGCTGAAAGAGGGCATGGCTCGCTCTGGCCGCGTGCGTGAGCATTTCGAAATTTCCGGGGGTGGTTTTATTGCCACCGGCTCCGATCAGCAAGCCGTTGATAGTATGGTCGAGTGGGTGCGTTATCGCCTGGCCTTTTATGCCTCAACACCTGCCTACTGGCCGGTGCTGGCTCAGCACGGGYTGGAAGACCTGGGTCAAAARYTSAATACYATGACSAAGGCGGGTGAATGGGATAAGYTGGCTGCYGAAATCCCCGATGACATGGTGCATTTATTTGCCGCTATTGGGCGTCACGATGAAATCGCTGCTGTTATTGAACAGCGMTTTGGCAATGGCTCCGATGCAATATTTGCCAGTGTTGCCACCGCCGTACCGGCAGATTTACCGCCGGGACTGATACAGGATATACAAGGTATACCCGTTAAATTTACAGRCTTTTCCGGYAATTAATCTGCCGGTAATAATMATCATATAAAGGAAACAGCATGTCTTTACCCCTCGATACAAAAATGCAATTTGGCTGGATGAGCTCWATGGAKAGCTCWRCTGCCGTGCGYGAGAACACGYTRCTGGCCGATCGCATTGGYCTCGATTCATTGTGGGTTGGCGACCACGTCTCTTTTGCGGTGCCGATAATGGACCCTTTACTGCAACTGGCTCAGGCAGCGGCGATCAGCRACCGTCTTAGCTTTGGCACCTCGGTATATTTATTACCCCTACGCCACCCCACGCCGGTGGCCAAGCAGGTCGCRACACTGGATAGACTTTGYGATGGYCGCCTGACYTTTGGTGTCGGTATCGGSGGTGARTTCCCCAATGAATATGCSGCYTGYGGTGTGCCGGTKRAAGAGCGGGGSGCWCGTTTGACCGARGGCATGGAGGTGCTGCGYAAACTGTGGACRGGTGACTCGGTGTCCCACGACGGCCGCTTCTACCCGTTTAACGATGTGCAGATGTTGCCTGCGCCAATACAGAAAGGTGGGCCGCCSATCTGGTGTGGTGGTCGCTCGAAGGCGGCATTAACGCGCGCGGGACAAATGGCTGATGGCTACGTGTCTTATGTCGTCACACCCGAAATGTACAAAGAATCCCTCGATGTGATGTCTGCTGCGGCTGAAGCGATTAATAGAAATGTTGAGCGTTTTGATACGGCTCACTTATTGTTCTTTCGCATTGACGATACCTTCGAAAAATCCTGGGATGTCGCTACCGAACATTTGAGTGAACGCTACGCCAGTGACTTCCGTGGCCCGGCGAAGAAATATTGCGCCCTCGGGTGTGCCGAAGATTTGGCGGAAAAAATTAATGCTTTTCGTGACGCAGGTGTGCGCCACATTATTCTTGATGCGGTTAGCCCGCCCGGTGAGCGCAACGAACAGATTGAACGCTTTGCCAAAGAGGTTATTCCGCTGTTGAAAAGCTAATTTTTTGTTATGTGGATGAAGGAAAGGTATGGCCCAGGTTAAAATTTATGGCATCGATAAGCATTTATTGCCAATCAGAGAGCCGCTATCAAAAGTCATACATACTTGCCTTATGGATGCACTGGGCCTGCCCGAGGATAAGCGGGCCCATCGGTTTTTTCCTTTAGAAAAAGAGAGCTTTTTAATGCCCGGTGGCAGAACGGRCGCCTACACAATTTTAGAAATTTCGATGATCGAAGGTCGAACGGTAGCAGCGCGGAAAAAGCTAATTCGTCTCCTCTTTGATGAAATTCAGRCRCARATAGGCATTGAATTTATGGATTTAGAAATCTGCATYKACGAAAGCCCMGCGTGTAATTGGGGCTTTCGTGGTATGCATGGTGATGAAATTAAATTGAACTATGAAATCAAGGTGTAGCTGCCCCATCAAAATATCGGCTACCAGGAATGCTCGTAATGCACCGGCGGTGGCAGGCCCAAAAACTCAAAGGTAAWATCTTTRGCGCCGGGGTCGGCCAATATTGAATGGTGGGTAGTGCGCGGCAGGGTGGCGCACTTCGCACCSGCAATGGCTTTGGAAAGTGGTTCAACTGGGCCGCTAAATTCATCGTGCTCAGCGCCGAGCACCAGCGTYGGYACGGTAATGCTAGCCAGTRACTCTTTCTCTAATTCACGATCGATGCCATGGGTGCAGGCCGCAAGCGCTTTGTGGTCGCTGCGGGTGGAGTCGACAAAGGCACGGAAGGAGGCGGCGGCCTGATTTTCAATRTTCCAGGGTTCAWCGCTGAGCAGGGCCTGAGACATAATCTCAGGGTCCATTCGTTCCAGTAATAGACTTTCGCCCACACCTATTAGCACCGCTGCTGAAAYCCTGTCGCTGTGGTGCAAAATTAAATGCAGCGTAATACGTGCTCCCATTGAGTGACTGATGACGGGCGCTTTGGCAATGTCGAGGTGATCCATTAAGCGCAGTAAGTCACCGGCCATTGTTTCAATCGCATAGTYTTCGGGGTTGTAGCATTTCTGGCTTTCACCGTGGCCACGTTGGTCAAATAATATTGCTTCACACCCKGCCTGTATTAAGGTGCCTTGCCAGTCGGCGGCTAACCAGGCTTGGCGGCGGTTAGCGGCAAAGCCGTGAGCGAGTATTACCGGGTCGCCAGTGCCMCAGCGTTCGTAAGAAATGTCTACCCCTTGAGAATCGAATACGGGCATTGTCCTGTCCTCGTTTTTATTTTTTATTATTGACAGGTTAACGAGCTTGATCGGTGCTGCCAAGTTTTACCCGATATTTTTAGGGCTGAGTGACTGGTGGGGTCATGCTTATTTTTATTGCGGTGATACTCACGGCCGCTGGCTTGTCGTATAGTGAACAATCACAAAAATACTTATAAGAGGAAATAAATATGTTAGGAGTTATTGCAACATTAACAATACAGGATGGTAAGCAGGAAGGTTTTGAAGCATTGATACGTGAGCTGTCAGTGCAGGTTAAAGCCAAAGAAGCCGATTGCACTTTCTACGAATTAAACAAAACTGACGACGCGACGGTGTACGTCATGATGGAGCAGTACACTGACCAGGCGGCTTTCGATGCCCATGGTAAAACACCACACTTTCAGGAATTGGGTGGTCGTTTAGGTGAATTCCTCGCCGCTGCGCCTGATATTAAAATTATGCAGGGTGTGAGTTAATTTTTTAGATGCCTGGAATTACGGTGTCGGACTATTATGTTCGTCACCGTGATTTATCAGAACAATCTGAAAAAAAATACATAATGCACAGGAAAGTACGATGGCTGAATTATTAACCCCGGAAATTAAAGCATGTATTGGGCAAGCGAGCCCTTCCATTCACGTTGAAGTTACGCGTCGGGATCTGCGTAAATACGCGGTATCCACTGGCCAAAAGGCAAAGAAATATCTCGATGGCGATGTCGCTCCACCCTTGTTTCATTTTGGTTACGCGATGGAAATACTGCCCGTTGATGAGTTGCGTAAAGACGGTATTGCAGAAGACAAACTGATTCCCGAAYTGCCCCTCAAGCGTTTGATGGCGGGCAGTTCAGATACGGTTTATCACCGCCCTATTTGTGCGGGTGATAAATTGGTGGTCACCCGCAAGCTCAAAGACCTYTACGAAAAAGAGGGCCGTTCTGGGCCGCTTATTTTTGTGGTCACCGAAACAGTGGTTGAAACGCAAGCCGGTGAACCGGTGTTGAACGAAACCACATCTTTGATTGCGAGGTGAGCTATGTTGAATTTTGACGCTATAAACGTGGGCGATGCACTGCCCAGCCGTGACCACACGGCAAATATTGTGCAATTATTTATGTACAACGCGGCGATCTGGAATCCCCACCGTATTCACTTCGACCACGCCTATGCGACGGAAGAAGAGGGTTATCCGGGTATCGTCCTTGACGGCCCCCTGCAAGGCGACTGGATTGGGCAGGTAGTCACCGACTGGATTGGCGAAGATGCCACGCTGGTTTCTTTTGGTTATACCAACCGTCGTGCGGCTATGCTGGGTGAAACCATGACCGCTGGCGGTAAGGTTGAAGAAAAAAATGACCAGACCAAAGAGATTAAAGTCAGTCTCTACCTGCAAAATAACGAAGGCGAGGTGACGATCCCCGGACATGCTGTCGTGCGTTTTTCCTGAGCCGAATTGATCACCTGAGCGTCCTCACACTCAGGTGATTTTCTTTCTTCCCTTCCATACTTCCTTGAATCGTTGCCCACTTCGACTACTTTTAAAACCTGAAATTACCCTCCGTTTCATAGTTAGTTACCGATTTTTTTAACCTGGTCACGATTAATTATAGTGATTGTTTTAGTGCGTATTGCTGGTGCGTCCTTTTTCTGTGATAGAAATAAAGTCTTAATTATTATAGAGTTGCGGTTTTTTTCGCGGTGGGGTCACGATTGATTTTTTTCGTTTCTGTAAGGGCTAATTCGCAATAAATCTATGTTTGATGCCTTTGAACTATTGATTTATGTCAAGGTATTGCGGCAAAATTAAGGCTTTATATTATTGGCGGCAGAAATACCATGACACAACAGCATGATTGTGATGTATTGATAAAAAATGCCCTCGTTTTTGACGGAAGTGGTAATGCACCAGTAACTGAAGATCTGGCCATCCTCGATGGTAAAGTTCTCAAGCGCGGTGCCAACTTGCAGTTCGAAAGTGTGGCAGAAACAGTGGATGCGACGGGCATGTGGCTAACGCCCGGCCTGCTCGATATCCACACTCATCTGGATTTGGAGGTTGAGGTTAACCCCGGTCTGGGTGAGGCGGTGCGACACGGCACCACGACTGTTCTGGTGGGCAACTGCTCACTGGGTGTCGCTTTTGGCTCCCAGGAAAAAGAGGGTGAAAGCCCCATCGTCGACTGTTTTACCCGTGTGGAAAACATGCCGAAGAATGTGCTGCGCCAGTGCATTGAAAAAATCACCTGGGACACCACTGCGGGCTACCTCGACCACTTCGATGATATGCCCCTCGGCCCCAACATTGCCGCCTTTGTACCCAACTCCATGTTGCGCATTGAGGTCATGGGTACCAATGCCTCTATCAGCCGGCCCTCTACCGCTACTGAAAAGAAGCAAATGCAGAGCATTATGTCTGACTGCATGAGTCAGGGTTACATGGGTTTGTCAACAGACCAGATCGTATTCCACTACATGGCCAATGAGCCCAATAAAAACAAACGCATTCCCACGCACTTTGCCGAAGATGACGAGCTGCGGCCGATGCTGGAAATTGTTCGCAACAAGGGGGGTATTTGGCAGACCAACCCCGACGGTGAAAAAATGGTGCGCACCCTGAAGCGTTTCTTCTGGTCCTGTGCTCTCTTCCGCGGCAAACCCCTGAAGGTCTCGGCCCTGACCGCGGTAGATTTTGTCTCCATACCCGGTGTCTGGAAAAAAATGCTCAAGCTGGCCAAGGTGATTAACTCGAAATTATTGGGTGGTAATATTCACTTTCAGGCCCTCGGTGGTGGTTTCCGTATGTATTCCGATGGCATGATTTCCCCGGTTTTTGAAGAGCTGGAATCCACCCGCGAAATTATTGCCTGTGAAGTAGATCAGCCGGAGGCACGTCAAAAGCTGTTTAACGACCCCGGTTGGTTAGCKCGCTTYGATGGCGACTGGAAGCGTATGACAGCAACAGACGTTAACCTGACCAAGCTCGGTGGTAATAAGGATGCGGCGACCTTTCAAATGGATTTTGAAAAAATGTTCTTTACTGATTGTGCCGTACCTACCTGGGATGGCGATTCTTTGGCGACCGTGATGCGCCGCCTGGCCAAGTTCCACGCCACTGACGGTAAAGAGGGCGCGAAGGACGCAGCCGAAGCCGAGGAGTTTGCCAAGTTTCCCCCCGAGACAGATGAGCCCAAAGAGTTCTGGTTACAGAGCATGCGCCTCTACGATATGGGCTTTCGCTGGTGGTTTGACCTTGCCAACACTGACGAAGATATTGTTGAGGAAATCCTCTTTGATCCCAATGCCATGCCCGGTTTCAATGACTCCGGTGCTCACCTCACCAACCTGTCTTTCTACGATGGCAACCTCGGCACCCTGCGCATTGCCCAAAAGCGTGGCGATATGCGTGTTGCCCATGCGGTACATCGCTTAACCCGCGAAGCTGCCGAGTTCTTTAACCTGGACGTCGGCCGCATCGAGCCCGGTGACCAGGCTGACATCGCGCTATTTAATCCGGAAGAGTTGAAGAAGCACGACATGAATGACAGCCGCCGGAAGATACATCACGAGCTGTTTGGTCAGGATGTGCTGGTTAACCGCACCGACGGTGTGGTTGAGCAGGTTTACATCAAGGGTGTGCGTGTCTGGGAAGATGCCGGTAGTTATACCGCCGCTCTCGGTACTCAAACCCTGGGTCGTGCACTGCGAGCCAGAGCTTAAAACGGCTTGAGTTCAGCTAACCCTGTTTGACGGGTTTTATACAGAGTGTTGAAAAAGGCGAGCTTTCGGGCTCGCCTTTTTTTATCGGTGGTTTTTGACGGCTAGTATTTTTACAGGATTAGACAATTTAAGAAGTGAGCTAAGAACTGGCTAAAATCGTCGCTCTCACACACTGCAATAGACCCTTGGCATAGGCTCCGTCCAATAAATCACTGCTAGCCCGATAGGAGAAACGCTGCTCTGCCAGGTCATCCTGGGCCAGCAGGGCATCTTCAATATTGGCAATGTCCCCAGGGCTGAGTTCTGCCAGGCCATTGAGTACTTCGTCGGCATCAATACTGCCCGCTTCAATTAACTCGGCAAGGTGGTGGTAGAGCTGCTGTTCAGAAAGGCCCCGTTGCTGGGCGATTTGTGTACCACTCATGCCCGCTCGACAGAGGGCGAGAATTTCGAATTGTTCATTTTCTGCCGTCTGGGTTGGCGAGGCGCTATCGCCCTCTTCCTGCTGACGAATGATCTCGATAAAGGCGTCGCCGTAGCGCTCCATTTTGGCAGCACCGACACCGCTAATGGCCAGCATTTGGGTGCCGTCCAGCGGCCGATAGCGCAGCATTTCCATCAGCGTTGCGTCGTGGAAAATCACATACGGTGGCACCGACTGTTCGTCGGCCAGCGCTTTGCGGCACTCGCGCAGAGCATTCCACAGGATTGTATCTTCCTCAGCAATATTGTGTTTGTTGCGGGCTTTGCGTGTGCCGCTTGCTTGAGTGGCACTTTCTTTGGCTTCGCGGCGCAGGGAAATAGTCTCTTCGCCACGCAACAGGGGTCGGGCTTTTTCGGCCAGCTTGAGGCCACCGAAGCCACTGACATCGACACTGAGAAAACCACGGGCAACCAACTGACGAAACACCGAACGCCATTGATTGGCGTCGAGCTCTTTACCAATGCCATAGGTGGACACATTGTGGTGGCCGAATTGCTTCATTCTGTCGTTGTCTTTGCCGAGTAGCACATCGACCAGGTAATTAACGCCAAAGCGCTGCTCGGTACGGTAAACCGTGGACAGGGCTTTTTGCGCGGCGACGGTGCCGTCCCACAATTCGGGCGGCGTTATACAGCTATCGCAGTTGCCGCAGTGTTCCGGGGCATCGTCACCAAAATAATGCAGCAGGGCGTGGCGGCGACAGCTGGTTATTTCACACAGGCCGAGCATGGCGTCGAGGCGGTGGCGTTCAATGCGCTTGTGTTCGTCGTTGCCATTGGAGTCGTCGAGCATTTGCCGCAGCTTAATCACATCTTGCAGGCCGTAGACCATCCACGCAGTCGCGGGCTGGCCATCGCGTCCGGCGCGGCCGGTTTCCTGATAATAGGCTTCGAGACTTTTTGGCAGGTCGAGGTGGGCGATAAAGCGCACGTCCGGTTTGTCGATGCCCATGCCAAAGGCGATGGTGGCGACGATAATGACTTTCTCTTCGCGCAAAAAACGCCGCTGATTTTCCTGGCGTTTTTCTGCCTTAATACCGGCGTGATAGGGCAGGGCTTTAAAGCCCTCGTCACATAACCACTCGGCAATGGCTTCAACTTTTTTCCGTGACAGACAGTAAACAATGCCGCTGTCGTGTTCGTGCTCGCGGCGTAAAAAGCGCAATAACTGCTGACGGGGGTTCTGCTTGGTGGCAATACGGTACTGAATATTGGGCCGGTCAAAACGGCTAATAAAGTGCCGGGCGTCGGTGAGCTGCAGGCGGGTGATGATTTCTTCGCGGGTGCGCTGGTCGGCGGTTGCGGTAAGGGCGATGCGCGGGATCTGGGGAAAGCGCTCGTGCAGCAGGCTGAGCTGTAAATAGTCAGAACGAAAATCATGGCCCCACTGGGACACACAATGGGCCTCGTCGATGGCAAACAACGCTAGCTCTATGCGCTCAAACAGCGCGAGAGTCGCGGGTTGAATTAAGCGCTCGGGAGCGACATAGAGTAAGTCTAACTCGCCATTGAGTAGCTGTTGTTCAATCTCTTGCTGGCGCTGGTAGTCGAGGGTGGAGTTGAGAAAGCCCGCACGCACACCGAGCTGGGTGAGGGCGTCGACCTGATCCTGCATCAAGGCAATGAGCGGTGAAATAACAATGGCGACACCGGGTCGCAACAGTGCGGGTAGTTGGTAGCACAGGGACTTACCGCCCCCGGTCGGCATTAACACCAGGGCATCACGGCCCTCGACAATCTCGCCAATAATGGCTTGTTGGTCGCCGCGAAACTGGGCGTAGCCAAAGGTTTTTTCTAGGACGGTTTGGGCATCGTTATTCATGGGTGGCGATTATAGAGACTTCTGTATTTGCTGCGGACTTTTATCAAAGGGTGTGGCTTTTAATACGTTGTGCTCACTTTGGCTAAAATCGTTTGCCACTGCGCAGGTGTGTTGGCGTTGAGGCATTCGTCATCGTGCAGTTCAACACTACTTAGTGTCTGGCCATGGGTGTCACGCAGAAAAGCGGCGATGGACAGATCATCACCCTGGCGGGTGCGTTGGTGAAGCGCTTCAATAACAGCGGGCGTGAAGGGTAAATAAAGTGGGAACATCTGTTGGCCAAGGGTGGCCGGTAATGTTGAGTCCCTTACGTTTAAACTCAGAGCTGCGGTTGCAAACGCTTTTAGGCTTGCCACGCTGAGTAAGGGCATGTCAACGGGAATAATCAGCGCTCGCCGACCGGGGTAGTGCTGCCCCAACGTGTGGAGGGCGCCCAGGGGGCCGAGCTGGGGGACGGTGTCATTTAAATAGCCTGGTGCATTTCGGCAAATGACAATCTCATCAAAACCGGCTTGCTGCAGTTTGGCGTGCATAAACTTGAGCAGGGTAGTGTTGGCGATGGCTAAGTTAGCTTTGTCCTCCCCCATGCGCGATGACTGGCCACCGGCGAGTAGTACGCCAATGATCGGTGTTGGGTCTGCGCTCAATTGTTGTCCTGCCAGCGCTTGGCTGCTGCGTCATCGCTACAGCGCGATGCCACCCAGTGTTCGCCCTTTGGCGTACTTTCTTTTTTCCACAAGGGGGCTTTAATTTTTAAATAATCCATTAAAAACTCACAGGCCTGAAAAGCCTCGCCACGGTGGGCGGCGGTGACACCAACAAAAACAATGGGTTCACCGGGCTGTAGGGCACCGACGCGATGGACAATAATTAGTGGGCCGAGGCTCCAGCGATCGCGGGCCTCGACGACAATATCTTCCAGGGCTTTTTCCGTCATGCCGGGGTAGTGCTCGAGAAACAGGGTGTTCACCGGGTCGTCGGCCTGATCGCGTACCAACCCCGTAAAACTCACCAGTGCGCCACAGGTGGTGGTTGACTCACTCAATTGGCGGGTCAGTTCACCCGGGTCAAAGGGCGTGTCCATGATTTTGATGGTAGTAGTGCTGGTGGTGTTCACTGTAAAACTCCGAGCGGCTCGATAAGCCATTGTATTACGATTGATGGCCGTGGTCGTCGCTCGGTACTTATGGACACAGACTTAGGGCGAGCCGCTGCCCGCAACATCAACCTTCACCGTCTCAATGCACGAAGCCCGCTTGCCCTTGCTAATATCACTCATCTGCCCATCAAAGGTCAGGCAGTAGAGGGTCTTCATATCATCACCACCCAGAGTACAGGCCACCGCACGGCGGTCTAGCACTTCAATAACATCGGTGATTTCACCGCCGTCTTTAACGCGTACGAAGGCATCGTTGTCAAAGGCTGCCAGCCAAATACCGCCTTCTTCATCTAGGGTAATACCATCGGGGGTGTAGTCGCCCAGGTCGGCGAACACGCGGCGATTACTGAGTGAGCCGTCGTCTTCAATGGTAAAGGCGCTGAGGCGCTTGCCCCAGCTTTCGGCCACCACTAGCATTTTTCCGTCAGGTGAAACTACCGGGCCATTGGGGAAGTGCAAACCATCCGCGACTTCACGCACCGAACCGTCGGGTTTCACCAGCACGATGGTACCGGGGGCAAACTTTTCGCCACGAAATAAATCGTAGCCCATGCTGCCGACGTAGGCATTGCCCTTTTGGTCGACCACCATATCGTTGATTTCGCCTTTCACCAGCGCACTAACATCGCCGTGAATGGGTAGCTTGTCACCCTCGATGCGGCGCAGGGTATTGTCGCGCATCGACACCACCAGCGGTGTGCCGTCGGGTAGAAAGCCGATACCCGAAGGGCGATTGCTAACTTCAGCCATGACCTTGCGTTCACCTTCGGGGGTAATGGTGTAAACCTTTTTGTCGTTAATGTCGGAAACCCACAACAGGCCGTTGTGCCAACGGGGGCCTTCCAGAAAAACAAAGTCGTCAATAAAGGGCGTTAGGGTGAAGTTGCTCATAGGCTTGGTCTAGTTATTGTTGTTTTTTTATTTAAGCGCTTGTGCATTTAAGAAAGAAGCGAACAGTCATTTGTTAACGCTGTTATTTAGCGCGGTCCTTAAGCAGAAACACGCGTAGCGCCTGCTCGCCTCGCATCACATATAAAATATAGATTTTATCGCTGTCTAAGCGATAGAAAACCCGGCAGGGCCCAATGATGATTTCCCGGTAACGTGTTTTCTTCTCAAGCTCCGGGGGGATACGACCTGATTTTGGGTGCTTTTCCAAACGCTCTACCGCTGAAAAGACCTCTTTTACCAGGCACGCTGCAGCGTCAAAATTATCGAGCGCGATATATTCAGCTATTTCGTTGAGGTCTGATAGTGCTGGCTCTGTCCATATTATTTGAGCCACTTACTTAAGCCACTTACTTATTAAGCCAGTGAGCCATTGCCTTTTTGGCATCGCTTTGGGTCAGCGTTCGCCCCTCGTGAATCGCCCGTTCCCCTCGGGATAAGCCCTCAAGAAGGCGCATTCTTGCCTGCATTAACTCATAATCGTCGACATCAACAAGATAGGCCGATGGCTGACCATGCTCGGTAATCAGGATGGGTTCTTTCGTTTTATGCAGCTCAGCCAGGATTTTGGTCGCTTGCCGCTTTAACGTGGTAACAAGTTCAGTTCTCATAAAGTGACACTATACTATCACTTCGAGTGTGTCGAGTAGAGGTTACTTGTCAGCTAAGGAGAAAACTGCAGCTTTAATCAAATGCCATAAATACTGAGGATTATATATAACCTCTGTGAGAAGAAAGAAAACCAGATTTTTATACCTGTGCATAAATTTAGGATGAATGAACAAGTCATGTTATTGGTTTATAGTTCCATGCCGCATTGCATGGGCTTCATAGCAAATTGTACGACTGATAATTGAATAGTGAATCCACAAATAAACATCAGTCTGGTTTAGTGATTATGCCCGGGTTGTGGCATAGAAAGACCTGGCCCTCGGTTTTTCTGTAATTAGAATTTTGCATAACGCCCATGTAACCGGCAGTTTTATGTGGAGTGATTTTGTGCAAAAATGCAGCGAATGAAAATGCACAAAAGCGCGTAGCAAAAACTGTCCGGTTGACATGTTTGTTAGGTAGCTCTTACTGTAACTACACAGCATTTATTTTAATCATCGCCCTCGTCATCTTCCCCCTGATATGCATCATTGTTTGGATTTAACTGATTTGAATGATTGTCCATGCTGTCATCATACGCATCATTATTTGGGTTCATGCTATCACTACGATCATCATTTGGATCTCTGCTCATAAAACTCACCATTTTGTGTAATATCTAAAAATTTATGGCTTCCTCTATTCAGTGATAAGAGAAACCAGTACCCCCGCATTTGCTTAGTAGCTGTATATTTCAACGGCTGAAAACGTTAAAATATACACCTGAAGACACATATGCAGCAMATGCATATTATCGGATAATACATATATGTCAATGGGTAATCTAAAGCCTGAAACTACTTATCAATCAGTTATTGGCAGGGTAATAGTTAGGTTTCGCAAAGAATTAACTGTAGATCAAGGCTCCTTGGCAGCAGCCGTAGGGGTTACTCAATCAACATGGTCAAGAATAGAGCGAGGAGAAAGCTCCTTGACAGTAGAGCAATTAGCAAGTGCGGCAGAATGTCTCCGAGTGAATTCCAGTACTATTTTAAGTGATACTGAAAAAGCAGTTAGAGAATTAAAATCTCAGGGTGTGTTAGTTAAAATGACTAAAGTCTCAGAGAAAAAAGATAATTCTGGGGCAGCTATTATTGGAGCAGCTGCACTTGGCGCACTTGTCGGTGCCGCACTAATAAAATCTAGCTCGGAAACCTAACATTTGCATACTGCGCATGTGCATTTTTTCGAGTTTGATATTCGCCCGACGTTCACAACTCTTTGATTTAAAAGGGTAATAAAAAAACAAACTTAGAACCTTCTCACACTAAGCGTGCATGCGCAGTATTCCATTTTTCCTTTGCGCAGTATCCATCCCGCAAAAAACCTAAGTTGCTGATTATTCTAAATTTGCTAAAGACTTTGGAATGATATCGCGCAGGCCAGGGAGTGATAGCACGCAAAATCCTTGGTGCAATGTCAAGACGCTGATCGTATATACAGCCTTCTATTGTCCATGGGGGGCTTAACAGCATGGTTGCTTCAATCTATGTATCAGAAAACTCCGCCAGCATAAAATCAATAAAGCAGCGGACTTTTTTGGGCAGGTAGCGGCGGTGGGGATAGAGGGCAAACAAACCAAATTCCAGGGTGGTGTAGCCGGGTAGCACTTCTTTTAATAAGCCTTGTTCCAGCGCCGGTTCGACAATAAAGCGTGGCACCATGCCGATGCCTCCACCGGCGATGGCGATTTCCTTGACCGCACTGGGGCTGCTGGCGGCGATGCGCGAGTTAACCTTAATGGATTCTGTTTTACCGGCGGGCGAAATCATTGGCCACTGTTTACCGATACGAAAATTGCTGTCGATAATGCAGGCGTGTGCGGTGATGTCCTGGGGGGTTTGCGGCTCACCGTGTTGGCGTAAATAGTCGGGTGAGGCGCAGAGGATTAAGGGCAGGGTTTTGATGTGGCGCGCCACCAGGCTGGAGTCGTCGACACCGCCTATCAGCAGTCGCACGTCGATTCCTTCTTCAACCATGTCGATCACGCTGTTGCGCAAGATCAGTTCCAGGCGAATGTCGGGGTAGCGCTGTAGAAATTCTGGGATTAGTGGGGCCAGTTTCATTTCGCCAAAGGCGACGGGCACACTAATTCGCAATAGCCCCTGGGGTGATGATTTACCACCGCTGACGGTGTCGACTAATTCTGTAAATTCCGCCAGCAGAGGCAGTACTCGCTGGTAGTAGGTTTTGCCGGCTTCTGTCATCGCCAATTTGCGCGTGGAGCGGTGGAATAGGCGTGTATTTAAGCCTTTTTCAACTTCCCCGATATATTTACTGACCAGTGCTTTAGAAATATTCAGGCGTTCGCTGGCCGCAGTAAAAGAGCCGGTCTCTACTACGGCGACCACGGTTTTCATGCCATCGAGTGTGTCCATCGATTGTCAATATAGCATTGACAATGATTCAACAGTAGCCCTGTTTATCAATGTTTGGCGCGCTCCCATACTCCACTCCATCGACAACACAGACCGCACCGGGCAGCGAAAGGCTTTGGTGGGAAAGGAGAAAAGCATGGCTACGATAGAGATTTATACCCGCCCCGGCTGCGGCTACTGCAGCCACGCCAGGCACTTGTTGCGCGATAAAGGTTTACCCTTTGTTGAATACGATGTTTATCAAAATCCACAGCAGGTTTATGCCTTGCGGGGACGTACTGACAAGCGTACCTATCCGCAGATATTTATTAATGATCTGTCTGTGGGTGGCTTCGAAGAATTACTCGCCCTGGAAAAACAAAACCGTTTGCCGGTTAACGACAGGCTTGAGCCTTACAAAACAGGCTGAAAAAGCCTGGCGCTTAAATGCCCAATTAACACGCTTAAAACAGCGTCGTAAAAAAACATTAAATCCCATTTTAAACCCGGCTTGTAAWAGCCTTCATTACTGTAAAAGGAARTTYACTATGTCTACTATYAAACTTCAYCGTTTCCCCCTCTCYGGCCATTCACATCGCGTCGAGTTATTTTTGTCCTTACTTGGTCTCGATGCTGARATYATTACCGTCGACCTGGCCAATGGYGCTCACAAAACGCCAGMGTTTTTACAATTAAATAGTTTCGGTCAGGTGCCTGTGCTTGAGGATGGCGATATCACCTTGTCAGAYTCCAATGCCATTATTRCCTACCTGGCCAGTCGCTATGATGGTGCGCACCGTTGGTTGCCCATCGATGGCTTAGCRGCCGCACAAGTGCAACGCTACCTTTCGATAGCCGCCGGTTTAGTCGCCTTTGGCCCGGCCACGGCACGCCTCGCCACTGTGTTTGGRGCCGCTGTMGATACGGAAAAAGCCATCGCCATGGCMCATGGRTTACTCGCGGTRCTCAATGCCGAACTCGACGGCAGAGACTGGCTCGTCGGTGAGCACCCCACYCTGGCCGATGTSGCRAATTACACCTACATCGCTCATGCCCCCGAGGGYAATGTYGCRCTGGATGAYTACCCTCATGTGAAAGCCTGGTTGCAGCGCATTGAAAATTTATCCGGCTTTATACCGATGCAAGCTACTGCGATAGGTTTGGCGGCCTGATAACTTGTACTGACATCACCGGTCGAAGCTTTCGACGGGTGATGTCAGTACCACTAGGCGTGTCGGTATCAGAGCCATTACACGACGGCACTATGGAGCAACATCATAAAAACACACCATTAAACTACATCAAAAAACAGAGGGAAGGGATGCAATGAAACGYGTGTTAATGTTACTGGCCAATGGGGTCGAGCCGCTGGAAATGGCGGCCTTTAGTGATGTCTTCGGTTGGGCTAGCCTGTTGGGTAATGAGCCTGTCGAATTAGTGGATGTCGGCTTAAGGGCAGATATTCACACTACCTTCGGTTTGAATTTACGCCCTAAGGTGCTGCTGAATAATATCGACCTGGCCGCCTTCGATGCCCTGGCTGTTCCCGGTGGCTTCGAACCTGCGGGCTTTTATCAGGAGGCGCTGAGCGAGCCCTTTCTGGATGTTATCCGCAGCTTCCATTCTCAGAGTAAGCTTATCGCCAGTGTTTGCGTGTCATCATTGGCGCTGGGTGCGGCGGGTATTTTAAAAAATCGACGGGCGACTATTTATCATCAAGCCCATGGTCGGCGTAAGCAGCAGCTGCAAGAAAGTGGTGCTATTTTTATTGATCGCCCCCTTGTTATTGATGGTAATTGTATTACCTCTACCGGCCCGGGTACGGCCCTTGAAGTTGCTCTTACCTTGCTGGAAAAGCTCACCGATGAAGATAATGCGCAATTGGTGCGCGAAAAAATGCGCATTCCTACGCCCAGTGCGCAGTGGTATCAAGGGGCTCAAGTTTAATGGGTTCTGATTGAATAGAGCGCTATTGAGACAAGGAGGAAGACTATGGCTGAGATAATCACCGATTCACCCTTTCATCGCGGCGAACAAATTTTGCAGCAGCGACTGGGTGTCCGGGACAAAATGGAGCGCTTTGGACGACAGGTCATTCGCGATCAACTGCCGGATCAGCATCGTGACTTTTACGCACAGCTGCCCTTTGTTTTTACAGGCCATGCCGATAGCGAGGRCTGGCCCTGGGCTTCCATTTTGTTTAATGAGCCAGGTTTTATTGCCAGCAACGATGCCCGCAAGCTGCAGATTAAAGCCGTGCCGGTGGCGGGTGATCCACTTGCCGCTGCCTTGCAAGTGGGCACGCGCCTGGGGCTTTTGGGGATAGAGCTAACAACGCGTCGGCGCAATCGTTTGGCGGCACACATTACGGGGGTAACGCATGAAGGCATTGAGCTGGGTGTCGATCAGGCCTTTGGCAATTGCCCCCAATATATTCAACACCGTGAGTTGCAGGTACTAGATGCGCAGGCTCTACCGTCTCCTGATATTGCTGGTATTCATAGCCTGTCCRCCGAGGCCCGTGCACTGATTGAAAATAGCGACACCTTTTTTGTCGCCAGTTATAAGGAAGCCGATAGTGGCCAAAGTAGTGATGGTGCCGACGTGTCGCATCGTGGTGGCAAGCCGGGCTTTATTCGCGTCGATGGCAACACCTTAATTATTCCCGATTATCTCGGCAATAATCATTTTAATACCCTGGGTAATTTTYATGAGACGCCGAAGGCGGGCTTGCTCTTTGTCGATTTCGAACACGGGCACTTATTGACCTTGACCGGCAGGGTTGAGCTGCTGTGGGATAGTGACGAAGCGCAGCATTTTGCCGGTGCCGAACGCCTGTGGAAATTCCATCTAGACCATGGTTTCTATCAGAAAAATGTCCTGCCACTGCGCTGGCGTCTGGGTGACAGGTGATGGTAGCTTGTTAGACTTTTCCGAAGCCCATGCCCTGAGCCTTGAATTTGGCTGCCGCCGTTGCGGGCAAGTAGGTAATGAAGCTAACGCTAAAACTGTAGTGGGCCGGGGCAGGGCTAATTATTTTAAGACCGCCTTTTAATACAGGGCAAAACAATAGTTTGATCTTAAATGTAGTAATAACACTGAGGGAAATTGAGAATGAGCAATGATCAGRAAATAAAAAAACCGGTGCCACCCTTTAGCCGTGAGGAGGCCGTACAAAAGGTAAGAATGGCCGAGGACGCCTGGAACTCGCGCAGCCCAGAGAAAATTGCCCAGGCCTATACTGAAAACAGTCGCTGGCGTAACCGCGACGAATTTATCGAGGGTCGCCAGCAAATCGTGGCGTTTTTACAGGGTAAGTGGGCGCGGGAGTTAGAGTATCGTTTGATTAAAGAACTCTGGTCCTATGACGGCAATCGTATTGCCGTGCGCTTTGCCTATGAATGGCACGACGGCGACAAWAACTGGTTTCGCTCCTACGGCAATGAAAACTGGCAGTTCAGTTMTGCAGGTCTGATGGAATTCCGCCACGCCAGCATTAATGATCTGGCCATAACTGAGGCGGATCGYYTGTTYCKCTGGGCCGAGGGTCGTCGCCCCGATGATCACGCCAGTTTAAGTGAGCTGGGTTTGTAAGAGGGGTAGTAGCCTGTTTAATTGGCTGTGTTTAATTATTAAATAATGGATAGGTTTTTCTGAGGGAAAAGAATAATGGATAATTTGTATTATTATCGCGCGCGCGTGACCAAGGTTTACGATGGCGATACCATCACGGTCGATATTGATTTGGGTTTTCACGTCGGGCTAAAAAGTGAAAAAATCCGCCTGTTTCGTATTAATACCCCGGAGGTGCGCGGCCCGGAAAGGGAGCAGGGTCTTATTTCTAGAGACTGGCTTCGAGAGCGGGTTTTAGATAAAGAGATTGTTCTCAGAACTTATAAAGATAAAAAAGGTAAATACGGGCGTTGGCTGGCGGATGTTTTGATGGGCGATATTTGCATCAATGACGAGCTGGTAGAAAAGGGACTGGCGGTTTACCACGACTACTAGGTTTTATTTAAAGTAGGGCTGTTCTGAATGCGGGCCGCGATGAATAGCGGGGTTTAAGCATCGGGCCTTCTTATAAGACCTTTCTGCATAAACCCCGTATTGATTTTTATTAATCGAGGCGATTAATAAAGTCGATAACGGCATCAGAAAAAACGGTGTTCTGATCGCCGGCAACCATGTGCGATGCTTCTTTTACGTCGATAAATTCAGCGTGGCTAACGGCCTCKCGAAACTGCTGMACACCTTCTGCACTGACGACATCCGATTTCTCACCGCGTACCAACAGGGTCGGGGCTTTTAGGTTTTTGGCTGCGGCCAGAAGGCGTACGGAGCGTTGCTCTAAACCTTCCCCCAGTGCGCTGCTGACTATTTTTGGGTCCCAGTGCCAGATATAACGGCCACTGTCATTTTGGCGMACRTTTTTACGAATGCCATCAAGGTTGGTGGTGCGCTCGCGTCCTGTGTATGCCGCAATGGCTTCGGCAATCTCTTCCAGCGTGTCGTAGCCTTCGGGTTTGGCGGTCATAAAATTAACGATGCGTGACACACCTTTTTGTTCAACCTTTGGGGTGACATCGACCAAAACTAGCGAGCGCAGYAGGCCWGGGTTTTCTCCTTCCGCTGCCAGAGCTGTAAYGCCGCCCTTGGAGGCGCCGACAACGACAGGGGGCTGATCGAGTTGTTCTGCGATAGCGGTAAGATCACGCACAAAGCCGTCAGTCGTGTAATCGCCTTCTGGGCACCAGTCGGAATCGCCGTGGCCCCGAGAATCAATATTAATCACATGCCAGCCCTCGTCGGCAACTTTGTGCGCAGTGTCGCCCCATGAATGCCGCGTTTGCCCGCCGCCATGCAAAAAAATAATAGGCGGGTGAGCAGAGTCGCCATAGGCATCGCCACGGCTGACAACGCCATCACTGGCGGCATATTTTACGTCGATGATTTTCATAGAGTATTCCTGATAATAAAAGTGAATAAAGGGGTGTTATTGTTTGTCAGAAAGTTATTTGTTTCCCGCTAATGTTTTTTCATAGGATGGATTTTAAATCCAGTGAAGGTGAGGTATTCGACTGGATTGTCGTTAACTATTCGGCAGGTTTTTAATACGGCTAATGCAGACATTTGGGTATTCGCTGTGTCTTAAATAATGAACAAAYTTTAGTGTTTTAAAGGCATCAAACCAGRTGCTCATGTGTTTGATGTAGCTGTGCTCTGTTGAGCTGGTTTTACGTGCTGCCTYTATACCTTGCATTGCGCCAATGGCTTGCAAGGCGACAAGGCTGCTGTCTTGTAAAGGCAAGTGGTGGAGGTCTTGTGTCTGAGTCATTGGCATGACGTCTAGCCATGCTTTCAATGCAATAAAAAYTTGTGGATGGTAGAAAATCTTTGCATCGTCAATATTTTTTTCAAGCAGTAATTTACTGATTGCTGGGCCAGTGCCGAAAGGTACTCGGTCTGACAGCCTTGCCTCAATGATGATTTCGGGTTCTTGCAAACACTTRATTTGTCCGGTTTTTGCGAGTTTATTTAATAAATAAAARTCTTCACCGCCGCTGCGTTTAGGGAATCCCCTGACCTGGGCGTAGTGTGATGCYGAAACGGCGATGGTGCTGCCAATAGTTTGAAACGCATAGGGTGAGCCTGCACTGCGTAGTCCATCGACATATTGCTGCATGCGCTGYTCGTAGAGCTGGGTTGCTCTGCCAACGGGGTTGTCGTCACAATGGTGTTTGAAGGGGTAGATGGCCGCTGCGGATTGAGTTTTACCTTTGTCGCCATCCAGTGCGACAAAATAGTTGCTGGGTAGCTGGGCGTCGGCATCACTGGTGTATATCCAGGGTTTTTCAATATGCCCGTTGTTGATCAGTGCAAGGGCTATATCGGCACCGATTTTTCTGGCCAGGCCGACGCCCTGTTTCTCTGGTATTTGTTGTTCTGGGTTAAAACGGTCGACCAGCAACAAGGCGCTATCGGTAGAGGGTATGTTGCGAAGTTGTAGCTTGCCGTGCGCTTGTCCTTTATTAGTAGTGTTGATCAGGTTTTGCCATAAATCACTGTTGTCGCGGTGGGGGCTGGTAAGGCTGTCCGGTTGGTTGATGATGAGGATCAACAGTACGGCGTGTTGCTTGAGCAAGGTGGTATTGAGGCGCTGATAAAAGGYGGGGCTTTCTTTATAGGCGGGAATCACCAGGCAGTATTGCCAGCTGTTATTTGMYGTGGCGCGGCATAAYTCCAGKGCTAARKYGGCCTCGGGTTCGGCATAGCGGGCCAGGTATTTACGGGTGCTTTTCATTGCTTACGGCTATTGCGGCTTAATGCAGGGCGGGCCGGAAGGGCAGGCTGCYAACCAGTTGGGCCTCAAAATCAAGCAGCTGGTCGAGGCGAGCATTGATGATGTCGGTGGGGAAATGATTTTCTGCCAGYTYGATAAAYAAGTTTTGRTGGCGSTCTTCCGAGCGAGTGATGGCWTCGTAAAASYGCTTTAGYTCATCYCCTTCAGCGGACTCACCCAGAGKCAGTGCCGTGGCAACCAGACCAAAGCGCTCGGCACCGCGAGCTTCAATCACGCCGCCGAGCAGTAGCCGGTCGAGAAAGTAGTCGTCGCGACCATTGCGCACCTGCTTGCGCAGCTGGTTAACGTAGGGGTCTTTCTCGTCTTTCTGTAGCTGTAATTGGCGGCCTGCCATCAGCTTGACGACTTCGCGGAAGTGTTCGAGCTCTTCGATGCTCAGATCAATCATCGCGCTGACAATATCGGGCTTGTCAGCGTAGTGCAGCGCCATCGACATGGCCATGCCGGAGGCCTTCTTCTCGGCACCGGCGTGGTCGATAAGAAAGGCGTCAAAATCGTCGAGCACGGTTTTCGCCCAGTTTGGCGGGGTTTGGTAGCGCAGTTTAAACATCGTGGAGTCACATAGGGCTTCGGGTTATTATGGGTGATTATCGCAGATGAAACGCCCTCGTTGGGGCATTTTAGTCCAGTCAATTGAGAGAGTTAAATGATTATAAAACCAAAAGTTCGTGGATTTATTTGTACCAATGCCCATCCCCAGGGCTGCGCGGCTTCGATCAATCAACAAATTGACTACGTTAAAGCCAAGGGGCCGATTGCTGGCGGGCCAAAAAGGGTATTGGTGATTGGCTCCTCCACGGGCTATGGCATGGCGTCGCGCATTACGGCTGCCTTTGGTTGYGGTGCTGACACGCTGGGTGTGTTTTTTGAAAAACCACCGACGGAGCGCCGTACGGGTTCGGCGGGCTATTATAACTCGGCGGCGATGCAGGCGGCGGCGCGTGCCGAAGGCCTCTACGCTGAAAGCATTAACGGCGATGCCTTTTCCGATGAAATTAAAGAAGAGGTGATTGCCACACTGAAGCGGGATATGGGCCCGGTTGATTTGGTGGTTTACTCTCTGGCTTCACCGCGTCGCACCGACCCGAGGACTGGCGAAACCTATATGTCCTCTCTCAAACCCATCGGTGRAGCCTTCACCATGAAAGGTGTGAATACCGATAGTTTGGCGGTGGATGAAGTTACTGTAGAGCCAGCTACCGAGGAAGAAATTAACAACACTATTAAGGTGATGGGTGGAGAGGATTGGGAGTGGTGGATTGATGCCTTGAATGATGCARGTTTACTGGCCGAGGGTTGCAAGACCACCGCTTATACTTATATTGGTAAAGAGTTGACTTGGCCGCTCTATGGTCACGCCAGYATCGGYATGGCGAAGAAAGATCTCGATCGCGCYAGTACGGCGATCAATGCAAAGCTGGAATCTATTAGTGGTGAGTCTCGCGTTTCGGTGTTAAAGGCACTGGTGACCCAGGCTAGCTCGGCGATCCCCATTATGCCGCTGTATATCTCTATCCTTTATAAGGTGATGAAAGCCGAAGGCACACACGAAGGCTGTATCGAGCAGATACAGGGTTTGTTCGAGCGCCAGATATACACTGCCGGGCAGGCGGATATCGATGAAGATGGCCGCTGGCGTATGGACGGTGAAGAGTTGAAAGAAAGTGTTCAGGCGCAGGTGGCGGCGTTGTGGGATAGTGTCAATACCGACAATATCGGCGAGCTGACCGACTTTAAGGGCTACCATCAGGAGTTTTTACGCCTCTTTGGCTTTGGCATCGACGGTGTCGATTATGAGGCAGATATCAGCCCTTTGGTTGATTTGTAGGTTTACCTGAGGCTTAACTGTAGCGCGGGATTACAACGATAATAATAAGTGCTTGTTCGTCGTGCTTGGAATGAGATCGGCACGGCGACCAAATAATAAAGTGAGAACTTAAGGTGAAAGTCTTATGAGTACAGTGGATCAATTTACCCCCTTAGTGCGGCGCATTAGCGCACCCAATGGCAGCGCCATGACCGGGCCGGGCACCAACGCCTACTTAATCGGCAAAGAAGAAATTGCCGTGCTCGACCCCGGCCCCATTTATGACAGTCACATTGACGCGATTCTAGCGGCAGGCGGCGACAAAATTCGCTGGATTATTGTTACTCACACCCACAAAGATCACTCCCCGGCAGCGAAAATTCTCGCCGAGAAAACTGGTGCACAATTGATCGGTTGCGTGATGGAAGATCCGGATAGCTTTCAGGACGAAACTTTTGCGGTGGAAGAAAATATTCGCCACGGCGAGTTGTTCAAAACCGATGAGTTTACCCTTGAAGCTCTCCACACCCCCGGTCACGTGGGCAACCACTTCTGCTTCTTTTTACACGAGGACGGACTGCTGTTTGCTGGCGACCATATTATGGATGGCTCCACGGTCGTCATCATTCCGCCCAGTGGTGATATGAAGGACTACCTGGATTCTCTCGATATTTTGAGAGATCTGCCCATACAACATATTGCACCGGGCCACGGTAATTTGATGGCCGAACCGCAGAAAGTTATCGATACCCTCTATCGCCACCGCATGATGCGAGAGCAGAAAGTGATCTCTGGAATGAAAAAGCTCGGCGAGTCGAGTGTGCTGGGCATGCTGTCGACGATTTACGATGATGTCGACAAGAAGGTTTACTACTACGCGCGCTTTTCCCTGTGGGCGCATTTGCTCAAACTGGAGCGCGACGGCAAGGCCAAACGGACGTCGATCAATGACGAATTTGACCAGGAATGCTGGGTGCTTTGCGGGTAATTTGTTTTAACATTACTGGATAATCGACCCAGTAAAGGAGAATAAAAATGGATCTTTCAGCCCATACATTGGCGACTTTGTTCGAACAGCTCGGCCTCCCGTCATCGGAGCCGGCTATTAATGAATTTATCGACCAGCACAGTCCTCTCGACCCCCAATTAGCTTTGCAGGAGGCGTCTTTCTGGAATCCCGGGCAACGTTCCTTTCTGATAGAAGCGCTAGCTGAAGACTCCGACTGGACGGAGATGGTCGAGCATCTTGATGCCTTTTTGCGTCGCTAAGCCTTGGCAACTGCGGGTTCTGGCCAATATGCCGACACTTTTTGGCCAACACTTGGTAGCCCTTAAAAGTGCTGTCTGAGTACGAATCGCCCAGTGGTGCTTGTGCCTGCAGGRTTAGCTCAGTAACATGACGCCTTTTTTTGGAGCAAGGCTATGATCACCGGCAGTATTGTGGCGATGGTGACCCCGATGGTCCCGCAAACTTTGGCGGTGGATTGGCCTGCCCTGAAAAAACTAGTGGACTGGCATATTGAGGCCGGTACCGATGCGATTGTCGCCGTCGGCACCACGGGCGAATCGGCGACCCTRAATGTCGATGAGCACCTTGACGTGGTTAAAGTCTGTGTGCAGCAGGCTGCTGGGCGTGTTGCCATTATTGCCGGCACCGGTGCTAACAGCACCAGTGAGGCCATCGAGCTCACCGCTGCAGCGAAAGAGTGCGGTGCCGATGCTTGCTTGCTGGTCACGCCTTACTACAACAAGCCGACGCAAGAAGGTCTGTATTTGCATTACAAGGCCATCGCTGAAGCGGTGGCGATACCGCAAATTCTTTACAACGTACCCGGTCGTACGGCTTGCGATATGTTGGCTGATACGGTGTGTCGACTGGCCCCGCTCGACAATATTGTCGGTATTAAGGAAGCGACGGGCGATCTTGATCGCGCCCGTGACATTATTACTGGTACGCCCGATGATTTCGCCGTTTACTCCGGTGATGACGCCACCGCCGTTGAGCTAATTTTGCTCGGTGGCAAGGGCAATATTTCGGTGACTGCCAACATCGCCCCGCAGCAAATGCACGCGCTCTGTGCTGCTGCTTTGGCCGGGAATAGCGATCAGGCGAGGGCTTTAAACAGTGAGATGGCAACCTTGCATGAAGTACTGTTTGTTGAGTCTAATCCAATCCCYGTTAAATGGGCTGTCGCCGAGTTGGGGTTGATGGCGCAGGACACGATTCGTCTGCCCTTAACGCCACTTTCTATCGCTTGCCGGTCTGAAATAAAAACAGCGATGCAGGCTGCTGCTCTGTTGTAGTCAATAGTTGTCGTTATATGTTTACACTTGAGCGCAGTACTTTCTGGGAATTCAATGAATAAAGTTCGGCTAGTTAACGTCCATACGCGATTGTCGGCTTACGCTCGGCCATTGTCAGTAGTGCTCGGCTTAAGTCTGTTGTCGGGTTGTCAGATGATGGACGATGACGGCATCCTCCGTGATCGTCAAAACGACTATCAGCTGGCCCAGAATATGCCGGTCATGGCCGTGCCCGAAGGTGCTGATAGCGATGCTCTGGGCGAGCTGTATGTGGTTGCTGAGATTCCCGATACCAGTCTGATGCTCGAAGAGACTATAGGTGCTCCCCGGCCTCAGCCGCTCAGTGGGAATTTACTTGATGAAGAAGTTAAAATTCAGACACTGGGTGGTAAGCGCTGGGTTTTGACCAATCGTGCACCGAGTGAGGTGTGGCCGCGAGTTAGAAATATATTGAATCGCAATGCTCTGCCCACGGGCTTTGCCGACGCTTCAGAGGGTGTGCTGGAGACGGTATGGCTTGAGTTGAAAAGTGACGATGTCTATAAGCATCGTTTCCAGTTTCGTATCGAGCCGGGTGTGCAGGTCGATAGTACGGAGGTGGCGATAGTCCATATGCGGGTTGAAAAARACGGCACACCCAGAGCCTGGCCTCTGCARTCCGATGATGATGAACGTGAAAAAGCCATGGCTAACATGCTGGCCAGCGCACTGGCGGGTGATGAATCCAGCGGTACAGTCTCTTTATTGGCTCAGTCGATTGGTGGTGAATCTAAAGTCGATATCGTCACGCCGAGAGATGCCGAGCCCTATATATTGATGCGGCTTGATTATGATCGTACCTGGGCGTCAGTAGGTTATGCCACCGGCCGCGATGGGTTTTTCCTGATTGACCAGGATCGAAGCGAAGGGGTCTTCTATGTTTTTTATGGCGAYCCTGATGTGGAGGAGCCGGGCTTCTTTGYACGTTTATTCAGTAAAAGTGAGGAAGAGCAGCGTTTAACGGTAAGCCATTTGATTCGGCTTACGCGAAGTGAAGACGGTGTAGCGGTCAGTCTGGTCGATAGTGAGGGCAAGCCTGTTGAGCGTATAGAAACGTTGCGCTTACTGAAAAAAATTCGCGCCAACCTTTCATAATCAGCGGGTGTTGATACTTTGTTTGTCGTCATGAGCGGCGTTTGTGGTGTGCTCTTTTGGTGATGGGTTTTGCCTCCCTCGGTAGTGGCAGTAAGGGTAATGCTACGCTGGTGAGAGCAGGTGACGCCTGTTTGTTAGTCGACTGTGGTTTTTCTGCTCGTGAGCTGGAGCGGCGATTGGCTCTGGTGCAGCTCGATGGGTCGCAGCTATCTGGCGTCCTGGTGACTCACGAACACGGCGATCATATTAAAGGGGTCTGGACATTGGCCAGGCGTAATAAGTTGCCGGTTTATATGACTAGCGGCACGGCAAAGGTTGCATCTGCCCCGGCTGATATTGATTTACATCTGATAACGCCGCAACAAAATTTCCAGGTTGGCGGTGTTGACGTGTTACCGGTTGCGGTTCCCCATGATGCTCGTGAGCCGGTACAATTTGTGTTTAATTATGCTGGGCTCAAGTTGGGAGTACTCACTGATCTGGGGCATATCAGCCCTCACGTTCTGGCGTGTTATCAGCAGTGCGATGGTTTGTTGGTCGAGGCCAACCATGACTCGGCAATGTTGGCGGACGGGCCGTATCCTCACACCTTGAAGCAGCGGGTAGGGGGTGACTGGGGTCACTTGAATAACGCTCAAACCGCGCAGTTKTTAAATGATCTGGAGCCTCGCTCTTTACAGGCGCTGCTTGTTGGTCATATTAGCCAACAAAATAATGCCCTGAGTCGGGTGCAAGAGGCGATAGCGCCGGTTACCGCTTTAGTTCCTCAGATAAAATATGCCAGTCAGGATGACTGTGTGGATTGGTTGGCGTTAGAGTAGGGCCAGGCAGTAAAATGACGGAAAAGTAATAAACAGACATGCCACGTTAAAGTGCTGTCCCCAGCATTGATACGGTCGTCATGTTGAAGTTGATACTCAGAACACAAGTCCAGGAGACTATCTGACAATGGAAAGACGTGAAGAATTATACAAAGGTAAGGCTAAATCAGTTTTTACCACGGATGACGCTGAGTCATTAATCCTCTTTTATCGCAATGACACCTCTGCTTTTGATGGTAAAAAAATCGAGCAGCTTGATCGTAAAGGCATGGTCAACAACAAGTTCAATGCCTTCATTATGGAGAAGCTGGAGGCTGCGGGTATTCCAACCCATTTTAAATCCTTACTCAGCGATCAGGAGTCACTGGTTATGCGCCTGGATATGATCCCGGTAGAGTGTGTCGTGCGCAATATTTCTGCTGGCAGTATCTGTCGTCGACTGGGTGTTGAGGAAGGGCTTGAGTTGAACCCGCCGACCTTTGAGTTTTTCTTAAAGAACGACGACCTCGGCGATCCGATGATTAACGACTACCACATCAGTTCTTTCGGTTGGGCAGAGCCTGAGCATGTAGAGAAAATGAAAGTCTTAACTTTCGCCGTTAATGATGTTCTCAAGGCCCTRTTTCTCGACAGTAACATTCTGTTAATCGACTATAAGCTAGAGTTTGGCATTGCGACGGGGGGAGAGGTGGTGCTCGGTGACGAATTCACTCCGGATGGCTGCCGTTTATGGGATGTGGATACCCGAGAAAAGCTAGATAAAGATAGGTTTAGGCAGGGTTTAGGCGACGTTGTTGAGTCTTATGAGCTGGTTGGCCGCCGGTTGGGCCTGAGTTTCGACTAGTCCCTTTTACAGTTTTGACGTGACGGATAGAGAGTCTTTTCCACAGTTAGTCGTTTAACTTAAAGTTACTTTTTGAATGCGCTTGTAAGTCATTGATACTTTATTTAATGGCTTCTAACCTTATGATTTTAATAGATATTTTTTTATGGCTAAAAAGTAACCATTTTGTGGCGCTGCCAACGATTCCGGGGCTTTCTGATAGTTCCAGGGTTGCAATCCACAGACTTATCCACAGATTTTGTGGGTAAGTGCTGTCAACTAAAATGATAAAAAAAAAGAAAATAAATAGCAGGATTTTTTGAAAAGAGAGTGTTACTCGTAGTTAAGTTATTTTTAGACTTCACTCTCTAGCGATGGATGGGCCGAAGCTAAAATCTGTGCTGTTAATCGCTAAAGACAATTGTAGATACTTTTCTCATGTAACTGATACTCTTGGCGCTGCCTGGTTTGCGATACCTATCGTACCAGCCAAAACAACTTTTGGAGGACGTACGTATGCTATTGAATGGCTCGATTATTATTTGGGGTTTATTGGCCCTTGCCATTGTTACTTTATTCAAGGGGGTCAAACAGGTTCCCCAGGGCAGTAAATGGGTGGTACAACGTTTGGGTAAGTATCACCGTACTTTGCCCCCCGGCTTGCAGTTCATTATTCCTTATATGGATAATGTGGCTTTCAAGGTCACGACCAAGGACATCGTTCTCGACATCCCCTCTCAGGAAGTGATTACTCTCGACAACGTGGTGATCATTGCTAACGCAGTGGCCTACATTAATATCCTGTCACCAGAAAAGGCCGTTTACGGCGTTGAAGATTACGAGATTGCGATTCGTACCTTGGTGCAAACTGCCTTGCGTTCGATTATTGGTGAAATGAAACTGGATGACGCTTTGTCGTCGCGGGATAAAATCAAAGTCTCTCTAAAATCCGCTATTTCTGATGATATTGCCGACTGGGGTATTACCCTGAAAACCGTTGAGATTCAGGATATTAATCCTTCTGTAACCATGCAGTCTGCGATGGAAGAGCAGGCCGCCGCTGAGCGTGAGCGTCGTGCTACGGTGACTCGTGCGGATGGTGAAAAGTCGGCTGCGATATTACAGGCCGACGGTCGCCTCGAGGCATCTCGTCGCGATGCCGAAGCAAAAATCGTTATTGCGGTAGCCACCAAAGAGGCGATTGAGAAAGTCACTTCTGCGATGGGAGAGAATGATTTGCCGGTGATGTATCTATTGGGCGAGCGCTACGTCGATGCCATTAGAGAGATGGCGAAGTCTGAGAATAGTAAGTTATTGGTGTTGCCAGCGGATATTCCCGCTGCCGTAAGAGGCATTATGGGCGGCGGCAAGTAGCTCTAATGTAAATAGTTTCATCATCTAAAAAGCCCGGGCGTTTTTTAAACGTGCCGGGCTTTTTGTTGGTTGTCGTTTCAGTGGTTTGAAAGCGGACTCACTGAATCCGCATTGAATAATCCACCGCCTGACAATGCTTGGTCAGCGCACCCGTTGAGACGAAATCAATATCGAGATCCTGGTATTGCTCAATATTGTCAGCGGCGATATTGCCTGAAACTTCTAGCTCTACTGCAGAGGCTTTATCGTGAGTTAGGCTAATTTGTCGCGCCTGCTGAATATCCTGGTGGGAGAAGTTATCGAGCATAATGCGGTCAGCACCAGCGCTGAGGGCCTGCTGATATTCGTCGAGGTTCTCCACTTCCACTTCTACCGACTTTTGAGGGGCGATAATGCGGGCCTGGGCAACAGCTTTAGCGATGCCGCCACAGGCGGCGATATGATTCTCTTTAATCAGGAATGCATCGTAGAGGCCCATTCTGTGATTGTCACAGCCGCCCACTTTTACCGCATATTTTTGCGCCAGGCGTAAACCAGGTAGTGTCTTTCGGGTGTCGAGTACCCGTATCTTTTGACCGACTCCTCCGGCGTTAGCCATCAGGTGTGCGTAGTGGCGCGAGGTGGTGGCGGTGCCCGATAAGGTTTGCAGAAAATTCAAGGCCGCTCGTTCACCCGTTAGCAGTGCGCGGGCATTGCCTTGCAACGTACAGAGGGTTTGGTCGACACTGATCGTATCGCCGTCTGCGACTGACCAGTTCACTTTCAGGCCTGGGTCGAGTTGCTGAAAGACCGCATTAACCCAGGCGATGCCGCAAACGACGGCGTCCTCACGAGTGATAATGGTGGCGCTGGACTGTTTGTCTGCGGGGATTAGCTGGGCGGTGATATCACCACTGCCAATATCTTCGGCCAGAGCCAGCTGTACGCTGGCGGTGATATTTGCGGCCAGTGCCGAGTTGATTTCCACGGAGTTTCCTCGATAAATTTTGCGGCGATTATAGCAATGCAGTTAAGCTGCGGGAATATAAGTGAGGCAAGTAGARTGGATAATAGGTGTATTGATGTGTACAGCCGTAATTTGAAGTGGCCTGCGCGGTGATTAGCGATCAGGCTTTGCTGGCTGATGCGCGCTTATGTTTGTCGCCCAATCAGGGTGAGCGGCCTGCGGGTTGTGAGGTATCGCTGCTGGTGATTCACAATATCAGCCTGCCGCCGGGGCAATTTGGTGGGGGCTATATCGAACAGTTTTTCAGCAACACTTTAAGCGCGGATGAACACAGTTACTTCGCGGAAATTGCCGATCTGCAAGTGTCTGCGCATCTGTTAATTGATCGCCAGGGCGAGGTGGTGCAGTTTGTGCCACTCAGTCAGCGCGCCTGGCACGCSGGTGATTCTAGCTTTGCCGGCTGTGCCAATTGCAACGACTACTCTATTGGCATCGAGCTTGAGGGCACAGATACTGAGCCCTATAGCGATAAGCAGTACCAATCCTTGGTGCAAGTTTGCCAGCAGTTACTAGTAAAGTATCCTGCGTTGAATGCTGAGCGAATCGTCGGCCACAGCGATATTTCACCGGGTCGTAAAACAGACCCCGGCCCGGCCTTTGACTGGCCGCGTTTTTTGGCCATGTTGGGAAATACACAAGGTGTACTAAAAGGAGATAAAGGGTGATATTAGTTACGATTATTCTGGCCCTGGTGGTTGCCTATTTCGGGGCACCACTGACAGGCATTCATAACGACCGTTGGTTTTTCGCCTGGTTACAAAGGGTCTCTGGCTGGGCTTGGGTGACAAAACTTCCGGCAGGGCAACTGCTGTTATCGTTGGCTCTGCCCGTCGTCGGTTTGTATCTATTACTGGATTTACTCGAAGGCATTCCGGTTTTATTACTATTAGCGTTTGAGCTTTGGGTTTTGCTGTATAGCTTTGGGCGCGGTGATTTAGAGGCGGAATTAAACACCCTGCAAGACGACCTGCGGCGCGGTGATAGTCAGGCTGCTTTCCATGTGGGTGAAACTTTAAGTGTAGATAAACGTAAAATAGTTGCCTTTGACCTGCCTGCGCTGGCACAGGAACTGCGCCAGCGTGTTTCCTATGCTTATCTTGAACGTTATCTGGCGGTTATTTTCTGGAGTTTATTGGGCGGTGTCGCCGCTGCTTTGCTCTACCGTTTGTCCGTGCTTTATCGTTCGTCTTTAGTGCAGCAGGTCGCACAGTCCGAAGCGGGGGAAGCTGGTTTCGATGGGTATTTACAGTTGCGCGAAGCGAACGGCTGTCTGGCTTTGCTGGAATGGTTACCACTGGGCCTGGCGGGCTTTACCCTGAGCCTGGTCGGCCGTTTTGGCGCAGGTCTTTCCCAGTGGCTGACGCGCTGGTTTAGTGGTCGCCCCAGCGTCGAGGTTCTGCAGGACTGTGTGGATGATGCCCTGGGTGCTGAGAAGATAGTTGCCGTGGGGGGCATTGAAATTACCTCTACCGCAGACATTGCCGCTAGCTGCGGGCAAATAAGGCAACTCTTTAAACGCGTGCTGATTTCCTGGCTCTGCCTGTTAGCACTGGGCTTAGTTTTGTAAGTGTGTTTAGGCGGAGCCTTGACTTTCATTAGGCCCATTCCAGGGCGCGACTTTGGCCAGTAATAGCATGCCAGGCAGGGCGAGCAGGGCACAAAGGTAGAAAAACTGCTCCCAACCGACGGCCTCCACCAAATACCCGGTGCCCGCGTTAGCGACGGTACGGGGCACGGCGGTCAGTGCGGTAAAAAGTGCTAGCTGAGTGGCGCTGTGGGCGCGACTGGTGGTGCGGGCAATAAAKGCGATAAAGGCCGCCGCGCCAAGCCCGACACCGAGGTATTCAAAGCCGATCACCAGTGCCAGTAGCCACAGACCTTCGCCAACATGAGCCATCAAGGCAAAACCAAAAATAGAAATTAACTGCACCACGCCGAATACCCATAGGGCGCGGTTGATGCCGATTCGCACCATCATCAAACCGCCGAGCAGGCCGCCGACAATCATCGGCCACAGGGCAGCGTGTTTAGCGATCACACCAATTTGCGATAGCTCAAAGCCCATATCGATATAAAAAGGGGTGGCCAGCGCCGTCGCCATATTGTCACCGAGCTTGTAGAGGAACATAAAGCTCAGYACCAGTARCGCTTGTGAAAGCCCKAGGCGTTGRARAAAYTCRCGAAAGGGYTCAACGATGGCAGCCTGYARTGTTGCGGGGGCAGGTGTCGGGTGGCTGGGTTCTTTGATCGAAAGCGTGAGTACTATGGCCACCGACATAAAGGCAGCGGTAATTAAAAACACCGTRTCCCAGGGCAGGAAGTCCGCGAGTATYAATGASAGTGARCCCGGTACYARACCGGCGATACGGTAGGCGTTAACGTGAATAGAGTTACCCAGACCAAGTTCAATATCGGGTAGYAATTCGCGCCGGTAGGCATCGATAACAATATCCTGGCTGGCGCTTAAAAAGGCGATCAAAGCACAGAGTGCGGCGAGGGGCCAAAGCTGAGTGGCGGTGTCGAATTGTGGCAGGGCGGCRATACTKAGCAGCAGGCCAATYTGGGTGAGTAACATCCAGCCCCGGCGGCGGCCGAGCAAMGGTAGAGGGTAGCGCTCGAGCAGCGGTGACCAGAAAAATTTCCAGGTATAGGGCAGGCCAATCAGCGTAAARAGGCCRATTTCTTTAAGCCCAACACCTTCCGTGCGCAGCCAGGCGGGTACCAGTGATATAAGAATATAGAGCGGCAGGCCGGAGGCGAAGCCGGTAAAAATACAGATCAGCATGCGTCGGTTAAAGAGTATGTCGCGCAGAGTCTGGCGGGTCATGGTGTGCCTGAATATGAATCAGGCGCTACCATAAAACAAATAGGGGCTTGTCGCCTAGCGTGTTGGTGAGTTTTATTTGCCGCGCGCCAGTGCTTGAATTTACGTGTATAAACCCAATGGTTTAGGAATACGAAACTGTTACAGGAGTTATCGTGCGTTTTCTCTTACTGATTTTTATTATCGTGCCCATCGTTGAAATGTGGCTGCTCATTCAAGTTGGCGGTGTTATTGGCGCGGTGCCAACTATTGCTGCCGTGCTGTTGACCGCGGTGATTGGTCTGGCCCTATTGCGACGCCAGGGTCTGAGCACGTTGCTGCGCGTCAATCAGCGCATGGAAAGTGGTGAGCTACCCGCCGAGGAAATGCTTGAAGGCATCGTGCTGGCTGTCTCCGGGGCGCTGTTACTGACCCCCGGGTTTTTCACCGACGCCATTGGCTTCGCTGGCTTGACCCCAGTGTTGCGTCAGTGGCTGGTTCGCCGTCTGGTGGGGCGAGTGAGTATGTTTCAGGGTGGTGTTGTCGGTGGGGCCAGTTTTCGAGAGGAAACCAAGGGCAATACACTTGAAGGTGAGTACTGGAATGAAGACGGACAACGTGAAGATGAACAGCGTAAAGATGAGCCTTAATTTACTGTTTGATATTGGCAGTAAATGAAATGGATAATTTTACGATTTAGCCCTTGATTTCCGTTTGGCTGCCTCCAGATAGTTGTCAGCTTCGGACTTTCTGTGTCCGAACACAGTTACTTAATGCATATAAGAGGTGGAGTTAGATGAAAATTCGTCCCTTGCACGACCGTGTTGTCGTGCGCCGCAAGGAAGAAGAAGCAACAACAGCTGGCGGTATTATTCTGTCAGGTTCTGCAAAAGAGAAGTCCAATGAAGGTGAAGTTGTCGCCGTTGGTCAAGGTCGTCTGTTGAATAGCGGCGAGATTAGCCCACTCAGCGTAAAAGTTGGCGATAAGGTTATTTTTGGCGGTTTCCCCAGCAATAACAACATCATTAAAGATGGCGACGATGAACTCATTATTATGAGTGAAGCTGAAATCTTCGGTGTTCTTGAAGACTAATATCAGTTACCCGATATTCCACTAGAAATTAAGATATAGATTAAAGGAAAGAAATCATGGCTGGAAAAGACGTGAGATTCGGCGACAGCGCTCGCCAGAAAATGTTAACAGGCGTTAATATTTTGGCAGATGCCGTAAAAGTTACCCTCGGCCCCAAGGGTCGCAACGTAGTAATCGACAAAGCCTTTGGTGCGCCGACCATCACTAAAGATGGTGTTTCGGTTGCCAAAGAGATCGAGCTGACAGACAAGTTTGAAAACATGGGCGCGCAAATGCTCAAAGAAGTGGCCAGCAAGTCTTCTGACGAAGCGGGCGACGGCACCACCACTGCAACTGTACTGGCTCAGGCTATTGTTAGCGAAGGCCTGAAAGCCGTTGCTGCTGGCATGAACCCTATGGATCTGAAGCGCGGTATCGACAAGGCAGTTGTTGCTGCGGTTGAGGCTATCGAAGGTTTCGCCAAGCCTTGCACCGACAACAAAGAAATTGCYCAGGTAGGTACKATCTCTGCCAACAGYGATACYCARGTTGGCGAAATYATYGCTGAAGCCATGGACAAGGTTGGTAAAGAAGGTGTTATCACCGTTGAAGAAGGTTCCGGCCTCGARAAYGAACTGGACCTGGTTGAAGGTATGCAGTTTGAYCGTGGTTACCTCTCGCCTTACTTCATYAACAACCAGGAAAGCATGAGTGCTGARTTAGAAGCGCCTTACATTCTGGTTGCTGACAAGAAGATCTCCAACATCCGCGATCTGCTYGGCCTRCTSGAAGGCGTTGCYAAGTCTGGCAAGCCAYTGTTGATCATTGCTGAAGACGTTGACGGCGAAGCGCTGGCAACTCTGGTTGTTAACAACCTGCGYGGCATCGTTAAAGTTGCTGCTTGTAARGCACCTGGYTTCGGCGATCGTCGTAAAGCSATGCTGCAGGATATCGCTATCCTRACTGGCGCGACTGTTATCTCTGAAGAAGTMGGYCTCGATCTTGAGTCTGCTACTCTCGAGCACCTCGGTCAGGCCAAGCGCGTTAGCCTGAGCAAAGAAAACACCGTTATTGTTGACGGTGCTGGCACTGTTGACGACATCAAAGGTCGTGTTAACCAGATTCGCGCTGAAATCGAAGACACGTCTTCCGATTACGACCGTGAAAAACTGCAAGAGCGTCTGGCCAAGTTGGCTGGTGGTGTTGCTGTTATCAAGGTTGGCGCTGCGACTGAAGTTGAAATGAAAGAGAAGAAAGCCCGCGTTGAAGATGCTCTGCACTCAACTCGCGCCGCTGTTGAAGAAGGTGTTGTTGCTGGTGGTGGTGTTGCACTGGTTCGCGCTCAGGCAGCTCTCGAAGGTCTGCAAGGCGACAACAACGAGCAAACGGTTGGTATTCGCATTGCACGTCGTGCCATGGAAGCGCCTCTGCGCCAGATCGTTGAAAATGCGGGTGAAGAAGGCTCTGTTGTTCTCGACAAAGTTAAGCAGCTTGAAGGCAGCAACGGCTACAACGCTGCCAACGGCGAATACGGAGACATGATTGCTCTGGGTATTCTCGATCCCGCAAAAGTGACGCGTACTGCTCTGCAGGGCGCGGCGTCTATTGCAGGCTTGATGATTACCACTGAAGCCATGATTACCGATGCAGCTGGCGATGATGCCGGCGGCGGTGCTATGCCAGATATGGGTGGCATGGGCGGTATGGGTGGCATGGGCGGTATGGGTGGCATGGGCGGAATGATGTAAGCCTGACCCCTCCACATAAAAAAACCTCGCTTTTTGCGGGGTTTTTTTATGTTTGCTTAATTTAGATCAATGGTTTTATTCACGCCCCGATATGACTAGAATAGCGCCTAATAAATTCATAGTTGTCTGTCTGCACAATCTACAAGTGATTGGCTGCTGTGATTATAAAATGACACTAAAACTGACAGAGCTGAGGTTACGACTATGGAAAACTATTCTTCGATGGAGTTCATTAATTTTATTTTTCGCTGGGGGCATTTGATGTTCGGCATCACCTGGATTGGCCTCTTGTACTACTTCAACTTTATCCAGGGTGGTTATTTTAAGCAGGCCACACCCGAAGCCTTATCCGATGCGAAGGCGAAGCTGGCACCCAGTGCTCTGTGGTGGTTCCGTTGGGGCGCCATGTTTACCTTCATTACCGGTGTGTATTTATTGATGGGTGTGCAAGGCAAGGGTGTGATGAATGAATACATCGTTGCCGGCGCACTGTTCGGTACCTTGATGTTCCTCAATGTCTGGTTGATTATTTGGCCCAACCAGAAAATTGCTTTGGGTATGGTTGAGGGCGACGGTCCCACGGCAGCGGGTAAGGCGCTGTTGGCCTCGCGTACCAACACTTTATTCTCTGCGCCCATGGCTTACTGCATGCTGGCCTCGCCACACATGGGCTACGATACCGGCAATCTGTTGAGCGCCGATGGCGGTGGTGCAGCCCTGTATGCAGTCCTGGCTTTAATCGCAGCACTTGAAGTGAATGCGATTGTTGGTAAGCAAGGCCCAATGACAACTGTTAAAGGCGTGATTCATTCGAGTCTTGGTCTGACGGTCGTCATGGCTTTGATTTTTCAATATGTTTAAAGCGTAATTGCATAAAAAAACCGGCCGCAATTGGCCGGTTTTTTTATGGGCGGGTTGAACTAGCGTGTATAATTTCGACTGTTTCACTATCTGCAAATACAGTGATTAAGAATGACAAAAGATAAGCCAAGTCGCCGAGAGCCCTTTATTGCCCGGCGTGATGAGCCCGTTTCCCCACGGACTGATTTACCTGTGCAGAAAAAACCACCACGGCCTGTTAGCTCCTCGCCTGTTGTCGAACCGAGTAAGTTAGGTTTTATCGCACTTTGTATTATTGTTGGCTTGCTACTTGTTTGCCTTGCGGCCTTGTCTGTTTTTTCCTGGAAGCAGAGCCAGTCCCAGCTATACTTACAACAGCGTTTTGATGACCTCGTTCAACGTCTGGAATCCAGCGATGAATCTGTAGCTCAATCGGGTGCTAGTTTAGCTATAAAGCTCAGCAAGCAGGAAGAAACACTGACAAAACATTGGTCGGAGATAAGGAAGCTCTGGGGTGTCGCTAATGACCGCAATAAAAAGGCGATTAAGGCTCTACAGCTCGCCGATACGGGTGCTAAAAAGGAGTTAAAGAAGGCTCTACAAGCTCAGCTATCTTTGCAAAGTCGCCTGAAAAGCCTACAAAATGAAATTAAAAAGGTGAGTAGTGCTTCACTGGTCGCCAATGCGCAAACGGATGATTTTTATGCGCAGCTAAAAGGCCTTGAAAAGAAACTCCAGGGTACTGGTAGTGAGGCGGCGAGTTTGCAAAAGCTGATCGAAAAAAACCGTCAGGGCCAAGGTCGTCAACTAGCGGAGCTTGAGCAGGCAGTGAAATCCATGGATGCCTTTAGAAAGCAAACCAACGAAAAATTTAGCCGATTACAGGCAGCGCCCACCGCGCCTTAATCCTATTTAGYAGGCCTTACCCGCCAATCATTCAATGATTCAGCCAATAAGCGAGAATTTATGACCGTCATTCGTCAGCAAGATTTAATTCAAGGTGTGGCCGATGCGCTGCAGTTTATTTCTTACTACCATCCCGTTGATTTTATTAAGGCTGTGGACGAGGCTTATCAGCGMGAGGAATCTCAGGCGGCGAAAGATGCCATGGCGCAAATTCTGGTCAATTCCCGCATGTGTGCCATGGGGCATCGCCCGATTTGTCAGGATACCGGCATCGTTACGGTATTTTTGAAAGTCGGTATGAATGTGCAGTGGCAGAGTGAAATGAATGTCACCGATATGGTCAATGAAGGTGTGCGCCAGGCCTATATGAATCCCGATAACATTTTGCGCGCGTCTATTCTCGATGACCCCGATGGCGCTCGTAAGAATACCGGCGACAATACTCCGGCGGTTATCCACTACGAAATTGTTGCCGGTGAGGAGGTTGAAGTCTATGTTGCGGCGAAAGGCGGTGGCTCAGAGGCCAAGGCCAAGTTTGCCATGCTCAACCCTTCGGACTCTGTTGTCGACTGGGTGCTGGAGCAAGTGCCAAAGATGGGTGCCGGTTGGTGTCCTCCCGGTATGCTCGGTATCGGTATTGGTGGTACGGCTGAAAAAGCCATGTTGTTGGCGAAAGAGGTGTTGCTCGACCCGATTGATATTCATGAATTAGAAGCTCGCGGTGCTGAAAACCGTAGCGAAGAACTACGTCTGGAATTGATGACAAAGGTGAATGCGCTGGGTATTGGTGCACAGGGCCTCGGTGGTCTGACGACCGTGCTTGATGTCAAAGTGAAGGATTACCCAACCCACGCAGCCAACAAAGCCGTGGCGATGATTCCCAATTGCGCGGCGACACGACACACTCATTTCACTCTGGATGGCAGTGGCCCTGCAGAATTGACACCTCCCAATATAGATGACTGGCCCGATATAGCCTGGGAAGTCGGTGACAGTGTGCGTCGCGTTAATCTTGATGAGGTTACGCCAGAGTCGATTCAGGAGTGGCAAAGTGGCGAGACTGTTTTGCTCTCGGGGAAATTGCTGACCGGCCGCGATGCCGTCCACAAGAAAATTACCGACATGCTGGCCAAGGGTGAAACCTTGCCCGTCGACTTTACCAATCGTTTTATTTACTACGTTGGCCCGGTTGATCCGGTTGATGATGAGGTGGTCGGCCCAGCAGGCCCGACTACGGCGACACGCATGGATAAGTTCACTCGCACTATGCTCGAAGAAACCGGGCTGATTGGCATGGTCGGTAAAGCCGAGCGGGGTGACCTTGCCATTGATGCGATCCGCGATAACAAAGCGGTGTATTTAATGGCTGTTGGCGGTGCGGCTTATCTTGTGTCGAAGGCGATTACAGCCGCGAAGGTAGTTGCCTTCCCAGAGTTGGGTATGGAGGCAATTTATGAATTTGAAGTGGTTGATATGCCGGTGACGGTTGCGGTTGATAGCAAAGGTGATTCTGTGCACCGCAGCGGTCCGGCGCAGTGGCAGGCGATAATTGAGCAGAGGACGATCGATATAACTTAAAGCAGATAGCTTAATTTGGCTTATAATGCCAGCTGCCGCAAGAATATGAGACAATGGCGGCACGGTTTGTGGCTTAGGTCCTTGAAATTGCAGGTCTGTGCCGCTGGATTTTATTTTACAAATGAGGGAATGGAAATGACTAGATTCAGTACGATAGGGATAGCAGGAGCCGCGTTATTGGCTTCAACATTAACGGTAAATGTCAGTGCGAATGAAGGTTTGTATTTGGGTGGCTCTGTCACTGGATATTACCTGGATAGTGAGCGTTTTATCGGTGGTGGCGATGAAGCTTATGTCGGTGGTTTGAATCTGGGTTACCGCTTCTCCGATCGCTGGGCTTTGGAAGCCGGTGTTGGTACTGAAATTGGTGGCAATGCGATGGATACAGTCAGGATAGATGCCCTCTACTATTTAAGTGAAGGCACCAAAGGCTGGCGGCCCTATATCGTTGGTGGGTTTGCATACTATGACTTGAATGACAGTGATTACAAGTTTAGTGAAGTGAATCAGGAATATACTGAGCAAGTATCACTCGGTTTTGGCTTGTCCAAAATGTTAGATCGCCAGTGGGAATTCCGTTCGGATATACGCGGTCTTCATAAAGTGAGTGATTCTCAGGACGGCATTGATGATCTTGCGTTGAACTTTGCTCTGAACTATTACTTCAATCCGCCTAAACCTGTTGCCGTGGTTGAGCCAACACCTGAGCCGGTTGCTCCAGCACCGCCACCTGCTCCAGAGCCTGAAGTGCGAACAATTACAGTTAAGCTGAATGTCGAGTTTGAATTTGATAAAGCTGAAGTTCGTGCCATTTACGGTGATGAGCTGGAAGCCATCGCTAATGCAATGAAGGCCCATGAAGATATCGAGCTGGTACTCGAAGGTCATAGTGACTCATCCGGCCCCGATGACTATAACCAGAGCCTTTCAGAGCAACGCGTAATAGCCGTTGAAGCTAAGTTGGCTGAAATGTATGGCCTTGATCCTGCACGCGTTTCAACAGTAGGTTACGGCGAAGCGCGGCCTATTGCTGATAACAGCACGAAAGAGGGTCGGGCTCGTAACCGTCGTGTGATTGGTGAGCTCTCTTACTCAGAAGTGTTTGGTGATTAATTGTGTTTGATGACCGTAAATAGCGCCTTAGGGCGCTATTTTTTTGCCTGTCGTTTTTCTATGTGCCTAAATACCTGTGTTAGTGTTCTCCCTCTAGCCGGATTTAATGAGGCTTGTCCCTGGGATTTTTCTCAATACAGAAATTGGCGATAAGGCCCCTGAAAGAATGAAACCAACTCTCTATTGGCACGACTACGAAACCACGGGTATCAACCCGGCACGGGATCGCCCGGTGCAATTTGCCGGTCTGCGCACCGATGAAGACCTCAATGTTATTGGTGAGCCTCTGGTGCAGTATTGCCAGCTTGCCGACGATTGTCTGCCTCACCCCCAGGCCTGCCTGATTACCGGCATTACGCCGCAAAGGGCGCGGGACGAAGGTGTCCCTGAACCGCAATTTATCGCAGCGATTCATCGTGAATTATCCCAGCCAGGCACCTGTGGTGTGGGCTACAACAGCCTGCGTTTCGATGATGAAGTCACACGGTTTACGCTTTATCGAAACTTTTACGATCCCTACGAGCGGGAGTGGAAGCAGGGCAACTCCCGCTGGGACATTATCGATATGCTGCGCCTGACCCGCGCCCTGCGCCCTGAGGGCATTGTTTGGCCGAACAAGCCCGATGGCTCTCCCAGCTTTCGACTTGAAGAGCTGACCGCCGCTAACAATATTGAACACGCCGCCGCTCACGATGCGCTATCTGATGTCACCGCGACCATCGCCATGGCGCGTTTGGTGAAAGAAAAACAGCCGCGCCTTTATGACTATGTTTATAGTCATCGCCTTAAACATAAGGCGGCGGGTCTGGTGGATGTGGTGTCGCGTAAACCCTTTCTTCACGTGTCGTCGCGCCTGCCTCGGGAGAATGGTTACACGGCAATGATGATGCCTCTCGCCCCGCACCCGACGAATAAAAACGCTGTGATTAGCGTTAACTTAATGGCCGATCCCGAGCCTTTGTTGAACCTCACCGCGGAGCAGATTGGTGAGCGCCTTTTTACGGCGACGGCGGATTTGCCCGAAGGTGTAGAGCGCGTGGCGTTAAAAGGCATTCACCTGAATCGCTGCCCGGTTATTGCCACACCTAAACTACTCGACAAGCCCGCGGCCGAGCGCCTGGGTATTGACCTGGATCGTTGCTATCGGCACTGGCAAGCACTCTGTGCTGGTGATCTCGGTGACAAAATTGCCGCCATTTTTGCCGCGCCCGATTACCCTGAAATAGAAGACCCCGAACAGGCTTTGTACCAGGGCTTTTTACCCAACGATGACAAAGCCCTGCTGACGCATATTCGCCGTACGCCCGTTGAAATTCTCGGTGATGAGCCCCTGTTGTTCCGTGATGAGCGCTATAATGGCCTGCTCTTTAATTATCGTGCCCGCTATGCCAATGGAACGCTTACCAGTGCCGAGCGCAAGGCTTGGCAGCAGATGAAACAAGCGCGTTTGATCGATGGCGAGGAGGGGTATTTGAGTATGGCCGCCTATTTTGAAGAGCTTGATACGCTGGAAAAAGCACCCGAGCTTGAACCGCAAAAGGCCGAAGTACTTAAAGCGTTACGGGCTTGGGGCAAGCACCTGGTGATCGAGCTAGCCAAATCATAGCGATACTTAATTAGAGCTTCTTTAAGTCATAGCGGCGCAATAAATGCTCCGTCGCGACACAATAAACTTTTACACAGGCTGTACTTTTACACAGGATAAGCGAAAGCGTGAATTTTACCGGTGCACACATCCTTTCTATTGAACAGTTTGAGCGGGCTGATATCGAAGTGCTTTTTAGTACGGCCGACAATATGGAGCCCTACGCCCAGCGCCGTCGCATCACGCGCGTGCTGGAAGGTGCCATTCTCGGCAATATGTTTTTTGAGGCCAGTACGCGTACGCGCATCAGCTTTGGCTCGGCCTTTAATTTACTCGGGGGCGACGTGCGGGAATCTGTCGGCATGGATAGCTCCTCGCTAATCAAAGGTGAATCTCTGCAGGATACAGCCCGGGTGCTCTCTGGCTTTAGCGATGTGATTTGCATGCGCCACCCYGARSCSGGWTCGGTGGCCCAGTTTGCSKCGGCGAGTCGRGTRCCGGTGATGAACGGYGGTGACGGYAGYAATGAGCACCCCAGCCAGGCACTGCTCGACCTTTATACCATCGCTAAAGAATTACAAGGTTTGGGGCGTAGTATTGATGGTCTGCGCATCGCCATGGTCGGTGACCTCAAGCACGGGCGCACAGTCCACTCTTTATGCAAATTATTATCGCTCTACAACAATATTCAGGTCACGCTGGTGTCCCCCGCCGAGCTGGCAATGCCAGAACAGTATGTGGAAGGTTTGCGCCAGGCGGGCCATCAGGTCAGCGTGACAGATCAGCTGGAGGCGAGTATCTCCAGCGTCGATATCGTTTACTCAACCCGTATTCAGGAAGAGCGCTTTAGCGATCGAGAGCAGGCCGATGTGTACCGGGGTCGTTTTCGACTCAATCAGGCCATTTACACTGAGCACTGCGAGCCCAATACCGTGATTATGCACCCCTTGCCACGGGACTCTCGGGTCGAGGCCAATGAGCTGGATGTTGATTTAGATAACAATCCCAACCTGGCCATTTTCCGCCAGGCCGATAACGGTTTGCTGGTGCGCATGGCGCTCTTTGCCCTGGTGCTCGATGTTGCGCATTTGGTCGACCGGCACGCCAAAGATGTGCCTTGGCATAATTCTCGGGATTTAGTTAAATGAGTGCACAAGGGTTGTCAGCACCAGCAGGTGATAAAGGCAAGGCCATTGAAGCTTCTCATTTCGATGATATTCGGCCCTACAATGACGATGAATTTGAAAAAATATTTGCTCGATTGTTAGGGGATAGGGAGTTCGTCGACACACTGGCAAGCATGAAGTTTTCACGCTTGTCTCGCTGGGTGCCATGGCTTTTACGCCCATTGTTTAGGCGTGCCATAAAGCGTGTTGTTGCTGACGTGACCAGTGTGAGTGGTTTTCAGGCGCTAATGGATGTGCAATTACGAAATTTGCTGGCACGAGATAATAGCCAGTTTACGGTTAGGGGGCTTGAAAAACTTGATCCTAAGCAGTCGTATTTGTTTATCAGTAATCACCGCGATATTGCTATGGACCCGGTTTTAACGATTCTTGCCCTCCATCAAAAAGGCATGGATTCACTGCGCATTGCTATCGGCGATAATTTGCTGACCAAGCCCTTTCTTTCTGACTTAATGCGTTTGAATAAAAGTTTTATCGTGCGCCGTTCTGTCTCGGGTCGTCGCGAAAAGCTGGCTGCACTAAAGCACCTGTCAGCCTATATTCGCTTTTCACTACAGGACGAGCATCAGTCTATCTGGATTGCGCAGCGCGAAGGCCGCGCCAAAGATGGTCTCGACGGTACCGAAACCGCTTTGCTGAAAATGCTCGCGTTGTGTAAAAGTAAAAGCCAGAGTTTCGGCGAGCTGATACAAGGCCTCAATGTGGTGCCGGTGTCGCTGTCTTATGAATGGGACCCCTGCGATGGGGCAAAGGCCAAAGAGTTGTACTCCCGCGAACACGACGGTGCTTACGAAAAAGCCGAACACGAAGACTTTGCCAGCATTTACCAGGGTATCGTTGGCAATAAAGGCCATATTTACATCACCTTTGGTGACTTGCTGAGCGAGCCTTTTGCTGATGCGGCGAGCCTTGCGACTGAAATTGATCGGCAAATTGTCGCTAACTACCGCCTGCAGGCGAGCCACTGGATTGCCTACGAGCGCTTACACGGTTTGTCCGAACAAGCTGAACAAGTGAGGCAGGGCCTCGATGCCGATTGGCAGGCGGTTGCTCAGGCTTTTGATGCAAGGCTGGCAACGATTCCCGAGGAACACMGCAAGACACTACTCACGGCGTACGCCAACCCGGTGGTGCAATTTTTACAACGCAGTGCCTAGCGGCCAGCTCGTATTTGCCTTTCATTTTCTGTCAGTCAGTTGTCAACAATCGTAGCGAGATAAGCCCCCATTTCATTATCTGAGCAAGACAAAGCCACCATTCAAACAGCCTACCGCGATTTTCTGGCGGCGCGTTCGCTGCGCCCCCGATTGGGTCAGCGACAGATGATTGGTCATATCGCCTCTTTTCTTGGCGCTATCGAGCGTGATGATGAAGGCTTACGTGTGTCTGACAATAATGTCATCGCCATTGAAGCGGGCACCGGCACGGGTAAAACTGTGGCTTATTTATTGTCAGTGCTATCGCTGGCGAAATCGGCCGGTAAAAAAGTGGTTGTCGCCACCGGCACCGTAGCGCTGCAGGGTCAGCTATTAGACCGTGATATTCCCGATGTCATGGCAGCGACCGGCTGGGACTATAAATTGGCACTGGCCAAGGGGCGAGGCCGTTACCTCTGTCCGCTGCGTTTACAGCAGTGCACTGAAACAGCTAAAGCGAAGGATGCCGGGCTTTTCCTGTTTGAAGATGAACTGGCCTTTCAGCCCGATCGACAAAGTGCCGAAACCCTACAGGCAATGGATGATGCCTTGCAGGTGGGTAGTTGGGATGGCGATAGGGATGCCTGGCCCGATGCCGTGCCCGCCCAGACCTGGCAGGCTTTAACGGTCGATCGCAATCAGTGTGCCGGTCGGCGCTGTCGTTTGATTTCAGAGTGCTGTTTTTTCAAGGCCCGTGAATCCCTGGAAGGCGCTGACTGCATTGTTGCTAACCACGATTTAGTGATGGCTGATCTGGCGCTGGGGGGCGGGGCGATACTCTCGGCACCCGAAGATACGATTTATATTTTTGACGAAGCCCATAGGCTAGGTAGTACGGCGCTCAATCATTTTGCTAGCCAGTGTCGTTTAAATGCYACTGTTCAATGGCTGGAGCAGATGCAAAAAACATTAAAAGCGATGGCGACACCGTTTTCGGAAATGCCCGATATTATTCACCGGGGTACCGAACTGAGCGAAATTTCGCTGCTGGCTCGCCAGCTCCTGCATCAGGCGACTCCTCTGTTTCAAAGCACACTGGAAAACAGTGAAAGCAAGCAGGGTTTTGGTCAGAGTCAGGTGCAGTATCGCTACCCCGAGGGGCGTGTTGACGAAGCTTGCCGCTCGTTGAGTGAAGATCTAACAGCGGTCTTTGTGCGCTTGAGTGGCCGTATGGAAAACCTTCACAGCGTACTGGAAGAGGCGTTAGAAAATGCCCACCAGCCCGTGCCACGGGTCGATATTGAACAGTATTTTCAGGTCGCCGGGCAATGGCTAGGTCGAGCTAGTGGGGCGACTGAGCTGTGGTCGGCCATGTCCTATCCCGACCCTGAAGGTCAGCCACCGATGGCGCGCTGGCTAACGCATGAAGACAATGGTGATATTCGTCTGTCGGTGAGCCCAATTTCTGCCGGGCTACGCCTCAATGAATTACTTTGGCAACGTTGTTATGGGGCGGTTACGACATCGGCTACCCTGCGGGTACTCGGCGATTTTGAGCGCTTTAAAAGTGATAGTGGCATGGCACCCCAAACCCAATGCGAAGTGGTGGCCGGTGCTTTCGACTACGCCAATGCGGGTTTGTTAGTGGTGCCTGATATTGGCGCCGAAGCCAGTGATGCTCGCGCTCACACTCAGGCCTTGATCGAACATTTACCCGATTTACTGTATCCCGGTTCGTTAACGCAATTGGGAGCGGAATCGGCGGAGCAGAATGAGAAACCCTCTAACGGTGGCGTATTGGTGCTCTTTGCCTCGCGCCGCCAAATGGAGGATCTGGCCGATGCTCTGGCCGCTGACCTGCCCTGGCAGCTGCTGGTGCAGGGTGAATTAAGTACCGCTGAAATTGTTAGTCGTCATCGGGCAACGATTGATGGGGGAGAGCGCAGTATTATTTTTGGCCTCGCCAGTTTCGCCGAGGGCATGGATTTACCCGGTGCCTACTGCGAGCACGTGATTATCGCCAAGCTACCCTTTGCCGTACCGGATGATCCACTACAGGCAGCACTGGCGGAATGGGTAGAAAGCAAAGGGGGCAATGCCTTTCGGGAAATCACCTTGCCCGATGCCGCACTGCGTTTGATACAGGCTTGTGGGCGTTTATTGCGCCATGAAAGTGATCGGGGGCGGGTGACGATTTTGGACCGACGCCTGGTGACGAAAAGCTATGGCCGTCAACTGTTGGCTTCACTGCCACCGTTTAAGCAGGTTATTGAAGGGGTTTAAAGCCTTAGAGTGTGCTGATTTAAACGCCTGGCTTGTGTTACGGCGTGTTGCCTAACCCTGTCGTTAAGGCAGAAGTTCCAGCGGCTGTATTGAGCCAAATAAGGGCGGCGATGTTGGTTATTACGGTTAGCCAGAAAACCAGACGAAATGCTTGTGTTTGAGATTTGTGGCGTAATTTTTCCTGGGCAATCAGTGCGCCGGGCCAGCCACCAACCAGCGCTAAAAAATGCAAAGTGCTTTCTGGGGTTCGCCATGTGCTTTTTTTTGCTGCTGATTTGTCCTTTGCATACACAACAAAAGTCAACATGCTGGCTAATAGATAAAGAGGCAAAACTAAAAAAGTTATCTTTGCCAGCAACGTTAAAATGCCAAGGATGATAAGAAATAAAGTTGCAGCGATAATAGGTTTTGATCGCTTCTCAATAACGTTACTTTGTACTGACTTTTCTCCTGCCCGGCTTACTTTGATAGCACAAGGCCTACCTTGTTTATCCGTCGATATGTTGTAGGTTACAGGCTGATTGATCTGAGGTTTTTTCTGCCGATKACTGAATGCAGTGATATGGACGAAAATTCTTTTCCCTCCATCATCGGGTGTAATAAAACCAAACCCTTTACCCTGATTCCAGGAGGCTATTTTCCCTTTAGCTCGCATATTATTTTCAGGTGTTAAGGATTTATTTTTAGCAGCCGTGTTTTGATTCTTTCGCTAATACTGTCGACATCCAGCCCCGCTTTGGTGATTTGTGCGCCGTGAGTGTCGTGATCGATAAACACATCGGGCAAGCCGAGGTGCAATACGGCAACGACGATGCCTCGCTGGGCAAAATACTCACTCACACCTGCACCTGCGCCACCGGCGATGGCATTTTCTTCGAGGGTGACAATCAATTGATGCTCAGCGGCCAGCTGGTCAAGTAGCTCGGTGTCGAGGGGTTTGATAAAGCGCATATCGGCGACACTGGCGTCAATCCCTTCCGCAACGCTGAGTGCCGTCGGCAGCAGAGCGCCAAAATTAAGGATGGCCACTTGTTGGCCCTGGCGGCKTAGTCTGCCCTTGCCGATGGGCAGGGCTGTCATGGCGTGTTCAATTGTTGTGCCAGGGCCGGTGCCGCGAGGGTAGCGCACGGCGGCGGGGCCTTGGTGCATATAGCCGGTGTAGAGCATTTGCCGGGCCTCGTTTTCATCAGCCGGGGCCATAATAACCATGTTGGGGATGCAGCGCATAAAGCTGATATCAAAGCTGCCGGCGTGGGTGGCACCGTCTTCGCCGACTAGACCGGCCCGGTCGATGGCAAACAAAACGTCGAGGTTTTGCAGGGCGACGTCATGAACTAACTGGTCGTAGGCGCGCTGTAAAAAAGTGGAGTAAATCGCAACGATCGGCTTTTTGCCCTCGCAGGCAATACCCGCAGCGAGGGTCACGGCGTGTTGTTCGGCAATGGCGACGTCGTGAAACTGTTTGGGGAAGCGTTCGGCAAATTCAACCATGCCAGAGCCTTCGCTCATCGCRGGTGTAATCGCSACYAACTCGGGGTGGTTGCCAGCCATATCGCACAACCAGTCGCCGAAAATTTGTTGGTATTTAGGCTTCTTTGGCGCGGGCTTTAATTCTGAGGCGGATGTCTCGCCACCGGGGGTGGGGATTTTATTCAGTGCGTGATAGCCCGTGGGGTCTTTTTCGGCGGGTAAAAAACCTTTACCTTTCTGGGTGGCAACGTGGAGGAGCACGGGTCCAGTGATCTGTTTAAGGTTTTCGAGTGTGTGTACTAAGAGCGGAATATTGTGGCCATCGATAGGGCCAATGTAGGTAAAGCCAAGCTCTTCAAAAACAATACCGGGGGCAACCAGTGCTTTTAATAATTCCTCTGTTTTACGGACAAGGCCAGAGGTCGAAGGGAATGTTTTTAGGAGTTTTTTGGTGCTTTCACGAAACAGGTTATAAAACTTACTTGACCACAATTTGGAAAAATAAGTGGCCAGCCCACCAACATTCTTTGATATCGACATGTTGTTGTCATTGAGTACCACCAGCATGTCGAGGTCGACATGGGCAATGTGGTTGAGCGCTTCGAAAGCCATGCCGGCCGTCATCGCGCCATCGCCAATCACCGCGACGCAGCGTCGCTCGGGCTGTGCATTTTTCGGCTGTTCGAGGGCAGAGCCGATGGCCATGCCCAGGGCGGCACTTAAGGAGGTGCTGGAGTGACCGACACCGAAGGGATCGTACTCGCTTTCTTCCCTATTGGGAAAGCCAGCGAGCCCGTCACGATGGCGAATGGTTGATAGTTGTTCACGTCTGCCGGTGAGAATTTTATGGGGGTAGGTCTGGTGGCCCACATCCCATACCAATCTGTCGTTCGGGGTGTTAAAGGCATAATGCAAAGCGATGGTCAGCTCGACAACGCCAAGTCCTGCGCCAAAGTGGCCGCCCGACTGACCCACGGAATAGAGTAAATAAGCACGTAATTCATCGGCCACCTGTTCCAGTTCACTTTCCGGGAGATCGCGTAATTGTGCCGGAGAATCGATGCGATCCAGCAGAGGTGTTACGGGCCGGGTGAGCGGAATGTCGGTGTAAGTAGCGGTCATGTAGGGCGGCTATAGGTGGGCAATCAAGGGGCTGATTTTGAGGCGGCAATCTTACACGATATCACCACGGATTGGGTGGCTCAGTGATCCCGGTTGACGATAAAGTCGGCGATATCGCGCAGGTGATTGGCACGCTCATCGAACTGGCTGAGGGTGTCCATAGCCTGCTGATGCAGTTGCTTGAGTTTTGCTTTTGCGCCATCGTGGCCGAGCAGAGAGGTATAGGTCGATTTGTTGTGTAATTGGTCAGCACCCGCTTGTTTACCGAGCACGGCAGTGCTGCCCTCAGTGTCGAGAATGTCATCTTTGACCTGAAAGGCGAGGCCAATGGCTCGACCGTAGGTGCGCAGTTTCTCCAGTGTTTGTGTATCGGCACGACCACTACTTTGAGCCCCCATGGAAATGCTGGCGACGATCAGATCACCTGTTTTATGGGCGTGCATGGTCTCCAGGTATTCGAGGTCTACAGGGGTATCGGTCGCGTATAAATCCATTGCCTGGCCCTTGACCATACCGGAGGCACCCGAGGCCTCGGCGAGTTCACGAATGAGTGCTAAGGCTAGCGTTGGTGTAACGTGAGTCAGTTGCGTGAGCTGCTCAAAAGCGAGGGTTTGCAGGCCGTCTCCAGCAAGAATGGCAGTAGCTTCGTCATAGGCAATATGGCATGTGGGGCGACCCCGGCGCAGGTCGTCGTCATCCATCGCTGGTAGGTCATCGTGGATCAGTGAATAGCAGTGAATCAGTTCCAGAGCGTTGGCAATACGGTCGGTGTCACTATTAATGGGCCCAAGGCTGAGGGCGGCGGCGTAAGCCAGGCAAGGGCGAATACGTTTGCCCTGGTCGAGGGTGGTATAACGCAGCGCTGCGTTTAAAGGGGAGTCATTCGGGGAGGGCAGGCTGCTTTCGAGCTGCCGTTCTATGCGTTCGCGGCATTCGCTAAGAAAGTCGCCGACGCTTTGTTTCACTCCTTTTCCTCAGCAAAAAAATCGGCAGTTTGAACGTTGCTGTCACTGTCGCTGGTTAAAATACGTACCCGCTGCTCGGCATCGCTGAGAGCTGACTGGCAGTCGCGAGTGATTTTAATGCCTTTTTCAAAGGATTTTAGTGACTCGTCCAGATTGAGATTGCCCGTTTCCAGGGACTCGACCAGCGTTTCAAGTTGTTTGAGGCTTTGCTCAAAATTAATGCCGCGTTTTCGTGTTGCCATGCTTGTGATCGCTATTGTTAAAACGGGGCTAACCCTAACTGAGTGCTACCTTTCAGGTCAATACAATGTGAGGTGATACAGTGGCGATTCATAGTCAATGTCTCRTCGGAGTAGGAAATATCCTACATGCATTGCGGACATCGACGAATAGCCTACTAACGGCCTTAGGTGCATTATGCTTCCCACATGGATGTATCGCACACGGATGTTACGTACATGGAAGTGGTCAGGATGACCAGCTCAGGACGAGCAACTCGCAATGAGCGATGAAGAAGGGCCAGGATGGCTCGCTTACAAGGAAGAGGTCAGGATGACCAATGATTGTAAGGAATTGGATCAGAAACTTATAGGGATTTAGGTTCTGGTCGCTCCAAAGCTGGATGCACTTTGCTAGTACTACTTTGACGCCCTCTTACCCCTCCAGTAAGAGGGCGTTTTTATTTAAGCGGCTTTTCACGCTTCCTTACCCCTCTAATTCAGTATTCTCTACTTAGCCTTCATTTTTATTTTCGTGAGTGCAAACCTGCATTGGCGTTATAGTGGCGGATCGGGTGCTGAGTGCCTGTCTATATTGCATGCATAAAAAATGCTTAAGTCATTTTGACTCTGGCAGAAGTTTAAGGGGGGCAGAATTATGGATTTAGGGATTAGTGGTAAGCAGGGGATAGTCTGTGGTGCAAGCCAGGGCTTGGGTTTGGCCTGTGCACGTGCGCTTGCGCAGGAGGGTGTCAACCTGACTCTGATTGCCCGTAATTCTGAGCCATTGCAAGCCGCTGTTGAGAGTTTAAGTCAGTTGGGTACGGCGAAAATACAGGCTGTAGTGGGCGACATCACTACTGACGAGGGCCGCGATGCGGTGCTCAAGGCCTGCCCCGAACCGGACATATTAATTAACAATGCCGGTGGCCCACCGCCGGGGGACTTTCGCGACTGGCGGCAAAAGGAGTGGTTTGATGCGGTGAATAGCAATATGTATTCGGCCATCGATATGATTCGTCGCACCCTCGATGGTATGGCTGCACGGGGTTTTGGGCGCATTGTTAATATCACCAGCACGTCCGTTAAATCGCCGATGCCGGGCCTTGGGTTGTCAAATGGTGCGCGTGCGGGTTTGAGTGGTTTTGTTGCCGGTGTCGCCCGGGAGAAAGTTCGGGACAATGTCACCATTAATAATTTGTTACCGGGGTTGTTTACCACGGACAGAGGGCGAGGTTATCTGGCCTATCGAGCAGCTCAGGAGGGTGTCAGTGTTGAGGTTTATACCCGGCAATTTTATGCATCAAGCCCTGCGGGGCGAATGGGTGATCCCGATGAATTTGGCGCGACCTGTGCGTTTTTGTGCAGTGCCATGAGTGGCTATATGACGGGGCAGAATATTCTGCTGGACGGGGGTGTTTACTCGGGGACTTATTAACGTTTGCGAGTTAGATAGTTGTTCGCCAGATTTTTTTATAGGCTATTTTTTTAAATAAAAGCTAATCAGATCCACCTATTTACGTGTGCGCGATAGAGCTGATTAGCGATTTCAAGCGAGGTACTTATGTTCCAGGTRCTTACGCTTTTTTGGGCTCAGTAATAAAGTCATTCATATCGACATGGCGCGTCAACTTGAAGAAGTCGACATTGCGATAAGGTGAATTGACCACCACGCGGCCTGTGGAGTTACGGTAATAACTACTCACGCCGGGGTGAGTCCAGACCATATTTTCGTGGATGCTGTTGACCTTTTCGATGTAATCGTCGTGGACTTCTTGCTTACACTCAACTGCGCCGATTTTATCATTCGCCATGTTATCGATCATTTGCATCACATAGCGTACCTGCATTTCACAAACGAAGACAAAGCTGCCGCCGTGGCCCGGTTGTAAATTGGGACCATACAGGGTGAAGAAGTTGGGAAAGCCTGGTACGTTGGTGCCGAGGTGAGCAGAGGCATTGTCGTCGCCCCAAACATCACGCAAGTTCTTGCCATCGCGACCGATGATTTCGTAGGTCGACAAAAACTTCAATACGTCGAAGCCGGTAGAAATAAGGATGATGTCGGCTTCGTATTCGCTGCCGTCTTTGGTGATGACCTTATTGCCTTCAATGCGATCAATGCCGTTATCAACCAGTTCAACTTTGGGGTTGCGCAGCATGCGGAACCAGCCGTTATCCATCAGCATGCGCTTGCCGAAAGGAGGGAAAGTCGGCAGCGTTTTGTCCATTAAGTCGTCAGCGCGATCACCCAGCTGTTTCTTCATGTAGCTAGTGAAATAGGCGCGGTGGCTGTCGTTGGTGGCATTCAGTGAGCGCTCGGGGTGCTCCCAGCTTGGGTCTTTGTGCAAGGAATCATAAACACGGTCATTGTAGATCCAACCCAGACGCATGCGATACCACATACGGTAGAGGGGCACTTCTTTAAATAAGTAGCGAATCTCTTCGGGCACATTGACGCGAAACTGCTCGAAGGGCGATACCCAGTGAGGACCGCGTTGGAAGATAGTCAGCGACTCTACCTGATTTTGAATCTCTGGCCCTAACTGCATCGCCGTCGCGCCATTGCCGATCATCACGACTTTCTTGCCATCGAGAGACTTGCCTTCTGGCCATTCGGCGGTATGCCAGCTTTCACCGGTAAAGCTATCAAGACCTTGAATGCTGGGAAAGGCGGGTGGGTTGAAGATACCTGCACAGCTAATGACAACATTGGCTTTCAGCGTTTCTTCACTGCCATCGGCGTGAGAAACGTTAACCTTCCAGCTTTGCGTGTCTGCCTGATATTCAGTGCTGATGACATTGGTTTCAAAATTGATTGATTTTTTCAGGTCAAAATCTTCGGCAACGCCTTCGAAGTAGTCGCCTAATTCACCGCGCAGTGCAAAGTAGGCAGACCAGTCGTAGGGGGCAAACGAGAAGGAATAGAGGTGGCTAGGGGTATCAACACCGGCACCGGGATAGCGGTTGTCCTGCCAAACACCGGCAACGGTTGAGCGACGCTCGAGAACGGTGAAAGGCACGCCAGCACCTTGTAGGCTAACCGCGGTGGCCAAACCAGAAACACCCGCGCCAATAACGATAACGTTAAAGCCTTCGGGTACGTCAATTTTGTTTTCCCACTTCATCGGCGTTTGGCCAAGCTGAGCATTGGTCATTTCACCGTATTCAGCAGGTACTTTCTCACCCATAGAAGAGGTAAGCATTTCAACCAGATCTTCATCGCTGGGTGCTTCTATAGCAAGGGGTTCGCCTGCTTTCCAGGCTAGAATGGCAGCCAGTGATGCGTCACGGATTTCTTGTTGAATGGTCTCGTCAAAGCCGCCGCTGTCGTTGTCGCCGGTGCCGCTGCCGCGCTTGGGGCGGTAGGGGTCTGCAATCCAGCGTTTGTCGCCGGTGAGTTGTACCAGTACCATAAGCAAGGTCGGTATATTGGCGATGGCGATTGCATCGGCAAGTTGTTGCTTCTCTGTCATGTTTTAATCCTGTTTTTTTGTGGAGGTTATACGTGCCAAGGAGGGTTTGATAACTCCAGTTAGTAGTTTCGGCGGGACAGTTTAACCGGCAGAAGCGCAGGGGCAAAATCTTTTTAACCCTGAAAACTACAGGGTTAATGGCGGTGTGAGGGCTGGTTGGCAATTGCTGTGCGGGTTTTTGTGGCTCAAATAGAGAGGTGAAGAATGGATATACAAATGCTTTGGTGGCAGTGGGTATTGTTGGGCATGGGCCTGATGATACTGGAGATGTTTTTACCGAGTTTTATTGCTCTTTGGTTTGGCTTGGGGGCCATTGTCGTCGGTTTGGTAGTTTGGCTCTTTCCGCAAATGGGCGTCTCTTGGGCTGTGTTTATTTGGGTGCTGGCCTCCGGCTCCTTTGTGCTTCTCTGGTTTAAGGTTTTCAAGCCGAGCATGGTGGATAAAACCAAAGCCGGTATTTCTCGCGATGCGGCCCTCGGCGAGACCGGTCAAGTCGTTAAAGCCCCCCATGGTGAAGGCCGTGGCGTCGTGCGCTTTACCATGCCGGTGCTGGGTGAAGATGAGTGGGACTTTATTTGTGTGGAGGAGGTTGTTGAGGGCGACAAAGTGTTCATCAAAGACTTCTCCGGCAATACGCTGATTGTTTCAAGATCGGGTGTTTAATTTCGCCACTGCTATTGTCGCCTTAAGGGGCGCGCTGAAGATCTGGTGTCTCGCCTGACCTCTGCAGTACAACAGCAACTACAGACACATAGAGCCGTGCTCGATCGAGCGCGGCAGGTCTATGTTGCCTACAGCGGCGGCCTTGATTCCCATGTTTTATTACACAGTGTGGTGGCCATGCTGGGGGTGGAACGGGTCACCCCCATTCATATTAACCATCAATTGAATACACAGGCCGGGGACTGGGCTGAACACTGTGCTGTCGTGAGCCAGGTGCTGGGTGTCGCATTGCAAGTGCATGCTGTTGATGTGTGTCAGCAAACATCGAGTGCTGAAAATGCTGCCCGGGAGGCGCGTTATCAGGTGTTCGAGCAGCTGCTTGGCGAGGGCGATATCCTTTTGCTCGCCCATCATCAGGACGACCAGGCTGAAACGGTGCTTTATCGTTTACTGCGCAACTCCGGCCCTCGAGGTTTGTCAGGTATTCCTGTGAGCCGAGCGGTGGGTCGAGGCAGCCTGCTGCGGCCTTTACTGCAATTGTCGCRTGGTGAGCTGGCAGATTATGCCAGCGAGCATCAGCTGAGTTGGATTGAGGACCCGTCAAATACTGATTTGATACATGATCGTAATTATTTACGTCAYCAGGTAGCGCCGGCGTTAGCCCGTCGCTGGCCTGATTTCGCGGCCCGCATTGCCGCCAGTGCCAGTCTCTGCCAGCAGGCCGATGAGCTGAGCAATGATCTGGCAGAGATTGACCTCAATACATTGGCTGAAAAGAAAGCAAGGCTGGGCTGGAGTATTGATCTCTCCAGTTTTGCTGCGCTCTCAACTTTACGCCAGGCCAATGTCTTGCGCTACTGGGCGAGCTTGCATTGCCCGTCGCCGCCGGGTTATCACAGCGTGATGGCAGTGCTCGAAAGCGTATTACCTGCGGGGCAGGACAGAACGCCGCTGGTGAGCTGGCCCGGTGGTGAGTGCCGGCGTTTTAATAGCCGCTTGTTTTTACTGCCCGGTGGCTGGAATGAGCAAGTACCAGAGGCCTGTGAATGGCAGCCTGAATTACCTTTACAGCTAACGGATGTCAGTACTCTGAGTGCCGTGCCGATTAGCGGGGTGGGTTTGAAGCTATTGCCGGGTGAGCAATTGTTGGTCAAGTTTCGCAGTGGCGGTGAGCGTTGCCGCCCGGCGGGCAGGATGGGAAGCAATAGTTTGAAGAAGCTGCTGCAGGAATATCAGTTGGAGCCCTGGTTGCGGGATAGGATCCCTCTGATTTATAAGCATTCGGCGAGGGGAGAAAAGAGCGCGGAGCTGATTGCTGTCGGTGATCTCTGGGTTTGTCAGGGCTTTACCGTTGAGAGTGGTGATTGTTCCTATGGTTTGCGCTGGGATTTGTCGCTTTAACCCCATAGCATATAAGGGTGAATTGTCGGCGAAGAAAGAAGCTAATTGCACCTTGTCTGGATTGTGACGAGGGCTCTTTTCTGCTAATCTGACGCCCCTTCTACAGCCCGTAGAAGTGTCGCGTAAAAAACGATAAATTCGCCGGGCCTGCAATGTAACCATCCACAATCATTACCTTACAGGGTAAGCATGACGCGATTTATTTTTGTGACAGGTGGCGTTGTTTCGTCGCTTGGTAAAGGCATTGCCGCCGCCTCTTTAGGTGCCTTACTCGAGTCGCGGGGGCTAAAAGTCACCCTGCTTAAACTCGACCCCTATCTTAACGTTGACCCGGGCACCATGAGCCCGTTCCAGCACGGTGAGGTTTTCGTTACCGAAGACGGTGCCGAAACCGATCTCGACCTGGGTCACTACGAGCGCTTTCTCAATTCGCGCATGACTCGCAATAACAATTTCACCACGGGGCAGGTGTACGAAACCATTCTGCGCCGCGAGCGCCGGGGTGAGTATCTGGGTGGCACCGTTCAGGTGATTCCCCACGTTACTGACGAGATCAAGCGGCGGATTATTAAAGGTGGTGAGGGTAATGATATCGCGCTCGTCGAGATCGGCGGTACGGTGGGTGATATTGAATCCCAGCCCTTTCTCGAAGCGATTCGCCAGTTAAAAGTGGAGCTTGGCAGTGCTCAGGCTTTATTAATTCACCTGACATTAGTGCCTTATATCGCTACCGCTGGTGAAACCAAAACTAAGCCCACCCAACACTCGGTTAAAGAATTACGCTCTATTGGTCTGCAGCCCGATGTGTTGATCTGTCGCTCAGAAGTGGCTATAGACGCGGGTTCACGGCGTAAAATTGCKCTGTTCACCAGTGTTGAAGAGCGTGCCGTTGTGCCGCTGATGGATGCCGACAGTATTTACAAAATTCCGCGCTATCTCTCCGACTGGAAGCTCGACCAGTTTGTTATCGAGCGCTTCCTGCTCGACTGTCCGCCTGCGGATCTCAGTGAGTGGGATCAGGTGGTCGAAAATCAGCGCCAGTCGACGACGCCGGTGACCATCGCTATGGTCGGCAAGTACATGGAGCTGCTCGACGCCTATAAGTCTCTTAACGAGGCGCTGTCTCACGCTGGCATTCAGAATTTGTCCAAGGTTAATATTCGCTACATTGATTCTGAAGATCTCTGTGACAACATGGCTTTGCTCGACGATTGCCACGGTATTCTGGTGCCCGGTGGTTTTGGTGAACGTGGTGTCGAGGGCWAAATTAAAGCGGTGAAATATGCCCGCGAACAAAACATTCCCTATCTGGGTATTTGCCTGGGTATGCAGGTCGCAGTGATTGAATACGCGCGCAATGTGGCCGGGCTTGAAAACGCTAATAGCACTGAGTTTGATGTCAATACGCCATACCCAGTGATCGGCTTAATTACTGAGTGGCTCGACAGCAGCGGTAAGCGCGAGGTCCGCTCTGAAGATTCTGACCGCGGTGGCACCATGCGTCTCGGTGCTCAGGAAAGCCGCCTGGCATCAGATTCAATGGCGCGGGAAATTTACGGCGCCGATGTGATTAGCGAGCGCCACCGCCATCGTTATGAGGTCAACAATAATTTGATTGGTCAGATTCAGGAGGCCGGTTTGAAGATAGGTGGCTGGTCGGGAGATGACTCTCTGGTCGAGACGATTGAGCTGCCCGGGCACCGCTGGTTTTTTGCCTGTCAATTCCACCCCGAATTTACCTCCACACCTCGTGCTGGTCATCCACTGTTTACTGGCTTTGTTAAAGCGGCCCTGGATTACAGTCAGGAGTCCTGAGTAATGACCGCAAAGATCGTCACCATCGGTGATATGAAAGTTGGCAACGATCAGCCCTTTGTGCTGTTTGCCGGGGTTAACGTGCTGGAGTCGCGGGATTTYGCYCTGCAGGTCGCCGARCATTGYGCCGARGTGGCTSARCGACTGGCTATYCCYTATATCTTTAARGCKTCTTTTGACAAGGCCAAYCGYAGCTCCATTCACTCCTTCCGTGGYCCSGGTTTAGAGGARGGTTTGAAAATYCTCGCCGAGGTKAAAGCGACMTTTAATGTGCCGCTRATWASCGAYGTSCATGAAATYGAACAGGCCAGTGTSGTSGCYGAAGTKTGCGATGTGATTCAGYTGCCGGCTTTTYTMGCGCGCCAGACYGAYCTKGTMGCRGCSATGGCGGCRACSGATGCYGYRGTGAATATTAAAAAGCCACAATTTATGAGCCCCTCSCAGGTCGGTAATTTGGTCGACAAGTTTCGTGAGTGCGGCAAGTCRGATGTYATKTTRTGCGARCGTGGYAGCAGCTTCGGCTAYGAYAAYYTGGTGGTTGATATGCTYGGTTTCRGYGTGATGAAGCARGTYAGTGRCAATGTRCCSATCATTTTTGACGTGACTCATTCTTTGCAGTGTCGAGATACTGGTGGTGCTGCTTCAGGTGGACGTCGTGCGCAACTGCCCGAGTTGGCACGGGCCGGTATGGCCACCGGTTTGGCGGGTTTGTTTTTAGAAACTCACCCCGACCCGGACAAAGCGTTGTGCGATGGCCCCAGTGCGCTGAAATTATCTTTACTCGAACCGTTTTTACAGCAGGTAAAGGCGGTTGATGATGTGATTAAACAGATGCCGCCACTCGATACGGCTTGATAGCAGGGCGTTGTTCGTGACAGCGCAGTTATCAACAAGAGTTTAGAAGTAGAACTCCAACAAACAATAGCTAAGATTTAGTAGCTCAAAAGTAAGTACAGACAAGGAAATACAATGACCAAAATTGCTGATATCAGAGCCTATGAAGTGCTGGATTCACGGGGCAACCCCACCATTAATGCCGACGTGATTCTTGAGTGTGGTGCGGTGGGCAGTGCTTGTGCTCCCTCGGGCGCTTCCACCGGCTCACGTGAAGCTCTGGAATTGCGCGATGGTGATGAGAGCCGCTATTTGGGCAAGGGTGTCTTGACCGCTGTCAGTAATGTTAATCGTCCCCTTCGCGAGTTGCTGTTAGGTAAAGATGCCTGCGATCAGCGGGAGCTTGACCGCCTGATGATTGAAGCCGATGGTACGGACAATAAAGCCAAATACGGCGCCAATGCCATATTGGCGGTTTCTCTGGCGGCGGCGAAAGCGGCGGCTCAGGCAAAAAATATCCCCCTCTATCAGCACATCGCCGATATTAACGGTACGCCATTGAAGTACACCATGCCGGTGCCGATGATGAATATCATCAATGGTGGCGAGCATGCCGATAACAATGTCGATATTCAGGAATTTATGATTCTGCCGGTTCTGGCAACGACTTTTAGTGAGGCCCTGCGTCAGGGCGCAGAGATTTTCCACAGCCTGAAAAAAGTACTTTCAGCGCGTGGCCTGAATACAGCGGTSGGTGATGARGGTGGCTTTGCCCCTAACTTGCCATCGAATGAAGCCGCCATTGAAGTGATTGCCGAAGCAGTTGCCAATGCGGGCTATACGCTGGGTGAAGACATTATGCTRGCGCTAGATTGCGCGTCATCCGAGTTTTATCGCGACGGCCAGTACCACCTTTCGGGTGAGGGCAAAGTATTTTCTGCCGTTGAGTTTGCCAACTATCTGGCTGACCTGGCCAAGCGCTACCCCATTTTGTCGATTGAAGATGGCATGGACGAAAGTGACTGGGAAGGCTGGGCTGATTTAACCCGCAAAACGGGCAGCACCGTACAGTTGGTTGGTGATGATTTGTTTGTTACTAACACCAAGATTTTACAGCGTGGTATCGACGAAGATATCGCCAATTCTATTCTGATCAAGTTTAACCAGATCGGCACCTTGTCTGAAACCCTGGATGCCATTCAGATGGCAAAAGATGCCGGTTACAGCGTGGTGATTTCTCACCGTTCCGGTGAAACTGAAGACACCACCATTGCCGATTTAGCAGTGGCGACCTCCGCCGGGCAAATCAAAACCGGTTCGCTGTGCCGATCCGACCGCGTAGCGAAGTACAACCGCTTGCTACGTATTGAAGCCGAGCTCGATGGTACGGCTGCCTACCGGGGTTTGGCTGAATTCCGTCGTTAGATAGGGGTTATGAGCGGCGGGGGTGATTGAATGCGCTGGTTGCTGCTTGTCCTGATTACCATTCTGGGGCTTTTCCAATATTGGTTCTGGCTGGGCGAGGGTGGCTTGTTGAAGCAGTCTGCCCTTGAAAAACAGGTGCTTGAGCAGCGCCAGGAAAATAGTGTTTTGCAAGAGCGCAACGCGGCACTGGAAGCCCGAGTGAGGTATCTCAAAGATGGCCTCGAAGGTATTGAAGAGCGCGCCCGCCATGACCTTGGAATGATCAAAGAAGGCGAGACCTTTTATATGTCGCTTGAAAAGGACAGTGCGCAGTGACTCTTCCATCGTGAAACGTCCTTTATGAAATACTGGCTCATCGTCCCCGCTGCGGGTAGCGGCTCCCGTTTTGGCAGCGAAAAGCCCAAGCAATATGCCCCGCTAGCGAGCAGTACTGTGATCGAGCAGGCTCTCGAAAGGCTACTAAAATTAGAGGCTCAGGCATTAGTTTTGGCGATCAGCCCTGACGACCGCTATTGGTCATCTCTGGAAATGTCTAAGCATCAAAAAATCCGTACCTGTGCTGGTGGCGCTGAGCGTGCCGATTCGGTTTATCTCGCTTTGCAAAGTATTGCCAGCGAGGCCGATGAGTCGGACTGGGTGCTAGTCCATGATGTTGCTCGGCCCTGTGTACGTGTGGCAGATATTCGTTTATTAATGTCGACCTTGGCAGCTCACCCGGTCGGTGGCTTGCTGGCGAGCCCCGTAAGTGCCACATTAAAACGTGTTGGTAATTCACAACACACTGGCACTACAACCATAAAGACGGCAGGTGCGGTGCTTGAAACAGTGTCGCGGGAAAACTTATGGGCCGCCGCCACACCACAAATGTTTCGCTATGGCTTATTGATGAAGGCCCTGCAGCAGTGTCGCGATGTTGGCGAAAGTCCAACTGATGAGGCTGGCGCTATCGAACGTCTGGGTCTACAGCCGGAAATTGTTGAAGGCCACAGTGATAATTTGAAGATTACCCACGGGGCAGATTTGGCCCTTGCAGAGGCTGTGCTCACCTATCAACAGCTACAGAAGCGAACGGAAGGGTAGTCGGATGATTCGTGTCGGTCAGGGGTTTGATGTGCACGCTTTTGCTGAGCGGGCTTCCAGTGATGGGTCTGAGTCTGCTGCGGCCATTGTGCTCGGTGGCGTCAGTATTCCCCATAGTCGACCTTTGCTCGCCCATTCCGATGGTGATGTGCTGCTTCACGCGCTCTGCGATGCCTTGCTCGGTGCGGCGGGGCTCGGTGATATTGGCCGTCACTTTCCCGACACCGACCCGCAATACCAAAATATCAGCAGTCGGCATTTATTGCGTGAGGTAATGACACTGTTAAGGCAGAAGGGTTGGCAGCTGGGCAATGCAGATCTGACCATTATTGCCCAGGCCCCGCGTATGGCGCCGTATCGAGAGGCGATGGTAGAAAATATTGCCACAGATATGGCTTGCCATCGTGAGCAGGTGAATGTCAAAGCGACAACCACCGAAACCTTGGGTTTTACCGGTCGTGGTGAAGGTATCGCCTGTATGGCGACTGTGCTGCTTGAGTCTGATGCTTGAAGTGGTGGCAGAGAAAATACGGAGTGTTGAAATAAGGTAATGGCCGAAACTGATTCTGTATTTCCCCTGGATTTTACCCACACGTATCCGCAACTGCAGGGCTCCGCTGAACTAAAGACAGAGCCTGAAGATTTTGTGGTTGTTGAAGAATTTGATGAGGCGAGCTTTAGTGGCTGTGGCGAGCATGTTTGTCTACAAATTCGTAAGCGTGGACAAAACACCCGCTGGATAGCGGCGGCATTGGCAGAGGTCGCGGGTGTCGCCGAGCGCGATATCGGTTTCTGCGGCATGAAAGATCGTCGTGCAATAACGACTCAGTGGTTTAGTGTTGCCCATACTGACGAGTGGCGAATGCCTACATCGGCGATACCCGATTGTGAGGTRTTGCAGGTCACCCGGCATCAGCGTAAATTGCGGCGCGGTAGTCACCGGGGTAACCATTTTACTATTCGCCTGCGCAAGGTGAGTTCGTCCGTCGATGTAAAGCAAATGGATGAGCGCCTGTCTCTAATCGCAACAAAGGGCGTGCCCAATTACTTTGGCGAACAACGTTTTGGCATAGCGGGGCAGAATTTGCTCGAAGCTGATCGCCTATTGCGCCGTGGCCGTCAGCGTAAGCTGGGTGGGCGGCAGGGAATTTTCCTCTCGGCGGCCAGGTCCTATTTGTTCAATCGCGTGTTGTCGGCGCGGGTGAAGCAAGAAAGCTGGTCGCAAAGGCTAGAAGGTGAGACCGAGCCTCAGGGGCCTTTATGGGGGCGGGGTCGAAGTTGCTCAAGGGGTGAGTTGGCCGCGCTGGAAAGCCAGGTGCTGGCTGATTTTCAGCCCTGGTGTGACGCGATGGAACATTTGGGCCTCGATCAACAACGGCGGGATTTACTGCTGCGACCGAGTCGGTTTGAGTGGCATTGGCAGGGTCGAGATCTATACTTGTCTTTTGCCTTGCCCGTTGGTACTTATGCGACAAGTGTGCTGCGTGAGTTGCTCGAAGTGAATACGCCGCCACCGGGCGCTGTGCTATAGTTCCGGCTGTTTTTTGTGCTGAATTTTTGTTGAAGGGAAGGGGGAGCGTGCGGTGGGTTCAGTGGATTTCGACGGGGTGGGTATGACCTCGCAGCGCACACGCGAACGCCTTGTTCAGCGGCTCAAAGATCAGGGTATTAGCGATCAAAAGGTACTCGACGTGATACGCGTTACGCCCCGCCATTTATTCCTCGACGAGGCGCTATCTCACCGCGCCTACGAAGACACGGCCCTGCCTATCGGCCATGCGCAGACTATTTCCCAGCCTTATATTGTCGCCTTAATGACACAAATTTTACTGTCCCGAGGGCCTTTAAAGCGTGTGCTTGAAATTGGTACCGGCTCCGGTTATCAGGCAGCGGTGCTGGCGCAGTTGGTGGATGAGATTTATTCGGTTGAGCGTATTAAACCTCTGTTGATTAAAGCGCGAAATTTATTTCGCCAACTGCGGCTGCGCAATATTGTTACGGCCCATAGCGACGGTGGGGTGGGTTGGCCCGAGAATGCCCCTTACGATGGAATCATTGCGACGGCGGCCCCTGAGCAGATCCCTGATGAGCTGCTCTATCAATTAGCGCCCGACGGCTTGCTGGTGATTCCGGTGGGCACCGGCGAGCATCAGGAGTTGCGGATGATATCGCGCCTGGGCGATACGCAAAAGTTTGAAGAGGAGGTGATTGAACGCGTGCGTTTTGTGCCGCTGCTCAGCGGCACATCCCGTTGATAGTGGCATAGCATGAGAGGTTTACGCGCTTATTTTGCACTGTTTCTGAAGGGCATGGCGATGGGTGCGGCAGATGTTGTACCCGGTGTGTCTGGCGGTACCATCGCATTTATTTCCGGTATTTACGAAGAATTACTAGGCTCCATTCGCGCCTGTACGCCCCTTGCTCTCGTGAGTTTATTTCGTGATGGCCCGCGGATATTCTGGCGGCGTATTAACGGCACTTTCCTGAGCGTATTATTCAGCGGCATTCTGTTTAGCGTCGCCACTTTGGCGCGTTTAATCGCCTATCTTCTTGACCATCAGCCGTTATTACTCTGGTCATTTTTCTTTGGCCTTATTGTGGCGTCTATTCTCTTTATCTGGCGGCAATTGCGGCGTAAGGGTATTTGGGAATACGTGTTTTTACTGCTAGGCCTGTGTGCCGCCTTAGTGTCCGCTTTTTCTCCTTCTGTACAACTTGAGCCAACAATGCCCATCGTTTTTGGCGCTGGTATGCTAGCAATTTGTGCGATGATATTACCCGGTATTTCTGGTAGCTTTATTCTTTTATTACTAGGTATGTATTCGGTCATATTGGGAGCTGTTAGCGCCGCTAATTTTTCTTTGCTGGCCATATTTGCCCTTGGTTGTGCAGCGGGACTTATGTTGTTTTCACACCTACTATCCTGGCTTTTAAGCCGTTTTCATGGCCCGACATTGTCAGTATTAACGGGTTTTTTGATGGGGTCTTTAGTGATGGTTTGGCCCTGGCGGGAGTCAGTGATGGCGGTAGACGAAGATCATGCTGTTGGCTTGCATTTATTGTCCCCTGCGCAATATGCGCAAGTGCTTGGTGAGGCACAGCTGCCTGCGACACTTGGCTTGATGCTAGTCGGTTTTATACTGGTTTTGTTGCTCGAATATGCTGGCGGCAGACGAACAACTCCTTGCTAGACTTTGTGCCTGGGGCGAGAAGATACCCGCTGTAATGGGTTCTTCTTTTCGCCGAGGTCGTGTTGCCATTTTATTGCCAATACTCTCAGTGGTGTATTGTCTGCTGCTTGCGGGTTGTGGTTCAACGCCCGCTCCAGTGAGTAGTCGTACACCGCCGCCCAGTCAGAAAATCAATCATCACATTGTCAGCCAGGGGGATACGCTTTTTGCTATCGCCTGGCGTTATGAGTTAAGTGTGGCTTTTTTGGCTCGGGCTAATGGCTTATCGCGACCCTACAATATTTATGTAGGCCAGCGTCTGACGCTGGATATGAGCCGTGCTCGTTTTTCCCGTGCAAAGCCGGTTCGGAGTAGCTCTTCTCAAGCAGTAAACAAGAGTACGTCGGCTCCGACAAAAGTTGTTCGTTCAAGTAGCCAGTCAGCGAAACGCGTTGTTCAGCCGAAGGTTTATGCACTGCCGAAAGGTAAGTGGCATTGGCAATGGCCGGTGAAGGGGACGATTTCGCGGCGCTACGATACTAATCGTGTCTTTAAAGGTTTGAATGTCCAGTCTGTCAAAGGTCGAAAAGTCGGGGCCGCCGCCCCCGGCGTGGTGGTCTATGCAGGCCGAGGGCTGAGAGGTTACGGCCAGCTGCTGATTATCAAGCATAGCGAAACTTATCTTAGTGCCTATGCCCACAACCGTAAAATGTATGTAAAGGAGGGGCAGAAGGTGGCGGCTGGACAAAAAATATCAGAAGTGGGTGGCGACCCTGAAAACAGTGGGCGTCTGTATTTTGAAATTCGCAAGAATGGCAAGCCTGTTGATCCTATACGCCTATTACCGCGTTTATAGGAGGTCGATGTTATCATCAGGTCAGATTTTCTCATGAAGGGAATGGTTACCCTTCAGATGTATCAAAACGCCTAAAAATTTAATATTTATGGGTTGTGTTATGGGTTTTACTTTTTTTGAAGAGTACCAAATGCTACTGGATAGCGTCGAGTAAGACCGCTCGAGAGTTTCCTTGTGATTATTAAATCGAATGCGCGAAGACAGAAACCTTTCCGAAGGAACAGTGGGCGGCTTTGGCCGATGCCTGCTTTCTCGGTATTAATATCCCGGTAGAATACGGCACTGAAGTGCCGAGTATTAGTCGTCACGGCACAGAGGAGCAGAAAGAGCGTCGACTGCCTTCAATCGTAAATGGCGAAAAACGTTGCTACTTTGCGATTAGCGAGCCAGATGCGGGGRCTAATACCTTTAAAATACAGACTGCTGCCAAGGAAGAGGATGACCATTTTATACTCAATGGTAATCAGCTCTTTATCAGCGGTATCGGCGATGCTCGTCAAATACTGGTCGTAGCGAGAACGAGTTCAGGTGACGATGCCAAACTGCCCGGCCTCACCTTGTTTGTTGGCGATACTGACTCAGAAGGTCTTACCTGGCCCAAGATGGATACCATGATTATCCATGCTGAGCATCAATGCTTTGTCTATTTCGATGATGTTTAAGTGCCGAAGGAAAATATCCGCGGCAAGATCGATGGCGGTAGCAATGTGCTGTTTGATTCCTTAGGCCCAGAGCGTATGGTTGCCCCGCAGGGGCCATCGGCGGTGGATGTCAGCCGCTACAGCGAGGTGACGATTGCGCTAACGRGAGAGATTGCCCATCGGCGCCTATCAAGGACTGCAACACCCAATGGCTGAAGCGAAGGACTTACTCGAAGCCGCCTCCTTAATGATTCAAAAAGTGGCCTGGTTACAAGACAGTGGCGAGCATTCAAAGATGGTTGGTGATTGTGCCAATATGGGTAAAATGGCGGGCACTTATGCTGCGTTTAAAGCGGCTGATACGGCTTTGTAGTGTTCGGTGGTTATGGCTTCACCGAGAGTTATAACTTGTTGAGTCACTTTGTATCAGCCCGTCTCGGTAAAGTGGTGCGGATCAATCGAGAAATGACTTTGAATTACATTGGTGAGTATATTCTTGGTTTGCCGAAATCCTATTGAATGAGCTTGATGTCGGCCTGAGTTAAGCGAGGGCTGTGAATATTTAGGTAGTCAGTGCGTACCGGGCTAGATTATGTGAACGATGTCGCGTCCAAATAGTCGACGAGACGTGGTTAATTGCTGATTACCAGTAGCTCTTGAAAAATCCTGCGTGGTACAATTCCGTCGCGTGGTGTGTTAGTTAAAACTGAAAATAAAGGAGTATGTGTCGGTGCGAACAATTACGTGTCTATCTACAAAAAGTGCTTTGGCGCTAAGTTTAATGCTGGTTCTTTCTGCCTGTGGTGTGACTCCACACCCACCGCTAACGGCGGATCAGATCAATCCTTTGCAGGATTTTGATTATATTATTGGTCCAGGGGATGAGATTGAGATCTTTGTCTGGGGCAATGAAGAGCTCAGCACGTCTGTTGATGTTAGGCCTGACGGGAAAATCACCACACGCCTGGTGGAAGACATTGTCGCCAGTGGCAAAACACCTACGGTGTTGGCTCGTGATATTGAAGAGGCTTATTCGGAGTATGTCCGAAGCGCGGTTGTCAGCGTTATCGTGCAAGAATTTGTTAGTATCCCCTCACAACAGATTCGTGTCGTTGGTGAGGCGGCAAGCCCATTAAATATTCCTTTCAGCAAGCACATGACCTTGCTCGACTTGATGATTGAAGTGGGCGGTTTGACTGATTATGCCGATGGCAATCGCGCGATTCTAATTCGCTACTTTAATGGTAAGCAGGAGTCTTACACACTTCGTCTTGACGACATGCTCGAAGACGGGGATATCTCTGCTAACCTTGCCTTGTATCCTGGCGATATCGTTATTATTCCCGAATCCTGGTTCTAAACGTAGTATTGGGCGGAGGGTGATTTATGCATGATTTACTGGATCAGTTCTACGAATATCTGTGGGGTATTTGGCGCTATCGCTGGTCAGGACTTGTTTGTGCCTGGATTATAGCCGTGCTGGGGTGGGTTTGGGTTGCTCAAATGCCGGAGCAGTATGTGGCAAAGGCAAGAATTCATATTGATAGTAGTAGCATCCTTCGACCATTGTTGAGGGGGTTGGCCATTCAGTCGGATGTTAGCCGGCAAGTTGCTTTGATGAGCAGGACCCTCTTTAGTCGGCCGAATCTGGAAAAACTGATGCGCATGGCGGATCTCGATTTACAGGTGACCAATGACCTGGAAAAAGAGGCCTTGCTCAATCGTTTGCGTAGTTCGCTTAAGTTGTCGAGCGGTGGTCGCGGCAGTAGTGATATTTATTCGATCTCCTTTCAACATGAAGATAGAGATGTCGCGAAGAAGGTTGTGCAGTCGGTTATTACAGTGATTGTGGAGAATACCTTGGGTGACAAGCGTAAAGACAGTGCTGGAGCGCAAGCGTTTCTCGATGAAAAAATAGCAGATTATGCAAGCCGTATGGCAGAGGCGGAAGCGAGCCTGGCTGAATTTAAACACCGGAATGCCGGCGCGATGCCTGGCCAAACGGGTGGTTATTATCAGAATCTCAGCAACGCAAAAAGCCAGCTTCGTGAGGCGCAATTGCAGCTCAATGAAATTGGTAACCGTCGTCGAGAGATGCAGCGCCAACTGGAAGACCTTGAAGAGGATGATGATGAGTTTGGTTTCGGGGAATTCGATTCTCCGGAAATATCATCCTCTTACGATACCCGCATATTGTCCCTGGAAAGTAAACGCGACGACTTATTAATGCGCTATACCGAGCGTCATCCAGCGGTAATGCAAACCAGGTCTTTAATTAACGAGCTTGAAGCCGATAAACAAGCGGAGCTGGATGAGCTGGCTGAAGAGATGGATGATTCGCCGAGTATGGGTTTGCAAACGAGCCCGGTATACCAGCAGATGAGGGCGATGTTATCGGAAACTGAAGCACGTGCAGCTGAGCTGAAAGTTCGGGTTGGCGAATACAAAAACCGTGTCGCCACTCTGGAAGAAATGGTTGATAGCATTCCTCGAGTTGAAGCAGAGTTTAAAGAGTTAAATCGTGATTACGGTGTTATTTCCCGACAGCATAATACTTTATTACAAAGAAGAGAGTCGGCTCGCCTTTCTGGTGATGTTGAGCAAAACGCTAGTGGCGTAAAGTTCCGAGTTATTGATCCACCTTTTGTACCGTTGGAACCCACTGAGCCTGACAAGTTGTTATTGCACTCGGGTGCTTTCATTGTGGCAATTGGGATGGGAGGGGGGCTAGCTTTACTTTTATCATTATTGCGTCCGGTTGTATGTAATCGCAGAAGCCTTGAGCGTTTGGCGGGTTTGCCCGTGTTAGGCAGTGTGTCTTTCATTGCCTCAGCGGGTGAAAAGAAAAAAGCACTGCATGAAAAGCTCATTTTTGCATCTTTGGTCTTGTTCTTATTTTTGGCATTTGCTGGGGTTAACCTCGGGCAGAGCTTGCTCTCAAGTTGAATCGGATTATGGTGCAGGATAAGGATATCAGATGAGTATCATTGAAAAAGCTGTAGAAAAGCTCAATTCGACTGCGATCGATCACAGGCCTGTGCATCCTCATGGCGAGTCGGGAACTGTAAGTGATGCCGGACATGACGGTTTAGAACAAACTCGTTTGGTGGGCCGAGATCAATCGCCAGTATCTAAATCGTCAATAGCACCAAATGTGTATAAACCAGTAGATATTGAGATTAGCTTTGAGGATCTTGCTGAACGAGGAATGGTCACGCCTGATTCTCCTCGCAGCCCTATTGCAGAAGAGTACCGCTCAATTAAGCGACCCTTGCTTACAAATATTGAAGGTAAGGGAGCTGTGGTTCTCCGTCATCCCAACCTAATTATGGTGACGAGTGCGTTACAGGGAGAGGGTAAGACCTTTTCTGCTATTAATTTAGCCATGAGTATTGCGATGGAGCAGGATAAAACTGTTTTGCTTGTTGATGCAGATATTGCCAAAGCCAGTGCTGCAAGACTGCTGGGTGTGCCTGATAGCAGCCCGGGGCTGATTGATGTTCTTGAAGACGATAACGTATATATTGGTGATGTGATTCTGCATACCAATATTCCCAATTTGCGTATTGTCCCGGCTGGACGTATGCATGATAGGCCAACAGAATTACTGGCTAGCCAGAGTATGTACAAGGTGGTTGAAGAGCTAGCGGAAAGGTATGCAGACCGAGTGGTTATTTTTGACTCCCCCCCTTTGCTGTTGACCAATGAGGCTCAGGTAGTTGCGAGCCTTGTCGGGCAGATTGTATTTGTGATTGCGGCTGAGCAGACGTCTCAACGTGCTGTTTCCGAAGCCCTTGACATGCTGGATGAGGAGGTGATGGTAGGTATGATTTTAAATAAAACCAAACATACGTTTACCAATAAATATGGTTACGGCTATGGTTACGGCTATGGTTACGGAAATACCCGCGAGACAAATTAAATAGCTGTTAGGGATGAACAATGCACAAGCAGTTGAACAGAGTAATAGGGTGTTTTGTCGTCAGCAGCATGATGGGCTTGCCCAGCATCACACTTGCTGCTCAGTGGCGTGCCAACTCCGGCGTCAGTGTTAGTGAGCGCTATAGTGATAATGATAATCTTTCTGCAACCGATAAAAAGAGTAAATTTGTTACAGTCRTATCACCTGATATTAGTTTGGCTGGTAGTGGTGGAGGGAAAGTTGACTATGACGTTCTGGCTGCCCTCTCACATCATGAGTCCAGCGACGGGGAAGATTCCACAAATCCACGGCTGAGTGCAAATGCTAATGCAGAGCTGGTTGACCAAGTATTCTTTTTKGATSTCAGCTCARYCATYAAYCAAAAYCGTRTCGATCCWTTYCGTTCYWCYGGRGATGATGAKGTTTCWCGYKMYCGYTCYGAYAATGYYACYACCACATAYAGCTAYASKCTAAGYCCCTACCTWRYYGGRCGWATMAATAGYTTYGCYGATATGGAATTGCGCTACAGCTACGATGAGCAGTGGAACTCTGAAAGTGAAGTGAGTGATAGTAGTCGTCAGGCTGTTTCTTTTAATTTAAATAGTGGTCGTGACTTCGCTATTTTGGACTGGGGGCTTGTGGGCAATTACAGCAAGACGGATGCAGATGATGGCGACAACGGACAAAACAATGACGACGAATTAAAATCTGCTGATTTACGTTTGGGTTACAGGATTAATCGGAAACTGCGTTTAAGAGGATCTGTGGGCAGGGAATGGAATGATTTTAATTCTGTTCGCTCGGATGTTGATGGTAAACGGTGGGATTTTGGTGCAACTTGGACACCTAATAAAAGAACAACAATCGATATTGGCTACGGTGAAAGGTTTTTCGGGAATACCCCCACAGTGGATATTTCCTACCGAAGGAAAAAGAGTGTTTTCACCGCCAGTTACGTCAAAGAACTAACTGATGCCCGCACGCTGCGCAGCGAACAAGGCCTTTTTGACGAAGACCCTTTCGGTAATCCTATTGACCCAATAACGGACGACCCCATTTTTGCCCATCCTGATGATGGCCAAATTGTCGATGAAAGAGTTGCTTTTTCCTGGTCTCGTAAAGGTAAACGAACGACATTAACCTGGAGTGGTGATCATTCAATTCAACAGCCCCAAAGTTCAAGGGAAGAAGAGGTGTTTATTTCTTCCAGCCTTGCCTTGTCGCGAAGCCTCACCAGTAAGCTTAGTTTTGATACGAGTGTCGATTGGGAAAACCAGGAAAATGAACTCGATGAAGAGTTTGAAACATGGCGCTTTAATGTAAGTCTAAGTCGCCCTCTTGGTAGTAAAAGTAATGTTAGTTTACGTTACACCTATACGGACAGGGACTCAGATTTGCCTGACGACGGCTACGAACAGAACCGGATGATTTTAAATTACAGTATTAGTTTTTAAAATYATCTGCCAGGGAGGTGTAAGGTTTGTCTAAATCGACAGAAAAAAAAATACTTTGTATTGTTGGTGCAAGGCCAAACTTTATGAAGATAGCGCCAGTTATCAGGGCGCTCAATAACGCTCAGCACTCTTTCAATGTTCGTCTACTGCATACTGGCCAGCACTACGATGCGGCAATGAAGCAGTCCTTCTTTGATCAACTTCATATTCCTGAACCGGATGTTGACTTGGGTGTGGGTTCGGGATCTCACGCTGTACAGACAGCCGAAATAATGAAGCGCTTTGAGCCGGTGATGGATGAGCTAAAGCCCGATACCATTCTRGTTGTCGGTGATGTGAATTCAACGATTGCCTGCGCATTGGTAGCGGTCAAAAAGGGCGTCCCCGTTATTCATGTTGAGGCGGGTTTGCGCAGTGGTGACCGCAGCATGCCCGAGGAAATAAATCGTGTGTTGACGGATCAAATTTCTGACTTGTTACTCACCACGGAACGTAGCGCTGAAGAAAATCTTCTTCGTGAGGGTATAAGTGCAGAGAAGGTACATTTTGTCGGCAATGTGATGATTGACACTCTGCGCTATAACCTCAGTAATGCCGTTTCTTCGGAAGAGACAGTAAGCAGCTGCCAGATCGCTGTTGACACTAGTTTAGGCTACGGCTTACTGACCTTACATCGCCCTGCTAATGTTGACGATCCTGTCGTGTTAGAGCGTTTGTTACGTACACTCGTCGACCTTGCCGAGCATTTACCTCTGCTATTCCCAGTGCATCCAAGAACCAGGCAGTGCATAGAGAGTTCTGGTTTAAATCAGCTGGTGGCCGATAGCCAATTGCACTTAATTCCGCCCCAAGCTTATCTCAATATGCTTGGTTTGATGAAAGATGCTCGTCTGGTGTTGACAGATTCTGGAGGCATTCAGGAAGAGACAACGGCGCTTGGCGTGCCCTGCATAACACTACGTGAAAATACCGAACGACCGATTACCGTGGCAGAGGGAAGTAATATTATCGTTGGCTCGAGCCCTGAAAAAATCAAGTCATGTTTCGATGATATTATGCAATCGGGTGGAAAGGCAGGTCGTATACCTGAGTATTGGGATGGCAAGGCAGCGGAACGCATTGCGAAAGTTATTGGCAATTGGTTGAATAAAACATAGTTGAGCAGGCTTTTATGATAGAAAATGAAAGTAAGAACAGCTCGAATGTATGGCAAAGCAATGATCAGTGAATTGAATGCGGATGTTGCTCCGGTTCTCAATGCGATGACGGTCGACGTCGAAGACTACTACCAAGTTTCTGCCTTTGAAAAGCACATCTGTAGAACGACCTGGGCCGCTTTTGATTGTCGGGTCGAAGCGAATGTTGAGMGAATTCTTCAACTCTTTGAGGAAAAGTCGGTAAAGGCCACCTTTTTTACCTTAGGTTGGGTTGCCGAGCGAAATCCTGGGATGGTGCGAAAAATAGTTGAAAACGGTCATGAATTAGCGAGTCATGGTTGGGACCACCGGCGTGTGACATCTCAAAAACCAGGCTGTTTTAAGGATGATGTGCTTAGAACGCGAGCGCTTTTAGAAGACATTTCTGGGCAAGTGGTAAAGGGTTATCGAGCCGCGAGTTATTCTATTGGGGCCGAGAACCTTTGGGCTCTCGACGTGCTGGCAGAAGTGGGCTATGAATACAGTTCGAGTATCGTGCCTATCCGTCACGATCATTATGGCATGCCCGATGCGCCGCGTTTTGCTTTTCGGGCGGCCAGTGACCGAATCCTGGAAATCCCCATTAGCACGGTGTCTATTATGCGTCGTAATATTAATTGCGGGGGTGGGGGTTGGTTTCGGTTTTTTCCTTATGCGTTTACACGTTGGGCACTTAAACAGGTAAATGACAAGGAGCAGCGCTCCTGTATTTTTTATTTTCACCCTTGGGAAATTGATGAAGATCAGCCAAGAATAAAAAATCTCGGGTATAAAACCCGTTTTCGTCACTATATTAATTTACATAAAACCCATCCGCGTTTAGATCGCTTGCTCGATGATTTTAGYTGGGGACGGATGGACGAAATTTTCTTAGGAGCAAAGCAATGAATATCTTCGTCAAGGACTCAAATGGGGCTTAAGGTSYGCCACTTAAGTGAAGCTGATTTTTCTCGCTGGGATGCGTTTGTCGAGCTCTGTCCGGAGGCTACATTTTTTCATCGCGCAGGCTGGAAARCGGTACTGGAACGTGCCTTTGGGCACCAGACGCATTATTTATATGCCGAGCAGAATGGGGRAATACAGGGCTTGTTACCTTTGGCCCAGGTTAAAAGCTTATTGTTTGGTAATACCCTGGCTTCACTACCATTTTGCGTTTACGGTGGAATCATCGCGAATAATGATGAGGCGAGAGTTGCCTTGCGCGAGGCTGCCTGTGAGCTTGCCCAGCAGTTAAAAGTCGATGCTCTGGAGATGAGGAATACCCAGGYATCGGGGCAAGACTGGCCGACAAAAAACCTTTATGCAACTTTTCGAAAAGAAATTGATGCCGACCCTGATGTGAACATGAAGGCGATCCCGCGCAAGCAACGCGCGGTGGTTCGCAAAGGTATTAAAGCAGGCTTGGTTAGTGAAATAGATACAGGCTGGCAACGCCTCTACARGATTTACTCCGAAAGTGTCCGCAATTTGGGAACCCCGGTTTTTTCGGCCAGTTATTTCCGAATATTGCGTGAGGTTTTTGCAAAAAATTGCGATGTGCTGATGATTACTCACCAGGGGCAGGATATTGCGGGAGTAATGAGCTTCTATTTCAAGGATCAAGTGCTGCCCTATTACGGCGGCAGTGTTRCCCAGGCCCGTGYGTTRAAAGGCAACGACTTTATGTACTGGGAGCTGATGCGCCGGTCGGGAGAGCAGGGTATCCGTATTTTTGATTACGGTAGAAGCAAAGAGGGTACAGGGCCCTATAGCTTCAAAAAGAATTGGGGTTTTACGCCTGAACCTTTGTCCTATGAATACTTCCTGGTGAAATCGAAGGTGATGCCTGATATTAACCCTTTAAACCCCAAATACCGATTTTTTGTCAATAACTGGAAGAAGCTGCCCYTACCTGTTGCGAATTTAATTGGCCCAATRCTATCAAAAAGTCTGGGTTAAGATCGKTGTCTGGAACAAAGCTAACTAAACCCCCCTTACTTTTTCTGTGCCATAGAATTCCTTTTCCTCCCAATAAGGGCGATAAAATTCGTTCTTACCATCTATTGCGTTATCTCAGTGTTCACTACCGTGTGTATCTCGGTGCATTTGTTGATGATCCGCAAGACTGGGTTTATGCCGATAAACTGGATGAGTTATGTGAAGAGGTGCATCTGGTTAAGCTCAAYCCAATCTTTGCGCGGATAAAAAGTTTATGGGCTTTGTGCAAGGGCCAGGCGCTATCACTACCTTATTATTTGAGTGGYGAAATGAGTTGYTGGGTTAATCAATTGCMGAGCAGGAAGAATATACAAAGAGTGATTGTTTACTCGGCAGTTATGGCTCAATACGTGGATGGGGGGAGCTACAACGCGAGTAAAAAAATAGCAGATATGGTTGATGTTGATTCTGAAAAATGGCGCGAATATTCGTTACAGAAAACCCTTCCCATGAGCTGGGTCTATCAGCGTGAAGCAAAATGTCTGCTTAARTTTGAGCGTCATGTYGCCGAAAGCTTTGATTACAGCTTATTTGTTTCAATAGCCGAGGCGGATAAATTTAAAGAATTGGCACCTGACGTGGCTGCCTGCGTSGGAAGCTATAGTAATGGTGTTGATACAGAATATTTTTGTCCRCAGCGGGATTTCTCCTCACCCTACAAASAGAATGAACGTGCACTGGTCTTTACCGGAGCAATGGATTACTGGCCGAATATTGATGCGGTGAACTGGTTTGCTCGTGAGGTTTTTCCCACAGTCTTAGCGAGTAATCCGCAGGCTCGATTTTATATTGTCGGCAGTAATCCTACTGCCCAGGTGCGAAAGTTGGCCGATTTGTCAGGGCTTGTTGTAACAGGTCGAGTGGAGGATGTTCGCCCCTACCTGGCCCACGCCRCTGCAGCCATTGCRCCGATGCGTATCGCCCGGGGGATACAAAACAAAGTGCTTGAGGCGATGGCGATGGCCCGCCCTGTCATTGTTAGCGAGGCGGGTATCGAGGGRATTAAAGCTATTCACGARGAGGATGTGCTCGTCGCCAGTCAAACAAGTGAYTACGCTCGTTATATAGAAAGTGTACTAGCCCGCGATTATRAAACTCTGGGGGCTTCTGCTCGACACAGAGTAATGCAGGATTTTAGTTGGGAAAATAATTTGCCTGTAGTTGGAGAGTTACTTGAGCAGCAATCAGCTTAGCGCTTAAAACATGACAGATATGGATGATGTGCAAAATTTAATGGATAACAAAAGAGATCACTTCGATAAACGCTATGTGTCTGTTGCGGCAGCGTATTGTATTGCTACCGCACTGGTTTTTTATCAAACAGTCGAATCCATGGTTTCTATCTGGTGGCGATCAGAGACTTTTACCCACGGTTTCTTGATTGCGCCGATTGTTCTTTGGCTCGTTTGGGAGAAACGGCAAGAGCTGGCTCGATTGATACCAGCTCCCCAGTATCTGGCCTTGATACCTTTATTTACATTTGGTTTTCTGTGGCTTTTTGGTCAAGTCATGGATGCCGCAGTGGTACAGCAAATTGCACTGATTGGCATCCTGGTCAGTGGGCTGTGGGTTATTTTGGGTACATCGATAGTTTGGGCGATAGCCTTCCCGTTAGCCTTCTTGTTTTTAGCCGTGCCGGTGGGCGAGGGGCTTATYCCTGTACTGATGGAATTTACGGCTGACTTTACGGTGGGCCTGCTGAAGTTAACGGGTATTCCTGTTTATAGAGAGGGGCTGTTTTTTACACTCCCCAGTGGCAACTGGTCCGTCGTTGAGGGCTGTAGTGGTGTTCGGTATTTAATTGCTTCAGTGACCCTGGGTTGCCTGTTTGCTTATCTTAGCTACCAGAGTCTGACCAAAAGAGGGCTTTTTATTGCGGCATCCTTCATTGTGCCGGTGATTGCCAACGGGCTGCGGGCTTATATGATTGTGATGATCGGCCATCTGAGTAGCATGAAACTGGCTACTGGCGTCGATCACCTGATTTACGGCTGGGTATTTTTTGGACTGGTGATGTTTGTCCTCTTTGCAGTGGGTTCCATTTGGCGTGATTCTGATGTTGCTTCTAAGGAGGCATCGGCGACAGCGCAAGATAAAACGTCAGAGCCCACTGCAACAGTAACGCCCTACACACCKGTTATCGTCGTATTACTGCTGGCTTGTGTTTGGCCTTTCAGTGCTTACCTTATTGAGAACCAGCARWCRCCTNNTKCANNAWGGNNCMMSASWYSMAGSACCNGNCAAGGCCACAATGGATGGGTTTCCACAGACAATGAAGCTTGGCAGTGGCGTCCTGTTGTGAAAGGCGCTGATGGTGAGCTGATTCAGTTTTATAGTCGTGATGACATTGTTGTGAGTATTTATGCGGGTCAATTTTTAACGCAGAATCAAAACAGAGAGCTGATTAATAGTCAGAATGTATTTGCCGTACAAAAGTCCCCTGATTGGCGCGTTGTCGGTCGATCGAATGTGAGCTTAAATCTTGCGGGCAAGACCATTTTGGTTGATCAGGCGCGTATTAAAGGGGGTGGGGCTGACTTATTAACCTTGCGCTGGTACCGCATCGGTGACAAATATACTGCTAACCCCTACATTGGGAAATTACTGGGTGGCTTGGCAAAGCTGACTTTCGGGCGTCGCGATGGCGTCTATATTACTGTCACCACGCCTATTGTCGATGAGGCGAGTATGCCTTACGAAACCTTACAGAGCTTTATTAACACCATGCTTCCAGACCTGGAAAGCCAATTCGAYMGTGTTGTTGGAATTGSGGTAGAAGGCACTGAGCTTGAGTGAGAAAGCTATTCCCCYTGTTAAGCAGGCTCCGCCGCTAGTCGCTCATGTAATTTATGCACTGGGTACGGGAGGGCTGGAAAACGGCCTTGTGAATATTATCAATCGGGCTGCCCCCGAACGCTATCGTCATGTGATTATCTGTCTGACCCGTGCCGAGGGCTTTGAAAGCCGTATTACTGCGCCGAATGTTGAAGTGATCTCCCTGCACAAACGTCCCGGTCATGACCTTGCTGTGTACTGGCGGCTGTGGCGAACTCTATTGAGTTTACGCCCCGCTATTGTGCACACGCGCAATTTGGCAGCGCTTGAAATGCAGGCGATTGCGGCCTTAATACCCGGCGTAAAGCGTGTTCACGGCGAGCACGGTCGAGATATTCACGACATTGATGGCTYGAATAAAAAATATAACTTTTTACGCAAAGCCCTTCGCTTTCTGGTTCACCGCTACATAGCCGTTAGTCAAGATTTAGCGCAGTGGCTGATTGAGGTTGTGGACGTGCCAGCGATAAAGGTAAAGCAGATTTATAATGGGGTTGATCAGCAAAGGTTTTCTCCAGGCCCGGCGAATGTATCTATGCCGGCGGGTTTTGTTACGGATGATGTACAGGTTATTGGTACGGTGGGTCGTCTTGCCGAAGTGAAAGACCAACTGACCTTGATTCAAGCTTTTCACCAACTGATAAAAGACCCTTTGGTGAATACTCAGCTGCGTTTGCTGATTGTCGGTGATGGGCCAATGTCTCAAACACTGCACGATAAAATTACTGAGCTGGATTTGAGTGAATATATCTGGATGCCTGGTGACAGAGAGGATATTCCCGAGTTATTACGCCTGATGGATGTCTTTGTCTTGCCCTCTTTGGGGGAGGGGATTTCCAATACCCTACTCGAAGCCATGGCGACGGGCTTGCCGCTTGTTGCGACGCGCGTGGGCGGTAAYCCAGAATTAATTGAAGAAGSTGTTAATGGTTGYCTWRTACCWGTTGCTGANYCCCANKGCWTTGGCAMAYAGTTTGAAARCYCTTCTTRAAGAGCCWCAAACMCTGGCYYTWTATGGTGAAAAAARCTTAAATAAAGTCCGGMAAAGTTTTGACTGGAATCGSACWGTCGAGGAATACCTCACGGTGTACGACCAGTTACTGGGGCGAACGAAACAAGCWCMAGWCRTKACKGAARCARTGARCGATAAACARYCTACYAGCGGGAGCGTTTAGTTAAATAATGTGTGGCATTGCAGGAATATTGGACACYCGGGGRCAGCGCGATATYGATCAAGACCTGCTGRRGCGAATGAATCAGTCACAGTTTCATCGWGGYCCSGATGARGGMGGSCARCAYTTTGARCCGGGMYTRGGTCTCGCCCACCGRCGCTTATCGATTATTGACCTGTCCTCMGGYCAGCARCCAATGTTTAACCAGGATCAAAGTGTTTGTGTGGTCTTCAAYGGCGAGATTTATAAYTTYCCYRCTTTRAGAAAAGAGCTCGAAGCCGNAGGGTNATRTTTTTMAAAGTCATTGTGACACTGAAGTCATTGTCCATGGCTGGAGCGCCTGGGGTGAGGCCTGTGTTGAAAAATTCAGAGGCATGTTTGCCTTTGCTATCTGGGATAAAAAACAACGCAGCTTGTTTTTGGCCCGCGATCGTCTTGGCATCAAACCCCTGTTTTATTCCTTGTTACCCGATGGGCAATTTATCTTTGGTTCGGAACTCAAAGTCCTTAAATGTCACCCAGGCTTGCCGACAAAAATGAACCCCCAAGCGGTGGAGGATTATTTCGCCCTCGGTTATATCCCTGAACCAAAAACGATTTACCAAGATGTCTATAAACTCGACCCCGGGCATACCCTCACCGTTAAACAGGGGAAGAGCGAATTACACTCTAATGAATACTGGGATATACCTTTTACGCCMGTTGCCTACAGTTCAGAAAAAGATTTAGAAGAGGAATTAATCCATCGCCTGCGAGAAGCGGTGGATATACGAATGGTCGCCGAAGTCCCCCTTGGGGCATTTTTATCCGGTGGTGTCGACTCCAGCGCTGTAGTGGCGATGATGGCGGGTTTGCAAGAAAAGCCGGTGAATACCTGCTCAATCGGTTTTGATGTTAAAGGCTATGATGAGTCTGTCTACGCCCAGAAGGTTGCCGAACAATTCAATACTGACCATCATGTCAATATTGTCGACCCCGATGACTTTGATTTAATTGACGAACTGGCCGGGCTTTATGATGAACCCTTTGCGGATAGTTCTGCGCTGCCAACTTACCGAGTTTGTCAGTTAGCTAAACAACGAGTCACTGTAGCGCTTTCAGGCGACGGGGGCGATGAGCCTTTCGCCGGTTACCGACGTTATTGCTGGCATATGAATGAGGAAAAGTTGCGCTCTACTTTACCCATGGGTATTCGCAAGCCACTATTTGGCATGTTGGGGCACGTGTACCCAAAAGCTGATTGGGCGCCTCGGGTGTTTCGTGCCAAAACAACATTCCAAGCACTGGCTAGAAGTTCAGTGGATGCGTATCTCCATGGGGTTTCATTAACCTCAGCTGAACAGAGGAGCGCATTATTTAGTGACTCAATGAAGTCCGAGCTGCAAGGTTACCGGGTTAATGCGGTTTTTGACCGCTACGCAAGACAATCACCTACCGATGATCCGCTGGGGCTGATTCAGTATATCGATATGAAAACCTACCTGGTTGGAGATATTCTTACCAAGGTTGATCGGGCAAGTATGGCTCATTCACTGGAGGTTAGGGTACCTCTGTTAGATCATGAGTTTATAGAGTGGGTTTCGGGTATTCCATCACATTTAAAATTGAAAGGGCAGGAAGGTAAGCATATTTTGAAAAGTGCTTTAGAGTCGAATTTGACAAAAGATATTCTCTACCGTAAAAAAATGGGTTTCTCCATTCCTTTAGCGAAGTGGTTTCGAGGGCCACTGAAAGATAAGCTGCGCGCTAGCTTGTTCGACGGTGGGCTGTCTGAAACAGGGATGTTTGATAACAGCTATTTGGAAAAACTATTTAATCAACATCAATCCGGGCAGCGGGATAATAGTGCATCTTTATGGTCACTACTTATGTTTAATGAAAGTCTGAAACAATTTTAGCTCTGAGCCATTTATCGTAATGAAAATTCTTCACATTCTTGATCACTCCATTCCTCTGCATAGTGGGTACACTTTTCGAACACGGGCTATTCTTGAACAGCAGCAGGCAATGGGCTGGGAAACTTACCATCTGACATCGGCCAAACACCAGGGCGCGACTCAAGATGTTGAAGAGGTTGATGGTTTCCAATTTTATCGCACACGAGAAAAAATGGGGCTTTTATCAACGCTACCCTTTTTTAACCAGTTAGCCATTGTTAGTAGTCTTGAGAGGCGTATTGAGCAGGTGATCAAAGCAGTAAAGCCTGATGTCCTTCATGCCCATTCACCTGCACTCAATGGTTTAGCTGCCATCAAGGCGGGGCGTCGTAATAATATTCCTGTGGTCTATGAATGCCGTGCCTTTTGGGAAGACGCAGCAGTTGACCACGGTACCAGCAATGAAGGTGGACTGCGTTATCGATTGACAAAAGCAATGGAGAGCTATGTCTTTCGCCATGCCGATGCGGTTACAACCATCTGCGAAGGTTTACGTGACGATATTGTTAGTCGAGGTATTCCAGCTGATAAAGTGACGGTAATTGCGAATGCCGTCGATATCGAGCGTTTTACCTTTGGCGAGGAGGCTGATACTGATCTGTGTGCAGAATTAGGTATGAAGGGCAAGACTGTATTGGGTTTCATTGGCTCGTTCTACACTTACGAAGGCTTGTCTTTATTACTTGATGCCATGCCGAAAATGCTCAAGCGTACCCCAWACCTTTGTCTACTACTTGTGGGCGGTGGTTCCCAGGAAGAATTACTTCGCGAGAAAGTTACTGCGCTGGGTTTGACTGATGAGGTTGTTTTTACTGGTAGGGTTCCTCACGAGCAGGTACAGGCTTATTACAATCAAGTTGACGTCTTTGTTTATCCCCGTTTGCCCATGCGCCTGACGGAGCTTGTAACTCCCCTTAAACCATTGGAAGCAATGGCTCAGGGTCGTATGGTTGTCGCATCTGATGTTGGTGGCCATAAAGAGTTAATTGCCGATAAAAAAACAGGATTTCTATTTACGGCGGGGGATATTGATTCGCTTGCAGACACAGTTGTTAATCTTGTGAGCAATAGGGATAAATGGAATGAGATTCGCAGGGCTGGCAGGGATTTTGTGGAAACAGAAAGAAACTGGCACAAGAGCGTGAGTAATTATAGTGCTTTGTATGAGAAGCTGACTGGGTGATTGATCCTGTATTGGTTGAGACTGTTAAGCAAGTTGATAAAGGTGTAAACCTTGATTCACATGTGGTTAATGATGCGTTGGCAATTGGCATTGTCGGGCCCCTACCTCCGCCAGCTGGAGGAATGGCTACGCAAACACGTCAGCTTGTTGATCTACTTTCGGCAGAGGGACACAATGTACATGTAGTCCAAACTAATTCAGCCTACTCGCCAGCATGGATAAAAAAAATCAGGGGCGCTCGGGCGATATTTCGATTATTACCTTATTTTAGGAAAGTATGGCAACTTGCTGGCAAGGTAAATGTTATACATTTAATGGCAAACTCGGGATGGTCTTGGCAGTTATTTTCAGCCCCTGTCATTTGGATAGCCTGGATAAGAAAAACGCCACTTATTGTAAATTATCGTGGTGGTGAAGCGCCACAATACTTTAGTCGCTCGATGCCCTGGATTCGTCCGACTATGAAAAGAGCAGTTAAAATAGTCGTTCCCTCCGGTTACCTCGAAAAAGTATTTGGTGAGTACGGCTTTCAATGTGAAGTCATTCCTAATATTGTTAATCTTGAAAGATTTATGCCTAACCCGGCAGCTTCATATAAGACTAATAGTCGATTTACTTTAATTGTTACCCGAAATCTTGAGCCGATATATGGTTTGCCTACTGCAATTAAGGCTCTGGCTTTAGCCGCAGATCATATCCCGAGCATTGAGGTTTTGATAGCGGGTACGGGGCCTGAAAAAGAGAGGTTGAAAAATTTAAGTAAGCGATTAGGTGTCGATGACAAAGTACATTTTGTTGGGCGACTTGGCCCGGGTGAAATTGAGAAGTTCTATCAAGGGGCGGATGTTATGCTTAACCCCACTACTGTTGATAATATGCCTAACTCTATACTTGAGGCTTTGGCGAGTTGCGTGCCTGTGATTAGTACCAATATTGGCGGTGTGCCTTACATGGTTGAGCATAACAATACAGCCTTACTTGTTCCTGTCAATGATGAAGAAGAAATGGCACGGCAAATTCTTCGTCTGTATAAGGATGATAAGTTGAGAGAAAAACTTATTGTTAACGGTCTGCAGGAAGTTGCTCAATATAGCTGGTTAAGTGTAAAGCCTCTTTGGCTATCGGCTTACAATTCTGTTCAGCATAAGCTGAGAATAAATTAATAGAGGGGGTGGGTCGCTTGTTTCTAATCTGTCACAGGTAGAGCTTGATGGGGAAAGAACAGAACAACGATTTTGTACCGATTTTTGCAGGGGGTGGCACCCGGATCTCGGCATATCTTGGTATTCTTCAAGCCCTTGAAGCACTGGGTGTAAAGCTTGACCATCTTGTAGGGGGTTCCGGCGGCAGTATTATTGGCGCTTTATACGCAGCCGATTATTCTTTGTCTGACATCAAAAAACTCGCCATGGAAACGAACTTTTCAAAATTTAAGGATTACTCGCCTGTTCAGTTGTTGAAATCGGGAGGGCTGAGTACAGGCGCTACTCCATGTCCATTCCGCAGCTGTTTACCTTTAATCAATATAATAACCAGATATTGGTTGATGGCAGTATCCTCGCTGAAGATGCTTTACATCGAGACTGGTCAGGTTGTGGTACGCCTGTTATCTTTTTTCGTATGCGCAGTGTTGAGTTGTCGAGTAATGTTTCTGTCGAAGGTTTTTTCCCCTTAAAAAGTTATTTAACGCTACTTATCCGCACGTTTATGAATGCAATTTCTCGCGAGTATATTAACGATAAGTTTTGGGATCACACCGTTGTTGTTAATATTGGGGAAATCTCACCCGTTGAGTTTAATCTTAGTGATGCGGACAAAGAGTAGTTGTTTTTACAGGGTTATAATACGGCAATGGAGGTCATACCGAAGAAGGTTTTTGGCGCTGAACATATTGCAATCAGAAATTAATGGTATTTGAAATACCGTTATGTGTCTTTTTCTTAGACGCGTATGCGTAGGGTGTCGGTACAGACGTCTTGCAACCCGTCATGCTGCCAGTTACCGGTTAAAATGCCAAATATTCTTAACGTATTTGTCTTTTTATAACGCCCTATTTTTTCGAGAGTGCTTTTTTCAATAAGAAAGCGGCCATCAGAAACAAGTAGTATGTCCGCTTTTTTCCAGCCTTCGCTGCCTTGTTTTTTTAGGGCTAATTTTACTACTTGGGAAAAATCAGTCCCGCCGTGAAAAGAAAACTGTAAGAACTTAAGAAGCTCGATCAGTGCTCCTTTTTGTAAGTCGAGACGGTGAAACGTCATTTGTCCAGGGCCGCTAAAGGCAATGAGATAGCAGGGGCGCTGTTTGCGGGCGGCCATTTGTAGTGCCCCAAGTACAGCGGCTTTAGCGATATGTTCTGGCTCGCCATGCATTGATCCGGAAGTGTCGAGGCAGACGATAATAGGGCCTCGACCCAGGCTAGCCTTTCCTTTCCTACCCTGTTCACAGGGCCGGCCTTTTAGCGTGCTCGCACCTTGATGTTTTTTACCCACCCCGTATTTGCCCTGATGCTGGTAGAGCAGCAGTAAACGCTCAGCACGTTTGGCATGCCACAGCGTTCTTAAAAGGGGGTGACAAAGTAGGGCCAGCTCTGCGGGTAACATACGATTGATATCATCGCCGTGTTCGATACCATCCATTTCAAGGGCTTTTCGAGGGACATCTTTATCACCGCTACGCTTATCTTTTGCGCTGGATGCCGGTGCTTTGTACTGCTGGGTTTTATCAATCGGAGCGGTAGAATCGTTACCCTGGTGTTTTTTTTCACGGCCAATGGCATCGATAAAATGGATTAATTCAGGCAGCTCTTTGATGCGCTGGCGGTAGCGAATAATATCGCGCCAGCCCTGAGACGTGAGCAGGCCAGTGCTTAAATCCCAGCCCCTGCCAGGCAGGCTTTTTTTCTTCCCCTGATCAGATGAAGTGAGCGGTGCGTCGAATGACGATTCATTACGTTGCCGGTCTATCTGTTGATCAATGTCGTTAAGTTCTCGCCAGTTGTTGGCGAGGTTTTGCCAGCGTTGCTGGAGTCTATTTAGCGTCTTCTCATCGGGAGCGCGTTGTTCTATCGGCTTATCGGCAGTCTTGTTTGTAGGGGCGATTTTAAGACTCTTTGAGGTGCTACTAGAACTGTGATTTTGAGGGGGTGAGCCTTTGTCTGTACGCCTATTGGCGGCTAATTGTTGCTGTCTGGTTTGATCCGAGGTTTGTTTTTGTTGCCGGTTGTCTGTGGCGTGTGACTGGCTGCCTGAGCCCTGGCTTTCTACATGGTCGGCGATTCCCTCTTCATCTAGGAAGGGCGAATCCTTTTCGTTAATTTTTTGCCGCTGAGCCAGTTTGTCATTAAATTTATTGGCGGTTTTATCAAGGTAGTCTTCGGCGCTACTGATCCCTTCACAAATATCTTTTAGTACGCTGTCGGTCAAGCTCTCCTGGCCCTGGCAAAAACCGGGAATTTCCAGGGTTTCAATACGCATCAATATTGTTTTGCGAATAGTTTCCTCTGGCCAGCAGAGTTTATCCATTTCAGGTAGTTGGCCGTCGAGAAGCGCTTTGCGCCACTGCATAATGCCCCGGGCACGGGTCAGTAAGTTACCGTGGGTATGGGTGATGATGACATCGTAAAGTGCATTTGGCAGGGCATCGAGGGCGGAAAACTCGTGTTCAAGTAGACCCAGGTTCATGCTCATGTTTTAGACAGCCTTGTTAGGCGGACTTGCTGGAGCTATTGGCCAGGCCTTGCTTATCGTCCAGTTGCTGATAGGCGGTAATCACTGTTTGCAGTCGGCTTTCGAAGACTGAAACCTTTTGCAGATTATCACTGAGGGCTTGTTTCGCACTGGCAATAAAACAGGCGGTAATCCACAGGTGTTGTTTCAGGGCTTGGTCAATGGCGTCGTAGCCTTGGGCTATGGTTTGGTGAAGAGCTTCAATATCACTCGCCAGTTTTGTGGTTTCTTCGTGTCGCCCCTGAATAAAACTTGCAGGGTGTATGGTCTCTTCCATACAGGGCGGGTTTTGGTGGTGGTGAATCAGACGATTGCTCGGGTCGGCAATGTACTGGTCAATATGTTGCCAGTGGCCGTCAATATGGCATTGCTGATAGTGCTGATCAAAAAAGTTATCGCTCAGTTCCCGCTCGGTGTAGCCACGGTTGTCGTTACTGCGATCATCCTGATCGGGAGGCGATAAATACAGGGCTAAACCGTCACGCCGAACCCACTCTTGCTCACTCTTCTCTGAGGTTTGCTTGCCATCACGGCCCAGGTACAGCGGTTCGTTCTTGTCGTTGCGGATTTGAGTTTGGCTATTTTGGTCGGTTTGCAGGGTGTTTTCCCAGGTGATGATGAGCTTTTCCAGGCGCTCGGTTTTAAAACCTCTACCCGTACCAATTTGTGTGCTTAGCCACTGCTGAATGATCTCTTTTTCGGCGGGCGTATTCCATAAACAATGTTGTAACAGGCAGCAATCCCAGAGCGAAACTTCTGCTTGCTCATTGGTATAAGCGGCCACTTTGAGCAGCTTGACGACTTTTCGCCAGCGCCGGTCTGAGACCACAATGTTCTGTGCGGCAAGGTAAGGGCGCAGGGCTTTAATGAGAGTGAGGGCGTCTTCCGATAAAGGTATTGCTCTGGCGGCTTGCTGGATATGGTCGACGTCATCATGACTTAAACGGTCAGCGGCAAGGGGCTCGGGGTTTTTATCATCGAGCTCAAGCAGTGCCGTGAAGTTTTCATCGGCAACCGATTGCACATTGTARCGACAGATAAAACGATCGTAGAGAGCTTGCAGGTCGTCGTCTTCGGGCAGTTCGTTGCTAGCACCCACCACGGAAATGAGCGGTACCTTGACGCGGCAATCGCCGTTATCAAACTCGCCCTCGTTAAGCAGCGTTAGCAGGGTGTTGAGGATCGCGCTATTGGCCTTAAAGACTTCGTCGAGAAAGGCAATGTTGGCGGTGGGCAGGTAGCGCTCGGTTAAGCGTTGGTAGCTGTCATTCTCAAGGGCTTTAATTGACAGCGGGCCGAACAACTCTTCAGGCACTGAAAAGCGTGTTAACAGGCGCTCGAAATAATGACCGGGTTCAAAGGCGAGATGCAGGCGGCGGGCGAGGACACTTTTTGCCGTGCCCGGTGGGCCAATTAGCAGAGTGTGTTCGCCACTCAGGGCGCCAAGCAAGGTTAAACGTGCGGCTATCTCGCGCTCGATGAGCCCGCTTTCCATGCAGCTTAGTAGGCGCAGCAGGCGTGGCTTTAAGCTTTCTGCATTTATTACGATTGTTATTGACGCCGTTTTTAACCGATTTTTTTCCAAACCACAATATCCTTAATGTGTTTGAACAGGGTGCTGGGGCTGGTGGTGCGAATCGTCTCAAGTAATTCATCGAGCTTGAACTTACCGTGCAGTTCGCGCACCACGCCAACCTGTTCCATGTCGACCAGTCCCGATTCCCGGGCGTGTTCTTCAAAGGCCTGRTTCTTCCAGAAGAAGGCACCGGGCATGGTCGTGGGGATGACCAGGACAAAGAACAGTGAGCGGCTAATGGCGCCGGCGCTAATCATCAGCAGGGCCAATACTGACCAGCAGATAATGGCGCTGRTGCCACTCGGGTTAGTAGCGATCATCAGCAAAGCACAGGTAAAGCTCAAGCCGAGCAGTACATTGCGGGTGATCCAGGCTTTACCGTAGCGGGTGGTCTGCAAATACCAGGAGGCGGCACCTTCGTTCTCGAGACTAGCCATGGCGCGGCTGTGGGCAATATGGCCGATCAGTTCGATACCGAGGCCKAGGGCAATCAGGGCCATCAGGGGGGCGGCCAGTGCCAGCAGGGATTGCTCTGCGCTGAGCAGGGGTAGGCTGATAAGGCCGGTCAGTAGGGCACCGTAGCTGAGGGTATTACCGAAGAAGGCACTACCGGTTTGCCAGTGATCCCAAAAGGGTCGCGCCTTAATGCGGTAGATCTTATACATATAGTACAGACCGATCAGACCGCTGATGGCACCGAGCACTCCGGAGGCATTGGCCATTAAGTTGAATAAGGTATTGTCAAAAATCGAGAAGAAGACATAGGCCATCAGGAAAGTATAAAACCCGGTGATACCGGCGATCTCCCGGCTCAGGGGCGATAGCCGCAGGTTGTTAAAACCGCGATAAAAGCGATGAGGCTTGCCCAGGTGCATATTCAGTTTGAACAGACCGTAGGTGAGCATGACAAACATCAGGCCCAGCAGGGGCAGTTTAACGGCAGCGCCATTGAGGGCGGCCAGTGTATCGATATTCACCAGGCCCGCGGTGACAATAATTAAAAAGGCACCGAGCACCGCCTGGGTGCTGAGGGTGAAGATCACGTGGGCGCTCTCGTGAGAGGTCAGCAGCTTRCGCCAGTTCCAGYGCKWSYTTYCRSYGWRCYTTTTATCGACCTTGGGTTTGAAGATGCCGACGCTGTCRTCTTTGTGATATTTCAGCGGCATGGAGTCAGTGCGCGTCATTTCCCGCTGGGTCGAACGGGTTTGCTGAAAGCGGATGTTGGGCTGGGTGATGTCGGTGGTGGGGAAGCCGGGAATCGACGTCTTCGCCTCGATGCGATTCTCGGGAATGTTTTCGATCACACCGAAGTCCAGGGCGTTACCCAAACAGGCAGTGACGCAGGCGGGTTTCAGGCCGACTTCCAGGCGGTCGACACACATATTGCACTTGGTGACTTCGCCTTTTACCGGATCGAGCTGGGGGGCGTTGTAGGGGCAGACCCAGGTGCAATAACCGCAGCCAAAGCAGATGTCGGGGTCTTGCAAGACTGCACCGTATTCGGCGTACTTGGTATAGGCGCGTGTGGGGCAGCCTGTTAAACACACCGGGTCGTCACAGTGGTTACAGGCCATGGAAATATTGATGCGTTGGTAGTCGGGGTAGATGCCGCCCTCGACAAAACCCACTGAGCGAAAGGCGATATGGGCCGGGTTGTCGTTCTTTTCACTACAGGCCGCCTCGCAGGCGTGACAACCGATGCAGTTGTCGGCATTGAGGAAAAAGCCGTGCTGCTTATAGCGATTGGGGTTGTCGCCAATGCCGGGATCGTTATTGATATTCAGGCTTTGGCAATGCAGATCGCTGTCTTCATTGACCAGATCAATCAGATTGCCGTGCTGGTTGACGGCCTTGGTTTCTTTATCCCAAAGGAAACTGTATTCGGGTTCGTCGCTGCGTACATCTAACATATCGGTTATCGGGCCTTAAAATTGATCATTGCAATGGGGGCTATGGCACTGTGGCTGCCTAAAAGGCTCGGCGCTCGCGGCTCATTTGTGCGGCCGCTTCCTGGTCGTCAATTACCTCTATCGTCACCGCCGATTGCTTGTAGGCGGGCTGGCGCGAATAGGGGTCGAGCAAGCCGAGAGTCAGACGGTTGACACAGTCAAAAAAGTGAAAGGGGATGAATACCATATCTTTTGGTACTCGCTGGGTACACATGGCCATGACGATGGCATCGCCGCGGCGGGACACACAGCGCACGTAGTCCTGATGGGTTATGCCCAGTTCGCGGGCGGCATCGGGATTGATCTCCATAAAGGGGATGGGGCTGTACTTGTTGTTGTTGCCGAGTTTGCCGGTCTTGGTGCGGGTGTGGAAGTGCTCGACCAGGCGGCCGGTGTTCAGCCAGTAGGGGTATTTTTCATCGGGCACTTCATTGTTGTCGATAAAGGGCAGGGGCACCAACTTGGCCATGCCGTCGGCAAAGCTGAAGGTGCCGTCTTTGGTGTACAGGCGCTTACCGCCTTTCACTGGCCCTTCACCACGCGCAACTTCTTCGGCGGTGTAGGGCCATTGAATGCCGCGCTTTTTTTCAATCAGATCGTGGGTCATGCCGGTCATATCCAGCAGGCGACCCTTTGATAGAGGCTTCATTTCCTCGAAGACGTCACTGGGTTTTTCGGGGAAGTTCATCTGCGCCGCCTGCTCAAAACGCTTGGCCAGCTCATTGAAAATCGCCAGGTCGGATTTTGATTCACCGGGGGCATCGGTGGCCTTGCGCACGATATTGACACGGCGCTCGGTATTGGTGAATACACCCTCTTTCTCTGCCCAGGTGGCGGCAGGTAGGTACAGATGGGCGTATTCCACGGTTTCGACATCGGCGTAGGAGTCCTGCACCACGAGAAAATCGAGTTTTTCCAGGGTCTTGCGAATACGTGCCGTATTGGGCAGGGAGGTCATTGGGTTGGTCGCCACCAGCCACAGGCCCTTGATTTCACCCAGCTCAATGGCGGGGAAGATATCGGTCTCGGCGAGACCGCGTTTCTTCGGGAAAAACTCCGGGTCAACATTCCAGTACTTGGCGATGTCCTCTCTGTCCTGGGGATTTTCCAGGGCGCGGTAGCCGGGCAGGCCGGAGCAAGATGACCACTCCCGTGTGCCCATGGCATTGCACTGGCCGGTAATCGACAGGCTAGTGGCRCCGGGCTTGCCGATATTGCCGGTKACCAGATTGATATTRTTAATGCCGACACAGCCATCGGAGCCGTGCATGCTTTGGTTGATGCCCATGGTCCAGATGCTCATGCCGCGATCGGCCTTGGCGTAAATGCGCGCCACGTTGCGAATRGTATCGGCGTCGATGCCGCARATCTTTGAGGCACTGTCGGGGTCAAACTTGGCGACTTCGCGTTCGAGTTGCTCAAGCCCGGTGGTGTTGGCTTCGATATAGGCGCGATCTTCCAGGCCCTCATCGAGAATCACGTGAATCAAGGCATTCTGTAGCACCACGTCGGTACCGGGGGTGACGGCGAGGTGGATGTCGGCATTTTGTGCCAGCATGGTGACGCGGGGGTCGATCACAATCAGTGGGAAGTGACGCTTTTCCTGGGCCTCTTTCATGCGCCAGTAAATAATCGGGTGCTGCTCGGGCAGGTTCGAGCCCCAGGCCATCAACACGTCGGTGTGGTCGAAGTCTTCGTAACTGCCGGGCGGGCCGTCGGAACCGAAGGAGCGCTTATAGCCCGATACCGCTGAGGCCATACACAGTGTGGTATTGCCGTCGTAATTGTTGGTGCCAATGACGCCACGGGTGAGTTTGCCAAGGGTGTAAAACTCCTCGGTCAGTAGCTGCCCGGTGGAGACAATGGCAAAGGCGTCGCGGCCGTGTTTTTGCTGAATATCRCGGATYTTATCCGCCATGGTATCGAGGGCRTTRTCCCAACTGGTGACCTGGTAGCTCTCGCCAATCTGCTCGCGAATGATGGGTTTGTCACCGCGACCGGCGGAGTCAAACAGCTCGTGTTCGAAAATGCCCTTGACGCAGAGCTTACCGCGATTGACATCGGCGTTACCGACACCACGGGAGCCAACAATTTTGCCCTCGGCATTTTTGCCAATTTCCATGGCGCAGCCCACCGAACAATAGCCACAGGTGGCATAGGTCCACTCGGTGATCTTCTTGTCGACCATTTTGATGGGATTTTTTGTATTGCGACCAAAGAGCATGGTGTTGACCTATAAATCTAAAGTGAAGCGAAGGGGCGAGCAGTGCCACTACGGTGTGTTGGAATAAGACTTAAAAACGTGCCGGGCCCCTTGAGAGTGTAGACCCTCAAACGACCCCGGTCATCGTCGCGYTGAATATCGCTGGCTTAGCTCAACAGCGTATTCTTGCTAACCAGTACCACATTACCGCCGACCCTTAGGGCCGTGGCTTTATCGGCGTGATTGTCCATTTCGATAGACAGCACACTGCGGCGGGTTTCAACGGTGCCGCGATCAATCACAAAGGTGTAAGTGCCTTCGCGAATGGCATCGTGGCAACCGAGGTAGCCGGCAAAACAGGGCATGGCCGAGCCAATGGGGGGGTCTTCGTGAACACCAATACTGGGGCCCAACAGGCGCGCATGGAAGTCCGTGTCGTCGTTGTCCGTTTTATTACTGAATACCAGTATTTCCTGGGCAGCCATGGCGGGGGCGCTGGACTGGCTCCAGGCTTTCATATCAAAGCGGGCCTTGCGTACAGCAGCCTGAGAGGCCAGTGGCAAAATCAAGTAGGGCAGACTGATGGACACCAGGCGTGTCTGAAAAATGTGGGTGTCGATATCACTTTCGTCGATGGACAATAGCGCGGCGAGTTCGCTGGCACGAGGCGTGTAGCGATCGATCACCGGGTCGCTGCTGAGGCTGAACTGGACAAACAAAGGCTCGCTTTCGCGCTGTTCAATATTAACGCTGAGGTCGCCGGCCTTCTGCTGGAAGCAAACATTGGCTTTGCCGTCGGTGAGGGTAATCAGGCCATCCTCAAGCAGCGCTTTGGCGGTGGCGAGTACCGGGTGACCGGCAAAGCTGATTTCTTTAAGCGGCGTGAATATACGCAGCTTAAAGTGATTGTCCTGTGCGCCGGGGCTGACAAAAACCGTTTCGGAGAGGTTTAGTTCTCGGGCGATCAGCGACATTTGCTCATCGCTGATATCCGTTGCGGCGGGAAAGACGGCAATCTGGGCGCCTTGAAAAACAGTTTCGGTAAAAACATCGGCCGTGTAATAAGTAAAGCTCATAGCGGTATCCTTGGCTTAAGCGGCAATCAGCACGTTGCCATCGGCAATTTTAACGGGAAAGGTGGCGATGGAGACGTTCTCGTCTTCAAAACACTGCCCGGTGGCCAGGTCAAAGTGCTCCTTTAATACCGGTGATGCAACGGCGAGTTGTTCGCCGATGCTGCAGAGTATGCCACGAGCCAGTACRTTGGCTTCACTAAAGGGGTCGAAATTGCTGATCGCATACACGGCATCGTCACTGGTACGGAACAGGGCGATTTGCGTTTCTTCGGGGCTGTCGGCGTGGAGTAGTGCGGCGACACCGGCATCACAAGGCAGATCTTGCAGGGCGCAAATGGTGGTCCAGTTCTGGTCRGCTGTCACGGTGTCATCCTGTGCGTTTTTAGTGAGGTCGGTCATTAGTTGATTGCCCCGCGCTCATCTTTGCGGATGGGGCGAATTTGCTCGCGCTCTTCGACAAAGACAACATTGCTATCGGCTTTGTTGCTGTTAATGAAGGGACGGAACATCAGCAGTTTTTCTTCATCGTCAATGGTGGTCTTCCACTCACACTGGTAAGTGTCGATGACCTTGGCCATTTCGGCTTCGAGTTTTTCACAAATGCCGAGGGAGTCGTCGATGATGACTTCGCGCAAGTAGTCGATGCCGCCTTCGAGATTGTCCATCCAGGTGGAGGTGCGCTGCAGGCGATCGGCCGTTTGCACATAGAACATCATAAAGCGGTCGGTGTATTTGATCAGGGTTTCTTTGTCCAGATCAGTGGCGAATAAATCGGCGTGGCGTGGGCGCATGCCGCCGTTGCCGCAGACATACATATTCCAGCCGGTTTCGGTGGCGATGATGCCGACGTCTTTACTCTGGGCCTCGGCACATTCRCGGGTACAGCCGGAGACGGCAGATTTCAATTTGTGCGGTGAGCGCAGGCCTTTGTAACGGTGCTCAATTTCCAGGGCCAGGGCGACACTGTCATTCTGACCGTAACGGCACCAGGTGCTGCCGACRCAGGATTTAACCGTGCGCAGTGACTTGCCGTAGGCGTGGCCGGTTTCAAAGCCAGCATCAATTAATTCTTTCCAGATGGCCGGGAGCTGCTCGAGGCGGGCGCCGAATAAATCGATACGCTGGCCACCGGTGAGCTTGGTGTAGAGATTGTATTTCTTGCCGACCTCGCCGAGCACAATGAGTTTTTCGGGGGTGATTTCACCACCGGCGATGCGCGGCACAATGGAGTAGGTGCCATCTTTCTGCATGTTGCCCAGATAGCGGTCGTTGGTGTCCTGTAGGGCGAGGTGCTCGGGTTCGAGCACGTAGTCATTCCAGCAGGAGGCGAGGATGGAGCCCACCGTGGGCTTGCAAATTTCGCAGCCGTAGCCGGTGCCGTGCTGGGCTAATAAGTCTTGAAAGGTCTTTATCTCGCCGACGCGCACCAGATGGTAAAGCTCCTGGCGAGTGTGGGGGAAGTGTTCGCAGAGGTCGGTGTTGACCTCGACGCCCATTTTTTCCAGTTCGCTGTTCATCACCTGGCCGACCAGGGTTTTACAACCACCACAACTGGTGCCGGCATCTGTAGCCAGCATTAGATCGCCCAGGGCCGTGGCGCCATCGGAAACCGCCTGGCAGAGCTGACCCTTGGTGACGTCGTTACAGGAACAGATTTGCGCGCCGTCGGGCAGCATGTCGACGCCCATACCGGTGGCACCGTTGCCATCGCGCTGGGGCAAGATCAAGGCGTCGGGGAATTCGGGCAGGGGAATGTCGTTCAACGTCATTTGCAGCAGGGTACCGTAGTCGGCAGCATCGCCAACCAGTACCGCGCCGAGCAGGCGAGTGCTGTCTTCACTGACGACAATCTTTTTGTAGATATCTTCGGTGCCATTGACGTAGGTGTATTCCCTGGAGCCGGGTGTGTTGGCGTGGGCGTCACCAATGCTGGCCACATCGATGCCCATTAGCTTCAGCTTGGTGCTCATGTCGGCACCGGGGAAGGCATTGTCCTCGGCATTGATGTGGTCGCTGGCTACCTGGGCCATTTTATAACCCGGGGCAACCAGACCGTAGATGCGACCGTTCCACAGGGCACATTCGCCGATGGCGTAAATATCGGGGTCGGAGGTTTGACACTGGTCGTTGACGACGATGCCGCCGCGCTCACCTAGTTCGAGCTCACTGTCGCGAGCGAGGGCATCCTGGGGGCGAATACCCGCTGAGAATACCAGCATGTCGGTGTCGATTTCCGAACCGTCGGCAAAACTCATTTTATGAAAGCAGGTATCACCTTCACCGATGTTCTGGGTGTTCATGCCGAGGTGGACTTTTACGCCCAGCTCTTCAATCTTCTGACGCAGCATGGCGCCACCGCCATCGTCGACCTGCACGGCCATCAGCCGTGGTGCGAATTCGATAACGTGAGTTTCAAGACCCAGATCAACCAGGGCTTTCGCCGCTTCCAGACCCAGCAATCCACCGCCAATCACGGCGCCGACTTTAGAGTTTTTAGCCGCCGCCTGCATGGCTTCAAGATCGTCAATGGTGCGATAGACAAAGCAGTTGTCTCTATCGTGGCCGGGGATCGGTGGCACGAAGGGGAAGGAGCCGGTGGCCAGTACCAGTTTGTCGTAGCTCAGTACTTCGCCTTTTTCGGAGGTGACGGTTTTGGCGCTGCGATCAATGCTTACCGCTTTATCGCCGAGAAGTACGCGAATACCGTGTTGCTCGTAGTAGCCGGGTTCTACCAAAGACAGGTCATCGGCACTGCGGCCAGCAAAAAACTCGGTGAGATGGACTCGGTCGTAGGCGATGCGGCTCTCTTCACAGAAGGTAGTTACTTCAAAGGCCGAGAACTGCGGGCTCTTGGCCATGGCTTCCAGAAACTTGTGGCCGACCATGCCGTTGCCGATAACGAGGATTCGCTGCTTGTTACTCATGATATTTTGTAGTCCGTATAAAATGCTGTTTAAGATAAATCTGAGGCTGTCGCACCAGGCTCATAGGGTATGAGTCATGCATGTAATGTGCCAGACTCACTTATGCCATGCTTTTGTATGTCATGAACCCTTTGCTTAGCTCGGTCTGGGAACTCGTCATTAATAAGGGCGAGCGGTGCAGAGACTCTGCTCAAGAGTGATAGAACCTGAGGCACRGGATCCTTTGTCACCGCGAATAATACGCCGCTTTGATACAATAGGATACCGCTCTTATGATGGTGGTTGTTTTTGGTGCGAGCGCTTTATAAGGGGGCGTTTTTTGGCCGCTAAGGCCTTGTGCAGCTGTGATTCTGTCCGGGCCTCTGGGGTAAAAGTTAATTTTGACAAAGCCTTTTGTTGGGGCACAATGCGGACTTTGGAGCTTAAAAAATAAGAGCTCTTTCAAACATCGCGATAAAACCAGAATAGGTGGTGAGCGTAATGAGTGAATTGGAACACCTGTTAGCGAGCAATAAACGCTGGGCTAAGGCGCTCGTGAGTGACAAACCTGGTTTTTTTACCGATTTGTCGCAGCAGCAGGCGCCGGAGTATTTGTGGATAGGCTGCTCCGATAGCCGGGTGCCAGCCAATCAGATTACCGGCCTGGCCCCCGGTGAGGTCTTTGTACACCGCAATATAGCCAATGTGGTGGTGCATTCTGACCTGAATTGCCTGTCGGTGGTGCAGTATGCGGTTGAGGTCTTGAAAGTGAAGCACATCATTGTTTGCGGCCACTATGGCTGTGGCGGCGTCAAGGCGGCCATGGGCAAGAAGAAGCACGGCCTGATCGATAACTGGCTGCTGCATATTCGTGACATCCACCGTTTTTATCGCAGCGAAATCGACAGTTGCAGCAGCGAAGAGGCTCGCTTCGAACGACTTTGTGAAAAAAATGTGATTGAGCAGGCATTCAATGTTTGCAGTAGCACGGTGGTGCAAAGCGCCTGGGCGAAGGGTAGTGAGCTGTCTGTGCACGGCTGGATTTATGCGATTAAAGACGGATTAATTCACGATCTTGATGTGAGCATGTCAGGGTTGGAGGATTTTGAGAAGATTAGCCGTTAGGGCTAACGGCTAATCCGAGTGCTTATTTGAGAAGCAATATCACCACAGTAAGGGCAAGCACAAAGGAAGCACTTTTCCAGAAAACCAGTGGGTTGCGCTCTATGAGTGGAGGGCGAGTTCTATTCAGAAACTCTTTATTCGGCTGGCGCAGGTCAAAGATGAACTCTGACAATTCCTGGTAGCGCTTTTGCGGATTGGGCTGCACGGCCTTTTTAATCACCTCGTCAATCCAGGCGGGAATCTCTCGGTCAACCGCCAGCGCTGAGTCATATTTCAATTTATTCTGCGCGAGTCGTGTTCTGGCCTGCGACACTTTAATGCCGTAGGGCAATTTGCCAGTGAGCATTTGATAGGTGATAACGCCCAGCGAAAACAGATCTGAACGGGTGGTCGGGCTTTCGCCGAGGAAATATTCCGGCGCACTGTACTGGGCGGTGCCGAGAATATCGTCCTGATCAATGGGTTTGGCAATCTCTGTAATGCCGGCCACTTTGGTTGAACCAAAGTCGATAATTTTTACCGTACCCGTGCTGTCGATCATGATGTTGGCGGGCYTTAAATCYTGRTGCAGCATYTCCTGRCGRTGGAAGCTATTSAGGCCTTTGGCGATTTGCTCAACAATGCCGCGCACCATTTCYATATCGGGYCGGGGGTTGTCCYGCATCCAYTGCTCAAGCGTTTGCCCYTCAATAAATTCGGTRACRATGTAAAGGTAGTTGCGCTTGCGGGTCTGCTCGCAAGACTTTAGKACATAGGCGCTATCGATGCGTCGACCGACCCATTCTTCCATYARGAAGCGYTCGAGATAGGCGGGYTCACCGCGCAGATCAATTGACGGGGCTTTTAAAATGACCTGGGYGTTTGTTTCTTCRTCGAGTGCCAGATAAACATGACTGCGACTRCTGGCGTGAACTTCGCGCAGTATTTTGTAGCCATCGAAATCCATTCGCGCTTCTAAAATAGGCGGGAAGGGCAACTCGGTTAAATGTTGATACAGCTCATCAGCATTCTGCGAAGGTAGGTCGTCAATGCGAATGATTTGTGCGCTTAAATTGTCATCACTACCCTGGGCATAGGCTTCGGCGACGATGGCTTTTGCCGCCGCGTTTAAATCTTCGGCATGTTCATCGATGGCTTGCGTAATCAACGCGGCGTCGGCAAATTCATACACGCCGTCGGTGGCCAGAAAAAAGATATCGCCCTTTTCGAGGGGCAGCGTTTTGTAGTCAATTTCAAGTTGTTGGCTGATACCCATTGCGCGACTGAGGTGGCTTTCGGTTTGCGACACCCAAAGCCTGTGATCTTCCGTGAGCTGCTCTAGTGCAGTGCCCTGCACACGGTAAATGCGCGCATCGCCGATGTGGAAAATATGTGCGGTGGTCGATTTAATAACCATGGCGCTGAGGGTGCAAACGTAGCCCTTATCGGCGTCGTAACGGTATTGGCTTTGGCGGCTTTGGGAATAGAGCCAGGAGTTACTGGCGACCAACACCCGTTGTGCGGAGGTCTTTACTGCCCAGGCTTCGGACGTGTCAAAGTAGTCGTTTAGAAATCCACTAACGGCGGCCTTGCTGGCAATTTGGCTGACGTCGCTACTACTGATACCGTCGGCCAGAGCAATGGCAATGCCCTTTGAACTGAGTAGAGGTTCTTCCGGTATGTGGACACCGTGGAAGTCCTGATTGATTTCTTTTCGGCCCTTATCCGAGTATTGGCCGACAGAGACTTTTAATTGTGGGGACACGTTTTGGCCCTGTTTTATTAAGTTCTTTTGTTTGGCTTGTTGACGTCGAGCCTGATTAGCCCGTGTTTCAATGGTGACATAAAAGCGCCCCGGCTATCGAGGAGAGCAGGGGCGCTACTATTCTGTGGAGACTGTTTAATGGCTAATCATTTGTCACTTAATCAAAATTGCGCTTTGCACCCGTGCGTATGTGAGTGGTGTACAGGGTCAGACCGGTTAGTGACAGTCCACCAACCAGGTTGCCGATAACCGTGGGGATTTCATTCCAGACCAGGTAGTCCATGATTGAAAAGTCGCCGCCCATAATCATGCCCGATGGAAACAGAAACATGTTCACTACCGAGTGCTCAAAACCCATGGCGAAGAACAGCATAATGGGCATCCACATAGCGATCACTTTACCGCTGACTGTGGTGGAGATCATCGCGCCGACCACGCCCATTGATACCATCCAGTTACACAGCATGCCGCGAATAAAAATGGTGAACCAGCCCGCTGTACCGTATTCGGCATAACCGACGGTTCGGGACTCGCCAATGGCGGCAATCTTTTGTCCAACAGCACCCGGTTCAATGGAAAAGCCGTAGGTATAAACGTAGGCCATCATAAAGGCGACGGTGAGCGCACCACCGAAGTTGCCGACAAAAACCAGGCCCCAGTTTCTCAGTACGCCATTGACGGTGACACCAGGCCTTTTATCGAGCAGGGCCAGAGGGGTGAGTACAAAAACTCCGGTGAGTAGATCAAAGCCCATTAAATACAACATGCAAAAGCCGACGGGGAAAAGGATGGCACCGATTAGCGGCGAGCCAGTTTGCACTGCCGTATTAATGGCGAAGACTGCTGCCAGTGCGAGAATCGCACCGGCCATAAAGGCCCGGATTAATGTATCTCGGGTCGACATAAAGATTTTAGATTCGCCGGCATCCACCATTTTGGTGACAAACTCTGCGGGGACTAAATAAGACATAGTGTTTTCTCGTTATCGATAATTTGGGTTAGCTAGTTGAGACCTTGCTTGTCGGCCTGTTCGCAGATACGAATATCATTGATGAGAAAAGCAATAACCATGCCGTCTTTGTGGGCTTGGTGAAGGGTTCAATTTCAACGCAGCCACACATTTATGCTCTATTATTGGGCGTGCTGCCATATTGTAGTGCCGACTTCTGTTTAATGGCTAATAAACAAGTGACCTATGCTAAAGTCCCGGACGGATTTTAAGTTCTGCTCATGAAAATGGAGTGTCATGTGTTACTGGTTTTTTCTCTTTTCAGCTTTTCCCTGCGGGCGCGTTTTCTGAGCCCCTGTTTGTTGACTCCTTTGCTTTCTTTCCTGATATTACTTGGGGCCTGCTCAGAACAGGAAGCGCCTCCACGCCCGCCGCCAGAACTTCCCGTTGTTGATGTTATTCAGCGTGACCAGCCGATTGAAATTGAAATGGTGGGGCAGACGATAGGTTCATCTGACATTCCGATTCGCGCGCGTGTCGATGGTTTTCTGAAGAGCATGGATTTTGCCGAGGGCGGTAAAGTCCAACAGGGTGATTTACTGTATACCATCGACGATGTGCAATTTCAGACGGGTGTGGCGGAAGCTGAAGGGGGCTTGTCAGAAGCTAAAACAGCACTGGTGAAAGCAAGGTCTGACCTAGAGCGGATTCGTCCCCTGGCGGCCATTAATGCGATGAGCCAGATGGACTTGGATAGCGCTGTCGCCCAGCATGAAGCGGCTAAAGCGGCTGTTCAGGCAGTAAAGGCACAGGTTGATCAAGCTAAAATAACCTTGGGGTATTGTCGTATTTATGCGCCGATAGGTGGCCGTATCGGGATTTCCAAAGTAGAGGTAGGGGAGTATGTCGGTGGAGCTGGAAGTGGTGCCCTTAACTTTGTTTCGCGGGTCGATCCGATTCGCGTCCGCTTTTCTATTGATGAGCAAAGTTATTTGAGAATCGCTCGACGCTTTATTGCAAAACGTGCTGAAGGTCGGCAGCAGAAAGAAAAAGCAGCCTTAGAATTAATCCTGGCCGATGGCTCTGTACTGGGTCATTTGGGTCATATCGTTACTATGAATGCGGCTATTGATCCGACCACAGGGACATTTACTCTGGAAGCTGATTTCCCCAACCCCGATGGTTTGGTTATCGCTGGCCAGTTCGCAAGAATTCGTGCCAATGTAGAAGTTCGTAAAGCAGCCCTGTTAGTACCCCAGAGAAGTCTTGTCGAGCTACAGGGTGCCTTTAGCCTGTTTGTGGTAGATGCAGAAGGTAAGGTGGAACAACGTAAAGTGACCGTCGGCCCGAAAATTAACCGTTTGCAAATTATTTCCAGTGGCTTGAAAGCTGGTGAAAAGGTCGTACTTGAGGGCGTGCAAAAAATCAGAACTGGCATGACGATTAACGCTATGCCGACCGATTTTGATGAAGTGGTAACACCGCCCTCCACTAACGCACCGAAGGCCTAGATCATGGCCGAGTTTTTTGTACGACGCCCCATTGTTGCGATAGTCATCGCCATTTTTATTGTTCTTTTGGGGATTATTTCCTTAAGTAGCCTACCTGTTGCCCAATACCCAGAAATTACCCCGCCGGTGGTAACTGTTTCGGCTACTTACCAGGGCGCTAACTCGGTCGATGTCGAGCAATCTGTCGCAACGCCTATTGAGCAGAAGGTCAATGGTGTCGAGGACATGCTTTACATGAAATCGACCAATGCCAGTAATGGTGCGATGACCTTGTCGGTTTCTTTTGAGGTGGGTACGGATCTCGATATGGCCAATGTGCTGGTGCAAAATCGCGTATCAGAAGCAATGGCCGTATTGCCTCAAGAGGTCACACGCCAAGGCGTCACTGTAAAGAAGAAGCTCTCTTTCCCCTTGCTGTTGATCTCCCTGGTCTCTCCCAAAGGCACCTACGACGATACCTTTTTAATGAATTACGGCACCATCAACATTATTGATGAGTTGTCGCGTATCCGTGGTGTTGGTCTGGCTGAAGTGTTGGGTAGTAGTCAGACTGAATATTCTATGCGGGTGTGGATCAAGCCCGATCAGCTTTCCAAACTCGCCTTGACCGTGCCGGATATTACCCGAGCCATTCAACAGCAAAATGTACTGGTACCCGCGGGGCAAATCGGTGGCCCACCAGCGCCGCTAGGCACGGAACATACTTATACCGTGCAAACGGGAGGCCGTTTTTCAACGGCTGAGGAATTTGGCAAGGTGATCGTTCGTGCCAACCCCGATGGCTCACATGTTCTTTTGAAAGATGTGGCCCGTATAGAACTGGGCACCATGGCTTATCAGATAAGATCGCGCCTGGATGGTTCAGATCAGGCCTTACTGCAGGTGTTTCAGCTACCCGATGCCAATGGTCTTGACGTGGCAGAACAGGTTATCGCCACCATGGAGCGGATTGCTGCGAATTTCCCCGATGATGTCGAATACGTTATTTCACTGGATACCACTAAACCAATCACAGCGGGTATTCGTGAAATTGTGATCACGCTGTTTCAAGCCTTAATATTGGTAATACTGGTGGTCTATATCTTTTTGCAAAGCAGCCGCGCAACCTTTATTCCTGCCCTTGCAGTCCCCGTGTCTTTGGTGGGAGCCTTTGCGGTCTTTCCACTATTGGGGTTTTCAGTTAATACACTGTCACTACTCGGTTTGGTACTGGCCATTGGCATTGTGGTTGACGATGCGATTGTGGTGGTTGAAGCGGTCACCACCAAAATGGAAGAGGGTATGTCGTCTCGGGAGGCGACCATTTCTGCGATGCGGGAAGTGTCAGGGCCTATTGTCGGCACATCACTTGCTTTAATCGCGGTGTTTCTACCGGTGGCCTCAATGGCGGGTATTACCGGCCAACTCTATCAACAGTTCGCAATAACCATTGCGGTGGCCGTGGCTATTTCTTCGCTTAATGCGCTGACATTGAGTCCGGCACTAGCCGCTATGCTTTTAAAGCCGCCGGGGGAGGAAAAAAACTATTTCCAGCGCTATTTTGATGGCTTCAATCGCTGGTTTGAAAAAGCCACCGAGCAGTTTATGAAGATGGTCAGGTTTTTCACCGAGCGCTTGTACCGGGCGGGCATCCTGATTGCGTCACTGATTGTCGGCATGGTTGTATTGTTTCAAACCCTGCCCGGGGGCTTTGTGCCAGGTGAAGATCAGGGTTACATCATGGCCAGTGTGATGTTGCCCGATGCGGCTTCATTGCAGCGTACTCAGGAAGTAATGCTGACGGTGGAAGAGATCGTTGCCGAAATTGATGCAGTAGAAAATGCATCGGTGGTTTCTGGCTACAGCATGTTGACGGGTACAGTTCAATCGAATGCGGGCTTTGTTTTTATTCAGCTTAAAGATTGGGATGAGCGCCCAGATAAAAAGGATCATGCCAATAACGTTGTACGGCGGCTCAACGGGCAGCTTGCCCAGCGAGTGAAGGGAGCGGTGGCTTTTGCCTTCGGCCCCCCGGCCATTCCTGGGCTCGGTACCGGTTCTGGTTTTACCATGATGTTGCAGGACAGGGGCGGTAATCCACCGGAGTACCTGGCAGAACAGAGTGCGGCTTTTATCAAGGCGGCTAATGAACACCCTGCGATTGGCAGTGCGCGTACCTTCTTCAGGGTGGATGTGCCACAACTTATGCTGGCCATTGATGACAGTAAGGCGCTCAAGCTGGGTGTGCCCCTGCAGGATTTACAGACCTCGATAGGCGCCTTTCTCGGCGGTGCCTATGTGAATGATTTCAATCGTTTTGGCCGGCTTTACAAGGTGTTTGTGCAAGCCGAACCAGAATATCGTGCCGACCCCGACGGCCTGCGCTTTTTCTATGTGCGTAACAACGAGGGCGGCATGGTGCCCCTGTCGACGCTGATTGATGTGAGCCGCACCAGCGGTACGGAGTTTACCAATCGCTTTAATCTCTATCGCTCTGCAGAGATTTCTGGCCAAGCAGCGCAAGGCTACACCTCTGCCCAGGCTCAGGCAGCTTTGAAAGAAGTGGCCGCCAAGGTGTTACCCGATGACATGTCGTATAGCTGGAGTGATATGTCTTTTCAGGAAGATGCCGCATCGGGTAGCGGTAGCATTGTCTTCATAATGGCGCTGGTGTTCGTATTTCTTATTCTTGCGGCACTCTATGAAAGCTGGTCTTTACCCTTGTCGGTGCTAGCGGGAACACCGATTGCCATATTCGGCGCTATGCTTGGTTTGTCGCTAGCGCGCTTGATGAGTGATACCTATGAAAATAATGTCTATGCCCAGATCGGCCTGGTGATGTTAATCGGCATGGCTGCTAAAAATGCCATTCTTATTGTCGAGTTTGCCAAATTGGAAATGGAGAAGGGCAAGCCTGCTTTTGAAGCCGCGATGGAAGCGGCACATAAACGCTTTCGTCCGATTCTTATGACGGCTCTGTCATTTATTTTGGGTGTGTTACCGCTGTTGGTCGCCAGTGGTGCCGGTGCTGAAGCGCGAAAAGTGATGGGCATGACGGTATTCAGCGGTATGTTGGTGGCGACTTTGGTCGGTGTTTTATTAGTGCCAGCGATGTTCGTTGCTGTTGAACGCTTTTTTGGCAGTAGTAAAACCCCGTCTCCTACTGGACCTGACGCAGAAGTTGCCAGTAAAGGAGATCTGTAATGGGACGTTTTAGTTTACATCCTTTGTGTACAGGCCTGGTGTGGAGTGTATTACTGAGTGGTTGTGCCTTAACGCCTGACTATGAGCGGCCTGAACTGGATGTGCCTAGCACCTATTTTTCCGATAGTGAACAACCCGCGGTCAATGAGAAGGGTGAGAGTATTGCTAACCTGGCGTGGTGGGAAGTATTTAAAGATGCGCAATTACAAAGTTTAATTCGCACTGCTCTGGCGGAGAATAAAGACATCAGTGTTGCCCTGAGTCGTATTGCTCAGGCGAATGCACAGTTGACTAGCACTAGTGCTAATCAGTATCCCTTTCTGGATATTAGTGCGGGCGCCCAACGGGGCAAACAAAGCCGGTTGATTATGCCCAATGCGAGCATTGAGGAAAACTTTTCAATCATAGGTAACCTTTCCTTTGAACTCGATTTATGGCGCAAGCTGAGCCGGTCGACGGAAAGTGCTCGTGCCTCGTTGCTGGCGAGTGAAGCTGTACAGCGTCATGTCTCTTTGAATGTTGTCGCCAGCGTGGCGAGTGCCTACCTTTTACTTCTCGATCTTGATGAGCGTTTAGTGATTGCGCGGCGTACGGTAGAGAGTCGCAAAGAGAGCCTGACGATTATTCAGGCGCGTTTCGACAAGGGGGTGACCCCTGAGCTTGATGTTAATCAGGCGCAAATAGAACTCGCCGTTACCGAAGTGGCTATCGCAACGTTTCAGCGGCAAATAGCACAGACTGAACATGCCCTGGCAATTTTACTGGGGCGCAATCCGGGCGCGATTAACCGTGGTTTGTCGCTTAAARAGCAGCAACTATTGCTGGAAATTCCCACCGGCTTGCCCTCTGAATTGCTACAGCGCCGGCCCGATGTGGTGGCGGCAGAGCAAGCGCTACATTCAGAGACCGCCTTAATCGGTGTTGCTGAAGCACTGCGCTATCCCTCGCTGTCTTTGACCGGCAGCTTTGGTGCGGTGAGTGATGAACTGGATGACCTCAATGATGGTGATGCAGAGAGCTGGGGTGTATCGGGCAGCCTTTTAGCCCCGATATTTAACTGGGGGCAATTAAAGGCGCAAAGCGAAGCCCAACGAGCGCGTGCTGAACAAGCCTTGTATGCTTAYGAGGCGACCCTACAGCAGGCTTTTCGAGAAGTGGCGGATGCTCTGGTTGCCGTGCGGACTTATCGRCAGGAATATGAAGCTTATCAGCGTCAAGCTGTCGCGGCTCGTAATGCAAAACGTCTATCTCAGGCGCGTTACGATGCTGGTGTCGTCGATTACCTTGAAGTGCAGGATGCTAGCCGTAGCCTGTTTACCGCTGAGCTGAATGAAAGCCAGTCTTATCAAGCGGCGATGAGTGCGGTCGTTGAATTATATCAATCACTGGGTGGTGGCTGGATACCCGAGCAGCCTCCTGCGGTAGCGCCGGTGCCGTAGTACATCAGTCTATTGGTTTGGCGTTTACGGAATGACAACAGTGGCTTTAAAGGCATAGGTCGTTGCAGCGATAATCAGTGCGACGATAATGCCGGTGAGCATGATGCCGAGCATACCAATCAGAATAGATAGCATCCGCGGGGTTTTTTCCACAGGGCGAACATCGCCAAAGCCAATGGTTAACGCGGTGATGAGAGACCAATAGAACGCTGTGAATTTATCCCACTTTTCAATACGAMCAGCCCACTGCCCCAGAGCAAGGATGATAAGTAGAAGAGGAGCTAGTATCGGCAACGCATAATAGACGCCATAAAAAAACCGCTGTAAAACAATAAACGTAAATTCCATCTTGTCATCCGATAAAGCTGCTTATCTATTATTAATCCTTAAATTCAGGGTCAATGATATATGACCGTGGCAACAAGGTCAGTAATATAGAGCAATGCGTACAAGACTGAGGCTATTTATCAGGATGACTTATCGTTGATTAAGCTAGGGTGGCTCTATTTTTCGAGGTGTAAATAGAGCCACCTGTTGATAAGCCAGTATCTTTTTGTGATTAAAACGCGGCAGTCACCATTAACCAGGCTTTGTCAGTATCACTCGAATAATCGTCGGCATCGTAGGCTGCATATTTAAACAGTACGCTGTAGTTTTTAGCGAATTGATAGATGGCAACGAAATCAATTTCAGTGCCGTAGTCCGTACCGCCGGTTTCGGCTTGAAAGTCGTGATAAAAAGCGATGAGTTTTACATCACCGATTTTGCCGGTAATCTTAAGGTAGGAATCTTCAATACCATCAGCGGGAGTGACCAGGAACTTGTCGGCGAAACCCTGGAATTTAWGCAGCGTTGCCAGGGGTGTTTTGAAGCTGACATTGTTATCGCTTTCCAGTACCTCGTGGCCTAGGGCAATAGTAACAGGCTTGAGTTTGGCGGTAATTTCACCAAAGTAGTAGCCAGCATCATAATTTAAAGGGCTRTCTTTATAGTCRCTTTGTTCGGCGTASGATAAGTTGAGYCCCAGGCTRAKRTCATCRYTGATAGTAAAGCCGCCCTTGTATTCAAGGCCGTAAGTGCTACTGGAAAGCGCAGGGCTTTCATTCATGTCGAGCAAATAAGCGAAGCTCGATAGTGTGTGTTGTGCATTAAATTGATAAGAAGCTATGGCAGTGTGGTTGTCCCCCGTGAAGTTATTGTCAGCGCCATTGGGTCCAAAAATTCGATTCACACGCCAAATGTAGCTGTAGTCGACGGTTAGCTTGTCCACGGGAGAGAACTGCAGGCGCGCCGCATCAAAGGTCTGTTCATTTTGACGCCAGGCGACGCCACCCATAAAACGCTGTCCGCTGTGGTTAATACGTTGGCGGCCAATGGTGGTTTTGTTCTTGTCGTCATAGGCGTAGCTGAAAAATAATTGGTTGATTTCGGTGTAGTCGGGGTCGGCAACGACGGGGTAATCGGTTTTGTCATTTTCGGTATTGTTAAAGCGATCGCTGCCGATATAGGTAACATTATCAACTTCAACCAGACCCATAAAGCCACCGACCGTGCCAGACTTCAGGGTGAGCCTTGATTTTAAGGTCGACGCATCGGCGTCTTCGGGCTTGCCATCTTGATCAACGTATTCGTAGCGGTAGCGCAGGTTTAAAGCAATATCACCTTCACTAAAGGCTTTGTTGATGCCATCAGATATTGGTKCAGCATTGACGAACACTGGGGTGCTTAGGCCTAGAACGGCGACACTAAGGGCTGCTACAGGGGCAATACTTTTTACTCGATTTAACATGTAAATCTCCGACCATTAACTTCAAAGCGCGGATGAGCGCCAATATTGGTAATACAAATCGTGTGCCAGCTTTATAAAATAATGGATTTTCCTCAATAAACAGGGCGTATACAGCTTTAGTACTATTTAKGGCTTCGTGTAAAAAGCATCATAATTGTGCGGGTCGCTCTTTGGTGGGGCTTTTGTAAGAGGCTTATATAGAAGRGGGGCGTAAAACCCAGTGACCTTAATCTAGCTTGCTGTCGTTGCGCTGTGATAAATTGCTGTCCCTTAGATTCAAATCATAAACACATAGYTTATTCAGATAAAAGAAGGTGAAAGGTAATGGTATCGACAAAGCAACCGGCTGCGTTAAGCGTTGAATCAATACATCAGTATTTTGTGGATGGGGCGACTGTTCTCATCAGCGGTGGCTGTGGTCAACCCGACGCTGTATTGGATATGGTGGCAGAGGCGGGACTCAGTAGTAAATTTCGTGTCATCGACTGTTCGGTACCGGGTATGACGGCAACCGAGCTTGATCGCTTGTCGAGCCAAGCGATTTTAAACACAGGATTTTTCCTCGGAGCCTATCGGCCCTTCCACGAGCAAGGCCGGCTGGAATATGTGCCGGCCTATCACTCGGCGCGCTACCGGGCAATGGAAGAAGATTACAATATCAATGTTGTCCTGATTAAGGTGTCCGAGCCAAATGAGCAGGGTGTTTGCAGTGCCAGTTTGCACGCTGATTATTCTCAGGAATTACTTAGCAAAGCGGACGTGGTGATTGCTGAGATCAACCCTAATCTGCCGTTTATACGCGATGCCCTGCAGATACCGCTGGCTGATATCGATTACACCTTGAGTTCAGACACACCCTTGCGAGAGTACGGCGTCGCAGCAGGGGGTGATCTCGATCTGGTGATTGCCCAACATATCGCTGGGCTGGTTGATGACGGTGACTGTCTACAGCTGGGCATTGGGGCTTTGCCAGTTTCCATTTTACAAACCCTCGGTGATAAAAAAGACCTCGGTGTACACACGGGGTTGTTGACCGAAGCCTTTGTGCCACTGGTCGAAGCAGGCGTGGTTAACGGCAGTAAGAAAACAATTGATAACGGTAAAATGACCACGGGTATTGTCGCCGGTAGCCGTGAGTTTTATCAGTGGTGTGGTAATTATTCTGACTTGTCTATGCGGCCTGTGTCCTACACCCACAATGCCGGTGTATTGTCGCAAATCGATAATTTGGTGGCGATTAACACGACCCTCGAAATTGACCTGTTTGGGCAAATTAATAGTGAAACCATCAGGGGCAAGCAAATTGGCGGTGGCGGTGGGCTGGTCGACTTTTTACGGGGCGCGCGTTCGTCCCGTGGTGGACGCAGTATTATTGCTCTGCAATCGACGGCTAAGGGCGGTAGTATTTCGAAAATTGCGCCCCTGCTGAAAACAGCACCGGTGACAGCTATTCGCAATGACGTGGACTATGTAGTGACGGAATACGGGATTGCACGTTTGTCGAATTTGTCGGTTGATAAGCGTGCTGAGGCGCTGATTGCTATAGCTCACCCAGACTTCCGTGAGACGCTGGCAAGCGAGTGGGAAACGTTAATGTTGTCTTTTTAGCGAGGGATAGCGTCGCTGCGCAGAGGCGTAACCCGGCGCAGACGAAGGCTACTTAAGCTTATCTAAGTCAGTACATAAGGCCGACAATTTTTCTTGYCGGCCTTTTTTATTGTCTTGGATCAAGGGGGGCGAATATTGAACGTTCGTTTTCACAATGGCACTGGCAGAATGCACGTTCAAAAATTATTAGTGCATTTTATAACTACTGGAGAAGACTTTATGAAAGTCGGACATTTAATGCTGTTCCAAAACCATCCTAACCTGCCCCAGACTGATTACGATATGTATCAGAATGAGTTAGAAATTGCCTTGATGACTGAGCCCCTCGGGCTGGATTCCATTTGGGCGGTAGAGCACCATTTTACGGATTACACGGTTAGCCCGGACATCCCCCAGTTTTTGGCCTTTATGGCTGGCCAGACTTCGCGTATTAGTCTGGGTACTGCCGCGCTGATTTTGCCCTGGCATAAAGATCCCATCCGTTTGGCGGCGAGCATGTCGATGCTGGATAACGTCTCTAAAGGCCGTGCAATGATGGGCCTGGGTCGTGGTTTGGCGCAAATTGAATATGATGGATTTGGCATTGATATGGCCGAGTCACGTGACCGTATGAACGAATCAGCAGCGATGATTATCGAAGCACTTGATACTGGTTTTATGGAAGGTGATGGTCCTTACTTTAAACAGCCGCGTCGTGAAATTCGTCCGCGTCCTTTTAAGTCTTTTAAAGACCGCACTCTGATTGTATCTATGTCACCCGATACCGCACCTCATGCGGCTAAGCTGGGCGGCGCCATTATGACTTTCGCTATTGGCCCCTGGGAGAGTCGTGCCAAGGAAATTGATATCTGGCGTGAGCACTATCAGCGTGAACAAGGCTGTAAAGCACCACCTACTAGTGCAAACCTGTTTGTGATCTGCGATAAGGACCCCAATAAAGCCGAAGAAATGGCCTATAAATACATGTCTGACTACTGGATTTCAGCCATGGCCCACTATGAAATTACCGGCGAGCATTTTGCTTCGAAAGGGGGTGGTGCTTATGACTTCTACCATGAAGCGGCAAAATCGGCGCGTGCGGCTGGTGATGATGCGATGGGTAAAGGCTTTGCYGATCTGCAAATTTGGGGCACACCTGAGCAGTGTCTGGAAAAAATACAGGGCATTCAGGATCATATCGGCGCTATGAATATGAACGCCTCCTTTAGCTTTGCCGGTATGCCTTATGACTATGCCAAGAAGAGCATGRCCCTCTTTGCAGAAGAAGTTGTTCCCGTTGTACAGAAGTGGGATACAGAGAATCACAAAGTGGCTTAATTAGCACCCATTCTCTGGTAGGAAAACGGTGGCTTAGGTCACCGTTTTTTTTCGATGGATGTTTAAGGTGGTTGGGCTATCTGTTAAGCACGGTGCGATTAAAAATAAGTGACTTGTGACTTGGGTCCGTGACTGCCTTGGGCGGTGAGATTATCCTTCAAATCTAGTAGTGGCCTTCACAGRGATAATYTGACTAAGCCATATAATGCAAGTGTTTTTCGAGAGCCGGGGTCGTAATTTTAATGAGTATTGCTTTACTAATTGTTGATGATTCCAGTTTTTCACGCAGGGCGATGTTGAAGTCCCTGCCTGAGTCCTGGGATGTAAATATTACCCAGGCTACCAATGGTGTAGAGGCCCTGGAGGCTTTGCGAAAAGGCCTGGGTGAGGTGGTACTACTTGACCTCACCATGCCAGTACTTGATGGTTTTGGCGTGCTGGAAGGCATCCGTGATGAGGGTATTGAGGCAAAGGTGGTGGTGGTGTCTGCGGATATCCAGCCCAAAGCCAAGTTGAGAGTCATTTCGCTGGGTGCTCTGGCCTTCCTGCAGAAACCCTTTAATAAAGAGTCTTTGGCAGCCATTCTGGCTGAATGTGGGGTTTACAGTGAAGGTTGAACCCCTAAACGAAGAAGAGAATGAAATTCTCCAGGAAGTTATCAATATCGGTATGGGGCAGGCGGGAGCATCCCTGGCCAAACTGCTTGATGTCTTTGTTAACTTATCCGTGCCTCGCGTGAGCTGGGTCAATGATGACGATTTTGTGGCGAAGGTGGGTGAGCTGGTTGATGGYAGTGATGACAGTTGGGCTGGTGTACGCCAGGCCTTTTACAATCAGCTAGAAGGTGAAGCCTTTGCCATTTATGGTGCCAATGGCTACCAGCAGTTATCGGGTTTGATGGGCTATGACGAAAGTGACGGTATGGCTCAGGAGGAGCTATTACTGGATATCACTAATATTTTGATTGGTGCCTGTTTGATGGGCGTCGCCAAGCAAATTGGCAAGCAGCTTGATTTTGCCGCCCCGACACTGGCAGGTATGGACAAGCCGATTCAAGACCTCCTCTACAGTCGTGACCGGGAGTGGGATCAATGCTTGCTTATCGAAGTTAATTTCCATTTAGAAGAAAGTAATTTCTCTTGCCATTTGGTGACCTTAATGTCAGAGGCATCCATCAATCAATTACGGACTGGCTTGGTCAGCTTTATGGAAAGCTACTAAGTGACGGCTACGCTAGGAGATAACAGCCTCGGTTTTATTATTGATCGTGTCGATGTGGGTATTTTGGTGGTTACCGAAAACCTTGAAGTGGTGTTGTGGAATCGCTTTATGGAGGCCAATAGTAAGGTGTCCGCAGAGTCGATAGTGGGCAAAAACCTGCTTGAATCCTTCCCTGACTTGCCGGGTAAGTGGCTTGAAAAAAAGGTCAGAAGCGTACAGCTCTTGAATAATTTTGCCTTTACCTCCTGGGAACAACGCCCCTATCTTTTTCACTTCAAACATCACCGGCCCATTACCGGTGGTGTGACCCATATGTACCAAAATTGCACCTTTATACCCTTCGAGGGTTCCGGCGGGGAAAGCCTGGTCTGTATCACCTTATTTGATGTTACCGACACAGCCATCTCCCATCGAGAAGTACAGCAGGCCCATGCCGATCTCGAAGAGCTGAGTCACAGGGACCCCCTGACCGGCGTCTACAATCGACGTTTTATGGAAGCTGAACTCGATAAAGAGTTTAAACGTGTAGCGCGCCATGGTGGCAAGCTGTCAGTGTTATTCCTCGACCTGGATTTTTTTAAGAAGGTAAATGATACCTACGGCCACCAGGCGGGGGATCACGTCTTGATTGAGGTAACACAAAGAATAAATGATATTGCTAGAGCTACAGATTTCCTGTCTCGTTATGGCGGCGAAGAGTTCGCCATTATTCTGCCAGAGACCGATACCACTGGCGGTTTAGTGTTTGCTAATCGGGTCAGGGAAGTGATAGAAAAAACCCCCGTATGCTTCGGCGAGCATGTCATACCGGTAACGGCCAGTTTGGGATTAAGTGAATACTATGACGGTATCGAAAGTTATGACGCGCTGTTAGACCAGAGCGACAAAGCACTTTATATGGCAAAAAAACAGGGGCGTAATCGCGTCGTTTGTTTCTTACCTGGTATGTAATTCAGCGTAACGTTACACCTTCTCCACGCTACCCTCTCCCTATATTTATCGATTACCACAAGTCCTCTTGCCGCTAATCTTTAAGGCGGACTCTTGATAAATTGCTTCTCACTCGAAGTAGATCCCTACTCTATAGCCTGCACCATTTTTCGCTCGACTTTACTTGAGGGTAGCTAGCCTATACCCTCGGGTCGATATTGCCTAAAGGTTTTGTATTGAGCGATATGTATGAAGTTCAACGCTATAAAATTATAGCCCTGAGGGAAAGCACTCGAACTAATAACAATACTAACTATGAACGAGGAGATAAAAACATGAAAGTAGGTCTGTCCTGTATTTTTCAAAACCCCTGGAACAATCTTAACGACCACGATGTGTATCAGCATGAAGTGCGTATTGCCTCTCAGGCGGAAGCGCTGGGTTACGACTCGATTTGGGGTGTGGAGCATCACTTTACCGGCTACACCATGTGCCCCGATGTTCTCCAGTGGTTGTCGTTTATCGCGGGAAAAACCGAGAAAGTTCAGCTTGGGTCAATGGCTGTCATACTGCCTTGGCATGATCCGGTGCGGGTTGCCGAGCAGTTTTCTATGCTCGATAACCTGTCGAATGGCCGCTCGATTATCGGTTTTGGTCGCGGCCTGGCACGTGTTGAATTTGATACCTTCGGGCTTAATCAAAGTGATGCCCGCGAAACCTTTATGGAATCGGCAAAAATGATTTTGGAAGGTCTTGAGACGGGTTACTGTGAACTCGACGGTGAGCTGGTGAAGCAGCCGAAAGCGCCCATTCGCCCGGCACCGATTAAAAGCTTTAAAGGCCGAAGCTATGCGGCTTCCATGTCGCCCGATTCCATCCTCGGTATGGCCGAGCTGGGTTTGGGTTTGCTGCTGATTCCCCATAAACCCTGGGACGAAGTCGCCGTTGATATTGCCCGCTACAGCGAGTTATTTAATAAAGTACATGGCACCAACCCACCGGCGCCACTGGCGGCGTGCTGGACCTATTGTCACGAAGACGAAGACCTTGCAAAAGAAGCCGCCTATAAATACATGACGGGCTACTGGCAAAGCGTGATCGACCATTACGAAATGAATCAGGATTACTTCAAAAAACGTAAAGGCTATGAATATTACGGTGACATGTCGGATGTGATTAATGATGTCGGTCGCGATGCCATTGCCGAAATGTTTATGAGCTTGCAGGTTTGGGGCACACCCGAGCAGTGCTATCAGAAGATTGTCGATATTCAAAGTAAGATTGGAAACAATGGTTTTAACGGCGTGTTCAGCTATGCCGATATGCCCTTTGATATGGCCGAGGATAGCTTTAAACTCTTCAGTAAAGAGGTATTGCCCAGATTGAAAGAACTACCTGATGTCGATTCCCCCAATAATGCTGCCTGAAAATAGGCAAATTATCTGATATTTGAGTAAGCACAAGCCTCGTGTTTACGGGGCTTGTTTTCTCCAGTCATTAGTTCAGCTGTGACTAAAAAAATGAATAACACTTTTATAAGTTAAATAATAAATAAGGTGATCAGTATGAAATATAAACTGCAGTGTTTCGGCAAGGCCGCAATGGCGGTATTTCTAAGCGTGGGTGTATTTGGTGTCCAGCTTCATGCCGAGGAATGCAAGCACGTTAAGTGGGGTGCTGATGATGAAATTGGTTCGGCCAATCTGGTGACGCCTAAAAGTGTTTTGCTGGCTTCTCAGTTAATCAAAAAAGGCAAAACTCAGCACCTGGGTATTATTATTGACAAAGACACCCCTGCATTCGGGCCGCGCACGCTTAACCTGCAGATTGTGCAGCCGGGTCAGGAATGGGGCCGCGAAGCTTTCCCCAATGGCTTTAATTATAATGATGATGTATTTCAGGGCTGGTTTGGTATCGGTTCTCAGCTCGATGGTCTTGGTCACGTCGGACAACACCAGGTGTTTTATAACTGCCACAAGGGCCCTGATTTCGTCACCACTACCGGCGTGACGAAAATGGGTATCGAAAAAGTGCCGCCTATTGTTGCGCGTGGCATAGTGCTCGATATGGCCGCTTACCACGGTGTCGAATACATGAAGGCTGGGGAATTGATTAAGGTAAAAGATGTGGAAGCTGTTGCAAAAAAGCAGGGTACGCCCATTCGAGAAGGCGACGTTGTTCTTTTTCACACTGGCTGGACCGACGCGATGATGGCAAAAGAGCCAAACACCTGGGGTAGTAAAGAACCCGGTATTTCTGAAGCCACCGCAAAATATCTGGCGCAGAAAAATGTTGTCGCCGTGGGTGCCGATACCTGGGGTGTTGACCCCGTACCGCCAGAAGTGGAAGGCAATATTTTTGCCGGCCACATTACCTTATTACTGCACAACGGTATTTATCTGCTCGAAACGATGAACACGGGTGTATTAGTGCGCGATAATGCCCACGAATTTTTCTTTGTGCTGGGCGTACCTCGGGTGCGTGGTGCCGTGCAGGCAATGATTGATCCGATTGCCATTTATTAAATTAAGAAATAGTAAGCGTAAATCCAGTCTAAAACGGTCGAGATCTAAAGGGTGATGCTTTAGGTTTCGTCGTTTGTACTGGGTTGGTAAATATTAATCTTTAAAAGTTGGGGTTTTTGATGGACTCATTGCAAGTATGGGCCTGGTCGTTTTTGTTTTTATATGTCGGCGCGATGGTGGGTTTCGGCTATCTCGGCATGCGTCAGGTGCAAAACAGTGACGACTTTTCCACGGCCCGCGGCGGCTATGGCATGTGGTTTTTGGCCTTTGCGATGACGGCGACCACCGCATCCGGGGCGACTTTTTTAGGTATTCCTGGTCTGGGATATAAGTTTGGCCTACCAGCCCTCGGCTATGCCCTGGTTTATCCCTTCGCCGTTTACCTCGGTGTTTGGCTGTGTTTCAGGCAGGTGCAAAAGGCGGGTAATGCCTTTGGTAATCGCTCTATTCCTGAGTTTATTGGCGATCGTTATCAGTCCGATGTTCTGCGTCTCATCGTCGCCGTGTTTTCCATTGTGCTGTTGTTCTACCTTGCCGCGCAGTTATTAGCGGGTTTGGTTATGTTTGAGCAAATGCTTGGGCTCGATGCTTTTTGGGCCTTAACGGTAACCATTTTAGTGCTGTTGGTTTACGTGGTTTTGGGTGGTGCCCATGCCGATATTCTTACCGATGGGGTGCAGGGCGCAATGATGCTGGTAGTGGCTATCGCCATCGTATTTATGTTTGCCAATGGTGTTGGTGTCGACGGTGGTCTGGACGAAGTTATGGCTCGTCTGGAAAATCTCGATCCGAAAATGGTGGGCATGTTTTATGCAGGTTCGGGTATTCTCGATTCACACTGGGATTTTATTGCCATCTTTCTCGCTCACCTTTCTTTGGGCATGCTGCCCCATATTGGCAATAAGGTTTGGGCTTTAAAAGAAGGCGTAGGGCGGACGCGCTTTTTGCTGGTTTGTCTGATATTTGGTGTGGTGTTAGCAGCCATGATATTTGGCGGCGTGCTCGCACGTGCCGTATTAGGTGATGARCTACTGACAAGCCCCGGCGGGCCCAATCAGGCGATACCTGCTTTGTTTATTGCCTTGTTCCCCCAGTGGCTAGCAGCTTTACTCGGCGTCGCTATTTTGTCGGCCATCATGTCTACTGCCGATGGGCTGGTGATTTCAACGTCTCAAATTTTTGCCAATGATATTTATCGGCGTTCACTGGCAAAGGTGCTACACCCCCAGGCGAGCGAGGAGGAGATCGATCACAATGTGCTTAAAATCAGTCGTTGGGGGATAGTGGTTGTTCTAGTCGGCGCAGGTGTATTAGCGTGGCATTCTATTGGTGAGAATATCGCCTTAATGGTTTGGGCGGGTCTGGGTGGCATGATGGCAGCACTTGCTGGGCCTTTGATTCTCGGTGTRTTTTGGCGCGGTGTGACGAAGCAGGGCGCAATTTGGGGCTTTGTGATCGGGGCGATTTCGTTTACGGTGCTGCGTAATACYTGGTTGCCTGTCGGTGACGCTGACGGCAACGTATTTCAGCAGGGTTTTTTCTGGATGAATAGTCAGGCGAATAATCCTTTTRCCTGTGCAACTATCGGTGAAGGTGTTTCTGTGCTGACCACTGTTGTGGTGTCAGTCTTTAGTTCATCGTTGCCTAAAGAGCATCTTGATAAGGTGTTTGGAGATAGTGCCGAAGTATAAATGGCATAATTTTATGAATGTAATTCAAGAGATAAAAACGCTCCCTGGGGCGTTACTTTTTCGTTGTTATGCCCGTTTAGTGCACGGCCTACAATTCAGGGCTATCTTGAAGCCTTGAACTGTTCGCATTTGCCGCATGCAAATTCTGGTTTATCGATCTTTAGTCTTGGCCCAACGCGGTTCAGGCACATAGGCATTCACCATTGCCCCGCCAAAAATCAGAAAGGCGACGGAGCAAATGAACACGGCTTCATAACCCAGGTAAGCGGCCAGTAAGCCCCCTAGCAAGGGGCCGATAGCGCCCGCGACCTCTGAACTTGAATTGGCAATAGCGATGCGCAGGGGAACGTCATCCCGGTGGCCAAATTCCAGCGTTAAATTAATGGCCGTACTTTGGAAACCTTGTGTCGCGGCACCAATGCCAATAAACACTAAAATATTGAATAACAGCCCCTGGCTAAACAGCAGTAATAAAGTAGAGGCAATCCATAGAGCRATGGAGGCGAGAAAGGCGAGGCGAAAACCTCGGTGATCGGCTATAAAACCCCAGACAAGATTTGAAACTGTACCGGCCAGGGTGAAGGCGACTGTTAGTGTGCCTAGTACCGCACCGCTTAAGCCCAAGTTTTGCCCTGCGTAGAGAATATAAAAAGGCATTGCCATACGCCCCATAGTGGCGAGTGAACGGGCCAGAAAATAATGGGTGAACGCAGGGTCGTCGCGCAATAAAGAAGGTATGTGGGATAGGCGTTCTTTGAGGCTGACATCGGCGGCTACGGTGGGCGGTTCTGGCTCGCGGACAAAGAGCAACATTCCTAGGCCGATACTGGTGAGCACAAAGGCAAGTAAAAATGTCAGCGAATAGCCGACGGGGTCAGGCGCATTACCGATTAGATAATGCCCYCCCAAATAGGCAACACCGGCGGCGGTAATGCCCGCCAGGAAATTGCGCATTCCCGTCAGCCAGCCGCGTTTGTTAATCGGTATGACCTTGCTTATCAACACATTAAATATGACGCCTTGCATTCCTTGAAATAATCCCAGCAAGGCGAGGAAGAAGTAGATCGCTAATAAAGCGGAAGCAGGTGGAAGTAAYAGCCCTGACAGTGCAATACATAAGATCATCGCGCGCATGCCGCCGCCGATAAGAAAACCCATCGGCAAAACTCGCGTTCGATGTTCAATAAGGTTGGCGCCCAATAAGGGGGTGATAGCCATGCCAAGGGATTGCATAGCCAGGGCAATGCCCACGGCCACATTGGAACCGTTTGACAATAGCAGCACATAGGCAGGTAGAAAGGTAGGTGCGGTGAGAAGTCGAAATCCCGTTTGTCCCAGGAGGCCGTGGGCAAGGTGAGCACTAAAATTACGTTGCAGATTACGTTTGATCTGAACTTGGTAGTGACGTTCGGCATGGTGGCTGGGTTGGTTGTTTGTCACGTTGGGAGTTGACCTAGTTTGAGCATGGCCGCCGATGGCTAAATGGCGGTGTCTATTGAATTAGGGTAGCGCATTTGGTGGCGGCAGTGCCAGTCTATCGCCGTCCGGGAATAGTCCGTTAATTAAATTCGGCTGAATAGAAAATAATATTACTATTTTAATCGGCTTGTTAGGTGCCAATATATTTATTGCTAACGCAATTGCTTTCAATAAATTCTTATGCTGTGATAGACGAAAAATAAATAATAAAAGGGCAGAAAAATGAGCCAGTCACATATTCTCGACGGTATAAAAGTTCTGTATTTCACGCAGTTTATTGCCGGTCCTGCTGCGCCCCGCTTGTTGGCCGAAATGGGTGCATAAACCGTCAAGATTGAAGAGGTGACCTTCGGCGATAATTCACGTCATTTTCCTACAAAGCGGAGGATGCGCGCAGTGCTTATTACGTTCAGCAACATCGCGGTAAAAAATCTCTCGGTATTGATTTAAAATCAGAGAAAGGCAAAGAAATTATTTGCCAGATGATCACCTATTTTGATGTCCTGGTTGCAAATTTTTCGGCGGGGGTCATAGGGCGTTTGGGGTTTAGTTGGGAAGAGGTAAARAACTCAACCCGAAAATAATTATGTGTTCAATTTCTACCTTTGGGCAGGAGGGCCCCTTAGCCCACTTGCCCGGCTTTGACTATATCGCCCAGGCTTATTCTGGCGTGTCGGCGATGATCGGTCCCGCTGACGGCCCACCGTCATTAACCGGGTTGGCGATTGGTGATACCTCAACGGGTGTCCATGCTGYGACGGCAATTGGCTTTTCGCTCTTCCATCGAGAGCGCACGGGTAAAGGCCAGTATCTTGATATCTCTTTGCTGGACACTTATTTCCATCACCATGAAGTCAACGTTCAGGACTACAGTGCCAGTAAGGGCAAATCTTTACCCCGCCGTTTGGGTACTCATCATAATGTTGCTGCGCCCTTGGGTATGTTTAAAGGGCGGGAACGTTATTTTTTATCGTTGCCTTGACACGTCAGTGGGAGGGCTTTTGTGACGCTATCAGTATGCCCGAATTAAAGGTTGATCCACGTTTTAATGATCCAGCGATTCGCATTGAAAATCGCTTTGAACTGGCGAAAATTATTGAACAATGGATGTCTGAACAAGCCAGTGACGATGCCGTACAAAAAATACTGGAAGATGCTCGTATTCCTGTAGCACCTATTTTGGAAGTGGAAGAGGACATGGCCCATCCCCACYTAATTCGGCGGGAGACAGTTCGGACGATTTAAGATCGCAGTATTGGTGAATTCCAGGTGCCGGGTATGCCCTTGCGGTTTTCCGAATTCCCCGGCCATTTGCCTTTGGTAGCACCCTATTTGGGTGAGCAAAATACCGAAGTGTTGGCAGAGTATTTGTCGATGTCTACACAGGAGGTCACTAGCCTGGAAAAGAGTGGTGTGCTTGGGACTGAATCTGTTCCTAATCCTGGTGATAAATAAAACAGGGTATTTAATCTGGCCTTTAACGGATGATTTTGATCCATTGTCCCACTGTCGGCTCGCCACTGGGGTAATCGCCATTAATCAGCCGTAGGTGGTCAATACCATAGCGACCGAGGCCCAGGTGTTTGGCCAGCCGTGCGTAGGTTGCACCGGCTTTTGCTTTTACATAATGAATAGCCTGGGGCTTCTGGCTTTGCAACTCACGTATTGACCGGGGTTTAAAGCTGGAGGCAATACCGAGAAAGTAGCGATCGTAACTTTGTTTAGCCGCCGTGTCCGGCTTCTCGTCGAGATTACCTTTGTTCACTTCTCCACGGAAAACATAGGCTCTTCGCCCGTAATAAATCACAATAATCCGCTGTTCTTTGCTGCCATTTTTAGCGGGAATAATACCGGTGTGCGCTTTTAGGCCATTAATTATTAAGCTTTCAGATTTCTTGATAAAAGTAATGCCAAGCTTGTTTTTAAGGTAGTCAGCCGGGCTATCGAGGGTGCGGGCTTTGATAGTGACAGTCAGGGTTGATGAGTGTTTTTCATCCTGCCCGCTAATGGTAAGCCCCTGATCTTTAAACGCCCAACCCTTGGGGTAGTCAAATTGAAAGCGCAATTTATCGTGGTAAAAACGGTTGTCCTGTTTTTCTTTTTGAGCAGAGTTATTGCCCCAAACCAGGCCATTAGTGGCGACGCGGAAATTACCCCGATCGGCATTCACCGTAATTTGTTCAATCGTTTTACTTTCTTTGGAAGAAGAGGCTTTTAACATCTGCCGTAATCTTTTGTCATTGCGCGGGTGGGAGGCAAATAGACCGTGGTAGGTTTGTGCTTTTTTCCCAGCATCAGCACTGCGCTTTTTTGTGTAACGCTCATGGGCTTTGAGTTGGCTGATAATAGCGATCATGGCATCGGGGTCATAGCCTGCACGGTTCAGGAACTTGTTACCCAGCGCATCCGCCTCAAGTTCCATATCACGGCCATAACCCTTTACTGAAGCTGCCCCCCACTGTGCTGTTGCATCGCCAACTTCAGCGCTACGGGTGAGTATGGCTAATACGCCAGCGACGACGTTGGAGCTGGTTTGAGCGATTTTCTGCTGGGATGCGTGCTCGGCAGTAATGTGAGCCACTTCATGGCCGAGTACGGCGGCGAGCTGGCTCTCTGAGTTCATATAACTCAATAGGCCCCGATTAATATAAACGTAGCCGCCCGGTGTTGCGAAGGCGTTAATATCGGGGCTGTCGAGTACTGTGAAGGTATATTTYTCGTCAGGTTCATCGCTATGRCGAGCAATATTTTGCCCAACTTTATTRACGTAGGCGATAATTTTTTTATCGCTAAGCACGGGGRTTTGKGCGGTGACTTCTTCGTACATTTCACGACCAATTTTCGCCGCTTTCTTGTCAGACATCATTAGTGCCTGTTCAGCGTAGGTGTGTAAGGAGCTGGCGAGTAGTACGCTGAATAGTATGTTTGTTAATAGACATTTTCCGCGCCGTGACGCGATTAAACTAAGATTCTTCACTGCTTCTATTACCAATAAAAAAGGTGCGAAGTTGCTGGCCGATACCGTCACAGGCCTGGTCCTGCACCTGGGCGACGATGGGAATGGGCAGAATAACGGCGATCATATAAGAGGAGCCTCGGGCTTCTACTTTGACGCGCCCACTCTCACTTATTTTCTGTAAATCCCAGATAATGGCTTCGTAGGTGCCGGTTTTTTCCCAGGTGGTAAAGCCAAAGCAGCCGCCGCCCCCGGGGCCAATGGCACAACTCACCGAGCCACCTCGGTCCGTTGTTTCCGTGCTGCCGTCAATCCATATCATGTAGTGCAAACCTTGCTCTTTAAAACGCTGGGCAATCATCGGTTCATCAAGCATTTTTTCGAGTCGTTTCAGGCCCAGCGGTGCTGTGCGGGGTTCGAACCAGGGATAGAGCAGGTCGACAAACTCCCTTTCAGGCAGCACTGAAATTTCCTTGTCAGCATTCAGTTTGTCGCCAATACAGTCGATAAAGTCGGGCTCAGTTTCATAGTCTGCATAATGGCGTCGGCCCAGTACAACAACACGCTCGCCACTGGCAAGTGTGAGAGAGGCGCTATTTTCACGATACTCATCAACTATGGTGGTTGTGCAGGCGCCTATCGCGAGAAGTAAAATAAGGGAGGAAGTCATCGCCAGGATTTTCATAAAKCAGCACTGCTTTTTGATGCGGTTGCTACTGGCTGGCGATTATGTAGCCATTGCTGTATTTCTGGCACACGAGCAAAGCCGGTAATGAAGTGTGCGCCAGCATCGCGCAGGGCGACCATAGATGCCTGATGTAAGGCTTTGGTATCAGACGTCAAAAAGCGGGTAGGGGTTTTGCCATAGGCCGTCATAATCCAGTCGGCAATGGGTTCACTATTATTGTCAAAAACCTGCAAATTATATTTTATCCACACTTCAAATACTTTTAACTGGGATTCGTTGGGCATGGAAATTTGCACATCTTCAACACGCGGTACCAGTAGTAAATCGACCTCTGTACTTGTGGGCATACTGGTAGTCGTGGTGCTGTGCTGAAATAAGCTGGCGGCAAGCCCGGTAAATAGTTCGACCTGACTTGCACCGACGGCAATACTGACTTCTCTACCCTCAGTACTTTCAAAACGGTGGCTTGAAAATGTGGGTTCGAAAACGACCAGAACACGTAAGGGTAGCTGGTGGGTGAGTGCCGGGGGAAAGCTGCCCTGCACTTCGACATGGGTAGCGCAGGCGCTGAGCATTAGGGCTGTTAATGCAAGGCCTGACCGTATAAGACCTGCCCGTACAAAGCCTGCCCGTACAAAGTTAAGCCCCAATAAATGACGAAGGTTCATGGCTGGTTTTTTTATCATTATTATTAAGGATATTTATCGTGTCTCACTGAGGCTGTTCAAGCCAACAAAGGTTCCACCGTTACGATAGCTTAACTCACGCATTAGTGCAGCGAAACGGCTGGCGGTCTCCATTCGTCCACCGGGGGCGAGAAAATGGACGGGAAAGCCGATGGTGTGAATGCGCACTCGCGGATTTTTACGGCCGCGCCGTTGGTTGCTTTTATCAACGGTATTGAGCACACGATGAATGGAGCCACCGGTGAAGTCATCACCAAATACATAGAGGCTGATCTTTTTATCCGAGGCATAAAAAGCCCGTATTGCCCGCTGTATTCCCTCCACCGGGCTGGAGTTACTAAAGGGCCGCCAGTAGGCCATCTGTTTAATAATGGCTCGACGGCGGCCCGGAGTGTCGGGTAGCCACTTGCCGCGATAACTGGGGAACATGTAGTCCCCCATATCGTTCATCACCTGAATACCCTTTACTGTGGGATAAATGTCGAGGATGTTAAGCAGTTCTTCGCGCACTTTGGGCCAGGCGTAATTGACCATACTGCCCGAGGTATCGATAATAAAAACCAGGTATTCACTGTCTACGGGAATGCCGCCAATCAATTGATTGGCGTTGGGGCTGCCCCGTTGTTGCAGGCGTTGCATTTCTTCSGTGAGAAYTTGTTGGGCGAGGATGAGTTCATCGCGCTCCGTGGTATCAACCTGGGCGGATGCTTCCAATTGACGATTAACACTGGCCAGTTGTTCGCGCAGGCGGGCGATGCTTTTATCCAGTTCTGACAGTTGTTCCTGCTTGCTGTTAAGTACCTTCGCCATTTTTTGGGTTTCGCCGCGCAAGCTAAAGAGTTGCTCCTGTAGTACGGTGACACCCTGATTATTCGGGCTTGTTTGGCTTTCATCTGAGGAGGTGAACTCGACGGTTTTGGCAATTAATAACAGCAACACAATGGCGCCAAAGCCGCAGCTAATAACATCGAGAAATGAAATGCTGATTTCAACAGTTTGGCGGCGGGCGCGCTTCATCGTTTTATGTCCATTGGTACACCGTCATGRTTATATTGTCGTGTTCAGTTGGTCTGTCAGTGTTCATGCCAAGGCGTGTCTCGCAGTGAATGGCCGTAGTCCTTCGCAAGAGGCACAACGAAGGCATGGGCACTGACAGACCAACCCTTCGGGCGTTCCTGTGGTGCCCCGCAACTGCGTTGCAGTGCTTGACAAGGACTACGGCCATTGTCGGCGCACTGCGCCTTATTGCGAAACACCACAGGAACGCTGAATACGTCAATATAACCATGACGGTGTACTAGGGCCAATCCCGTGAAGGGCTTAAAAATGCCCCTTTGCTGACCAGGCCCAGCTGCCAGAAAAGAGCGGCCGCCGTGGGGTCGCCTTCCATGGGGAATAAAATAATATTCACCGGCACGCCTTTGGGCAGGGTGTTGACCGCGCTTTCAAAAAGTTTAGCGCGCGCCTTGCCCGACACGGTGGWTTGACTGGGTTTGTTTTCACCCTGWGTGGGCAAGCCGTCGGTAATCAGAAAAATATTGTCCGGGCGCTGGGTAAAGGAATTGGTCACCGCAAAGGCATTAATTAAGCTGGTGCCACCTGCGGGCAGGGTCGTTTTCAACTGGGCAATGGCGGTATCCATGGTGATATTGTCGGCGGCGTCCTGCCATTGTTGGTGGCTATTCTTCAGTGCCGGTGTTGCTTTGGTGTTGAAGGTATAAAGTTGATACTGGCTGCGAGCCGGTAGCTGAGCGACTAGCCATTCGACGGTGCGCAGTGCCCGCTGCCATTTGGGTGACTGGCGTTTAACTGCATCACTCATATTACGCCGCCGCACGACATTAATAATGGTTTCGGCGAGCATGCTGGCAGAGGCATCGACCAGTATCAGCACGCGGCTACCGCCGAGTTTGAGCCCGGTTAAATACTGCCTGTCGCCGTCACCGATAAACTGACGAGTATCCTGGCTGGCGCCMGCGTCCTCTAATTCCGCTGTTTGTTGCTCCAGTGTTTCGACCTGCTTACGCAACAGGGCGAGTTGTTGCTCGGGGTCACTTTGGACGCTGAGTTCACGGCGGCTGTCGTTGATATCATCCAGTACGCGATCCKATAAACCCTTTGTTTCAACTAGCCGTTCTTCCACTTCAGCCAGGCTGTTGCGTAGTATTGTGCGTTGGCGTTCGCCGTCTGAAATATCGGCCTGTAATTGTGCTGCCTCCCATTGCGTACCCCCATCACCTTCGCTGCTAGAGGTCGTGGGGTCATGTTTGAGGATCAGAAATAGTAAAGTCACCGCACCAAAACCACAGGCCATAATGTCCAGAAAAGACAGGCTAAAGGTATTGAGCTCGCGACGTTTACGGGACATTAGCCGACTTCAATTAGCGTTAATGTTTGCCCGGCGATATGAATAGCATCGCCGCTGCGTAGCTTGTCCCAGTCGCCACCGCAGGTGATAGTGGCGGTGTTACCTTTCTGCTTTAAATTGATAGTCCCCTCGTTAAGCGTGATCTCGGCTGCTGCCTGTTTGGTTAAATYCTCAGTTGCGTCTGCAGTCATTACGGGCGTGCCATCACCGAGCAGTAGTAAGCCCTGGCCCAGTGCGTAGGCACGATGGCCCCAGAGCAGGTGACTTGCCGTGCCTTGTGCGGTCGTACTTTCTTTTAGTGCTGTTAGCGCAGCCTCCGGCTTCGCGCCAAGCGACGACAAAGCCGGCAGGGCCGTAATAAAGCGCAATTGTGAATCTGAACTGTTGCTATCGACTGCGCCAGCGATGGCCTCACCCTGTGCCAAACAGGCGGTAAGAGTGGCATCGGCGGCGAGGGTGACAATGTTGTCGTGTCCGGCGGCTGCCAGGCTGTCGAGTACACCTGGTAGATTGGCGAGGCGGTGGCTGAGCAAAAGGCTGTCATAGGGTGTGCTAGCCAGTGCGTCTATCAAACGTTGCCAGCGCCGTTGGTTGGCGGCAATAAATTCACTGCGCTGTATGCGTAGGTGAAAGTCTCCCTGGGGCGCGCTGAGTTTGGCTTCGATTTCGGGCTGGGTGTTGAGCTGATTTATCCAGCCTGGTAGTCGGTCGTGTAATTGCTGTTCACCGACGGCAGTGTGTAAAGGGTCGTAGCGATATTCGCGAATAAAACGGTCGGCAATAAACTGTGCCCAGGTATCGTGAATTCCCTTTAAAGGAATATCGGGGTATTGGCTGGCCGTTTGTCGCTGTACCTGCTCGGCGCTGTTTAAGGTGCTTAATACGGTAGTGTGTAACTGAATATCGGCGTGCAACAGTTTGCCTTTCAGGCCTGACTGGCTGGCGGCAGCCACAGCGGCATCGACCAGGCCTGCGGCATTAAAAGGTGAGGCTTTAACCAGTCCGAGTAAAATACCCAGATGCTCAGCCGTGGTATTGCTGGGCATGGCAAAAATCACTTGCTGGGGTTGCCCCGCATCGGCATAAAGCTGCTGTAGCTGGGCATAGGCCAGATCCGCATGGTGGCGGGCGTGATGATTGCTAATGCTCAATGGTGACAGGCTTAGCTGGTACCAGTACTGATTGAAACTTTGCTGAGGCTGCAACCAGGCTTGTTGCAGCGCTTGCTCGCCAGTGAGCACGCCGTGGTTTTGTAGCAGGGCATAACCGGGACTGGTGGGTGTGCCTCCTGCACGACCGGGGGCGTGGCAAAGAATACCGCTGTCGTTTAATTCAATAATTGCTGTGCTCAACGTTTACTCCTTTGCTGCTGGCGCTTGCGTTTATGCATCGGCTAGTCAACCTTTAAATGGCGCAGTAAATTTTGATCACAGTAATTGTGAATATCCAGTACTTGCCTCTCCTGTAATAACTGTAATTGGTGCATGCAGAACATCACCACGATACTGATCACCAGCGCGATAAAAGTAGAGTTAAACGCTACGCCCAGGCTCGATGTTACGCCGACAATATCGCCCTGTACTGCGCGGTGGGCCTGACTCAGGGCCTCACCAATACCGCGTACTGTGCCGATAAAGCCAATGGAGGGAATTGCCCAGGCGATATAGCGCACCATGGATAGCTCGGAGTCGAGCCGGTCAGATTCACTATCGCAAACATCKCTAATAGCGCTGGAGACATCCTGAATATTGCGTGTTGCGCCAAAGCGTTGCAGACCGGCGAGCAGTGCTCGCGCCAATAGAAAGCCGCGCTGCTGTTGGGGTAGTGCCTCCAGTGGGCGAGATAATTGCCGGGCATCTTCAGGTAGTACGCGGTTACCCTCGCCGATGTGTAGCAGAGGCTGTTGCAATAATTGGCGCTCACCCAATGCGCGACGGGCTTTAAAACCCATAATTGCCGTCGACCAGATTAGCAGAATAAAGCAGGTTTCTTGCTCGTAATCTTTSAYCACCRYATAAAWRGARCGYTYTRCRACGNAKGGTTYGNCCRGMKGCTTCKYKRKCGAGTTGCTCCTCCATAATGGCTGAAGCATTGGGGCGAATCAGTGTTAGATAGAGGGTGTGTACGACAATGACTGCCGCGAGCAGGGCGAAAATCTGGTAAAGAAATTCGCTCGATAGCTGGCTGTTAATATTCTTACTGTTCGTGCTCATGTTCAATCCAGTGGGCTKTGGCCCGGGTAATAATTAAGCTGAAAGTTGAAATAGTCCTATATTCAAGTCATTAATAAACCCATAAAGAATTAAATGTCGACCGGAAAGGGGACGGAATAATCTTCCGATATTTCTTCGCTGGGTTTAAAGCCAGAGACTTTCCTGGTTTTAGAGGGTTGTGTTTTAGCAGTCTGTTTTTTAGGCGCTGGTTTTTTTCCTGTGCTTGATATTTTGTTATCTTTGCTGCTGCTATTTTCACTACTATTGGTTTCAGTCTGTGATTTTTCTTCGTCTGCGGCTAGAGTGTTTATAAATAGCGCCATAGCGATTAATAAACACAGTTTTATTATTGCCGATGAATCATGTTTAAAAAATGCATTGCTTGTTTTTATTCGCATAATATTTATTTCCTGCCTTATTCAGCGTAGCGGGCAATGCGAAAACCCAGGTCGTCGCGGGCACTATCGCTGTAGTCGCGATAGGATAAACGCAATTCTGTCAGGCCACTGTGTCGCCAGCTAGCACCGCGAACAATTTTGAATTGGCCTTTAGTTGGGCCTACGGGGTCGCTTGCTACACCACCAGCAGCACTTGCCGCAATACTGTAGTAGTCGTTAACCCACTCGGCGACATTGCCTCCCATATCGTACAGGCCTTTGTTGTTGGCAATTAGGCTCGCGACCGGGGCGGAGACTGCGAAGCCATCATTGTAGCCCTTGAGCACACGAGGCARAATTTTTGCGGCACTTCTATCAGCAATATTACTGGTCTTTTTTGTTGGTAAGCGCTTTTTGCCCCATGGGAATTTTGCCATGCTGCYTTTTTGCCAGCGTGCGGCCCAGGCCCATTCGGCCTCTGTGGGTAGTCGGTAGCCTGTCGAGCCAGTCGCATAGCCGGTGATTTCGCCCTTTTCTTCAAGATAAAAAGACGCTAAACCCTGTTGCTGACTTAGCCAGTTACAAAAGCGTGCCGCACTGGCCCAGGTAACGCTGACGACCGGCTGATTGAGCTGGTTGAGGGTGTTGCCACTGGCRTGATTGGARGTGTGCTCCCGCTGAAACTGGTGATATTGCTGGTTCGTCACTTCGGTGCTGGCGAGATAAAAAGGCCGCTGCAGTTTTACCTGTCGCTGTATTTCATTGGCGCGGCGGCCCTGCTCACGGCGCGATGCTCCGAGGGTAAACGTTGTATTGGGGCGAAACAGTTTTAATGTTTGTCCACTGGGAGCAGTGATCGTATGGGGAATACTGGCGGAGCGGGTTTGTGCCACTGTCTTCAAATAAACGCGCAGTGTGCGCTCTACACCCGGTTGCGGCGTGATCGTTGCGAAGTAACTGGTGTAACCGGCCTTGCGAATTTCGACACGCTGGGGTCGGGCCAGCAGCTTGAGGCTTTGGTTGGCACGGCCTTTTGCGACGCCGTTGATATAAAGCCGGGCATCGGCGGGTTGCGCGCTAATTTTAAGCTTGCCGAGTTTCGGTTTGAGCGTGATTTGCAGTTCGCGCTGCTCACCCGAAGTAATGCTCAGACTGCGAGTGGCGGGGTAGTAGCCATCGAGAGTGAGCTGCAATTGCTGTGGGCTGCCGGGCGGTAGCGCTATCTGCAAAGGGGTCGTCCCCAAATAATGACCGTTATGGGTAATACCTGCACCKTGAGGTTGAGAGTCGACGTCCAAARCACCATCCGCTGGCTGCAGTTCAATTATCGGCCACTCCCGCTGTTCGCCAGCGGGTACCTTGAGTGCTTGTCGCCACTCTTTATAACCGTCCAGTTGCAGTGTCACGGCTTCACCACTTTCAAGAATATCTATTTGCAGGGGTGTGCGTCCCTGACTTTTACCGTTGACCAGAATGTCGGCCCCGGCGGGTTTTGAGTTGATGTGCAGCTGACCCCAGGCRGGCTGCAAGTCAATAGCGATTTTCTGGATAATATCYAGTCCCTCAACATCGACGGGGATGTTGAGGGGAAAATAGCGCTCCGCTTTGGCTTGCAGGATATAGCTGCCCGCAGGAACATCTTGCAGGGTGAGTGGTGTTTCGCCCTGCCAATTAAGGGTAATGGGTTGGGCTTTATTGTTTTCAGTAAGTACTGGAGAGGCATATTGCAGATTGATTTTTGCAGGGGTGATTAGAGAGCTAATGGCCAGGTGGCCAGGCATTTTCTCCAGCGTCAGTGAGTAAGTTTGCTGATCTTCTTTATTAACCAATAATGGCTGTTGTGATTGAAAATAACCGGGGGCATTGAGCAGCACCTGAAACTCGCCGGGGCGCAGCAGGTAGCGCCCWCCGAGATGAAAAGACAGGCCGCCGGAAACCTCAACCGTGGCTGTGGGTGGTGAGAGTTTTAACTCCACCGAACGGGCCGTGAGCAAAAACCAGAGCAGAGCAGCGGCAATRCACAGTGAGACGGCAATGAGTGTCGATAGTGGACGCAGTTGTGGGCGTCGGTTTTTTTGGCGGCCACCCACCGGGGTAAAGTCGATGGGTGTTATGTGCGAGCTGGGTATTTCAGGRCTGGCCGTTTCAGAYGAGTGGCTTTCCGTATTATTGCCGGTTTTATTGTCTGTCATTAAATCGTTTCACCACATTGCACGACGACGGGTGCTGTGTCGGYGCCGAGTACCGTAAATTCCACCCGCACATCGCGGTAGCCAGAGCGTATGCCTTCAGCGATATATTTGCCGGGTTTTAATTGCAGCGTYTTTTCTGTGAAGGGTGGGAATTCGCCCAGCTTGAAAATACTGACGCGGGTCAGATTGTCAGAGCGCAGTACCACTGTTTGTGGTTTTTGTGCATTGACCAGTACTTGGCTTAGTGAATTAATTTGCTGCTTGAGGCCCTGGCCGGCCTGAGCAATTTGCTGCGCATCGGCAAGGCTTTGCTGAGCCTCACGGAAGACGGCAGGGCTGGCGAGGCGYAGGGGCTGGTGAATAAAGGTTTCCAGCTGGGTATCAAGCCGRGCCCTGGCAGTACTGCGAATTTTACCCACAGTGGCCGCAGTAACAGCAGCGTCGCGAGTAAGGACTTTGTTATAAGTATCGAGGGCAGCTTGCCACTGTTCTTTACTTTCCGCGTGTTGGGCTTTGTTGAGTAAGCGGGCAATGGCCCGTTGAGCGATTTCATTATCGACCTGTGCCAGCGCATTCTGTGCGACAACCGATTGGGGTTTGATGCGTAAGGCCTGGGTAAAGTGTTTGYGAGCAGTGCTTAGTTCGCCACTGTGCAGGTGCTGAAACCCCCGATTAATCGCGGCTTGAAACTGTTCGTCACTGAATAATTTTTGGGCTTCCTCCTGCCCCGCAAGGGCGGCCTCGAATAGCGGGTCGAGATTCAAGGCTTGCGTGTATTCAGCCAGTGCAGCGGCATAATCGCCGTTAATTTGCAGAGCCTCGCCACGCTCGGTGGCARCGAAAACCTCGGGCAGAGTAGTGCMGCGTTGTTTGCCCTGTAAGGCCTGGGAGTGGCTCGGGTCAATCAGCAGTACTTGATCAAATGCCTGTTCCGCAAGCTCGGCCTGTCCCTGATTGATTGCCGTTAAACCCTGGGTGAGCAGTAAATCGATATGTGGCTCACGCTCGGCATCGAGTTTGTCGAGCTGGGTTTCGGCAGCCGTGTAGTGCTCAATAGCCGCTTTGAATTCGCGCTCGCGGTAAAGCCTGTCGCCTTCGGTGGCCGCTGCGAGTGCCTGCTGATAGTCCTTGTCCGCCCATTGCTGAATATTAATGGCTTCTAGTGCCTGCTGTTTTTCCAGCACTCTGGCGAGAATATTCTGGGCGCTGCGCCGGGCGGCTGCGAGTTGGGCTTTCTCAAAGGGGCTTTCTTCGAGCAGTGGTGCAGTGGTGCTATGTTCTACATTGGAAGAGGGCGCTTTGCTATCGGTCGACTCGGGATCAAAAACCGTGATGGCAAGTAGTAGTAATACGCAGGTAACGGCGAGCAGTATCGCAACATAGATCCAGCGGCGGGAGGGCTTATTAATTTCGGTGTTATCAAGCTCAGAGCTATCGCTCTCTGTGCTTGAAGAACGGATAAAAAAATCATCGGTCGGTTCAGTATTGGCTGTCGGTTTGGGYGCTTGAGTGAGATGAATATCAGTGGGCTTGATTGGCTCAAAGACATTGTTGGTGTCGGGAGTACTGTCGGTATTGTTGTCGTCATTATTGTCGGGCATTGCTAAAGGCTTTGCTCAGCGTTGCCTGTTGCGGCATTTTGTAGCGTTGTGCCTCGTTCAGCCGCGTAGATTTTCTGTAACAATTCTTTCCACTGGGAATACTGTGCCTGAACATTACCGTTAAGAGTGATGGTTTGATCTTCCAGTGTCACGGTGCGCGGCTCCACTTCAGTTTGCAGGGATTCACCCAGCTCGGCGAGGGCTTCGATGTGTATTTGCGCCTCGCCTTTTTTTGCCAGCCCGCTTTTAACCAGCAGTGCGCCGCTGCCGATAGCCACAGCACCGGCSGCTCGTGTTGCACTGCTATTACTACTGGCTGCAACGATGCCGGCAATAACAGTGACGATACCGCCAATGGTGCGCTCCCGCGATTGACGCTTCAGGTGGCGAGTGGCGAGTACTTCATCGTAATTTTGAGCACGCCAGCTTTGGTAGGGCGCTTCCATTTGCAGTGAAAAGGCATCGTAATATTCTTGGGTGGTATCGACGAACAGGTAGTCGCGTTCGCGAATACGCTGTATGCGTTGCAGTATGGGGTCATTAGTGGCGGGCAGWCGCTTGATTTTAAGTACGCCCTTGCGGTCGGCCTCTATGTGCTGGTCAAAAGCGTCGGGGCTGAAATCTTTAGCAAAACGCAGGGTGGAAATATTRCGCAGACTCATCGCCTCTTTGCCGCTCAATGACTTGCGGTATTCAATCAAATCRTTGGCGATGCGATTAAATAAGCCCTGAAAGGGATCGCGCTGTAAGCTTTTGCGACGGTCATAGGCGTACTTGCTGGCTTCCTGCGTGTAGCTTCTCTGGTACCACTGTTGTCCTGAGGTATCGCTGACCGTAATGCCCAGTTCGATCCTTTCACCGTCAGAATGGAGGATGATACCCTCGACATAGACATCGGTGATGACATCGCTGCTCGGCAGCACACGCACAGCGCCCCAGGCCGTGCTGTCCTGAATGGTGCGGGCGAGCTGATTGGCGAGGTAATGGCCCTCGGCAACGCGCACGGCAGGCAATACAATTTCTGCCTGTTTGTCGCTCAGGCTATCTAAGCCGGGATCAAAAGCCATCACCCCAAGGTCGAGTAACTCCGCTTCGGTAATATCTTCATTCTCGAGTTGCAGGGGTGTGTAGGTGGTGGACTTAACCTGAATGGGCGCATTACAGGCTGTTAGCAACAGGCATGAAAGCACACAGGCGCTAAGGCAACGGATTGATTTGGGGAGGCTGGCGTGCATTGTTGTTAAGGCTTTAATAAAGGGCATTAATGTGCTCATTGTTGATTTTTGTATTTGCGATATTCGTTCCAGAGCTTCTCACGTAACACGGGGTCTTTTTCTTTGAGGGCGGCTTCACGTATTTGCCGGGCGACAATATCGTCGTCGCTGCCACCTTCAATATCTTCGGGTATGCCGCCGCGTCGTGTTGTTTCAGGTCCGCTGGGGCTGTCGGCACCATCTTCACTGTCGCTACCATCGGCACTGGCCGTACTCTCTGCACCAGCCTGTTGGTCTTCGCCTTCAGAACCTTCCTCGTCGCCGGGGAATTCGCCGTAGCCGGGAACACCCTCATAAATATCGCCGTCTTCAAACAGGTCGCCCTCGCCACCAGCTCCACCGCCACCACCTTGTTCTCCGCCTTCATCGCCGCTACCCCCGAGACTGGCTTCAATAGCCTCGGCTTTGGCGCGCTCTTCGAGAATCATACCGTCGAAAACGGCAATGGATGCGTCGAGCTCGGCGTCGAAATCACCAATAATCTCTGCATCGCTGCGGGCACCACCCGCTGTCGAGCTGCTGCCCTGGGTATTGCTTGTCGTGGTGTTGGGGTTTTGCTGTGCGCTGGAGTCTGCTGGCTGGCTTTGCGGCTGGGTCTGAGACTGTGGTTGCGTGGGCGTACTGGTGCTTTTACAGCCGCTGAGAAAAAGAAGTAACAAGAGGCATGTTAATAGCGTGAGCGTAAAGTACGGGCTTGAGTGCTTAGGGTGAAGGGCAAAAGTTGTGACTTGAGACATGAGCTTCCTTAGCAGACCCCTAATGTATTAAAGGTAATGTTAGTGTGACATTGCTGACATCGGCAGGTTTATTATCGACAAACTGGGGGCGAAAGCGAGCCCCTTTAATGGCATCCAGCATCTTGTAGCGAAGATTCTTACGCTTTACCGGGCTTTGGCCGGGAAGTAGAGCTTCCTCGATATTATCGACCTTACTGCCCCAGCCTTTGTCAGAAATATCGAGTTTCGCCGTCATAAATAGACCCGAAATGGCACTTTGTTGCTGTTCCATGCGAACGGCAGGGAGCAGACGGGGCGTGGCAAAAAGTTGTTTATGTAAGGCATCGGGCTGATCAGATGCAGCAATTTTTGTCAGTACTTGTTGGTATTGAATCATTGCTTTCGTTCTATGATTGAAGAGCAAATACCAGTCGGCAAGTTCTGTCTGTGCGCGGATTTTTTCTTCCTGAGAGGCTCCAGGGTTGGCTGCTGTGAGCTCAATAATTCGCTGGTGACAAACCAGGCCTCGGCGGAAACTGGCGCCAGAAAGTATCCCCGTGCGTTGTGGGTTTGTAGTGGCAAAACCGTCGGCACTTAAACTGTAGTGAGAGTCCGTAGATGAAGCCCACTGATCACCCTGGTGGCGGGAGACATGAAAGTTCACCAGAGCGGCACTGCGCAATAACTCTATTTGCTCTCTGGTGGAAGAGCTGGGGTTCGCTTCGCTCAATTGTAGCGCTGACATTATCAGGCTATACGCCGATGTCAGATGATCGATCCGGGTGTCGCTCTCATCAAACTGGTAGGCATCGAGATGCCACACGCCCAGCTCGTTCAAGAGAGGAGCTAGGCGGGGGTCGTGTTTGCCATAGGTGGCGGTGTGTAAGCGCAATAGCTGGTTGTAACTATTGGTGATGGGCTCGATACGAACCATGGATTTTTGACTGTTAATAATACTGCGCAGCATGGGTGCCTGCGAAAAACTATTGAGACCGCCATTGACTCGATTAATGTGCATGGCTCGTCGCAGCGCTTTTAAGGCTTTACCGTGTTGCCCGCCTTTTTGTAATTCCAGCCCGAGGCTGTACAGAACCTCGGAGGAATTTTGGTGGTAGGGGCCTTCTGTTTCGTAGGTTTGCAGGGTGGAATAGTAAGAGGCAAGTGGGGTTGAGGTTTTAGCAGAAGTGGGTGTGTTTGAACTGGCAAGTTCGCCCATAGTTTTTGGGCTCACTGTTATCAGCAATAGGCCAAGCAGCAGGCCGGCGAATAGAGCGGCTGTTAGCGGTAGTGTCGCCAGTGTTGGGGCACTGCTTGTTAGCTTATTATTAATCATAGCGTTTGTCGTAACCCCTTGCGGGCTTTATTGTTTTTTGCGAATGACCTATTGATCGCTTGCTCAGCTTTGGCGTTATCTTACTCCAAAATGTTCCCGGGGGGAGGGCCTGTCAATGCCACAATGAATGCCAGGTTCTGCATAGGAAGTTAAGGTTCTCAATAGACAGCGCTTTCGAGGTCGTGTGAGCATTAGCCCTCTTGTCTGTTGCTGAGATCACACATTTATTTGTTCCTTAAGTGATTCAAAATCTATTTCTTGAGCTGATAGCTCTTGGCCCTGCTAGACGACTGTATTTCTGGTGCCGACAACCAGAGCAAGCTCTTTAAAAGCACGTGCTTCAATCATTATTAGTAGGCCACCTTCTGTTTTTTTCATTAGGTGCGCCACCAGGCTTGGTTCTAGAGGAAATATTTTGTTGCCAATAACTTTTTTCAATGCATATTGCAGTAACTTTTCGCCGACCATAAAGTTGGTAAGAAAGACCCGAGGATGTAAAAGTGGATTGATGACTCGAGTGTTGTCACCTATGGCATCTGTAGAAGAGTTTCCAATAGCAAGGATATTTAAACTTGCTTTGTTACCTGATTCAATGGAAGCCAATGGTTTTTCATCGCCCTCGCCTGTACGTGTATCGCTTAATTTGAGTCTGTTTTCCCAGATTTGCAGATAAAGCGTAGTACCAAATTGGTTAAGCCATTGCCTTAGTCTTTAGACTCTCTTTTACAGATCATGCCTGACTCATTGAGCAAGTTTTTTTATGGCGGCTTTTCTCGTGTTTTTGCAAAAAAAAAGGTGGCAGTGGACATTTATTCGTCACTGTCGCAATTCAAACTTTATACTAGGTGAGATAGTTCACAACGGAACCATATATCACAAGTATTACCCCAAATATTTGAAGCTTAATACCGCCAACTGAAACATCTGTTAGTTTGTCGTTCATTAAACCAAGCGAAGAGCTGATAGTCACTAGATCAGAACCAGTGCTTGATTCAATTAGGGCCATTTTTTTCTCCAAAAGTAAAAAATTCTCAATTTGATCTTCTTCGAGCCAATTTATCTGTTGTTGTTCCAGGGCTGCTGGTTCTAGCTTTTATTGGGCTAACTGTGCCATTTTCAGTTATTGTACCTAGAGTAATCGTTATTGGCTTGGCCATCGGGGGGAACGCCCTAAGCCATTTCACTGCGATGTTAGAAAGGGATTTATTGCCTACTACACCTAAGTTTGAGTCAATTGAATATAAAACCAAGAGACCACCAGAAATTTGAAGCCCAAAAGAAATAGCTCTATTGATACTCTTAAGCTCAATGTCAAAATATATGGTGGTTAAGTAGTGGATGAGTGCGATTATTACTGGAATTAAAATAGGCCAGGATCTAAAAAACCATTTTATAGTTGGTAAAACTCTCATATTCCCCTATACCTGACATTTAGATTTTCAAAAAATGTGAAGTACTATTGATGACATCATCAGATGTTAACACGCAGCTGTGAGTGGGCAATGTACTCGCCAACTACCCAGCTCTTTTCTGCTCATATGCCATATGGTTCCTTAAGCCAAGCTGGCTGTGGTGGTTTATCTGATGGATCGGATGCAAAAGGTGCCGCAGTCCTTCCTTTCACTTTATCTTGTGTTACGTTTGGGCTACTGGGTTTGGGTCTTGCCATTTTATGCCCTGTCGGTTGTTCCAGATAAAGGAAAACTGTGGATCCATTAAGTCAGGCTTTACTCGGCGGTGTCGTTGCCCATGCGGCGGCGGGCCGCAAGCTTGGTCTGCGTGCAGCGGGCTGGGGCGCATTGGCGGGTGCCTTCCCCGATATTGATGTGGCCTTTGGTTTATTTGCCGACGATATTGCTCAACTGCAGTTGCATCGGGGTATTACCCATTCCTTATTTTTCGCCCCTGTGGTGGGTAGTATCGCGGGCTGGTGTTTTTGGCGTCGAGATCAATTAAAAGGCGAAACAAGTTCGCTATTGAGCTGGCTTGCGGTGTTTGTGCTGGCGCTTTTATCTCATCCCCTGCTCGATGCTTGCACACCCTACGGTACACAGTTGCTGGCGCCGTTTTCCGATGCGCGCATTGCTTGGCATGCGGTGCCGATTATTGAGCCCCTGTACACGGGTATTTTACTGGGCGGCATTTTATTACTGCGTTATGCGGGTCGCTTTGGCTGGCTGGTGTCGTTGTTAACACTAGTATTGTCGAGTGAATACCTACTGTGGGGTTGGGCCTTAAATCAGCAGGCGATAGATTTGGCGCAACGACAGTTGGTGCGTGATGGCGTGGTGGATACACAGGTGTACGCTTTCCCGACCTTTTTTCAGATGCCACTGCGCAGAGTGGTGGCGATGAACGAGCGGCAAATTTATGTGGGTTTTATCACCCTCGACCAGGCCTGTGATATTGCATGGGAGGTGCAAACAAGAATGGCACACCCAGCTATCGATGCACTGCGTGCTACGCGGGCGGGCAAAGTCTTCCACTGGTTTGCCAGCGGTCTTGTGGCGGAGCAGGTGAGGAGCACTAAGCATGGTTTTATCACACAAATGTCTGATTTACGCTACGGCAAAAGTACCGATGTGAGTCGGGATATGTGGGGTGTGAGAGGGGGTTTTGACGCAGAGGGTAATGCCTTGGGCGAGGCGGGTTTGTATTACGGTGATATGAGCTTAAGTATGGATGATGTGGTGGCCGTGTGGCAGGCAGCTTATCCGGACGAGGGCGCACCGTGTGTTGGTATTACGGCTATTGCCGGTAATGGATAGCTGAGGCGATTTAGCGCCAGCGTTTTTCCCACGCCAGTAGTACCCGTTCGGAATACCAGTACTGGCCGTAGCTGCCATTGTAGCGGGCCAGGGCATCGGCCAGCCGGCCTTTTTCCCGTTTTAAATAGTGTTTGAGAATGGTGCAGCCGTAGAACAGGTTGGTATCGGTATCAATGAGGTTGTCATCCGGGCGGCCGATTTCTTTTTTCCAGAAAGGCATGATTTGCATTAAACCCTGAGCACCGGCATAGGACACTGCGTAGGGGTCGAAATGGCTTTCCACCTCTATCAGCGCGAGCACGATTTCGGGTTGTAGGTCGGCTTTGGTTGCGGCGCGGTGTATCTTGCGTAGCAGTTCAAGACGGCGATTTTTGTCGGGTAAAAAGCGCGCGAGGCTATTGGATTTTGTTAGTAACCAAACCTCAGCATCGTAGCGGTCATCGAAACTATCAGCCTGATTGACGGTGTTACGCAATATTCGCAATAATTCCGGATCACTCGTCTGTGCGCTAAATACCGACGGCGCTATCAATAGGGCTGTTAACAACAGTGATAACAGGCTGAGGTAGTACCTTCGATAGCGCCTTGGATAGTGCCGTGGCTGGGTGCTTTTGATTAATATCATTATTCAGTTTGTCGAGCAGGCAGAAGCCTGCGTTAGGGGTCGCTGTTGATTAATCGCTGGCAAGGGCGTTTGCCAAAAAAGCATCCAGTTCAGACAGTTTAATATCTGAACTTTCAGCGTCACGACGGTATTTGTATTCAATAGCATTATTTTCCAGACCTCGATCGCCGATAACCAGGCGGTGGGGAATACCCATTAGTTCAACATCGGCGAGCATAACACCGAGTCTGGCCTTCTTTTCGTCCATCAATAGCACATCGTGACCCGCTTCTCGCAGTTTTGTGTAGAGGGTCTCGCTGGCCTCGCGCACGGCCTCCGATTTGTGGGGGTTGATGGGAATGATGGCGAGCTGGAAGGGCGCCAGTGATTCGGGCCAGATAATGCCTTTGTCGTCGTTGTTTTGCTCAATGGCCGATGCGACGATACGACTCACACCGATGCCGTAACAGCCCATCAGCATGGCTTTTTCTTTGCCATTCTCGTCGAGAATTTTAGCGTTCATGGCATCGCTGTATTTGGTGCCGAGCTGGAAAATATGGCCCACTTCGATGCCGCGTTTTATTTCCAGCGTGCCCTGGCCGTCGGGGCTGGGGTCGCCGGCAACAACATTGCGAAGATCTTCAATGCGCTCGGGGCTGCAGTCGCGCTGCCAGTTAACGCCGGTTAAATGGACGCCCTCTTTATTGGCACCGCAGACAAAGTCGCTGAGGTGGGCAGCGCTGCGATCAATAATGACCGGGATGCTCAGACTGACGGGGCCGAGGGAGCCGACATTACAGCCTGTGGCGGCGAGTACAGCTTGCTCGCTGGCGAAGGTCAGTGGGTTGGCAACACCCTCGAGTTTCTCCGCTTTAATAGCGTTCAATTCGTGGTCGCCGCGCAGTACCAATGCGATCAAACCACCTTCTTCTTCACCATTGACGATCAGTGTTTTAACGGTGCTGTCAGCTGCGCAGTCGAGAAAACTGCAAATATCGTCGATATTGTGCTGGCCGGGGGTGGCCACTTCGGTCATCTCTTGTGTCGCTTCAGCGCGCTTACCACTTGGGGCGACGGCCTCGGCCATTTCTACATTGGCAGCGTAATTACTACCGTTGGAAAAGGCGATGTCGTCTTCGCCGGAATCAGCCAGCACGTGAAATTCGTGAGAGACGCTGCCGCCAATGCTGCCGGTATCGGCGAGTACAGGGCGGAAGTCGAGGCCCAGTCGCTGGAAAATTTTGCAGTAAGCCGCGTGCATCACGTCGTAGGTTTGTTGAAGACTCTCTGGCGTCGCGTGAAAGGAATAGGCGTCTTTCATAATGAATTCGCGGGCGCGCATAACCCCAAAGCGGGGTCGGGTTTCATCGCGAAACTTGGTTTGAATCTGATAGAAGCTGGCGGGTAGCTGTTTGTAGCTGCGAATTTCGCCGCGAATTAAATCAGTGATAATTTCTTCATGGGTGGGGCCGAGGCAAAAGTCTCTGCCATGGCGGTCGGCGATGCGCAGTAGTTCGCCGCCGTATTCTTGCCAGCGCCCGGACTCTTGCCATAACTCTGAAGGTTGTACGACAGGCATCAATACCTCTTGCGCTTCTGCGTTGTCCATTTCATCACGCACAATGGCTTCCACTTTACGCAACACGCGCAGGCCCAGGGGTAGCCATGTGTAGAGGCCAGAGGCGAGTTTGCGGATCATGCCCGCACGGAGCATCAGCTGGTGGCTGATAACCTCAGCATCGGCTGGGGTTTCTTTCTGAGTGGCAATAAGAAAACGGCTGGCGCGCATAGGAATTTTTCCGCGTATAGAGATAGAGGTTGATGTATATGGGCGGCTATTTTACGGTGCTGCCGACGCGGGGTACAGCACAGCAACAGTAAAGGGGTGACGATGTTTACACTTGATGAACGTTTACAGAAAGATACGTGGGTGGTGGGGCGCTTCGAGCTGTGCCTGTTATTACTGCACCGCGATAGTAATTACCCCTGGTTTATTCTGGTGCCTCAGCGCGAGGACGTGACAGAAATACACCACTTGTCAGCGGCCGATCAGCAATTATTGCTAGGGGAGTCAGCGCTGGTAGCGGAGGCTTTAGAGACTATATTTTCCCCCGATAAGCTGAATATCGCCATGCTGGGCAATATTGTTACTCAGCTGCACATTCACCATGTTGCTCGGTTTAAAGGTGATATTAGCTGGCCGGGGCCAATTTGGGGTGCTGCCCTAGCGGGCGAATACGAGGCTTTAGTATTCGATCAAAGGATAGACAATATACGGCAGCAGCTGGCAGGAAAGATAGCGATCGATGAATAAGCTGCTCGCAGTGAAGGGTGCTATAGCTTTACTGCAGAATCAAAAAAGCCCCTCATGAAGGGGCTTTTTTAGACGTTCAGGCTTTTTAGGTAAAGGCGTTACCTNAAAGTCAGTGAGCCTGAGTTAATTCGCCATATCTTTCAGACCTTTAAGCGCCGTCACTTTAACGGCAGTGCTAGCGGGCTTGGCTGCGAAAGTGGTTTCTTCGCCAGTGAAAGGGTTAATACCCTTACGAGCGCGCCGCGCTGGCTTTTTAACGGTTTTAATTTTTAACAGACCGGGCAGAGTGAACTCACCAACGGCACGTTTCTTTATATGGCGCTCAATAACGATGCCCAACTCGTCGAGCACTGCGCCTACTTGCTTGCGAGACAGTTCTGTTTTCTCAGCGAGTTCATTAAGCAGTTGTGTTTTCGTGTAGCGATCAGAGACCGCGACAACTTTACGAACAGGTGCTGCTTTAGCAGGAGCTTTCTTTTTGGCAGGAGCTTTTTTGACGGCCATGGTGTTTCCCTTTTTGTTTATTGTTTGATGACTTTCAGCGTGGAGGGCCTGAGTACATCAATAAAATCTTTATGGCCCCTCGGGATGCAATATATATAGTATCTGCTGGTATCAGGCAATAGAAAACCTTATAAAACAGTGTTTTTTAGTAAAAAACATGACTTCTGTTACTTTCGACCGTTGTCGCTCGCTCTGGATCATGTCCTGGCGGCTTTAAGCGGCTTGCCTAGCTGGGGTATAATGCGCGCCTTTTTTGGACCAGCCTCTCTCTGGATCGTTACTTTCCAGGTGCTCGGTTGTCAGCTATTTTTTCTAATACAGTTTGGTAGTTGTGGTCGCCGTGTCCGGCTTGTGAAGTGGAGTAATAGACGATGCCTATTTATGAATACCAATGTGAGTCCTGTAAAGAGACCCACGAGGCCCTGCAAAAACTGAGTGACGCCCTGTTAACAGAGTGCCCCAGCTGTGGTGAGCAGGCTTTAAAGAAGCAGGTCACAGCCAGTGCCTTCCGGCTCAGTGGCAGTGGCTGGTATGAGACCGATTTTAAAACCGGCGACAAAAAGAAAAACCTCGCCGGTGGCGGTGCTTCGGAAGGTGGCTCAACAGCGAGTAATAAGGCCAGCGGCGATGGTGGCGCTAAAAAGGCCAGCGGTTCCAGCTCCGATGGTGCTAAAAAGTCGGCCTAGAGTGACAGCTAAGGCTTTTTGAATAAGTCGCTGGTAGCGGTTTTTTCAAGTAGAGCATTTCAATCAGTTAATTTACATATCGATATTTAGGGATCAGAAACATTATGCGTTCGAGCTATTGCGGTTTACTCGATACTACTTTTTTAGATCAAGAGGTCACTTTATGCGGCTGGGTTGACCGTCGGCGCGACCATGGCGGTGTGATTTTTATTGATCTGCGTGACCGCGAGGGCATTGTGCAGATCGTTTGTGACCCCGACAGCGGAGAGCACTTCAATACGGCCGACAGTGTGCGCGGTGAGTATGTATTGAAAATCAGCGGGCGGGTGCGTGCACGCAGTGCCGAAACCATTAATCCACAAATGAAGACCGGTGAAGTTGAAATTTATGCCACCGACGTGGAAGTTCTCAATGCTTCTGAAACACCGCCTTTTCAGCTCGACGAGCACACGAAGGTGGGTGAAGAGGTGCGTTTGTTGCACCGCTTCCTCGACCTGCGTCGTCCGGAGATGCAGGAGCGCTTGTACTTCCGCTCGAAGGTCACCTCGGCGCTGCGTAACTTCCTAGACGACTCCGGCTTTCTCGATATCGAGACGCCGATCCTGACGCGTGCAACCCCCGAGGGCGCCCGTGACTATCTAGTGCCAAGCCGTACCCACGAAGGCAAGTTCTTTGCTTTGCCCCAGTCGCCCCAGCTTTTTAAACAGTTGTTGATGGTTTCGGGTTTTGATCGTTACTATCAGGTGGCGAAGTGTTTCCGCGACGAAGATCTGCGCGCCGATCGCCAGCCCGAATTCACCCAGATCGATATCGAAGCCTCCTTCGTTAACGATAAAGATATTATGGCCATCTCCGAAAAGATGATTAGCCAGGTATTTTCGACCTTGCATAAGGTTGAGCTGGGTACCTTCCCGGTAATGACTTACGCCGAGGCCATGCATCGCTTCGGTAGCGACAAGCCCGATTTGCGTATTCCTTTAGAACTGGTTGAAGTCAAAGACCTGATGAAGGATGTCGACTTTAAAGTGTTCTCAGCCCCGGCTAATGATCCTGAAGGTCGCGTTACCGCGTTGAAAGTACCGGGCGGTAATTCACTCAGTCGCAAGAAGATTGATGCCTACACCAAGTTCGTCAGCATCTACGGTGCGCGCGGGCTGGCCTATATCAAGGTCAATGATAAGAACGACATTGAAGAGGGCCTACAATCGCCCATCGTTAAATTCCTGCCCAACGAGGTGCGTCAGCAATTGCTCGACACATTGCAGGCGGAAGACGGCGATCTGATTTTCTTCGGTGCCGACAAGGGTAAAATTGTCTCCGAAGCGCTGGGCGCACTGCGCTGCAAGCTCGGCGCCGATCTCGACCTTTACACCTGTGAGTGGGCGCCGCTGTGGGTGGTCGACTTTCCGATGTTTGAAAAAACCGATAGCGGCAGCTGGACGCCATTGCATCACCCCTTTACCCAGCCCTCGTGCTCGGTTGAAGAGTTGCGCGCCGATCCGGGTGCGGCATTGTCCAATGCCTATGACATGGTGCTGAATGGTACGGAGCTGGGCGGTGGTTCGGTGCGAATCCACGATTCTGCGATGCAGAAAGCCGTTTTTGAAGTGCTGGATATTAATGAAGAAGACCAGAAGGCGAAGTTTGGTTTCTTACTTGAGGCGCTGAAATACGGTTGCCCACCCCATGCGGGCGTGGCCTTTGGTCTCGACCGGCTAATTATGTTGATGGTGGGTGCAGCGTCGATACGCGACGTTATCGCCTTCCCGAAAACCCAGTCGGCACAATGTTTGATGACTGATGCCCCAGGCCTGGTCGACAACGCACAATTGCGCGAGCTAAATATTCGCTTGCGAGAAAAAGTAAAAAGCGAAAAAAGCGAGTAGGAACCAGTACTCCATCAACGTTGTATTGGTGGATTCAGCGTCCCTGTGGTGTTTCGCAACAAGGCGCAGTGCGCCGACAATGTTAGTACCTTGTCAAGTACTGCAACGCCGTTGCGGAACACCACAGGAACGCCCGAAGGGTGGGCCTGTCAGCGCCCATGCCCGCGTTGTGCCTCTTACGAAGGACTACGGCCATTCGCTGCGAGACACGCCTTGGCATGAACGCTGACAGGCCCACTGAACACATCAATACAATGTTGCTGGAGTACTAATTATGGCAGGCCACAGTAAATGGGCGAATATCAAACATCGCAAGGCGGCACAGGACGCCAAGCGAGGTAAGGTTTTTACCAAGTTAATTCGTGAGTTAGTGGTAGCGGCGAAAGCCGGTGGCCCCAATCCCGATGACAACCCCCGCCTGCGTGCCGCCGTCGATAAATCCCTCGGCGCCAATATGAAAAAGGATACTGTCGATAAGGCGATTGCCCGTGGCGCCGGTACAGGTGAAGGTGAAAACTACGAAGAAGTGACCTACGAAGGTTATGGTCACGGTGGCATCGCGGTGCTCGTTGAGTGTCTGACAGACAACCGCAACCGCACCGCGGGCGATGTGCGTCATGCCTTTACCAAACGCAGCGGTAATCTAGGTACAGACGGTTCTGTCGCCTATTTATTCACGCGAACCGGGCAAATGAGTTATGTGCCCGGTAGTGACGAAGAGAAAATCATGGATGCCGCACTGGAGCTGGGTGCCGATGATGTTGTCACCCACGACGACGGTTCTATCGATGTGATGACGAGTCGGGAAGACTTTCTCACTGTAAAAGCAGGCTTGATTGAAGCGGGGCTTGAGCCAGAAGATGCTGAAGTGACGATGATTGCCTCACTGATGGTCGAGCTCGATAAAGAGGGCGCAGAGAAAGTCATCGCCCTGGTCGACAGTTTAGAAGATCTCGACGACGTACAAAATGTTTACACGAATGCTGAAATCCCCACCGAAGTGTTAGAGCAACTGAGTGAATAGTTTCTCTAGTACTTTAATTTTAACGAGTAGTCATACTTATCAACGAAAGGAAAATGAAGATGAAAGTCATTAAACAAACCGCAGAATATACTGTTAGCCAAAAGCGTTCGGGTCGTTATGCTGTTGTAGCTGCCGATGGCAGCCCGGTCAATGGTGAAGAGAAAGCCAAGATTTTATTAGCCGAAGAGCTGATTAAATTGACTGCGCCTAAGCCAGCAGAGCCTGAAGCAGAAGAAGCCGCTGCTGAATAAGCTAGCGTTTTAAAAGGATATTGAGAAGGGTGGCGAAAGCTGCCCTTTTTATTGGCCGCGAAAAAAGCCAGGCAAAAACCTTGTTTGGCTTGACGGGCAACCTCACCGTTGCAACACTGGCGATATCTTGAATTCAACCATATAAACGCGGACTCGATTGATGATTCGAATACTCGGTATTGACCCCGGTTCGCGGCGTACGGGTTTCGGTATTGTCGATGTTATTGGCAGCAAAACGCAGTATGTGGCCAGCGGGGTTATCCGCTTGCCAACGGGTGATCTACCGCCGCGTTTAAAAGTTATTTTCGAAAACCTCAGTGAGTTGATTGGCGAATACCAGCCCGTTGAAATGGCCATTGAAGATGTGTTTTTTGCCCGTGATCCACGAGCGGCATTGAAGTTAGGACAGGCTCGGGGGGCAGCCATTGTTGCCGGGGTGACAGCAAATCTTCCAGTGGCGGAGTACAGTGCCAAAACCGTTAAACAAGCAGTTGTCGGCAATGGTGGAGCGAAGAAAGATCAGGTGCAGCAAATGATCATGCGTTTGTTGAAACTTCCCGCTCCACCCCAGGAAGATGCCGCCGATGCACTGGCTGTTGCCATTTGTCACGCCCATAGCATGAACCACCAAATAGCGGTAAAAGGGGTTACGGGTTATGCCCGTGGTCGCTTAAAATAGCTTTCGTACAAAGATCCTGGTTAAAACGTAATTGATGCGAGTGAAGCGCTAAGGTTTGCTCAGATAGTAAAAAGCGGAAACAAAAATGATTGGACGAATACGCGGTATATTGCTCGAGAAGCAGGCACCCCATTTACTGCTCGATGTGCAGGGTGTGGGCTATGAAATACAGGCTTCGTTAACCACCTTTTTCGAACTGCCCGATATTGATCAGCCAGCAACCCTGCATACTCACTTTGTGGTGCGGGAGGATGCCCAGCTACTTTATGGCTTTAGCAGCCTCTCTGAGCGACAGTTATTCCGCGAGCTAATTAAGGTCAACGGCGTTGGCCCGAAGATGGCGCTGGCGATTTTGTCGGGGATGAATGCGGCTGAATTCGTTAATTGCGTGAAGAGTAAAGACATCGCCACCCTGGTGCGGCTGCCCGGTGTCGGCAAAAAAACGGCCGAACGCCTAGTGGTTGAGATGCATGATCGCGTTGAGAAATGGGCCCTTGGTAGTGATAGCGCGGGTGCTGTTAGTAGCGGGCAGGGTAATGGGGCTGTTCAAGAGGCGGAGAGCGCACTGATCTCCCTCGGCTATAAAGAGTCGGAAGCGGCGAAAATGATTGCCGCCGTTAGTGCTGACAATAAACAGGCAAGTAGTGCTGAGCTAATTCGTGGCGCGCTGAAAAGTAAAGCGGCATAGCCTGTCGGCTTAGGCTGGTACCGATAAGACAATATTGATTGAATACGGGAAGCACAAAACTGAAATGATAGAGACAGACCGCCTGGTGGCGGCAGAACCGACCGTTGTTGAAGAGCGCATGGACAGGGCTATTCGTCCCGAGAAACTCAGTGACTACATTGGCCAGCAAGTGGTATGCGAGCAAATGGATATTTTCATTCGCGCTGCTCAGGGTCGTGGTGAACCCCTCGATCACACCCTCGTCTTTGGCCCGCCGGGTTTGGGTAAAACCACACTGGCCAATATTATTGCCAATGAAATGGCGACCAACTTGAAGTCGACGTCCGGGCCGGTGCTGGAAAAGGCCGGTGATTTGGCAGCGATTATGACCAGCTTAGAACCGGGTGATGTGCTATTTATCGACGAAATTCACCGCTTAAGCCCGGTGATTGAAGAAATTCTCTATCCGGCGATGGAAGACTTTCAGCTCGACATTATGATTGGCGAAGGTCCTGCGGCACGCTCTATCAAACTGGATTTACCGCCTTTTACTTTAGTCGGTGCCACTACGCGAGCAGGCTTATTGACCTCGCCACTGCGCGACCGTTTTGGCATTGTGCAGCGCCTTGAGTTTTATTCTGTCGACGAGCTGGCCACCATTGTTAGCCGCGCCGCCAATATTCTTGGTGTGACTTTGGAGGCTGACGGTGCTGTTGAAGTGGCGCGTCGCTCACGGGGTACACCGCGCATTGCCAATCGTTTACTGCGGCGCGTGCGGGATTATGCCGAGGTTAAATCCGATGGGCGCATTAGTGCTGCTATCGCCGACGCGGCCCTGTCGATGCTCAATATCGATCAGCTCGGCCTCGATCACATGGACAGGCGCTTGCTGCTCAGTGTGATGGAAAAGTTTGATGGCGGCCCGGTCGGTGTTGACAGTCTCGCTGCGACGATCAGTGAAGAGCGGGGCACTATTGAAGATGTGGTCGAACCCTACCTGATTCAGCAAGGCTATTTAATGCGTACTACCCGGGGGCGAGTGGTTACGCGCCAGTGTTACGAGCATTTCGGCTTTAAAATGCCGAAGGCTTTGCTTGAGCTACAAGGGCTAGAACAGCAGGAAGTGCAGGGCGGGGGTGACGAATGACAGAGTTCCGTTTACCGATCCGGGTTTATATTGAAGATACCGATGCCCAGGGCATTGTCTACTACGTTAACTATCTTAAATTTATGGAGCGCGCCCGCTCGGAATGGCTGCGTAGTTACGGCTTTAATCGTCCAGCCTTTGGTAATGAAGGGCAGATCTATGTGGTGCATTCATTGACGACGAATTACCGCAAGCCAGCAAAACTGGATGACGAAATTGTTGTTACGGCCCGAGCAACAGACTATGGCAGAGCCTATTTTGTGGTCGAACAAAAAGTTTTTCGTGACGATGAACTACTTTGCGAAGGAAGTATCAAAGTGGCTTGTGTTAATCAGGCCAGTGGTCGCCCGGCGGCGATGCCGAAAGAGATGATAGAGAAAATATTTATTCATTCCGGTGAATGATTTTTATTAAAACAGTGGAGTAATGCGTGCCCGAACAACAACTTTCAATTCTATCTCTGGTGATAGGGGCAAGTGTACCCGTGCAGCTGGTGATGTTTATTCTCTTAATTGGCTCTATGGTTTCATGGCTGATGATTGGCCAGCGCTGGTGGTATTTGCGCGAAATGAGCGGTGGCTTTAAAGCTTTTGAAACCACCTTTTGGTCGGGCATTGATCTCAACGAATTATTTCGCGACGGTAGTTCGCGTCTTAACGATAATGAATCGCTCGATGGCGTTGAAAGTGTTTTTCGCTCGGGTTTTCGAGAGTTTAATCGCCTTACCAAAAACGAGGGCACCGACCCTGATGCGGTGATGGAGGGGACTCAACGGGCGATGCGTGTTGCTTTGGCCCGTGAAGAAGAAAAGTTAAATACCCATCTGCCCTTTCTTGCCAGTGTTGCTTCTGTTAGTCCCTATATAGGTTTGTTCGGCACGGTGTGGGGCATTATGCAGTCGTTTCGGGGTTTGGCGACTATGCAGCAGGCGACGCTCGCCGTGGTTGCGCCGGGTATTTCCGAAGCTTTGATTGCCACGGCCATGGGATTGTTTGCGGCGATACCGGCGGTGCTGGCTTACAACCGCTTCTCTGCTGATGCCGACGCTCTCTATAGTCGTTACGACACTTTCTCCGACGAGTTCACCAGTATTCTTCACCGTCGCGTTCATAGCGGGTAGCCTGATGACGCGTAAAATTACCAGGCGCCGCTTTGTCGCAGAAATTAATGTCGTGCCCTACATCGACGTCATGTTGGTACTATTAATTGTGTTTATGGTGACGGCACCGCTGTTGATGCAGGGCGTAAAAGTTGATCTGCCTCAGGCACCGTCCAGCCCCCTTGACGATAAAGACAAAGAACCTTTAATTGTCTCGGTAAAAGCCGATGGCAGTTATTACCTCGACCTGGGCGGCGGCAAAAATCGCGAGGAACCTTTGCCGGAAATTGTAGACAAAGTCGCCAAGGTACTACGCCAGAAGCCTGATACCCCGGTATTAGTCTGGGGCGATGCGCGCGTCGATTATGGCGTGGTGGTGAGTTTAATGACTCAACTTCAAGCGGCAGGCGCCCCCAGTGTCGGCTTGGTGACAGAGCCCCCTATTTCGGCGCATTGATGCAGATTAGTAAAGACTTGGAAAAGTTTGGCATTTATAGCCTGGCGGGCCTGTTTAGTGTGGCTTTGCATGCTTTGGTGCTGCTTTTGTTGCTGTACGGCTGGGCTGGGGAGACGCCGCCGCACAAACCGAAACGACCCAAYTTTGTGCAAGCCACGTTGATACAGATGGCACCAAAAGCAAAAGCGCAGAACACGCAGGCGGCCAATAAAAAAGCAGCGGCAGCTTCGAAAAAGAGGGCAGAGAAAAATCGCCGTGAAAACGCGCGCAAGAAGAAAACGGCGGAACGTAAAAAAGCCGAGCGGAAAAAGGCGGAACAGAAAAAAGCACGCGATGAAAAAACGCGCCGTGATAAAGCCTTGAAGAAAAAACAAGCTGAGGAAAAAGCTCGCAAAGCCGCTGAGCGTAAAAAGGCTGAGCAGAAAAAGGAGGCTAAAGAAGCTGAACGCCAGCAAGAGTTGCAACGTCAGGCGCGAGCGCAAGCGCTTGCCAGTGCACTGAATAGTGAAGATGAGTTTCTTGCCGACGAGCAAAGTGAGCAGTTGGCTCAGGGTTACACGGCCTATATTCAGCAGCGGATTATCGCCAATTGGACGCGGCCGCTCAGTGCTCGACGTGGTATGGAAACGATTTTGTCGATACAACTAGTGCCTACTGGTCAAGTGGTTGGCGTGTCGGTACTTAAATCGAGTGGCAATGACGCGTTTGATTTATCGGCGCAGCAAGCGGTAAAAAAAGTGGGGCGCTTTGACAAGTTACAGGCATTGTCGAGAGAATCGCCGCGAGTGTTTGAACAGAACTTCCGCCAGTTTCAGCTGGTTTATAGACCGGATGATTTGCGGCTTTAGATGCCCGTTGGGCGATGTTTTTGGTTTTTTAAGCTTTCAGAGGTAAGCAGTGTTAAAAAAGATTTGTAGAATTCTTTGCCTGGTTCTTTTCATGCCCCTGTCGGCCCTGGCTGAGCTGAGTATAGAAATTACCAGTGGCGTTGATAACCCAACCAAAATCGCCATATCTCCAATTTTGATGAAGGGCGCGTCACTGACCGAGGATATTAGCGTGATTGTGAGTGCTGATCTCGACAGGAGCGGTCTGTTTGCGGCCATGTCACGGTCGAATATGCTGTCTAATCCCAGCGCTTTGTCAGAGGTGTATTACCGCGACTGGCGTATTGTAGGTATGCAGTATTTGGTGGTGGGCAGTGTGCTGCGCCAGAGTGACGGTCGACTCAGCGCTACGTTTAGTCTGGTGGAAGTGACGGGTGAGCGAGTATTGTTTACCCATGTGGTGAAGGGCCGCGACAGTGAATTGCGCGATATTGCCCACTATATTAGCGACAAAGTGTTTTATACCATCACCGGCATCAAGGGGGCTTTTTCAACGCGACTGGCTTATGTGACGGCAATCAACGAGGGCGGGCGGCAAGTGTTTCGGCTGATGGTGTCCGATGCCGATGGCGCGCGTGAGCGGCTGATGCTGAAATCAAAAGAACCGATAATGTCGCCCGCCTGGTCACCGGATGGAAAAGAGCTGGCTTATGTTTCTTTCGAGACGGGTCGTCCGGCGATTTTTCGCCAGCGCCTCGACAATGCTAAACGTGAGCAATTAACGAATTTCAAAGGCTTAAACGGTGCTCCAGCCTGGTCGCCGGATGGCAAAAGTATGGCGCTGGTACTGTCGAAAGATGGTAACCCTGAAATTTATCTCTACAGTTTTGCAACGAAAGCCTTTACCCGGCTGACGCGCCATTTTGCAATCGATACCGAGCCGAACTGGATGCGTGACGGCAAATCGCTTATTTTTACCTCTGACCGGGGTGGGTCGCCGCAAATCTATAAACTGAATATTAGTAGTCGCAAGACAGAGCGCCTTACGTTTAATGGTTCGTACAATGCTCGGCCCCGCCTGGCGGCAGATAATCGCACCCTGGTAATGGTGCATCGCTCGCAGGGCCTTTTTCATATTGCTTCGCAAGATTTGTTGACCGGAGATCTACGTGTTTTGACGCAGACTCGCCTCGATGAATCGCCCACAGTGGCGCCTAACGGGGCAATGTTAATGTACGCCACCAAACGCGGTAATAAAGGTGTGCTGGCCGCCGTGTCGATTGATTCGGGCAGTCGTTTCTTATTGCCCTCACGACAAGGTGATGTTCGCGAGCCTGCGTGGTCGCCCTTTTAAAGAGAATCGTTTAAAATGCGCCCGTTTGTTATGTTCCCACCCACAAGGAAATTRTTATGAATTTTGAAGCATTAAAACCTATTTTGGCTTGCGCCTTGTTGTCGAGCTTTTTGGTTGCCTGTTCGAGCACACCCTCTTCTACAWCATCCAATGGCACTGATAGTGGTTCGTCAACGCTGTCTGCTGATAATGGGGTGTCGACAGGTAGCATCGGCGGTACTGGTATCAGTGGTAGCGATATTGATGCTGATGGCAGTATTGAAACAGTCTTCTATTTCGACTTTGATAAAGCAACGTTGAAGCCTGAATCTCTGGTAGCTTTGCGTATTCATGCGCAACGCTTGGTAGCCAACCCCGCTAGCGTTCGTCTCGAAGGTCACGCCGACGAGCGTGGTACCCGTGAATACAATATGGCTCTGGGCGAGCGTCGTGGTAGTTCCGTCAAGGAATTCCTTGTATTGCAAGGTGTTGATGGCAGCTTGCTGGAAGTGATTAGCTACGGTGAAGAGCGCCCCGCTTCTTTAGACAGCACTGATAGCAGCTGGGCCTTGAATCGTCGCGTTGAAATTAAATAAACCCGATTCGTAGTAAATATCAGTCCTTTGATAAGAGTGAGTCAATGTTAAATCAGCAGGTAAGCGCACTGTGAAATGGAACGCAGGTCTCATCGCGGTGGCCAGCCCGGTGCTGGTCTTTCTCGCGCTTACCGCTCGTGCCGCAGCCCCTGTCGCGGAGATCGGCGGGGCATCGGTGACGCAGGGAGGCAGTCAAACTCAGGTGGCTAACGCTTCGTCTCAGTCGTCAGCTGCTGGCGCTGCATCGACGGATACGTATTACCTGCTACAAAGTTTGCGCGATGAGTTACGCGTATTGCGCGGCATGGTTGAGGAGCAGGGTAATACGATTCGACTACTCAAGCAGCGCCAGGTCGATGATTATATTGATCTTGACCGTCGCCTGAGCGGAGTAGCGGCTGGTGGTAGTGCTGCAGGGACGTCATCCGCAGGGTCTGCAAACAGTGCTATCAAAGCGAGTACGCCTACATCCAAAGCGAGCACGCCTACATCGGGCGTGTCCTCGAGTGCTGGCAATGTCGATGATGCTGAAAAAGCAGCTTATGATAAGGCCTACGGCGTATTAAAGGCCGGCGAGGTAGACGCTGCAAAGCAGGCCTTTAAAGCCTATCTTGCCAAATACCCAAAGGGTCGCTATGTCGCCAATGGACAATATTGGTTGGGTGAAATCTACATGCTCGACGACCAATTAAAGGAGGCGGGTGAGGCTTTTTCCATTATTGTTGAGCAATACCCAGCGCACCGAAAAATGCTGGATGCGAGCTTTAAGCTCGGCAAGGTTTATCACCTGCAGGGCAAGGATGAAAAGGCCAAAGTTATCCTAAGCCGAGTTGCTGCGACCAAGAGCAGTGCTGGTAAACTGGCGAGTAATTACCTCAAGGCAAACTTTTAAGCGCTATTCTGCACACCGGGTATTGGCTCTTTGAATCCGGTAAACTCCCCGCCTTATTTTATTGTGCTGCACGGGATTCAGGTCGATCAGCACCGGGCTGGATCAGTGTCAGGCCTAGTGTCAGGATCAGCGATGTCAGAAACCACACTTCGTATTACCGAAATATTCTATTCCCTGCAGGGTGAAACCACGACCAGTGGTTTGCCGACGGCGTTTATTCGCCTTACGGGCTGCCCCTTGCGTTGCAACTATTGCGATACCGAATACGCCTTTTTTGGCGGCGAAAAATACGCCCTGGGGCAGATACTCGAACAGATAAAATCTTATCAAGCACGTTACGTGACGGTAACGGGTGGTGAGCCGCTGGCCCAGCCCAATTGCCTGCCTTTGCTCGACGAGCTTTGTGATGCCGGGTATCGAGTCTCACTGGAAACCAGTGGTGCGCTGCCTATTGCCGATGTCGATAAGCGGGTGGTTGTCATCCTCGATTTGAAAACGCCAGCTTCGGGGGAGGCGGGGCGCAACCTGTGGGAGAACCTTCCTCATCTGAAAAAAGGTGACGAAATTAAATTTGTGATTTGTGATCGTGCCGACTATGAATGGGTGCGTCTCAAGCTCGATCAATACAGTTTGAGTGATGGTCGCTTTGAGCTTCTATTCTCGCCGAGCCAGGGGCAGTTAGAGCCCGCTCAGTTGGCCGAGTGGGTGATTGAGGACAACTTGCCTGTACGCCTGCAAATGCAGCTTCACAAGCAGATCTGGGGCGATAAGCCGGGTACTTAATAAGCATCGGATGTCGAGTGCTCATTTGTAAAAATTGATAGAGAGGTTGCCACCAAAATGCAGGCAAAAAACAAAGCGGTTGTGCTGGTATCAGGCGGGCTAGATTCCGCCACGGTACTTGCCATGGCTATTGCCGAAGGTTACGAATGTTACGCTCTGGCTTTTGACTACGGTCAGCGCCACCGAGCAGAACTGGATGCCTCACGAATTATTAGCGCTACCCTCGGCTGCAAGTCCCACAAAGTCGTTACTCTCGATCTGCGGACCATAGGCGGCTCTGCACTGACCGATGATAGCATCGACGTGCCCGAAGTTGAGGCCGAGGGCATCCCCGTCACTTACGTGCCTGCACGCAATACCGTCTTCCTCTCGCTAGCGCTGGGCTGGGCCGAGGTGTTGGGTGCTAACTCGATTCACATTGGTGTTAATGCGGTCGATTATTCTGGCTACCCGGATTGCCGCCCAGAGTTTATAGCGGCTTTTGAGGCCGTCGCTAACCTGGCAACCCAGGTGGGTGCCGAAGGGCAGAAAATGCGTATACACACGCCCCTGATGTCTCTCAGTAAAGCCGACATTATTACTCGTGGTCTGGCTCTTGGCGTTGACTATGGACAGACCGTTTCCTGCTATCAGGCCAGTGATAACGGCCTCGCCTGTGGTGTTTGTGACAGTTGCCGACTAAGAGCAGAAGGCTTTTCGGTAGCCGGTGTGCCTGATCCGACGAGATACGCTTAAAAATGTGAAATTACGCTTGACCTTTTTTTTCTGGCAAGTAAGATGTGCGCCTCCTCTGAGGGCCGTTAGCTCAGTTGGTAGAGCAGTTGGCTTTTAACCAATTGGTCCTGGGTTCGAATCCCGGACGGCCCACCATTTTCTAAGCTTGTAATGATAGCGCCCGCTGTCATTTTTCCCGAAAATTAGTTTTTCCCCATAGATTCAAAAAACTTTGCTCAACCTGTACTTGTTCGGTCTCGGATCGAGTCGTCTTTCTTTGTCGTTTGTGCGGCCTGGAAAAGGGGGTGAAGTATCATTCTGGTTGCCGCAATAAGGTTTTTTTAGGGAAAGTAATAGTAGGTTTTATTTTCCAGAAAAGGCGGCGGAAAGTCGTTGCGTTAGCATTTGTAGCCCTTTACCTTTATGGCTGGTTTTCCATGCCATAAAACTCTCTTGAGCAGGCTCTTCCTGTAAATGCAGCGCGATTAATTTGCCGTTATCCAGGTACTCTTGAATGCGCTTACGTGGCAGATGGCCGATGCCAATTCCAGCCAGTATCGCCTCAGTTTTTTGATCAATATTTTGGACATAGAAATGTTGCCCGTCGCTAGAGAGTCCAGCGCTTCGAGTCACGTCAATTGTCGAGGTGTCGTGTGTAATGACACGCCGGACTTTAGGCAGAAGCTTCGCGAAGGCCCCAGGCGTTTTTACAGCGCCAGCCCGTTCGTGGCTAGCGGCAATGACGGGTACCAGATCATGGTTGGCCAAGGGTATAGCGCGGTAGCCTTTTTGGGCCGGAACGGGCCCGGGTGAGCCAACAATTAAATCAACTCGACCTTGTTCAAGGGCCTCCCAGCCACCGTTGAGTATGGATTCACAGACATCGATTTCAATGCTGGGATGCACGTTCAGAAATTCGTGCAGTACGCTAAAAAAGGCTGGGTAGGATTGTAGTGATTCCACCGCGATGCTGATACGGGGCTCCCAGCCGGTGGCAACTTCCTTCGCTTTATTTGCCAGTCGCGCTGTCGTTTGCAGTATTTCTCGCCCTTCCGCCAATATCAATAGACCTGCTGGCGTTAATACTGAGCGGCGTCCCTGGCGTTGAAACAGTGCAATGTCGAGTTGTTCCTCTAACTTCTGCACGGCGTAGGAGACAGCAGAGGTGGCTTTGTTCAGCTCTTCTGCGGCTTTTGCGAAGCTTCCGCGTCGGTCGATCGCATCCAGCGTTTCTAGCGCCTCGATGGTTATTGGGTTTCTCCTCATTTTCCCTTACCCCTATAGTTCTAAAATTCTGAACATTCTAAACAAATAATAGGGGTTATTCAGGCATTAAGGCTCATTTATAGTCGCTGCACCTTTTAGATAAACCCACAAAACAACGGAAGAAGAAACATGAAATCACTAATCAGGCGCACAATTAGCACAGCTTCCGGCCTGGATACTTTACCGCTTCGCATAGGTGCAGGCGTCATTTTTACAGCGCATGGCGCGCAAAAATTATTCGGCTGGTTTGGTGGTTATGGCCTGGAAGGCACCGCAGGCTGGATGGATTCAATCGGGCTGAGCCCGGGATTACCGATGGCGATGCTTGCAGGCAGCGCAGAATTTTTCGGTGGTTTGCTGTTGGTTATCGGTTTGTTGGTACGACCCACAGCACTCGTACTGGCAGCGACAATGATCGTCGCCATTGCCGCAGTGCATATTGAAAATGGTCTATTTATGGCTAATAACGGTTATGAATTTGGTTTGGCCTTATTAGCGGTGAGCGTAGCGCTGCTATTCCGAGGTGCAGGTAGCTTAAGCGTTGACAGAGTGTTGCAAGCAAAGCTATCTCAAAATTGAATCAGGGTATTGCTCTTTATATTCAAAAATTAATCCAAGGAAAAAAATATCATGTCCGTATTACAGATCAATAGCAGTGCGCGTCTCAAAGGTTCCAACACTCGTATTCTTAGTCAGTATCTGGTTGAGGCGTTGGGTCAGCCAGTTGTCAGTCGAGATCTTGCGCAACAGCCATTGCCGCCCATTAGTGCCGCAGACCTCATCGATGTTCATGGCTCAGCCGAACATTCAGGCTCCAGTTTTCAACAACAGTTAGCGTTGTCGAATCAACTCATTAATGAGCTAAAAGAGGCTGACACCTTGGTGCTTGGCGCGCCGATGTATAACTTTGCTATTCCCGCGACACTTAAGCAGTGGATTGATGCGATATGCCGGGCCGGTGTTAGTTTCAAGTACACAGAACAGGGGCCGGTTGGGCTGCTGGGCGTTCAAGGGGCGTACATTATCACCGCCACAGGTGGCACACCGATAGGCAGCGAGATGGATTTCTGTAGTCGTTATCTGGAGCATATTTGCCGGTTTATTGGCATCAAAGACATTACTCATATTGATGCCAGCGGTTCTAAAGGTTCTGCAGAACAGGTGATTGCGCAGGGTAAACAGCAAATTGATGAGCTGCTATCAGGTTCCAGTTCGGTCACGTTACCGGGTACAGCGTAATGGGATTATTACAGCAGGGTCAATGGGTTGATCAATGGTACGGCACGGACAGCAGCGGCGGCGAGTTTCGTCGTCAGGCCAGCCACTTTAGAAACTGGCTGACTCCAAACGGGGAGGGTGGCCCCAGCGGAGAGGCTGGTTTTAAGGCGCAGAAGGGCCGCTACCATTTGTATGTGTCACTGGCCTGCCCCTGGGCACACCGCACACTGATTTTCCGCGAGCTTAAACAGCTACAAGACTATATTGACGTCACCGTGGTTGAGCCCATCATGCTGGAAAACGGCTGGGAGATGAATGATCCGCTGTATGATTTGGATTTTCTCTACCAGCTGTATCTAAAAGCAGATGCGGGCTATGAAGGTCGCGTGACGGTGCCGGTATTGTGGGACAAGCAAACCCAGACCATTGTCAGCAACGAATCCTCGGACATTATCCGTATGTTTAATAGCGCGTTTAATCATTTAACCGGCAACCATACGGATTATTACCCCGAGGCTTTACATCAAACGATTGATACCCTGAACGACGGTATCTACGAGACCATCAACAACGGTGTTTATCGGGCGGGTTTTGCCACCACGCAGGAAGCCTATGAAGTCGCATTTCAGCGCCTATTTGAAGCGCTGGATGAGATTGAGGACTTGTTGACGGGGCAGCGCTATCTGGCGGGCGAACAGATAACCGAAGCCGATTGGCGTTTGTTTCCCACCTTGATTCGCTTTGACGCGGTGTACTTTGGCCACTTTAAAACCAATCGTCAGCGCGTGGCCGATTATCCGGCAATGAGCGCCTACTTGCGGGAGTTGTATCAGATGCCCGGCGTGGCGGACACCGTCAATTTTGAACATATCAAAACACACTATTACGCCAGTCATCTGATGATCAACCCCACGGGTGTTATCCCTGTCGGGCCTACGCAGGATTTTAGCGATGCTCATGGTCGGGCAGCGCTTACCACTGTATAAGAACCTATCAATTATTGTGGAGAAAAGCATGAGACAGTTAGCTCAAGTGATTGCTGCCCAGGCCACTCAAGATGGTGACGGCGTGAAAATTCACCGTCTGGCGGGGATAGGCCTACATCAACTGCTAAACCCGTTTTTGATGATCGATGAAATTAATTCGGATGAGGCGAGCGACTATATCGGAGGCTTCCCCGAGCATCCCCATCGGGGTTTTGAAACCATTACCTATATGAAGGCCGGGCAGATGCGCCACCGCGATCACATGGGTAATGAAGGGCTTATTGGCCCCGGTGATGTGCAATGGATGACAGCGGGTGCAGGGGTTCTGCACTCCGAAATGCCCGAGCAGCTGGAGGGTTTACTGCACGGGTTTCAAATTTGGTTGAACCTGCCCGCCGCTGAAAAAATGAAACCTGCGGCGTATCGGGAAATTGTGAGTGCGGACATTACGCAGCAGCGATTGCCGGGTGGTGGGCTGGTGCGTGTTATTGCCGGGGAGGTCCTGCTCAATCAGCAGCGGTTACGCGGATCACTGCCGGACATGTCGACACGGCCGGTGCTACTCGATGTTCAATTGGCGGCGAATGAAATTGTCGAATTGTCTTTTAATACGCAGCACCCTGCGTTGGCCTACGTCTATAAAGGGGCGACGGATGTGATCGGGCCCCGTCAGCTCGGCGTTTACACCGAAGGTAAAGTATTGCAGTTACAGGCAGGCCGTTCGGGTGCAGAATTGCTGGTGCTCAGCGGTCAGCCAATTCAGGAACCTGTGGTGCAACACGGCCCTTTTGTAATGAACACCGCTGAGGAGATTGAGCGCGCAATCAGCGATTTTCAAAACCGGCAGTTTGTTAGTGGCCTATAAGCTCAGTTGAATGCGGAGGAAACTTGGCAAGAGGCTCCTCCATCAGGTTGACTATGGCTTAGTGATAATTAGAACTCAAACCCTCAACCAAAGACTTCTGCTCCTCAATTGTTTCAATTAAAAATTTCCGACAAACGCGCACCCGTGCCGTTGATCGTAAATCGACATGACTCAACACCCAGACACCCCAGGTGGACGGCGTGAGCGATAAGTCCAGACGGCGTAATGTAGGTTCTGCGTCAGCCACATAGCAGGGCAGTCTGGCGATACCGAGGTGGTTTTTAACAGACTCCATCATCGTCATTATTTCATTTGCCCGTGTGGCAATACGCGCTTTTGGAAAATGATCGACTACCCATTCGGGGGTTTTTCGCTCATGTTCCCATAGAATCAATTTTTCACTATCGCGTTTTTTCTTCAGGTATTTTGTGCTGGCATAGATGCCATGGCGCAAGGGCAGTACTTTTCTTCCGATTAAATATTCCGGCGGGTGGGGGCTTAGACGCAGTGCGATATCGGCCTGGCGACTGGCTAAATCGGCGAGGCTGGTTGAACTGAGTAGTTCAATGTCGATACCGGGATACATGTCGGTAAAACGGTGCAACTTTGGTGTGACGAGCCGTGTGAAGACATCATAGCTGGCGGTCAGTTTTAAGCTGCCGCTGAGCTGGGTATCCATGCCAAAGACTTCACGGTCGGCAACCTGCATGAGTTCTTCCATTGCCAGTGCGTGGGGGTAAAGGTTTTCGGCTACTTGTGTCATTTCATAACCTGAGGGTATACGGTCAAATAAACGGCTGCCTAATTGTTTTTCGAGTGCCGTAACGCGGCGCGCTACCGTGGTGTGCTCGACGCCGAGTACTTTACCTGCACCACTCACAGAACCTTCCCGCGCTAGTGCCAGGAAATAACGTAAATCATTCCAGTTCATGCCTTCTCGCATGGCTTGCCTTAAGGGCTTCTGTTTCATCCGTTAATCACCGTGTTTGCTTGTTGCTTATTGTTGAAAATAGACCTGTGCAGTATTGCACATAAAGGGTGTATTACTTCGTGTTTTCAGATCATTTGTGCACGTCTAGTATTAACACCATTCTAGCCACAAGAGGTAAAGGCAGTGAGTTAAAAGCCAGTGGCGGGAATGAAACCTTTTAAAAAACCCCTTTAACAAACAGATAAGTAATCTTAAACACATTACCTAGAAACAGGAGCTACAAAATGAGCCATTACATTCTTATACACGGAGCCTGGGAAGAAGCGCGCGCCTGGGACAGTATTACGCCAATACTCACAGCACAGGGTCACAGTGTTAAAGCTATCGATCTACCCGGTCATGGCGCAAACCTTGTACCTATTGCCGATATGACGATGGAAAACTATATCAATACGGTTGTTGATGAGGTCAACAAAGTGACGGAGCCGGTGATTCTGGTAGCTCACAGTATGACGGGATCGGTTATCTCGCAAGTGGCCGAATTAATACCCGAGAAAATAGAAAGGCTGGTTTATGTGGCAGCCTTTTTACTGGCCAATGGCGGCACAGTATTAGAGGCCATGCAAAGTGATAATGGTGAGTTTTTGCCAAATATTGTTTTCTCTGAGGACCAGACTTACGCGACATTACCCGAAGAAACATTGCGACATGCGGGTCTACACGATGTCGATGAGCAGGTGATTCGGCAGGTCTTGCCCCTTGTGGTGCAAAAACAGTCAACGGAACCTTTTATGGCCAAAGTGACTGTTAGCGATAGCAACTTTGGCAAGGTGCCCAAGACTTATATACGTACGACTTTGGACAGAGTCACTACAAGTGCATTACAGGATCGCATGATTGCCAACTGGCAGGTTGAGGTCGTCCATAACCTGGAAGCCGGTCACTTCCCCGCCTTTTCGGTGCCCGAAAAATTAGCAGAATTATTGCTTCTGGCTTCAGACAGTCATCAGAAACAAGTCGTAAATGGATGAAATAAAAAGCACATAAAAAATTTAACATAATCAATAAAGTCCTGGGGATTAACCTGGGGATACTTAAAAGAGATAAATACAATGAAAATTTTTACTAAAAAAACCGTTAAAAGCGTCACTGCTAAATCAGTCAAGAAAACCACAAAAACGAGTCTGGCCATTGCCGTAATGGCCGCGACGCTATCATTCCCTGCGCTAGCAAATCAGGACAATAGTCATGGCGTAAGGCTACTACAGGCGCATTTTGATTCCCGAAGCGTGGTACAGGTTGAAGCCGGTGATTTTCATTTTAAGCCGGGACAGGTAGCCCCAATACATACACACGCAGCACCGGCGGTGGGCTATGTGGTGAAGGGTGAGATTATTTATCAGGTCGAAGGTGAAAAACAGATCATCCTGCGGGAGGGTGATGCTTTTTATGAACCTGCGGGCCCACGTATTCTGCGCTTCGATAATGCGTCAGCCACTGAAGAAGCCATCTTTGTCGATTTTAATCTGGAACAGGAAGGCGAACCCTTTATCGTTTTTGAAAAACCACTGACCGAAGCGATTGATCGACGTACCTTGCCTACCGTGAAACTCGATGGTCAGCAGGTGAGTACAGTGAATATTTACGAGCGAGAATTAAACCCTGGAGAATCATCAAGCTTGAAAACAGGTGAGCCAGCATTGGGTATTGTGGCACAGGGTGTGGTGCTGATTCGTGAACAAGGTAAGCCAGAGCAGCGTGTGGTGGCGGGTAGTACATTTGCGCTTACAAAAGATGGCTTTAATACAACCATTACTAATGCATCAAAGGAAGTGCCAGCAAAGGTTATTACTTTCCGTGTTCTATAAACCAATGTGTGGAATCAGGGGCTCGAGTATTAATTGCCTCTGATTCCAGCTTCAAATTCGAGAAAACAATATGAACACGTCAAATAAAGGCATTCCATCACGTATTCTTTACACCATGTTTCGTGTCAGTGATTTAGAGCGTTCGGTGATCTTTTATGAACAAGTCCTGGGTATGAAAGAACTTTACCGAGAGACCTTTACGGAAGGGCGTTTTACCCTGGTATTTATGGGTTATAGCGATGCTAAAAATCATGCGGCTATCGAGCTTACCTATAACTGGGATAAAGACAGTTATCAACATGGCACACGCTATGGACATGTCGCACTGGAAGTGAAAGATGCCTACGCAGCATGTCAACGTGTTAGCGATTTGGGTGCTACGGTATTACGTGATCCCGGCCCCATGACCTATGCGGTCGATGAAACGGGACATAGAGAAACCATCGCTTTTATTGAAGACCCCGATGGCTACAAGATTGAGTTAATACAGGCCGCTTAAGGAGTCTGGCAATTAATTAATCTGAGCCGCTACTGTGATGACGGATCACTCAATACCCAGATTTTTAATACGAGAGGTTAGTATTGTCGGCTTAATACCCAAAATCTGTGCGGCACCATTGCTACCCGATATTCTGCCCTGACAGGCTGCCAGGGCCCGTTTTATATTTTCTCTATCTCGCGCCAGTCGTGTTTCTTCACTGTAGAGTTGTTGTTCGCTAAGGCCTTCGTTGATCAATAATTTATCGATGCCTTGTGAACTTACTAGCGTGGTCGTTACTTTATCTGACTCTGAATTTACTGCTTTACATTAGTAGGCGCTGAATTTGGCAGGTCAAAATTGAGTTTGTTTTTTTGGCAAATAATAATAGCTCGCTCAATGATGTTTTGGAGTTCGCGGATATTGCTCGGCCAATTATAGGCTTGAAGTTGTTTAACATTGGCATGGCTTAATGTTGGTTCGGGTCGCTTTAGTTTGCGGCTGGTTAAACGAATGAAATGCTGCGCCAGCAGGGGGATGTCATCACTACGTTTTCGTAAGGGGACTGCCTCAATAGGAAATACATTGAGGCGAAAATAAAGATCTTCGCGAAAGCGGCGTCGCCTCATGGGGCCTATTGTTGGCAGTTTCGTTAAAGCCCCCTTTCATAAGCGGCCAGGCGATGGGCCAACACGGCCTATGGTGAGTGCAATACCCAGAGGGATTCGTGTGGAATTCATTGCCAGAGGATAGAGGGGTAAAACTGAGTGTTAGCGGTTGTTGTGATAATTCTTAGGGTTGGTTATAGATAACAGGCATTTGCCCCTTCCATGCCTCCCATTTGCTGTGATCCGTAATAAGCTCGCTCATAAAGTGAGCAATATTGATACGGCTCGTTTCTCCGGCGTCGAATATCGGATCACGAACGGGTGAGGGGTGTTCTGTGTAAGGGCTAACGTTTGTTGCGTCTATTAAGCTGTCTGGACGCACGATTACCCATTCTATTCCTTCATTATTTCGGCCAATAGCAGTACGAAAAAAATCGGCGGCGTTTTCATTGTCAACATGTGGTGGTAGTAACAGGCGCAGTAAGCCGATGACAAACCGATGAGGTAAGGTGGTGGTTTCTGGGATGTCTCGGTTGCTATTCCCCGTCGTATTCATCAGTACATATTTAACGGGCTGAGTGGGTTCGCTTTCTTTGATTACATGGCATAGGCGGCGTGCAGTATCAGTGACTAGCTTGCGGGGCTGACCAAAAACACCCTTTAAATTCAAGTTGTGCCCCAGGCAAGAAACGACAACATGACAGCTTTCTACATATTTGATCAATTGTTCGTTACTTAAATCACCGATGCTCCCATAGATGATGTCTAAATTTTTATGATTGTGTATAGCGTGGGGTAAGTTACTTCGTGTGCGGATAATAATTTTTACCGTTTCGCCACGTTCGAGTAATTGTTCTACCAGAAGGCGGCCCGTTGCGCCACTTGCACCCACTACGAGAATTGTCACTTTGTTTTCCTTTTGCATTCCCTTTTTGGTGCTAGTTAGTGTCGGTATCGTGCTTGATTTTTCCGGGAGACAGCTCGGTCATGTGCTTAAATGCCCAGCTAAACACGGCTTCAGGTTGGTAGACAATCCAGTAGCACAGCGACTGTTATACCCGTTCTTTTACCATGTCATCGAGATATGCATACACCCGTTCAGTCAGTATTTCATCGGCGTTTCAGCCTGAGTTTTTTAAACCGTGGTGCAAATGCCGAGCGGGACAAAGCGATTTTTTTCAGTCAATAACTCAGCTGTCTATTCTTCGGGGCAGATCCAGTCAATTTTTAGCCAGTGCATTTTTCCATTTAGTCATTGATGCCCTTCACCGTGTGGTACGAAGGCAAACTCCCTAGGTTTAAGCCAGTGGGGTTCCTCTCCTCAATGACCATTCAACGGCTACCCGATGTCCCTATATGAAACATCAGACAAGCTGGCTCAGATGGCAACGTTAGGTGCCAGGGTACTGTGAGTTCTGAGCGGGTATAGAGCTCGCGTGTCAAGCAGGTAAGGCCTCTTCCAAAGGCTCGCCTGAGGCCCTCGTTACTCCACTGACTTTTACATTTGATACTGATTTACTCTCAATAAAAGAATGGTACTAAATAGCCATAATAATACTTTTATAGATGCTGAATTCAGGCCCTGCTTAGCAATCAAAAAACTCGGTATACCAGTCGACGAAGCGGTTAATACCTTCCTGTATTGAGGTTTGTGGCTGGTAGTCTAGATCACTAATCAGGTCGCTAACATCGGCATAGGTACTGGGTACGTCGCCGGGTTGCAGGGGCAGCATATTCTTTTTCGCTGTTTTACCCAGTTTGTTTTCAAGGGCGGCGATAAAGTCCATTAAGCGCACGGGATTGTTATTGCCGATGTTGTAGATTTTGTAGGGTGCGGGTGAGCTTGATGGGTCGGGCGTCTTGCCATCCCAGCTGTTATTGCCTTGGGGTGGATTGTCGATAACGCGAGTGATGCCCTCAACAATATCATCAATATAGGTAAAGTCCCGTTGCATTTCGCCGTGATTGAAGACGTCGATGGGCTTGCCTTCAAGAATGGCTTTAGTGAACAGGTACAGCGCCATATCGGGTCGACCCCAGGGGCCGTACACCGTAAAAAATCGCAGGCCAGTAGTGGGTAACTGGTAGAGGTGAGAGTAGGTGTGGGCCATCAGTTCATTGGATTTTTTACTGGCGGCATAAAGGCTAATAGGGTGGTCGACATTGGCTGAGGTGGAAAATGGCTGGGCTTCGTTCAAGCCGTAAACCGATGAGCTGCTGGCGTAGCTGAGTTTTTTTACGCCGTTGTGGCGACAGCACTCGAGAATATTACAAAAGCCGACAATATTACTGCTGATATAGGCCTGAGGGTTAGTCAGGCTGTAACGTACCCCCGCCTGTGCGGCAAGGTTACAGACGGCATCGAATTGTTGCTCGGCAAACAAGGTGTCCAGGTTTTCGGCATCTTCAAGATTGAGCTTTATAAATTGGTAGTTGGGGTGCTTGCTACTGCCCACGCAGTGGTTATAGGCGATGTCACTTTGCGCGATGCCTGCACGTTCAAGTCGGCCGTATTTCACCCGCTGATCGTAGTAGTCATTGATATTGTCGAGCCCAACCACTTCATCGCCGCGCGCCAATAATTTCAGGGCGAGGTGGGAGCCGATAAAACCTGCGGTGCCAGTAATTAATATTTTCATCGTTCTATGGTGTCTCTAATGTGTTGTTGAGCAGGTTGTTAAGATCTACCGCGACCAATCGCGTAGTAGGCCCAACCGTCTTTTTCAAGCCGTTCGGGAGAGAAGAGGTTGCGACCGTCAATAATGACTTTGTTGTTTAAACGCAGGGCTATTTCGTCAAAGTCCGGGGCGCGAAACTGTTGCCACTCGGTACAAATAACCAGCGCATCGCAGTCATTTAATACGGAGTATTTGTCGCTACAAAGTTGCAGTTTTTCGTCACCGGTATAAATACGTTGGGTTTCTTCCATTGCCACCGGGTCGAAAGCTTTTACCGTTGCGCCAGCTTGCCAAAGGGCTTCCATTAAAGTGCGACTGGGTGCTTCGCGCATATCGTCAGTATTGGGTTTAAAGGCGAGCCCCCAGAGGGCGATGGTTTTACCGGCGAGGTTTTCTGTACCGCCAAAGTAGTGGGCCAACTTACTGAACAACCGGGTTTTCTGCTGCTCATTCACCCGGTCGACAGACTTTAGTAGTTCAGCGCCATAGCCTAATTCTTCCGCCGTTTTGGCCAGGGCTTTAACGTCTTTGGGGAAGCAGGAGCCGCCGTAACCACAGCCCGGATAAATAAAGTGATAGCCAATGCGGGGGTCGGAACCCATGCCCTTACGCACGGCTTCAATATCGGCGCCAAGTAATTCAGCCATGTTTGATAGCTCATTCATAAAGCTGATTTTGGTGGCGAGCATCGCATTGGCCGCATATTTGGTCAGCTCGGCAGAGCGAATATCCATAAATACCGTACGCTCATGCTGGCGATTAAAGGGTTCGTAGAGCTCGCGCAGTAATTCTTCTGCTTCTGAGGAGTCGGTGCCGATAATAATGCGATCGGGTTTCATAAAATCATTAATCGCCGCCCCTTCTTTGAGAAACTCGGGGTTGGCGACAACGGCGAAGGGAATGTCTTGCCCGCGTTCCTGCAAGGTCGCCTGTATCTGCGCTTTGACCTTATCGGCAGTGCCGACCGGCACAGTAGATTTATCGACGATGATGCGCTGTTCAGTCATCCGTTCGGCGATGGTTTGCGCCACGGCCAGTACATATTGTAAGTCGGCAGAGCCATCTTCGTCGGGCGGCGTGCCAACGGCGATTAGCTGAATCAAACCGTGGGCGACAACCAGATCCGCATCCGTCGTGAAGCGCAGGCGACCCTCTTCGCGGTTGCGCTGCACAATATCGTCCAGCCCGGCTTCCCAAATAGGCAGAATGCCATTGTTGAGTTGGTCTATTTTGCCCTGGTCGACATCCATGCAAATCACGTCGTGGCCCACTTCAGCCAGGCAGGCTCCAGTGACCAGGCCGACATAGCCCGTACCAAATATGGATATTTTCATCTTATTGAAACCTGATAAAGGTGTTGAGTGTAGGTAGGTTGGTGCGAGGACATTACGTTACAAATCCTTGTGTCAGTAACTTGCTACAGTTTTATGAAGGCGGGGTGAGGGTCGAGATTATACCCTTGCTAGCGAGTATTGTGGGCTGTACAGATAAGGGGTTTTGTTAAGGTGTTTGGGTTATTGTTATCACACGCCTTGTTAGCGTGCTTTGTTACCACAGAAAGTGCGCTTACGTTAGCATCGAAAATACATGCCATTGGAGTCACATTATGAAAATCAGGTTAGGGATAGCCTTTTACATCGCCCTCGTATTCTCGCTGTCGAGTAGCGCTGCCGAACTGGCCGATGTTGTCGATGGCCTGCGCCCTAGTGTTGTGGGAATTGGCGTAGTTCGGCCCTCCCGCGCGAGTAAAAAGCCCGCTGCCGACTTTAGAGGGACAGGTTTTGTGGTGGGCAATGGTCGACAGGTAATTACCAATTATCACGTGTTGCCTGAAAAATTAGACAAAGGGGCAAAGGAAAGTCTGGCTATCTTTGTGGGTCGGGGGAAAGCGGGCAAAGTAATGGCCGTGAAGGTGTTGCGTAAAGATCAGGAGCACGACCTGGCTTTACTTGAAATTATCGGTGGTTCTTTACCGGCTATGCGCCTGGCTGATGCGGCGTTTATACGCGAGGGTTCAGATATTGCTTTTACCGGTTTCCCCATTGGAGTGGTGCTGGGCCTCTTCCCCGTTACGCATAGAGGTATTATTTCTGCGATTACCCCAATTGCGATACCCGCAGTATCGTCACGCAGTATTACCGCTGCCCAAATGAAGCGTTTGCGTAAACCTTTCGAAGTGTACCAACTCGATGCCACGGCGTATCCGGGTAACAGCGGTAGCCCCGTTTATAAGAAAGACACCGGCGAGGTGATTGGCGTTATCAATAGTGTTTTTGTCAAAGGATCGAAAGAGACCGTGCTAGAAAAACCCTCGGGTATTAGTTACGCCATTCCTGTGCGCTACGTCCATGACCTGCTTAAGGAAAAATAGAGACAGGCTTTTTCTTTACCTTGTTACAGGCCTGCTGCGAGAGATAAGGTCAGCTCTGCAGCGGAGATCTCTTTACAGCCACTCGCATTTTGCCCGCACCACAGCGGACTAAAATCTCCGCTGTTTTGTTTTTCCGCTGCCGTTCGCAAAGGTGTAATTGCAGCACTGGCTAATGGAAAGGCGGGGGCTGAATGACTCATTGGGCCGAGTTCGCGTATTGCTCGATTGACGATGCCGCGAGCGGGCCTCCCTGAAAAAACATTCGTTAATGCCGTGTGGCAGGCCCCATTACTTTTCAGTGCTGCACGATGCAGTGCGCTCGTAGTGCTTTCCGGGCACAGTAAATAAGCAGTGCCCGCCTGTACCCCGGCGGCACCAAGTGCCATCGTCGCAGTAACACCGCGCGCATCAACAATGCCACCAGCGGCAATTACCGGTAATTTTACGGCCTTAATGATCTGTGGCAGCAGGGCAAATGTCCCCATCTGCAGGTTAGTGTCATCACTTAAAAAATGTCCCCGGTGCCCACCGGCCTCAAGCCCCTGAGCAATAATGGCATCAATCCCGGCTGCCTCTAGCCAAAGCGCTTCTTCGACAGTGGTGGCAGAAGCGATAATTTTACTGCCCCAACTTTTAACGCGCGCTAACAAAGCCTTATCCGGCAGACCAAAATGAAAGCTAATGACCGGTGGCTGGAATGCCTCCAGTACATCGGCCATTTCATGACTAAAAGGCCTACGCTGTGGCCCGGCCGGAAGGGCCTGTGAATCGATGCCATATTGCTCGTAATAAGATGCGAGCAACTTTCGCCAGGCCGCCTCCCGTTCCGGCTGCTGCTGTGGGGGAGTATGGCAAAAGAAATTAAGGTTAATCGGCTTGCGGGTGCGTGCTTGCAGTGTCGTCAGTGCTTCGAGCAAAGCATCCGTACCCAGCATGGCACAGGGCAGTGAGCCAAGACCACCTGCCTCTGATACCGCAATGGCTAGCGGACTATCCTGCACTCCGGCCATGGGTGCTTGAATAATAGGCAGTTCAATATCGAAAAGTTCTTGTAGTGTCATCGTCAGGTCGAATGCTTTGTTTTTGTTGGGTGATCTTACACTTGATGTGCAAATTTTGTACAAAATGGTTTATAAAAGACTGAGGAATACGGTCAAAGGGAGGGGCTGTATGATGTCGGTATGCGGTACCAGTGAGATCAATCTTGATTTAAGCAGCTGGCATCAGCAGAAGTATTCTCACTATCTTTTTTCGAAGTGGATTGGAAGATCAGTTAACCTCTTGAATAATAAAGTGAAATGACCCTCCACTTACCGCAAGGCCATTGTGATAGTGAAAAAGATAATAGTCGGAAGGGTTCCGCTGAATAAACTGTTACACGCCCTTTTGAGGCGTTGCATGGATTCCGTGAATCCGTTATTCTCGGTATATGATTACATCGTTCGGCGACCGAGGCACCTCTGACCTTTTTCATGGTATATCTAGCCGTTATGCCAGAAAGCTTCCTGGCCAGATACATGAGTTCGCGCTATACAAGCTCGATGTTTTGAATGCTGCGCAGGTTCTTGACGACCTCCGTTCTCCTCCGGGCAATAGGCTTGAGCCATTGCGGGGCGAACTCAAGGGGTTCTATAGTATTCGTATTAACTCCCAGTGGCGCATAATTTTTCGCTGGACCGAGAATAGTGCAACTGATGTCCAGGTCGTGGACTATCATTAACAGTTTGGAGGCACCACATGATTCCTAGCAATAGAATAGCAACCCATCCAGGGGTCATTTTGCTTAAAGAGTTTCTGGAGCCTCTGGAGCTAACGCAAAAAGCGCTCGCTACCCATGTCGGTATTCCGGTGCAGCGTGTCAATGAAATTGTTCGTGGTAAGCGCGGTGTTACACCAGAAACAGCATGGCTTCTTTCTGAGGCGCTACGTACAACACCTGAATTTTGGCTCAATCTTCAGTCAATACATGAACTGTCAGCAAATCGYCCGAATCACCACGTCGAACCATTGGTCGCGGCGGGCATGTAACAAGWCCATGTTGCGGACAACTTTCCGTCAACTGAGCTCAAGCGTTAGCCATCATGAATAAAGATATTCACCCGCAGCAAAAAATGGACGAAGCTTTCGATAATTACTTCGAATTATCAAAGATTCTACAATCTGATATGGGTGACTTGCTTGATGGGGAGAACGAGTCGCAAGGTTGGCGTAGGAATTTTATTCGTTCAAGCGCCGCTCTGATTGAAGGTTATGCTCATTGTCTGCGAGAGGTATGTTCAGTAAGTATCGAGTGTGTTAGCCCAGAATTGTCCAAAAAAGAGATAGCAGTACTAAATTCCGAAAGTAATTGCGATGCCAATGAGCGTTTTAAATTAACTATACGAGCGGCATATAAGCTATTTGAGCTGTCACCCGCACCTGATTTTGGAGGGAGCGAATGGCGACGGGCACAGCAAGTACTCTGTAAACGACACCTGTTAATGCATCCGAAAACGCCAAATAATCTTGAGGTACCTGATAAAATTTGGCTCGAGATTCGAGAAGATGTTTTTTGGATTTGCGAGCAATTGTTCAGTTTTTTTTCTCTAGTTCAGGAAAAGTACGGCGCCTAGTATCAAGTTTGAACTGCGACAGTAGCGGTTAAATACCATAATACATTTCCTCTGGTGCGAATCACTGGAATAGGAATACACGAAGAAAGTTCGCTAATGGCCCAGGTAATTTAATCGCAGTCAGTGCCAATTAAAACCGAGAAAAAAGTACTAAAGAACCAGCCTGTTAGCTACCCGACAACTAAGGCTATTGTTGTGAATACGTACAGAGGCAGACGCAAGTAAAAAAGAACTACAGTCTTCGTGTAGGTCAGCAAGATGCCGATGCAATAAACTCTGTTTTTAACACGCTTTAACTAGGCTATTTGAGGCGTAAGCATTCATAGCGGCCATTTGTTACGGATCGCCTCGCCTGACCATAAAAACATATCTCAAAGCGTCTACTATGCGTCTAGAAATAGATTTTAGAAGAATTATAAAAGTGGGGGTATTTCTTTTTTAGCTGTAACTCATTGATTTTATTGGTGCCCGGAGCCGGAATCGAACCGGCACGGCCGTGAAGCCGCAAGATTTTAAGACATTAGCGTGTAACTTTTCCAGCTGTCTACATTGCGTCTACATGAGAAAAATAATGAAGTTGGTGTGATTTTTAAAAGTTCGCTAACTCTTTGATTTTTCTATGGTACCGGAGGCCGGACTTGAACCGGCACGCTATTGCTAGCAACGGATTTTGAATYCSTMKTKTMTAMNCAWTTCSWSNCAYTSMKKSAYRKWSSKMKAAATGTATTATAGCTCTCTATGTTGTTGATATATAAGTGTATAGTGCTTTATTCTCTCTTGTAGTGTCAATTTGTTTGTTACTCAACATTTCCTATGGGATACAGAAATTACTACGTTTTGTATCCCATATGTATCCCAGATATGTTCGTTAACAAAGGAGATTACAGCGATGGGAAAGCTATCTGAAAATCGTATCAAGTTTAGTCGGTCTAGTCTAAGCGTTATTGAAAAAAGAGTTAACAAAGGGGCATTCACTAAAGAATCCTATTTGTACGACAGTAATAGCCATCTTGCCGTTAGAGTTCGCCCAAATCAGTCTTATACGGAAGGTGTATTTTGTTTATATGGGCGAATTCGAGTTCGCAGCCAATGTACAAGTAAGTTGTATAAGCGGCAAATCATGAAGGTCGGTGAGGCTCGAAATTCAGGTGTTTCTTTATCTGAGTTGAGGTTGCGGGCTGACAGCATGTTTTTGGAAATTCAGGAAGGGCGTGATCCTCAAGTATTGGCGAGGCAAGAACTCGCGAAGCAGGTTAATGGGGAAGCTTTAATGGAAGTAAAGCGATCTGTTAGGGATATGGTTTATGGAACACCCTCGGAAAACAAAGGTGAGTTTTTAGCCGATAGTTTTATTGCCGAAAGGCGACCAGGCGAACGCTATTTAGTGGACATTAAGGGCAAGTTCGAGAAATTGTTAATCGACTTGCTTGATGAACCTCTTTACGCCATATCGGCTGAGCAAGTAAAAACAGTGTATTTGCAGAAAGTGGGTAGAGGTCAAACCCAGATGCATGGAGCCATGCGAATTCTGCGGTCAATCTGGAATTGGGCTCAAGCAAAATATGATGAGTCTGATCTGTTTATTCGAAATCCAGTGAGCAGGGCAATGAAGCAATTAGGTGTCAATATCAATCGTTCAAATCGTCGTACTGTTCGATTAGATGAGCATGAGTTTAAACCCTATATTCTATCGGTGTTGGGACTCCGAGAACATGATCATACATCAGCGTATCGCAATGGTCGTGATGCACTGCTTTTTATGTTGTTTTCTGGCGTGAGGAGAACCGGAACAATCACCATTCGGGTGGCCGATATAAATTTGAGTAAGCGTAGTTTTAGTATTATTAAAAAAGGTGGTGGTAGGGTGGAGCTACCGCTTAATTCCGTCACCGAAGCTATAGCACGTAACCGACAAAAATATTTGCCTGAAGGTTCGGAATATTTTTTCCCTGGGATTGCTGGGCGTGGCCATTATAGGGATACCATAATGGCGAGAGGAATCATAAACCAAGAGACTGGACTTTCTATTACCAATCACGACCTGCGCAGAACTTTTAAAACGATAGGTGCAGAATTAAATATTAACCAAGTACTAGTTGATGAGTTACTCAGTCATTCTAGGGGAGGCGTAGACGCGCACTATATTCATCCATCAATGACAAAATTAAGAGAAGCCAGTCAAAAAATTGCAGATTATATGATACAGAAAGCGGGCTTTGATCTTGTTGATAGACTAGTGGATGTTTGGTAATCGGTATTTTCTTATGCTTGTCTATTGATTGGTTATATGTAGATTTCTCGGCTACTTTGATGCGTATTGGCTTGCTTAAATGCCAGTACTTCTGATTCGAGATAGAATATTTTACGAAATCGTTTTATCCACGGTAAGTCCGGTTGTTCTTTGGTACAGCGCCACTTTCTTAGGGTGCTGGGAGACAGGCCTAATAATAGAGCGGCTTCTTTGGTTGAGAGTTCGCGGTTAAGAGTATTGCTAATTGACGATTCCATGTTTACCTGCTTTTGATTTAAAAGGAGGTAGCTTGGCCTGATTTGCGGCTTATTACTTCATGTAACTGTTCAGAGATGTAAGAACATTTCGTTCGAAGGGGGCGTTACTCCCCAAACCAAAATTGTTGAACGTAGGTGAGATGGGTGGCAGCCTTACTGTGGGAGCAAACACAATCGATCCACGGCAAGAAAGCCGCCCGTAGACGGCAATCAAATCAAGGAGTGACCGTGTTAAAACTCCGATGGCATCCAAGTCACCGCCCGATCATTGTTGCTCTTGGGTGTGCTGGTAAGCCACTCATGCATACTTTCGACCACCGCTGATTTCTTCATATCACCGTACATCGCTGCCCAGTCCTTATGGCGCAGTGGTGCAAATGTCGTGAGTAACAGGGGTTTGCTCAAGCGAGACAAGTAGTTGTCTTTCGTGGGTTGCCAGTAGCCGGTGAAATCAACCGATAGCATATCCACCAACGCATCTTGGGTCGCGTTAGCACCTCGAACCCCAACTTGTAATGATTGAGCCACGCAATACGTCACCAACTTGTTTTTCATGGATTGGGGCAGGGCACGAAAGGCCGCCAAACGCTCACCGTCATCCTCGATGGCCAGCCATTGGGTATCCAGTTTCGATTCAGCGGCTTGCAAGGCATCCGAGGCGGTAGGGCTGTCGGTTTCCTCCCTACTGCTCTCCGAACTGACCCGATTAAAGGACGCATCCATTAGATCGCCCAACCGCCGGTATGCCCCTGAGAGGATCTGTTGGCATAAGCTGTAGTGAAGAACGTCTATTGCGGTTGCAGGGTCGTCCAGTAATGCCGCTTTCACCGCCTGCTGTCGATAACGGCCTAAATCCGTGCGAAGCGCCTGAGAAATGGTGGCTCCCTGTGTTTCTGGGGTATCGTGTCCATCGATAGTTTCACTCACTCCATCACCATTTTTAGCGTTAGGTTGTGGGATGTCTTTTTTACGGGCTATTCCTTGGGTCAGGGTTAATTTACCGTCACGATCAAAGCCCACGACACAGCCGCTGTAGCTCTTTTGTTCGTCAGAGAACGCAAGGTAGTGCTTGTCCCGCTCTTGTTCCAGCGTCTGCTGCTTTTCAACCAGAGCATCATATTGAGCGTCTAGGTCTTCTGGCCAATCGGCTTCACAGCACTGGTCGTGCAATTCGGTCGTTTCCTGTTCCAGCGCGGCAATCTTATCTTTTAGCTTTTTAGGGACACCTGTTAATACGGGTTGCAACCGTACACTGTCAGTTTCCGCGTCACCGCTGCCATCAATAACCTCAATCCAAGACCAGCACTCATTTTTTCTCAATTTCCGAGCTTCTCGCTGTAGACGCTGTTTGGCCAGTTCTTCCACCAGTGCAGAATCTGAGAGGTAGATTTCATCTTCAAACAAATCACTGGATAACGCGCCACCGGCCTTAAGGTAGGCCGCTTTACCGACAAATTTTCCTATGCCCTTGGACAACACGTAGGCTTCACCGAGCAACCAGCTTTTTATCGTGTGTGGCCATAGTGAGCTTTGGGATAATTCCTTATAACAAGCCAGTTGGCGCTTGTGGTCGTCGCAAACGGTAAAAGCCATCAGGCACTCAAGACTGAATGAGTCACGTCGATAACGATCAAGCAGCTTCGGTGCCACCTTACCCAAGGCCAGCCGTTTTGCTACTAGGGCTTTGGCCACTCCAAACCGTAGGGCAATGTCCTCAACACTCAGCCCTTCGTCCACCAAACGGCTATACGCCACAAACTGATCGGCAGGGTGCATGGCGGCGTGGATGTTCTCGGCCAGTGAAATCTCGGTCAAGTCGGCATCGGAGGATTTTTCCAGACACGGCACAGGACAATCTTGCTCAATCTCCCCCTTGTTGGCCAAATAATGCAAGCTGGCCAAGCGCCGCCCTCCGGCCACCACTTCTTTTTTGCCCTTTGCGCTGGGAATCACCACCAAGTTCTGCAACACACCTTGGCTGGCAATACTGGCCACCAACTCTCTATCCGCCTCTTTCGATGCCGACACGACCCGCACATTTTTTTCAGAAATTACTAACTTGTTTAACGGTACATACCTATTCATATCACTTGCCTCACTCATCATTAAAGGGTTTAAAACCCCCCATTCCTCTGGGGTTGAAAACACCAGAAAGGCGAGCGAAGTAAGCTAGGCATCGTTTTTGATTCTGTCCAGATAGGGGGAACCACCCAGCCTGCAACAAGCGAAGCGGCGAGAAGGTTGGGGGATGTCTGGATAGAATAAAAAACGGTGCTAGGCTCTCTCTGCCCCAGAGGGAAGGGGCAATAGACAGCGTGTTGAGGAACGAAACACCGCCTTCAATATCTCAAGCGATAGCGCCCGTCAGTGATATGCAGGGCAAGAGTCCCGAAGGGATGAAACAACGTGGAACCCGAAATAGCACGCCCAGACGGCCAAGAAACATTAAGAGTGTGGCATTACTTAAAAACCCAGCATATAAAAAATGTTAATGGTTGCTTATATGCTGAATTATCTCTAAAAAATGGATTTTCGCTCTTATATTCCTTACCGTAGGGAGTTCTAAGCAATACAAGCTTGGGTGACAGGGACTTACCACGAGACGACAAGATGTATATTACAAAACTCAGCCTTATCAATTACCGTAATTTTGCGAATACTAAATTGTTATTTTCCCAAGGGATAAATACCATTATTGGTGAAAATGCTTCAGGCAAGACAAACCTATTCCGGTCTATCCGGTTGCTACTCGATAGCTCTATGCGGCGATCTTCGATGAATTTGGATGAAAAAGACTTTCATCGAGGACTGGATAATTGGAGAGGGCATTGGATAATAATAAGCATAGAGTTTGATGAGGTCTCACATGATGAGGCTATTCAGGCACTCTTTCTTCATGGTACAGGGGTTTTAGAGGAAGATGCTGCTGATAAAGCATCCTATAACTTGTTTTTCCGCCCTAAAGAAACGATCAGAAACGATTTAGCTCAGCTAGATGATGGCGATGCCGCAGGCCTACAGGCAATCTTGGATAACATTGACATTGATGATTATGAAACTTATGTCACTGGTAAAAGTAGTGCTGATTTTAATGACCCCGCAGTGTATAGACGCATTGTGGGTGATTTTGACAATGTCCAATTTCCAGAAGAGTTAAAGCCAGAAGAGATTGGGGGTAAAGTCCCTCCGATTCTATCTATGACTAAAGAAGTCTCATTTACTTATGTACAGGCACTCAGGGATGTTGTGTCAGACTTTCATAACAACCGAACTAACCCTTTGCTCACATTGCTAAAAATGAAAAGTGGGGAAATAGACCAGGCGCAATTCGCCCCCATCGTTGAGCAAGTCCAAAGTTTAAACAGTGCAATTGAAACGCTTGAAGATGTCCAAACAATTAGACAGGATATTAAAAGCACGGTCAATGAAACCGTCGGTGATGCTTATTCCCCCAATTCTATATCCATTAATTCAGACCTACCTGACGAAGCAGAAAAGTTATTTCAAGCATTAAAATTATTTATCGCTGAAACTGATGATGGACATGAGGGTGAAATCCACGAAATGAGTTTGGGCGGGGCAAACTTAATATATTTAACTTTAAAGTTATTAGAGTTTAAGTATCAAAAAAGCAATCAAACAATCGCCAATTTTTTACTGATTGAAGAGCCTGAAGCGCATATCCATACTCATATCCAAAAGTCACTTTTTGATAAACTTAAATATCCAAACACACAAGTAATCTATACAACCCATTCTTCCCATATTTCCGAAGTAAGCAATATAGAAAATGTGAATGTGCTAGGTAAAATTGATGGAAGTTACACTGCATTCCAACCATCAGCGGGATTAACAGGCACACAAATAGAACGAGTCCAACGATACCTAGATGCGGTGCGGAGTAATTTACTTTTTGCCAAAAGTGTCATTCTTGTGGAAGGTGATGCTGAAGAAATACTAATCCCAATATTAATAAAACAGGTGTTAGGTATCAGCCTTGATGAATTAGGCATCAGTCTAGTCAACATTCGTAGTACAGGCTTTGAAAATGTTGCCCTGCTCTTTAATGAAAACCGTATAAAAAAACGGTGCAGCATAATTACTGATAATGATTTGGCTTACTTTGATACCACAGAACAAGAAGCGGATTCAGAAGAAATAGCGTCGGCAAAAAGGAAAGCACTGAGGTCGCAAGTTTCAGGAATCACCAGAAAAATAGCATTAGACGTTTTTTGTAATGGAAACCGTTGGGTGAGTTCATATTATGCTCCCCATACATTTGAAGTAGATTTTATCGCAGCAGGCAATGGAGCGCTTACATCTACCATTAGCAGGGATGTTTATTTAGACGCTGGGATAATAAGCATCGCCGAAACTGAATTGAAATCACCCGAAAAACCCATATATGGGAAAAGAGTCCTGACGATGGCCAATCATTCGGGTAAAGGGTGGTTTGCAATTTTACTGGGTAAAGCAATTAGCCATAAAGTAGTGATACCAAGTTACATCATTGATGCAATATTTTTCGCACATGGCAATGTAAGTCTAGAAACAATACACGGGATTTTGCAATATAGACTGAGAAAAATTATTGATGACTTGAATCAACAAGAAATAATGGTAAATTCCGCTCAAGATCAAGAGGCGCAATGGTATAGTGATTGGAGGGCGTATATAACAACAAGAAGAATGGCAATTACAATCTTCAAGGCTGAGCTACAAGCATACTTGCCAGGAACTGTAAGCTTGCAGCAGTTAAAAACTTCAATGACAGCAAAGTTTCCAGAAGATCAAATTATTCCTTTCTTTGCCAGGTTTTAACGTATGCCCATCTGGAAAGAGGGAGACCTAAATGATGAACAGATTGCCGCAATAGAAGAAGACGATAGTGTTTTTCTAGTTGCTTGCCCTGGTAGTGGGAAAACCAGAACCCTCACCTATAAAATAGCCCATGAACTTTCAAAATTAGAATCAACTAAAAAATGGGTTGTGGCGATTACTTACACCCATCGTGCTGCGGATGAAATTCAAAACCGAATAGAACACTTGGGTATTGATACGTCCCAACTATGGATAGGCACTATTCATTCGTTCTGCTTGGAATGGATACTAAAACCATATGCTCTTTATCACGATGCATTGAAAAATGGTTTTCGAGTAATTAACTCATTTGATAGTGAAAAACAAATAACGGAACTTTGTCAAAATCTAACAACATCGTCAGTAAGATACTGGGACTGCGGATTTCACTTTACTACAATAGAGAGGGTTTTATCAGGAAAGCCGCGTTTTTGGGCTGACATAAATACTATTCTAGATCAATACTATGAAATATTAAGATTAAACAAACAAATAGATTTCGAGCTGATTCTAAAATACGCCTATGAGTTGATAATACAAAACCCTTCAATCAACAAAATATTAAGCTCGCTATTCACACACATATTAATTGATGAATATCAGGATACAAAAGAAATTCAGTATGCCATTGTTTCAGCCATATTAAGGTCAGGAGAGGGCCGTGTTAAAGCCTTTGTTGTCGGCGATCCGAATCAATCTATTTATGAATCATTAGGCGGATACGCAATAACAGCTAATGATTTCTCGGCACTAGCTCAAATTAACTTTATAGAAATGGAACTGTCGCTTAATTATCGGAGTTCTTCGCGAATCATTGAGTATTTTTCTCATTTCAACGCTTATAACACAAAGATTTATCCTGCTGGAGAGCTAACAAATTTCCCAAGCATTATTACCTTTGATGCTCTAGTCAACCAGGATGACTTGCTTACTCCGTTAACTAGAATTCTTACTCAAAGTATTGAAGTAGAAGGCATCTCACCAAATGAAATATGTATCCTCGCACCACAATGGGCATATTTAGCGAGCATGACACGATCACTGGTGGGGGCATTACCAAATTATTCATTTGATGGGCCTGGCATGGTGCCTTTTACACGAGATATTGATAATTTCTGGTATAAATTATCAAGGATTATATTAACGGAGCCTTCACCTTCCATGTATATCAGGCGATTACGATGGGCAAGAGAAATACTGTTAGCTCTAAATGATGTGAATGTAGATATTGGGAGTTTGACAAATAAGTCACTCCTGAGAGAATGTAATGCCATCGACCTCACTGAACAAGATGGCCTTACTTATTTAGAACAATTCTTCAATGAATTATTCAATAATATTAATATCGACTTTAGATCAATTCCTAGTCTTTTTGAGCATCACACAGATTTCTTTTCCAGCTCACAAGACCGTATAGAACGCTTACAAGAAAAAGAGGCAACTTTTATTAGTGACATCGCCTCGTTTCGGAAAGTATTTGAGAATCGTTCGGGCATTACGGTATCAACAATACATGGTATCAAAGGAGAGGAATATGATGTGGTCATTGCATACGCTCTGTTAGAAGGTATGGTGCCATTTTTTGGTGAGTCAGAACAAAGTGCAAAAAAATCACTCTATGTTGTAGGCTCTAGAGCAAGAAAGCACTTGCATCTAATTTCTGAGCGAGGAAGGATGTATGGGCGAGGTCATAGAAGAACAGAATATCCTCCTACAGCAATATTGAGCCAATGTAATTTTAATTACAATGCTTAAACAAGCTTATCAAGAATCGACTGAAAATAGGAGGTGTCGGGGTTTGAAGTCCAATGGTACGAAAAGTTACCCTAAGACACCGAAACCTCAATTAAAGTATTGTGAAGCTTCGCCGTTTTTAAATCTGTCCAGGATTGGACCGTCAACAGGGCTAGCACCGCAGAGATTGATTTAGAGTCATTGAATTTAAACGGAGTTTGGTTAAACAGCCGACGTGGGGTAAATCCGGGTTCCCTCCGATACCGGCCGGATTTATTGCAGTGGCTGCGCTGCTCTCTCTTGTATTGCCGAAACACCACGCTGTTACACTGTAGAATGGCATGTAAATGGGAAAAACCTATTGACAATCGGTTTTTAGGTATCTATATTTGGCTGCGAATTGATAGTGCAATACGGCCGTATCAACCAAAGGCAACAAAATCGATGCAACTGGGTGACTTGGAAAAGTTAGTTCTTAATTATTTGTGGCAAGAACATGAAGCGGATGCCAAACAAGTACACCGCCATTTTGAGCCTAGTCGCGGAGGCACATTAAATACCATTCAATCCACCCTGGACCGTCTGTATAAAAAGGGGCTGTTAACACGTGTAAAAAACGGCCATGCGTTTAATTATGCTCCCGCAGTGGAGCGCAAAGTGTTGTTGGGCTCGCTCATTCAAACCATTACAGACGAACTGGCTAAAAACGATGCTGATGCAGTGTTAGAAGCTTTCGTGGATATATCTGTTAATCTTGATGAAAAAAGCTTGCAGCGTCTGGAGCATTTAATTACCAGCAAAAAGGCAGAGCATAAAGGTAAGAAAAAACAATGAACGCCACAATAAGCCTGGTAATGCATTGCTTATTTATTATTTCAATCGCGACCTTGGGCTTCGGGGCTGCCTGTGCGCTCATAGTTCGCCCATTCTTACGGTGGTCTGATCGGTTTGATCCTCGCTCACGTTTATTTTTATTGCGTCTCTTTGCGGCTTGGCCACTGTTAGCTGGTCTGGGGATCGGGGTTATGGTTTCGTTGCCGTCAATCAATCATGCTTCAAAATTACCTTTCGATCATTGTCACAACCCCGGTGGCTGTTTAATTCAGCCTGTGTCACATATGCTCACTACCAGTGAATTCGTTATCATCACTATATTGTTGGGGCTTCTCGCTTGGGCGATCGTTAATGCTTTTTTACAGTGGCGTCGCGCTGATTCGTTCGTCAAACAAATTGACATCGCGTCCCATGCGACATTGGCGTCGGGGGTTCGATTAATTGAAACGGCACTCCCGCTAGCGTTTTCATTGGGCTTATGTAAATCAATCTCTGTCTTATCTACAGGGCTTGTACGTGTACTTACGCCACGACAGCTGAATATTATCTGTGTTCATGAGCAAGCCCATTTACATCATCACGATAATGCCTATAAATGGATGTTACGTTCGGTATGTGTTTTTCATTTGCCTCATGTTAGACGGGCCGTTTTATCCGAGCACGCATTTACCTTGGAATTGCGTGCGGATCAACACGTGGCACAACATATTCAAGACCCTATTGCCGTAGCCGAGACAATTGTTGCAATGCAACGACTCATAAAGCCATTCAATGGCAGCGAGCTTGTATGTCAGTTTGCGGGGACTGCCTTAGAGCGCCGCGTGCAGTATCTACTAGCTCCATCAACTACTTGTCGTCTGCCAACATATATGGCTGTGTTGTGCTTATTAACCGCTATTATCGTGACTGCCAGTGGTTCCGCACCGTTACACAATGCCGTAGAAGCCCTCTTAGTTTAACTGGATAAAAATAACCGATGAAACCTTATTCAATTGGAATAGCTGCACACAAAAAACCGATTACCGGTCGGTATTTTGTGTGGCAATGTTACGTTTGGTTAGGCGAATTTATCACGCCAGCCTTCCATAAAACGGGTTTTAAAATAAAACTATCGCGCGGATAAGAATCTCACTAACTCAAAAACTATTATTTAATCAAAGGAAACTGTTATGCGTTTAATGATCAAGATTGTCTCTATTTTTTGCCTGGGCTTGTCGCTGCTAGCACCGAATCTAGCCTTAAGCCACTCAAGCCATGGAGCCCCACTAAATAATCAGCAAGCGATAGAAAAAGCTATAGAGCATAAAAGAATGATTATGGAGCAACCTGAAGTCATAAAAGGCGTAACACTGGATGACAGTTGGCAGACAGTGACCGATACAAAAATCCACAAAAAGGACGTCAGGTATTTCATTGTCTCCTTCTACAACGCGGGCCAGGGAAAAACACTGTACGTTCTTATCAGCGCTAATGGTGAGTTTTATGACGCAAACTTTACTGGAACGTTCAAAGGGTTGTGATGCTATCTGATCTTTTCTCTGCGCTAACCAGGAGTGCTCTTACTATGTTATCTAGGTCAACGTTGGCTGTTCGGCTGTTATTGTTCGTGTGTCTCTACAGCCTGTCTGCAAGCCTTTTTGCCCATGGTGTTGATGAAAGCACTAAGCAATTTCTGCTTGCCAATCAAGGCATCGCCATTATCCCCTATATGTATATCGGGGCTAAGCATATGGTAACAGGATACGATCATTTGCTTTTTTTAGTCGGCGTGATCTTTTTCCTCTATAGGCCAAAAGATGTCGTGGTGTACGTCACCTTTTTTACCATCGGTCATAGTTTGACACTGATGTTCGGCGTATTAAATAACATCGCTGTTAACCCTTATTTAATTGACGCCATTATCGGCTTTTCCATCATCTATAAAGGCTTCGATAATCTAGGCGGGTTTAAACGTCTATTTGGTTACCAGCCAAACACCAAACTTGCTGTGTTGATCTTTGGATTATTTCACGGCTTTGGTTTGGCGACCAAAATTCAGGAATTTAATATTCCACAAGATGGCTTAGTAGAAAACTTAGTTTCCTTTAATGTCGGTGTCGAGCTAGGCCAATTTTTAGCACTGACTTTGGTGTTTGTTAGCCTCAGTTTCTGGCGTCGTCACCGCAGCTTCCACCATTTTTCAACGGCAACCAATACGTTGCTTATGAGCGCCGGTATGATGTTGATGGCTTTTCAGCTCACTGGCTTCTTCGTAACAACTTAGGAAAGTATTATGACTGAACTGACAGAATTAGAGCACACAGGTGAAGCCCAGCATGAGCTGGATCATACGGTCCAATCGACAACGACCTTGTTAAAGGCTAGTGCCTTTGCAGGGCTGTTAGCCGCCGTCGTTTTGATAAGCGCGATACTACCCGCTGAATACGGTATCGATCCAACGGGTATTGGCGAGGCGATGGGGTTAATACCCTTGGCGAGTAAAGTGGATCAAGTGAAAGGCGCTCAAGCAACGGAAGATCTAACGTATCAAGAGAACAGTGTCACCATCACGGTTCCCGCCGGAAAAGGATTAGAGTATAAATTTCACTTAGTCAAAGGCGATAGCATGCGGTATGCCTGGTCTACCACCGACAACGCACTTTTCTATGACTTTCACGGCGAACCCGACGGTGATACGAGCGGCTATTTTGAAAGTTACACGGTGAGCACTTCAAATAATGTACGCGGAACATTTACAGCATCATTTGATGGCTCGCATGGTTGGTATTGGAAAAACAAAAGCCTAGTGCCGATTGTTGTAGCATTAAAAACAGAAGGCCAGTACACAATAATCGGTATTAAATAAGACGCTATTTAGTCAGTGGCCTGCGACATAGTTACTCGGTAGTTAGCGTGGTTTTATGCCTTGGATTTTATGCACAGTAGCCCGGCAAGTATTTTTGTTAGGTTTTATTACTGCCATTTTTCGTTTCGAGCCGACTGGCTCACCCCATTGCAGGAGTAAGTAATGTTTAGTTTGGTTCAACCGAAACCAAGGTCTGTACTTATGGCGATATTATTGTTGCCTATCACGGTGCTGGCACAGCAAGAAGAGCCCAGTATGCCTAGCCTATGGACACTTGAAAATAGTATTCAGCGTGTACTCGACATTGCCCCGGAAATAAAAACTGCCGAGGCGAAGGTGAATGCCAGTCAAGGCGCATTACAGCAAGCGGGGGCATGGCCCAATCCTACCTTTTCTGTTCAACGTGATGACAAACTGGGGATTGAAGATGGCTCGGGCGGCAACGATATAACCCAGTATGCGTTCAGCCAACCCCTGCCACTGAGTGGTCGGCTCTCTCATCAAAAAGCGATGGCGCGTGAAACACTAAAAGGCGCGGAAGCCGAACGCCGCTACCAGCGGTTAGCACTTGAGCAGCAGACAGCAAACCGGTTTCGACAGTTACAGTTGACGACGGCAGCCTTCGACCTTGCGGAACAGCGCTTAAAACTTGCTGACGAATTACAAGCGGCTAGTGTGCGGCGTGAAGAGGCCGGTGAATTGTCCAAACTCGAACGCCTTCGTCTCGGTCTGGTCCGCGAAGAAGCACAACAGATTCTGGACAATGCTGAAGGTGAATATAACGAAGCGTTGAGTCAGTATCGCGCCTATTTGGGCTTGTCCTCAGCCCTTGACGTCAATCTAACACCCTTGACACCCTTGGAGTCGGTGCCACCACTGGCCACCTTTGAGGCGAGTTTAGCTGAGCAACCGTTGTTCGTGGCGGCGCGGCACCGTATAGATGCTGCTCGGTCGAAAGTAAAACTAGCTCAAGCAGATCGCTGGCCTGATCCGGTTCTCAATGTGTTTCAAGAGGAGGATTTTTTAGATGGGCGCCGCCAAGAATTCACCGGCATTGGTCTTAGTATTACCGTGCCACTCTGGGATAGAAAAAGCGGACAACGAAGTCAGTCCATTGCCGAGGTAAACGGAGCCCAGTCAGAGTTATATTCCTTACAGCGAAATATCACCAGCCGCGTAAAACAAAGTTATCTCCACCTTAATCACTTGGTGCAACAGGGGGCGCATTACCGTACCCATGTATTTGAACCCGCACGACAAGTTCTGGATCTTACAAATAAAGCTTACTTGTCGGGTGAGGTGGAGATTCTGTCGTTAATTGATGCCAACAGCACGTATTTTAATGCACATACCCGCTATCTGGAATTACTTCAACTGGCATGGCTAGAGATGGCTGAGCTTCAACTGGCCGCCGGGCAGTCTACTTTGAATACCGAACAGGTAAAATAACCATGAATATTTTCAAAAATAAACTACTGATTATCACATTTGTGTTGGCATCGAGTTTTGCGGAAAGTGCCGAACTGGCGCTGAGCCCGGAACAACTCAAGACGGCAAATTTAACCACGATTACCGTCACTTCCCGTGAGAATGCTTCACGCCTAAAACTGACGGGGATATTGACTGCTGATCAACGTAAAAGCCATCGTATCGCACCTGTCGTGGAAGGGATCGTCACTGCGCTACAGGTTGTGGCACATGATCGTGTGAACAAGGGACAGGTATTGGCAAGGTTGCGCAGTAACACGTTGGGTCAGGCTCAGGCCGACTATCTGGAAGCGCTTTCTCTTTTCCAGCTCACGCAGACAGAAAAGACCAGGATTGCTGGTTTAAGCCGAGAAGGGGTGGTCGCGGAGAGTCGTCTACTCAAGGTGAATAGTGAATACAAAACGGCCCGTGCCAACCTAGAACAACGGCGACGGCTTTTGTCTTTGACCGGGCTTTCGGAAACGCAGATCAAAGCGTTGGCGGAAAAACCTGATTTTTTAGCGGAGTTTGAATTAATCAGCCCCATTGACGGCATTGTGTCAGTTTCAACCATCGAATCGGGTCAACTTTTGTCGGCCGGTGAGGCAGCCTTTCACATCGATGACTTATCGAGCTTGTGGCTTGAGGTACAGATTCCAGTCGCAACCTTATCACTTGTCAGCGTGGGGGCAGAAGCGCTGATTCAAGTCCAGTCCGCTCCTGGCCACCCCTTTCACGGAACGCTGCAATCACTCGGCGGAGAAGTCAACAGTCAAAGCCAAACCTTAGCGGGCCGCATCGTGGTGGCAAATTTGGACGGGCAACTATACCCGGGTATGTATGCGGAAGTGAGCGTGTCCGGCGTTACGAACCGAAGCCTGATGGTACCGGCAAGTGCGGTATTTAGGATTGGTGATCAAGCGTATGTGTTCAAGGCCTTAGGTGACGGACGGTTTGAACCCACGCTATTATCCATTGGTACTGAAACAGATAATTTGATACCTATTCACAGTGGTCTGGAAATAGGTGCCACCATCGTTATTAATGGTGTGGCTGAATTAAAATCTCACTGGCAATATCAGGGAGGCGAGTAACTCATGATTGCTTCCTTAATTCGTTTCGCGTTGATACAGCGGTTAATGATACTGCTGTTAGCCGGCGCGCTTAGTATTGGTGGCCTGTGGGCATTTCGCACGCTACCTATCGACGCCTTTCCCGATATCGCAGCGCCGCAAGTATCGATTATTATCAAGGCACCGGGGTTGGCTCCCACCGAAGTAGAAAGTCGAATTACTTTTCCGATCGAAGTGGAAATGCAGGGCCTGCCGCGCCAGACGGTATTGCGTTCGTTGACGAAGAATGCGCTCAGCATTATTACCATCGACTTCGAAGATGGTGTTGATATTTATTGGGCGCGTCAGCAAGTGGCTGAGCGCTTGAATCAGGTCTGGAGTGAACTACCTGGCGGCGTTGAGGGCGGCTTGGGGCCAGTTACCACACCCTTGGGCGAAGGGTATATGTATCGCGTTCAGGGCGTCGGCTACAGCAATCAAGAATTGCGCCGCATTCAGGATTGGGTCATTCGGCCTCGCTTGCGCACGGTTGCCGGTGTGGCAGAAGTCAATTCGCTGGGGGGCGATGTCAAAGTATTCGAAGTCGTTGCCAATCAGGAAGCCTTAATGGCCTATGGGCTTAGCATCGACGAATTACAAATAGCGCTGGAAAACAATAATCGCAATGCCGGTGGTGGTCGTATTAATCGCAATGATGAGGTGTTGTTGGTCCGCACAGAAGGCCAGCTGTCCGGCCTAGAAGACATCCGCAGTATTACGGTGACCAGTCGTAACGGAACACCTATACACATCAGTGATGTTGCAGAGGTGAAAATCAACTCGTTGACGCGCTACGGTGCAGTGACCGCTGATGGGCAAGGTGAGATTGTTACGGGTTTAGTGTTGTTACGCAAAGGGGCTAATAGTCGCAGTACAGTAGAAGGGGTTAAAATCGAAATAGAAGCCTTGAAATCAGCTTTGCCTCAAGGTGTGGAATTAGTCCCGTTCTATGACCGAACCGATTTGGTATCAGCGGCGGTGTGGACCGTTGAAAAAGCTTTAGGCGAGGCCGTCATTCTGGTGTTATTGGTGTTGATTGTGATGCTCGGGAATTTGCGTGCCGCATTGACCGTGGCTTTGATCTTGCCGTTATCCGTGTTGTTTACGTTTACTCTGATGAGTATCTTCGGTGTATCAGCCAACCTGATGTCGTTGGGAGGATTGGCTATTGCCATTGGTATTCTGGTGGATGCAGCCGTGGTGGTGGTGGAGAACATCCACTCTCAACTTAACCGGGCACCCAAAGGCGTGAGTCGTCAACATTTGGTATATCGAGCAACATTGGAAGTGGCTACCCCGGTTATTTCGGGTATTTTGATCATTATTGTCGTCTTTCTTCCGCTGTTTAGTCTCACCGGCCTTGAAGGAAAGATGTTCACGCCGCTCGCGGTGACCATCTCCTTTGCGCTTATCTGTTCCCTTCTCCTATCGCTAACTGCAATACCGGTATTGGCGAGCTTGTTAATGAACGGTGGCGCTGAAAAAGAAGGCCGAGTAACAGAAGCTTTGAAACACGCCTACTTACCCATAATGAACTGGGCGCTCAACAACCGAAAAATCGCCGTTGGCAGTGCGCTTGGCGCCCTGGTTTTGGCCATGGTTATGTTCCCTTTTATCGGCAAAGAATTTATGCCGGTAATGGATGAAGGCACCACCGTGGTGATTATTGAAAAATTACCCAGTGTTTCCCTGGAACGCTCGCTAGAACTGGATGCCCCCTTCCAAAAGGCGATGATGGAATTACCGGAAGTCACTGGCGTTGTCTCACGAACCGGTGCCGATGAATTACGCCTTGATCCGATGGGACTTTACCAAACGGACAACTTCCTGATCACCAAACCGCGAAGCGAGTGGACGGTGAACCTTGAGGAACACCAGGAAAATCTGCGTAAGAAATTGGATCAATTTATTGGCATTGACTACGCTTTTACCCAACCCATCGATATGCGCGTATCTGAAATGTTAACCGGTGTGCGTGCAGCCATGGCAATTAAACTCTATGGCGATGATCTTACCGTTCTGGAAGAAAAATCCAAACAAATAGAAGCGTTGGTCAATAATGTTGCCGGGGCTATCGATGTGTTTCGTGGGCAGTTGTCGGGGCAGAGCTATTTGGAAATCAATATTCGCCCTCAGGCTATCGCCCGCTTTGGTATCAATAACGAAGACATTAATCAGCTGATAGAAGTCGCTGTCGGTGGGCGTGTTGTCACCGAGGTAATCGAAGGTAATCAACGCATTGGCGTTTTGCTTCGCTATCCCGAAGAAGCGCGTTTTTCACCGGACGTTATCGGCAACTTATTGGTAGAAGCACCAAGCGGCAATAAAATACCGTTAAGTAGTCTGGCGGACATTCAGGAAGTGGATGGTCCTGTCGCTATTACTCGTGAGTCGGCCAAGCGCCAAGTGGTTATACAGTCCAATGTTGATGGGCGTGATGTGGTCAGTTTTGTCGATGAGGTTCGTGCAACCATTGAACGCGATATAACCTTGCCTTCTGGTTACTATGTCACGTACGGTGGTCAATTTGAAAATCAACAACGCGCTTCTGCGCGCCTTGCTCTGGTAGTTCCCATTGCCATCGCGTTAATATTTCTGATGCTCTTTATCACCTTCCGCTCTCTAGGTCAGGCAGGCTTGATCATTTTAAATATTCCCTTCGCAATGATCGGCGGTGTGGTCAGTCTGTTTGTATCTGGTTTGTATCTTTCCGTGCCTGCCTCGGTTGGCTTTATTACCTTGTTCGGCGTTGCCGTGCTTAATGGTGTGGTAATGGTCAGCTATTTTAACCAGTTACGGGAGTCTGGACGAAGTGTTATTCAAGCCGTACAGGAAGGTTCAGAGCGTCGTTTGAGGCCGGTACTCATGACCGCGTTGATTGCAAGTTTTGGACTCATGCCGTTGCTGTTCGCTACTGGCCCTGGGTCTGAGTTACAGCGACCTTTAGCAGTGGTTGTTATCGGTGGTTTATTCACTTCAACCGTGCTCACTCTGGTATTGCTCCCCACACTGTATGCGTGGCTGGAAGGTCGGAAAGCAGCCCAATTACAGAATGACAACGAGGCACTGGTATGAAAGTTTTCATTATGATTGTACATAAGAATTTCCAGCAGGATTTAGCCGATTTATTACGTAGTTTAACGCAAATACAGGGTTTTACTTTCAGCCATGTGGAAGGACACGGGGTACAGGAGGTGCACGATACCTTCCTCTCGGCTCGGGACAAGGTTGTGGGTTATGTCCCCCGAATACGTGTTGATATTCTTCTTGATGATAGCCACGTCGATACAGTGCTAGAGTCCGTCCGCGCAATGTCAAAAGGTGGTAGCGGATTGGGTATCTTTTGGGTAAACGATGTGCAACACAGTGGGCGGTTATAGGATATCTATAAGCTCTGGCTAGAATGAGGTTGCACCTCCTCAAACTGAGTTAACTGTTTATTAACACAATGAGAAACAGGGCTATTCCATTATGAATATCAAAACAAACTCAATACTAATGCTTACAACCGTATTACTCATACCGGCGTGTTCCGTGTTGGACTCATTGGGTAATCCCCCCCTAAAAACCGATGGAGTTAAAAGTAGAATTTTCTCACTGCATATTCTAGAACTCTACATAGGTACGAAGAGTCACTCTAAGCAAACCTATTCTTTCCAATAGAATTATTTCAAATAACTTTTTAGAACTAAAATAACTTCCTCTACTTCTTCCTGTCGCTGCTGTTGGGTAATGTCTTCGGCACCCAAATGTTCTCGTAGATGACTTTCCAATACTTCCTTCATTAAACCATTTACAGCACCTTTGATAGCCGCTATTTGTTGCAAGATCGCCATGCAATCGGATTCACTTTCCAGTGATTGTTCTAAAGCAGCCGATTGACCTGTAATCCGTCGAATGCGGGTTAACAGCTTTTTTTTGCCGGCTATTGTATGGGACATAGAGTTTCCTTAGCATTGATATTATCTATACTTGGGTATAGTATATTACACATAGGCAAGCAAGGCCATTCTTCAAGTAATTACGCACCATTTGGCTATAGGAAATTCAATGCAAACAGATTCAGGTATTCAGTGGGACCATTCACACGATTTCGGTGTCGACAATGAGAATCGCGAAAATAAGGTGAAAATTGTCTTTGCGTTGACCACGGTAATCATGGTTCTAGAAATTGGTGCAGGGACTTGGTCCGGTTCAATGGCGTTATTAGCCGATGGATGGCACATGGGAACACATTCAGCCGCATTTGCCATCGCTATGTTTGCTTATTTCTACGCAAAGAAACATGCAAACAATAAGGAATTCAGTTTTGGGACGGGAAAAGTAAATTATCTTGGGGGCTTTGCAAGTGCCGTCGCCTTAGCAATCGTTGCTTTAATGATGGCAATTGAGTCGGTTCAACGGTTAATTGAACCACAAGCCATTCACTTCAATGAAGCGATCGTGGTCGCTATTATCGGACTCACCGTTAACATTGCATCAGTTTTTTTGCTACATGATGACCATCATCATGATAATCACGACCATGAGCATCACCACCATGATCACAATATGAAAGCGGCCTATTTCCATGTTTTAGCGGATACACTGACATCAGTGCTTGCCATTGTAGCGCTCCTCGCGGGGAAGTTTTACGGGTGGATTTGGATGGATTCGTTAGTGGGCATTGTTGGTGCAGTAGTTATTTTTCGCTGGTCCTATGGATTAATCAAAGAATCCAGCGAGGTGCTACTCGATAAGTCTGTAGGCACTTCATCGTTAATAAAAATTGCTAAAGCGATTAAAGCTGAAAACGAAACAGTCATTAATGATATCCATATTTGGAAAATTGCATCGATACATCAAGCAGCCATTCTGTCTGTTGCAGCCAAAAACCCACTTGAGCTGAACGAGTACAAGGAAATATTAAAAAAATGCTTGCCTCGACTATCCCACGTTTCGATTGAGATTCAAAAACTATAGCTAGATTTTGGTATGAGTTATGTAATGGGTCAGAATAAGGTATATCCTAAATTGACGTCAGGTATAGCCGGCTAGGCCGGGAGCTAGATAATCTGGAGACACGGGAGAACATGAAAAATATAGTGAGAAAAGACGCAAAGCTGCTGCGCAAAAGATTTAGAACGCCGGAAATCATCCGCTGAATAACGGCGACACAGAGAAAAAATACTGATATTTAGCAGAGCCCCTCGTCACTGTTTTCAGCAGTGACGAGGGGCGAGGACCTTGCCAACACTGGGCTAAATAAACTTTCCTACAGTGATGTACCCGTTACGCAAGATTATTCACACGAATGATGAAATACTTTCCCTACCTACTGTAGCTATTGCAGACTCAATAGCACCCCGGCGGGTTTACAGCCAAACATGCCCTTATACAGCGGTATAAGGTTCATTCATTAACAGAGGAGGATTGCCTGGCAATCAAAGAGTAGTAACACGTCTGAGGCGTTAAAACGAATCAGGATTACACCTTATGGTTGGTCTTGATGGTTGTGCCGTTATTCAGGTTTTAAGGGAGTGGTGTCCCGTGACGTTCGATAAGTAGCACTATGGCTTATCTCTCTATTGGTTAAAGCCAATAGACAGTCATTAACACTAACCAAACGTATCAACACCATTATGTTTCTCAGCTCATACGACTGTTCTGACCGGTCATACAACCGGTTTAACCAGCGCGTAAAATGCTAGTGACTGTGCTAAACGGTCATTCAATCACCCGAAACATTAAAGAAACCTGACCTTAATGCAGAGAGAGACACGACAACAGAGGCTAACAGCTTTTGCAGAATGAATTTTCATTATATTGATAATAACTATTAGAAAACAACTAGTTAGATTGGATCTTAACCTGCATGCACGACCGGTCTGACCGGTCGGCTGTCTGGTATAACCAGACGCACCTAAAACCGGTGACTGTGTAGACCGGTCGATGACAAATAAGATGCCGGACAAAGTTGGCTGAAATCTCCTTTTGTATTATCGTTTCTATCGAGTGATTAAGCGTTTATTTATTGGCTTAATATTGTCTGTTAGATTTACAGATAATCTGATTTTCATATGAGGAAGAAGCCGAAAAAAATCTGCTGAGCCTATTGTAAACATCCCCCCGATAATGTTCCTCCATGCTTGTACCATTGTTCGTAGCGGAAAGGCCGACACATTGCTGAAATAAGCCCTATCAACAAGAGGGCGCGGCAATGAAAGATCTTAACTACCAGCTTAAAAATTTGTGTACACGCAATCCCGATGGCAGCCACAACACCCAGGCTGACCGCCAACAATTATTGCAAGCGATGGCTAACCAATTATTTAAGTTGGGCTATCGCCGCATGGATGCCAAATCACTCAAGCCCAAACATATTGATGCTCTGGTCGCGCACTATCTGGAAGAAGGACTTTCATCGGGAACGATCAAAAATCGTTTATCGATTCTGCGCTGGTGGGCGGAAAAAATTGGTAAACAAAATGTGGTTGCCAAAGACAACGCTTACTACGGTATTGCTGAAAGGGTGTTTGTGACCAATATCTCCAAAGCCCGTGATCTTGATAGTGAACTGTTAGAAAAAATCACTGACCCCCATATAAAAATCAGYCTTGAATTACAAAAAGCGTTTGGYCTTCGCCGTGAAGAGGCGATTAAATTCAGCCCRGAYTACGCGGATAAAGGCAGTTATATCCATCTCAAATCAAGCTGGTGCAAAGGTGGCAAGGCKCGTGATATTCCRRTTAGAACGGATGAGCAACGTGAACTTGTGAARCGTGCGCAYCTTATTGCRGGTAAAGGCTCGCTRATTCCMTCSCACYTGATGTAYGTRCAACAACTCCGCTTGTATGAAAAATTAACCGATGCKGYGGGTTTATCCAAATTRCAYGGCTTRCGCCAYCGYTATGCACARGAACGYTATCAAGAATTAACSGGSTGGCCTGCGCCYGCCTGYGGTGGGCCARGCCRYAARGAWCTGRRMGAARAYGARCGYCTTAATGACAGGGTGGCTCGCTTTGCTATATCGCAGGAGYTGGGTCACGAGCGCGAACAAATTACTGCGGTGTATTTRGGRMGGTAATGAAKAYACGCRGAGWGTAAAAATAYACTGTGGCTATTGCAGTTTCAATAGCACCCGACAGGTCACAGCCTGTCATTTGAACGGTACRAYCTATAMCGCACCAGACCWCCGTCTGAGTGTTATCGGTTRCKACCACCCCAACGGGAGAAATGATTTCCCGYTGGGATGTCTTTCTCTTTTTTAATCATGAGGAGAAAGACKATGGAGTWCTTGGAAATGCGCGGTGCAGTCAAGCTGAAAGCGGATGCMRATAAAACKGTAKTAGGTTCTGTTTTGAATACRYTAAAAGAAACAGAATTTGTYGATACGGGWTATATGGATATTTCGCTCGAAGGYCAAACGCTYCGTATTCATGCCGAAGGCACGATCTCGGAGAGTTATAGCATCAGAGCATTATTAYTCAAGCTGCAAGCTCAGTTGACAGACACGTCGATGATWGGTGTRACAAGTRTACGATGGGAAAYCCTTGTAGTACTTAAACACTGGGAGCCACTATCGGCTATTCGACTACAACCTTTACATCAACTGGCCTTTGCCCAGTAACCCACAACACAGACTTAACTCCGGTTAGGTCTGTGTTATTTTTTTGAAAAAAGCTATCACTTAACGGTCTTTGTCATCCGAACCATTGTTACCCCCTAAGCCAATCCGGTTCCGTTAGCCTGTCGATTCTGATTAATTATTCGATGGGAAAAACAGGATGAAACGAAAACCATTAACCATCACCACGCTGATGGTGCTGGGTGTCTCATCGCTCTCACTGGCAGAGGAAATCAGCTCGGTGATACCAGAAAGCCGCTATGTATCGGTGCAGGTGGGCGCAACGCCAGCACAGCGCAATCTACTGGAATCCGTCCTCTCAGTTCATATTCCCAAACAGCTTGAAACCATAGGCGAGGCGTTGGCGTATCTGCTTCACCCCTATGGTTTGCGATTACTCAAAACGGAAGAGGCACTGCCTGAGCAAGCGCTTTTATTGTCGCTGGCGTTGCCTGATCCTCACCGAATACTTGACCCCATCACACTCCTTGACGCGCTTAAGTTGCTAGGTGGTGAAAGTTTTGAGGTGACGATTAATCCGGTCACACGAACCGTTTCCTACACCTTGAAAAAAGACTACCAGCAGTTTGTTAGCGAGGCAGAGATTGAACAAGCCGTAAAAAATTGGACGCAGAAAAACCAAACAGTGAATCACTATGGCCCCGTTAAAAAAGGGGAAAGCCTCAGCAGTATTATTACGATTTCTGGCTTGAAGTGGGTGACATTGGATCAACGCATGGTGCAAGTATTTCAAGCCAATCCCAATGCTTTTTTCAACAACATGAATACCTTGAAAAAGGATGTGATGTTGAATCTCACACCTCAAGACCCTGCCATTTTATCCGTTAGTACGGCCAGTCGATTCGTGGATGAACAGCACCGTTTATGGCTTGAAAAAAAGGTGATGCCATGAAAGTTAGCAATCAATTCGTGAGTGTTATTGTTTTATTGATTGGGATAGTGGCGCTGGTCAGTGTCAGCTATTCTGACACAGCGGAGCACTCCAAAACCACTCCACAAACCCCCGTGCGAGAAACCCCGGTTACGCAAACACAGATCATTCAGCAGGATGCCGCACGTTGGGCGCTGGATATTAGCGAGTACCAACGATACCTCGATTTAATCCGTGGGCCATTAGGTAAATGGAATCCCACGATTGATCCCTTAATGGCCCTGGGTATGTTCGCTGACACCGAACAACAGTCGCAACGCTATGCCGAGCGTTACGCACGGCAGGAATTTGAACTCACCGAGCGGGTGCTGCGTTTTCAAACGGCCTACCGTGCGGCCTTTAATCGTTTATACCCCAATGTAGGTGTATTGGATCAGCGCTTGCTAGCGCCTTACTACGCACACCAACAACAAAAGTCAGCTTCCAAAGCGGCCAAAAATATAGCGCAACGGCGCTTTGTTGAGGGAGATCGTTTACTGGTGTTTGTGGCCGATTCCTGCAAGGAGTGCTTTACCACCATTCGTCGGTTGATGAGCCTATTGTCGGGATTAAAAAACAGCGGTGTGGATATTTATGTGCGCGATGCCAAGGATGATTCAGCGGTAAGCCGATGGGCAAAAGAGCAGGGCATACAAACCGAATGGCTAAATAAACAAACACTGACGCTGAATCGCGATGAGGGTTTATACCATCGATTACAGAGCCGTTCTTCAAACGTCAATCATGCAACGTTTCCTGTTTTCTTAAAGCGCAATCAGCAGTTTTTCCAACTAAAAGCGGAGGATTTAGGTTTATGAAACCTTGCTACCTTTATCAATGCCTGGCCGGATTGGTCGTGATGCAACCCGTTAACGCATTCGCGCTGGAATCTCTACCCGTGGCCTACCATGTTGTGGCGAAAGCTTATCAAGTACCGGTTGATATTCTCTATGCGGTT
>NVWE01000003.1:155185-227646 GCA_002746135.1 Cellvibrionales bacterium | reverse complement strand
ATTTGCAATTAACTTGCAATTTTTATGACTCAGGGCGACATCGACCAGGGGTGCTGATACCGCATCGGTCATAGATAGCCGGTCTTCGAGTTTTTTACCCGGGGGCAGGGGGGGCACACCGGCATCGTCCAGTAGTTTGCGGGCAAAGTCTCGATGGCCTTGGGGAATGGCCGCTTTAACGAGTTTCCTTTGCTTTTCAATGTCTCGCTCGCCTCGACCTTCAAAACGGCGGGGGATAATGACATCCACCCCATAAGGTCGATCACCGACCTTATCGTCAATCCAGTCGAGTTCGATATGCAGTTGCTCGGGGGTAAAACCGGTGGCCCCCAGTACACCAATACCACCGGCATTGGTGACGGCTGCAACGACGTCGCGACAATGGGTGAAAGCAAAGATAGGGAAATCAATGCCGAGTTTTTTCGCCAGTTCAGTTTGCATTGGCTATGCCTCCAGGCTTGGTTGGGCGCTACCCTGTCTTCGTTATGCTGGTGAGTTTACTGGGTGATGAAAGGGGCAACGCATTATTATTTTTTTGAATTCAAGGCTGGCTCAAGAATAAAGACAAGCGCTCAACAATTAAACAACATTTTCGGACGAATATAGGCGGGGCGTTAAAAAACTCGGTGGGTAAAAATCCACCGAGAACAGGGGGTCATACTATAAGTGGTGTTTGAACCTCTCGAAAATGCTGCCAGAGCGACTGGACGTATGCCGAGAGGGCCGTGTTTTACATTCTTAAGTGCTCTGCGTACTCCTCTTCTGGGCAGCTGATGGTCATATGTTCCTGGAGGCCCATTAGCTGCATAAATGCCCCCTGATTGAGATGAATTAAATGCTCGTGATCGCCACTTTCCAGATAGAGGTTGTCCATCTCTTGCAAACATTCATCCCAAATCACGTGAAAGCCATAGATTTGCCCCAACGCGGGAACTGCGCCGGGCTCACAGTCATCAAACACACGCGCCAGTTCATCCTCTTTGACCAGTTGATACTGCCCGTTCATCATTTGATTAAGCCAATGGAAGACGATGCGGTGTGAGGAGGGTATGACACAGAGCAAATCGTTATCGCCATCGTGACAGAGCACGGCTTTGACGACCTGGCATGCCGGCAGGTGTGCCAGGTGTGCCGTGTGTAAACTGGAGTGAGAGACTGGGTGGGCTAGCAGGTCGTAGTCGACCCCAACTTTATGTAAATGTTGTTGTACGCTGTAGGCCATAGTCATCGTCAGATTCTCCGAAGATTCATTTATTAACCTGACTATAGACCAGTAAGCCATGTTGCCTAAGAACTTGTACCTTTAAAAAGGATGTGCTGATAAAGCGAGTATGAATAAGTAGAGCAAGCAACAGGAATTAAGCAGACCCAGACGTGCATCTTTGGTGCGAAGAGCTACACATGATGGTGCGTAGAACCTTGCCTTACTCGATAAGAGCTGTTTTTGGCTACAAAATGATACGTCAGGGCTTGTTTTTAAGGACTTTAATGAATGGCCTAATTATTGCCTAAGCCTGCTTTAGCGGTTAAGCCCTAAATTGAATTGATGTACCACGGAGCACCTGAATGAGCGAGTCGACACTTAAAGACAGTTTCCTGTCATTTAGCGGAAAATCACAAATTCTGCACATGAGCTGGATGGCTTTCTTTGTCACCTTTCTAGTCTGGTTCAGTCATGCACCACTATTAACCATGATTCAAGAGTCAATGGGCCTGAGTGATCAGCAGATTAAGACCCTATTGATTCTCAATGTTGCGCTGACGATTCCTGCGCGGATTATTACCGGCATGCTGGTTGACAGCTACGGGCCACGTAAAACCTACACCGCTATGTTGGTGGCTACAGCGGGGCTGTGTTTCTTCTTTGCGACGGCGACGAACTTTGAAATGCTGGCACTAGCGCGTTTTATGATGGGCTTTGTTGGTGCAGGTTTTGTTATTGGTATTCGCCTGATCAGTGAGTGGTACCCCGCCAAACAGCTGGGATTGGCCGAAGGTATTTATAAGGGTATGGGCAATGTTGGTTCTGCCGTAGCGGCAGTAACGCTGCCAACTCTGGCTATTATGTTTGGCGGTGATGATGGTTGGCGTTACGCGACGGCGATTACAGGCGTTATTGCCTTGGTTTTTTCTGTCTTCTTTTACCGTGCGGTGCGCGATACCCCGGCGGGATCAACCTATTTTAAACCGAAAAAGTCCGGTGGCTTGGAGCTGACCAGTAAGCGTGATTTTTTCTTCTGTGTATTTATGAACCTGCCAATGTTCGGTGCGCTGGCGGTATTAACCTGGAAAGTAACGGCGCTTGGCTTATTGGGCGAGACGGCGGCAACGGTTATATACGGTTTGCTAATAGGCCTTTATCTGTTTCAAACCTATCACCTCTACAAAGTGAACGAAGAAATTTTCGTTACGCCTGTTGACGAGCTAATGCAATACAATTTCAAGCAGGTGGCGATTTTAAGCATCGCTTATGCCGTTACCTTTGGTGCAGAACTGGCCGTGGTATCAATGTTGCCACTATTCTTCAAAGAGACCTTCCTAATCCCCGTGGCGCTAGCAGGCCTGTTCGGTGCCTGTTTTGCCGTGATCGATGTTTTTTCCTGCCCATCGGGTGGCTTTATTAGCGACAAGTTTGGTCGTAAATGGTCTTTGGTGATTCTCTTGGCTGGGGCTGCTCTTGGCTTCTTTTTAATGTCGCAAATTACGGCTGAGTGGCCCATTGCTCTGGCAGTAGCGGCGATGATGTTTTGCTCCTTCTTTCTCGGTTCAGCGGCCGGCTGTGTGTTTGCCGTTGTACCTCTCATCAAACGACGGCTTACCGGACAAATTGCCGGTATGGTTGGGGCCTACGGTAATATCGGCGCGGTACTATTTCTTACCGTATTCTCTCTGGTATCGCCCTCGGTATTCTTTTTAACCATTGCGGGGGGTATTGCTTTTGCCATGCTTTGTGCGTTGTTTTTAGATGAGCCCAAAGGGACAATGGCAGAAGTGATGCCCGATGGCACAGTGCAGCTGATTGAGGTTCATTAATTGAGCGGTGCTGTAGTAGAAATGAGTGAGTAGAAACTAGCGAGGTCAAATGTCAGATCAGTCGGTAGCACACCTAAGCTTCACCATAGCCCAGCATTCGGTGGCCGGCGTAAAGCCGCAGAATGAAGATGCCATCGGCATTCGTATTCCCGAAGGGCTAACACTGACGAATAAAGGCGCGGTTGCTGTTATTGCCGACGGTGTCAGTGCAGCAGAAGCAGGAAAGGAAGCGAGCGAAACCTGTGTGCACAATTTCCTTTCTGATTATTATTCAACACCCGATAGTTGGGGGGTCACTAAATCGACTACTCAGGTGCTTACAGCGCTCAATCGCTGGTTGTTTGGTCAGGGCCGTAGTTTTACCGATGCTCAAAAAGGGTATATCAGCACCTTCAGCGCGGTTATTTTCAAATCGCAAACAGCCCATGTTTTCCATGTCGGCGATTCCCGTATTTATCGCTTACGTGATAATGATCTTGAGCAGCTGACCCGTGATCACACCACCTATGTGGGTGCTGATCAGTCGTATTTGGCGCGGGCCATGGGCCTGGATGTGAAGCTCGATGTCGACTATCGCAGCGTTGATCTTGAAATTGGCGATATCTTTTTTCTCAGTACCGATGGTATTCATGACTTTGTTAAAGGCAGGGATATAAGAGCATCACTACAGACGCTGGTTGGCGAGACTGAAGAACAGAAGTTCGATGAATGTTGTTCAATTCTGATTGATATTGCCCTCGAAAATAATAGCGGTGACAATTTAAGTTGTCAGATTTTACGCGTTGATAGTTTTCCCCAACAGACTATTGATGATGTTAATCGCAAACTCTCGGAGTTACCTTTCCCGCCACTGCTAGAACCGGGCATGATATTGGACGGCTATCGCGTCGAGCGAGAGTTACATGCCAGTAACCGCAGCCAGGTGTACATGGTTTGTGATATTGAAACTGACACCCGCTATTGTATGAAAACCCCGTCGGTGAATTTTGACGATGATTTAGGCTACATTGACCGCTTTGTTATGGAGAGCTGGATAGGCAGTCGAATCGATAGCCCCCACGTTGCCAAGGTTGTTGATAATGAAAAATCCAAATCTTGTTTGTACTACCTCACTGAATATGTCGACGGTATAACACTGGAGCGCTGGATTAAAGAAAACCCAAAGCCCGCCGTGCAAGATGTCATTCTTTTAGTCCAACAAATCGTTAAAGGCATAAGAGCTTTTCATAATCGAGAAACCCTGCACCAGGATATTAAGCCGGGAAATATCCTCATTGACCGCAATGGCCAGGCAAAAATTATCGATTTTGGTTCCTGTTTTATTCAAGGTATTGCAGAAATTGCCACGCCACTTGATCGCGAGGGGATACTGGGCACTGCATCCTATTCCGCACCGGAAGTGGTGATTAATGCTAAAAGTACCGTGCAATCGGATATTTTCTCTCTGGCCGTTATTGTTTATGAAATGCTGACCGGTGAGCCTCCGTTTGCAGGAAAACTTGAGGATTGTCGTACTTCAAAGGCTTATTTGAAGACGAAATATATCCCTTGTTTTGACATAAACCCTCTTATACCTATCTGGATAGATGGTGCTGTTAAAAGAGGTCTACGCTTCAATCCCGAACGTCGCTATGACGACGTGTCTGAGTTCTTATACGAATTAAAAAACCCCAATCCAAAATATAAAAAAGGCGAAGGCAGTGCCTTGCTTGAAGCTAACCCTTTGTTATTTTGGCAGGCCCTGTCTGGGGTGTTGTTTGTTGCCCTTTGTTTTTCGCTGGTTTTCTAAAACACCTTTTTAGAACAACTTATTTAATCATCAGCAGGCCAAACTTCTGCCAATACGCGAAAGGCGCTAGCCGCCACTGGCCAGCCCGCATAGTGGGCCGCGTGGGTAATCATCGCCTCCAGTTGTTCGCGCTTGACCCCGAGGTTCTTCGCCCCGGGGAAGTGAATGCGCTGCTCGGCTTCGCGGTTAAGAGCGACAAGAATGGTGCAGGTTATCAGCGAGCGCTGCTCCAGGCTTAATTCTTCCCCCTGCCAGACGTCGCCAAATAAGTGCTCGAGAGTGTAGTTGGTAAACTTCTCCGGCATTGCCCCTTTAACGAGTTTGGGCGGATTTTTAGCCCCTGCAGTGAGTTGTTTAAAGAAAGCGATTCCCTTTTCTCTTTTTCCTGGTCAGACATTGTGATATCCCCTGATTATTATTGGAGGTTATTTTTTATGTATTGACTGTTTGGCCGTGGACAAAAATAGTTTACGATAAACTGTCTGGAACGCTAAATAATAACAATGTGCCGGGTCTGGTAAGTCAGCGTACTGAAGAATAATAAAACAACATATAGGTATGAATAGTAAAAAGACTCGATCATCAGGTGGCTATCGTCACTAATGGAATGTCGATGGCGGCCTGGTCTGCGACTAAGACTATCAGTAACAAGCATTAGTAAAACAACATCGAGAGAGGTAGTAACTTGAGCGCTAGCATGCAAAGTCAGGGCAGCGAATTTTCCCGCAGTACGGCCATACGCAAAATTGATGAGCAGGTGTGGGAGAGTGATTTCTCCGCCGACTGGTGTATTGGGCAGGTGCCCAATGGTGGCTACACTCTGGCTTTGGGTACCAAAGTGCTCGGTGAAGCTTTACCTCATAGCGACCCGCTTAATGTCACGGCCTATTATCTGGCGCGCACTGAGCCCGGCCCGGTGCGCTGTGAGGTCGAGCTATTGCGGGTGGGTAAGTCGACGTCTAATGGCATGGTGAAGCTGATTCAAAATGGCGAGGTGAAAATACAGCTTGTCGGTGTTTTTCAGGATATTGATCGTCTCAATGGTGAAACGCAGGTGAAGGAAGCGGTGCCTGATATGCCCGATTATGATCACTGCGTCGACATGCCCCATGCACCCAACCTTAAACTTCGTGACCGGTTGATACAGCGGCTGGCACCGAGCAATATTAATGCCCTGATTAATGGCCCCGATGGCGATTCGACCTGGGTGGGTTGGCAGGGTTTTAACGACGGGTCTGATATTGATCTATTCGCAGTGTTGATGTTTTGCGATGCCTTGCCGCCCCCAGCCTTCGCCATTTACGGTGCAAAGGGTAGGGTGCCAACGATTGAAATGTCGGTGCAAATTCATCGTCGCCCTTGCCCGGGGCCACTGCGCTGCCAGTTTAAAACCAGCTTTATCACCGAAGGTGTGGTCAATGAAGACGGCATGATTTGGGATAGCGCCGATAATCTGGTGGCACTATCGCGGCAAACAGCGAAACTGCGGGTGAGTCGTTAAGGTAAGCAGGCAAGGGTAGAATGATTTTAACAAAACACAATAAAAAGGTGATTCAAATGATCGGTAAAAAAAGGCTTGGTTTGGTTTTTATAGTGGCTGCAGTTACTTCACTTTTGTTTTTCGCTAGCACTGCCAGTGCAGGTGATAGTGATTATGAAGAGCGCCGTGCCCGCGGTGTTGCGGTACTGGGTTCTCTCACCGGTGTGAAAGATGCCCGTCAAATGGCTGCAAAGCTAGAAGCGGAAAATGGTGCCCTGGGGTCTTTCGCCCTCGATTTTGTACTGGGCGATATCTGGAGTCGCCCTGGGCTGAGCAAGCGTGACCGCAATCTTATTGTATTGACGATGCTTGCGACGCTGCATCAAACAAACCAATTGAAATATTACGTGCCCGGTGGTCTGAACCATGGGCTGACGGTTGTTGAAATTCGAGAAATTATGACTCACGTTGCTGCTTATGCGGGCTTCCCTCGCGCTCTCGATGCCATGGCTGAAACCAATCGCATTCTTACAGAGCTTGGCCACCGGCCACAAAATGGCAAGCTGCCGGGGGCTGAGAAATTTTCCAATGCTGAGCGGCGCCAGCGAGGGGTAGATGTGATGGCCAAACTTTCAGGCAACCTTGCATCTGATCCCGAAAAAGTGATTACCGCAATGGCGGGCAAGTTGGGACCACTGGGTGCCTACGGTATCGACTTCGCCTTTGGTGAGGTGTGGGCGCGCTCACAGCTATCGCGTCGCGACAGAAGCCTGCTGGTCGTCTCCGTTTTGACCGCTCTCGGTAGAACTAAAGAGCTGCATATTCACGTGCCTGCAGCCATACGCCACGGTGTCACGAAAGCGGAGCTTGAAGAGCTGATGCTGACGGCTTTTGCCTATGCGGGTGCACCCTTGGCCGTGGAAGGCATGCATGTGGTGCAGGAGTTGAAATGACTCTCTAACGCTCAGTAAATGTGTGCTAAAAGCTGAAGGAAAGTGAATTAAATGGGTCGAGGCAGGTTTGTTATTACACCTGCCCCGACTTCTTTTGATTAACGTATCCTGGCTTAGCCCTTCATGCCAACAGCTGCACTGCTGGGGTGAAGGCTGCTTTTCGCGCTGGGGCGTTGATCTATACGCGCAAACCAGGCGCTGAGGTTTTTCATGTCTGGGTTCAGCGGTTGACCAATACCCTGAGCAAAATCGAGACAGCAATAGAGCACCAAATCAGCTATGCTCAGTGAGTTTCCGCCCACGTAGTCGCTACTGGCCATTAAACCATCAATCCACTCGAGTTGGCCCTGCGCTTTTGCTTTAAGGCCATCGGCGGCTTCTGGCAGGCAGTGTAAACGGTCTTTGAAGAGCTCAAGCCCTTCGGAATAACGAAAGGCATTGTAAATATTCTCGGTAATATTCAACTCGACTCGACGTGTCCACATGCGGTTTTTGGCCCGCTCTTCAACAGTCTCGCCGAGCATTGATTGGCCGGGACACGTTTCATCGAGGTATTCACACATGACGGTGGTTTCAGCCAGTACTGAACCATCGTCGAGTTCGAGGGCGGGCATTTGAGCACCAGGATTGCGCGCCATATAGGCTGCCTGGCGGTTTTCCCCTGCTAATAAATCGACTTCCTCTGTCGCAAGCTCGATACCCCTTTCGGCCATAAACATACGAACCATGCGGGGGTTGGGGCCAAAAGAATTGATGAGTTTCATACTTACCTCTTTTCGTTAGTGTTATTTACGCAGCATGCGATCATGAATGTTAGCATTTTTTGATCTAGGTTGAGATAAATTATAAGGGAATGCGAGATAAATATGGGATATAGCACCAAAAACGGGTCTATAGCGGGACAGGTATTGAAAAGGCGTTGCTTATTATGAAACGGTCAAAACATCTGGATTTGACGCTTATCGACCTCTCTTTTTCGTACTCTCGTGATGATCTTATAGATAGCCCTCACCGACACATCATACTTGCGTGATAACGCAGAGTGATTAGTGCCGTTGAACTCCTCATAGATGACCTGGTCACGTTGGCTCAACTTGTATAAATAGTTTTTTGGAATGCTCACCACCTGGCCACCCCAATGCTCGGCGAGATGATTGCTGATAGAACAGCCAGCCTGGTCAGCGACATCGGTATCAATGCCATGCTGCTTGAGTATTAATGTCGTATGCTCGGCCACATCTGAAAGCAGTTCATGGCGTAATGCTTCCATCGGTGAATCATTACTCATCATCTGCTCCTTCCTTAATTCGGTGCAACCAATTCTTCAGATTCTCGATCACCTGGCTCGCCTGCTGCGAGCTCAACCATTGCAGCGAGCCCACCTTCGTCATCTTGCCAGCGAACTTCGCCAGGGCCTGTTCAGAAGGGTCGCGCACAGCACCCGCGCTGTGTAATTCCAACCATAAATGGCGGATCAATTTCGACTGATTATCATCAGCCATTTTTCGAGTGCCTGCTTTACCAGGGCCGCCTTTTGGACGCACCTTAAAGCCCCGCTTTTTGAACCCATCCAAAACCAACCGTAGTTGTGGAATGGTCAATTTTGCACTTGATGTCGCACCATCCAAACCCGGCAAATTGCCCAGCATTAAACGATAGGTTGACTCATCCATACCCAACTCACGACGGGCCACATGAATGATTTTTATCAAACGTAAACGGGTCGGATTCGCAGCTGCTTTACTCATTCAATAACCTGCTGGCACACAACACACCGCGTCACGCCCGGTATCGCCGTGCGTCGAGCATCCGGTATTTGCTCATCACAATCCTCACAATAAGCAGCAGAAACGCCCGCATAGCGCGGCACCTTTTCCAGCGCCTGGTCACGTTGCAAATCGGCCAAATCGTTGGCTCTGTCAGCGACATCGCTCATGCTTTTATATCCACTTGCGGGCTTGTTTTCGCCATAACCAAATCCTTGCATCGATCTTTTAATTCAAACAGGTGCTTAATGGCTAATACTGGGGAGTTAAATACCGGGGTAGTGTTCAGTAATAATCTGCCATTTGGCATGTGTATCGAGCCCGCATATTTTCCATTTTCACCTGGGCCAGAAGAGTCATATATAAGATCGTCTCTTTCAGCAATTGTGAAAGCTGTGAGGCGTGAAATCCCCATCTCAAAGCGCCGCCATATCCAGCGCAATCGGCTCATACTGATCCGACTCACCCATCCGCTCATAAAAGCGCAAATAGGTCTTACTACCCACCACCTGCATGGCATCGGTAATCGCCTGCATCGCCTCTCGCCACTTCGCATCTTTAATATCCAGGCGTTTCAAGCCCAGTATTCGGCTGGTGTTCACCTTGCCCTCTTTGTCCACCTGAAAGGCATGATCAATAAGCGCGCGAATCTGCGAACTGCTGCCCTCAGTCCAGGCATGAATGCACTCATCGACCAGCACCTTCGCCACCTGCAAACGCTCATCAAAAACCAAAAACTCGGCGATTGAACGTTGAATTTTGTAACGCCCGTCAAAACTGTACAGGGTTACATTGCCCTTACTGCCGCCCATCTTTTTGACACCGTATTTTTCAGCAGACAACTCAATAAATGCACCAATGTCACCCATCGCTGCCGACTTGAAATCCTCGATATGTTCCTTCACCAACTTGGCGCCAATTACCAGGTCGCTAACCAAATCATCGCGCGCCATATCGATAGGCTTGATCAAATCAACTGGCACCAACCGGCCTTTATTGTCCGCTTTAAAGCCATCAGGAATGGCTTGCCTTTCATCAATATCAACACTCATATTCTGTTCTCCGGTTGCTTCTTTAAATAACGTATACGTCGCCCAATGGCCTGCTGTACCGTGGCCTGTAAATCAGGCACAAATAAGGCATTTCGACACTGCTGTAATGAAAACTCAGCCACCGCATCACAGCGGCCAACCACATCAACCACCTGCGCGCCTCGGCCTACTTGTTCTCTCAGAAAGGGGTTCATATCAATGCACCACATCCGCTTGCTGCCACTCCAGCAAACAACCGCCAAGGTGTTTTATATAAGTGGACATGCCAGCAGCTTGCCCCTGCATTTTTACAGCCACACCGTCACCCAGCGCCTCTTTTAAACGCTCATCAAACTGCAACGACATAACAGGCTGGGCACTAGCGCCAATGCTGATGCTCAACACCGTAATTTGTTGAATCGCCAGCGCCGTTACCACCTCAGCCACCGCCGCCATACCCACGGCTATATGGGCATTCTGTTGGTTGCCTGCACGTACCATTACCATCGCGGTCATCACACACCTCCTACAATGTCAGCGGTCACCACGGGCGAGCCTAACTGCGCCGCCAAATTCATCGCCGCCAACATAAAATTACCAACGGCCAGGGGGTAGAGTTGCGACACATCCTCATTGCGCCCAGCCCGCCCCGGCAGCACCAGTCGCTGCGCCAAAGCCGCAATGCCAGGCTCATCAATCACCTCGGCTAACTGCTTGCCGCCACGGCCCAATCGATAGGCCAAAAACTCACCCAGCTTGCTCGGCTCAATAGACGACAGCGTCACCACCTCGCAGCGCTGCACCACCTCGCGCACCTGGGCATTGCGCTCGCTCAGCTTGCTCAATAATTCCGGCTGGCCGATTAGAATAATGCTCACCAGCTTGGTGAAACCCAGCTCTAATTCAAGAATCCGTTTCAAGTGCTTTAGCGTCGGGATCGGCAGGCTATGCGCCTCCTCAATAATCAAACAATGGCGATATCCCGCCTGATGAGAATCTTTCAATGCCCGGTGCATTTGCGCAAAACGCATCTCACTGCTGCGCTTAATACTCTCCAGCGGTGCCACGGCACTCAGCAGCGCCTCAGCGATATGTGAAACCTTCAACGTCTTGCCATTTATATCGTTATCCTCAGCCCCCAATACATAAGGCTCGATGATAATTACCGGCTCATTCTCCTGCGTAATACGCTCCGCCAAATCGCGGCGCAGCGTGCTTTTACCCGCGCCACTTTCACCGACAACAGCCAGAAAACCACCGTGCCTCACGTTCTGCCACATCGCTTCTCGCACATAGCGAATATCCGGGCTAAGCCACATATCATTAGCCTCCTGCAGCTCCGCAAAGGGGTCGCGAAACAAACCAAAGGCCTTGCACGTGGCTGGTAATAAATTCTGCTTTCGTAGTAACATAGGCTCGTCCTCCTGGGACTCTTGATGCTGCTTTTTAGTGGTATCAAACCCCGCCCCACTGCCATGGGGCGGTTTTATTCCAGACCCTTGCCCAGTGGCAAAAAGGTTCTTTTCATAGCATCCGCGATCACTTAAAAACGCCGTAATGCCACTCTCTATATCGTCACGCGCCCGACGTTTTGGCCATTGGTTATGGTTAATTAGCAACGACACCGCCGCTTGACTAATCCCCAAATGGCCTGCCAACTCGGTCTGGCCAGCACCCGCCAGGCGCAGTGTTTTTTTCAACTTCAAAGCAGTTCTCATATCATCCACCTCCTGTTTTTCGAGCCACATCCAATGGCCCTGAATGACCGGGGCCAGCCCCGGCCAATTGCCTGGCGATACTCGCCAGTTCATCCTCCATCACACCCGCCGGGTACTCGGCCTGCAGCCAGCTAAAGTGCCTCGCACCCTGCCATTTATTGCCCAGCATCATCGTCAAGCGCTTCGCCGCCGCCACATGACCCAAGGGCTTAATCTCAATCATCGGTGACGCCACATCCATCGCCGTACCACGGCGCGGCAAATAGTCCGGCAGCGGCGTATTCGTAATCGGCAACATCGGGTCAATCTCACCGTTAAACGGCACGGTCTGCTTCTTGCGGGCCTTCTCTGCCGCCTCATCCGTATCCGCCCCCATCGCCAGGCGCTCAACCGCCTTGCGGTTAATATCTATCTGACCATCCTTCATGCCCCGGTAGCCCTCACCAATCATCACCGCCGTGGTGGGGAAGCCGAAGGCGTCGTACTCTTCCGCTTCCAGGGGTACGAACACATCGCGCCCATCCTCATCGGTGACAACCACACGGGCGCTATTGTCAGCACCCCAGGGGTCTCGCGTAATTAATAGCTTTTCGCCCACCATCACGCCCTCAACCTCGGCCACGCTATAGGTCTTACCTTTAAAGCTAATGGTTAAATTTACCGACACCAGACGGTGTTCTGGCCGCGTCGTGGCCAGCTCGCGCATCACCTGGGCTGGTGGTGCCACCCGTAATTGATCCGGTAAAATGGTTTGCCATACCGCAAAGCGGCTTTTGCCATGGCGGCTGTGTTTGTTGCGCACGTTAAAGCGGCACATCCATTGCCCGGCGTAATGGTTAATCTCATCAAGCGTGGTGGGGGGTTGTTTTAAGAAGCGCAGGCGATGTTCAAAATCGCATTCCACCAGATTGTTGGCTTGCTCTACCTGCCCCTTTGCCCAGGGCTGGCCGGGGCGATTAACCAGCACCTCTATTTCTAATGCTCTACACAGGTTTTGAAATATCGCCCCGGTATTCGCGCTGCCGGGGTCAACCATTACGTTCAGCGGCACCCCGTGCACCGGGTCGTTGTCACGGCGCTGGGTGGCGGCAATAAAACTGTCTACCAAGTTTTTGCCGCTCTCAGCCCCCAGCACGTAATGCACAAACACCCAGCCACTGGCGTGGTCGGTAATCACATAACGCCAGACGCGCTCTTTCTCAATCTTGCGAATATTGGCCGGTTTGTTTTTGTAGAACTGCGTCTTATCCATTACCTGCAGGCCTTCGCTTTGCTTGCGTGGCAGGTAATACAGCACACATAACGAGGGATCTATTTGCCAGACATGGTTGGGGTGCTGGCTAGCCAGTCGCACCTTGGGCGAGGGCCTGCTCAACTGTTTCGGCAGCAAGCCATAAACTTCAAGGCCCCGGCGAATAGCGCTAATGGATAAAGGCGCAAACTCCCCTGTGGCTTTATCCACCCGGCCAGCGGTAATGCGGCCATTACTCAGTAACACCTCAACCGCATTCTCGAGTGAGCTGAGTTGCTTGCCATTAGCCCGATAACTTTCAATCAGAAAAGCACTAATATGCTGCGCGTCGTCAAGGGTCAGCGCCGTTGCACTCGCATCGCTACGCTGCTTGCGTTGTGTCGGCATCACGATCTCACCAATCTTGCGGTATAGCGTTGCTTTGCCAATACCTAGTTTGTCGGCAGCGGCCTGGTACACCGCTGTTTTGCCACCATGGCCCGCATCATCTGCCGCCTGTACCACGCTTTGCAGGTACTCAATCAGGCCGCCATTCAGTGTTGACTGCATTGTTATAGGCCTTCGTTTAGTGGGTTTCAGGGCTTGCAGACGGTGGCACATCCCAGTCCATGCCATCGTCCAGAGACTCGCTTGGCATAATGTTCAGCTCCAGGCGAATATCCGCCAGGGCCAGTTCGACCTGGTTCACAAACCCCGCGATGCAGGCAGAGACATCAATGCCGTTCGTATTGCCGTTATCGCTTAGCGCCTGCAGGGCGGGCCGCAATTGCCCCCTCAAGCCTGTTTCGGCGGCCCATGCACGTTTGCCAGCCTCCTCGCGCAACTCCCTGTCGATCTCGTCAGGGGGTAGCTGGGCAGCCCGTTGTAATTGGGTTTGCAGGTCTTGAATGGTTTGGCGCTGATCGGAAGACACCCGGTCTTTGGCCTCATCATCGGCGCGGCGATCGCGTAATACTTTGCGCAGTTCGCGAGACGACATGCGCTCGATATCGTCCATGTCCATGCCCAGGAAAGTGCCGCCTTCTGCTAGTTCCTCAAGGTCATCTTCGTCCTCAAGCATCAGCTCGTAAATTTTGCTTTTCCCCAAAAGGGAAAACGTATTCCGTTTTGACGCTAATCGAGGGGAAAGAAATTTAACGGCAGCCTGCATCATTTTGCGGGCAAGCCTCGGCTCTATCTGCAGGTCGTTTTCAACCAGGTGCTGGAACGTGCCATGGGGCTCGTGCTCTTTCATGATGATCAGGCGCTTGCCAGCCTCTAGCATGCTGTCAGCGGATTGCGTCAAGTAAAACCGGGTTTCATTCATTAGGCGCGACTGCTCATAGGGCAGCCCGTCACCATAAATGGCCATCACCTGCTCAGAGTGCTCAGCGGCATCACTGTGCTGCTCTTCAATTTGGGAAACGATGTCCTGGGGTGCTTTGGGTGTGTCGTTATCTTCGGGTGGTTTGCTCATGTTTTTTTCTCAAGGTTGGCGAACTTTGCATCAGACTCTGCATCGGATAATTCAATAAGACGCTCTGCAATTGGGGTTAAATGAACAAGGTATCCATCTATGATTAATTGACAAACAGCTTCTTCTACGGTCTTTCCAGAGTTAATCATGCTGATAAAAATCGAACCTAGATCGATCAACGTTTGTAAGTCAGTGTCGCTCCCACCAATTCCGCGTAACGCAATACCTCGCTGCCCGTTGATACTCAGCGTCTCCAGATCCATGCCCAATACCACAAGCCCTGCAACCATATCGATGACATGGCTTGCGGTGGTTTCATCTTGTTTGGTGAGTTTTTTTGGCTCACTCACGACGCCAACTCCTCCGTCAAAAACGGGTTCACCAGCGCCTCGGTTTGCACAACACCATCAATCACGCTGGTATAGATATCTGCATCCGCCTCGCTTAGCAGTTCGGCAAAACACAGCGCCTCAACAAAGCCCTTCAGCTTCTCGGCCTGCAGCGGCGTGGCACCGCCCGGCGTGTTGCTCATTAACTCGATATAGCGGTCGAGCCGTACCAGGGCGCGATGGCCCCTGTCCTTTAGCCATTGCTCCTGGCGTCGTTTTAGAAGGGCTTTCACCTGCTTAGATATTTTAATTCCCATGGTGCTTTCCTTTTCCGTTGTTATTGGCCGCCGGGCGGCTAGTGTTTAACGTGAGGGTGCGAGCACCCGTTGGTTGATCTCCCCCATGCGGTCTTGCATGCGGGCAAATTCCGTACTGTGGGCCTGCGCGATTTGCAGCAATTTAATGCTCAGGCAAAAATTACCGTTGTCCAGCTTCTGGGCGTAACCCTCGGCAATTAGCGTGTTGCAACAGCGGTTAATAGTGGCCGTGCTTTCACCCAGCGCTTTCGCCAGCTCGCCATTACTCACCCCGCTGAGGGTGCGACCCTGTAGGGCTGCCATAACGCGTAATACGCGACCGCCGCTATTGCTGGTGCGGCCTGTGGGTTTGGATAGGTTGCTCATGCTCGCAAGCCCAGCTTTCGTGCCTGGCCCCGGTGGTAGGTCACTGCTGCCAGTGATTTATCCAGTTGTGCGCCTATCTGCGCCCTGTTCAAACCCTGCTCGCCGCCTTCGACAACAATGCGCAGGCAGGGTCGTATTTTGTCCAGGGCAGCGAGAAAGAGCTGATCTTTCGCTTTGAGTTCTGCTTCAAGGGCTTTGAAGGCTTCGATAAAGGCAATCTTCCAGGCCAGGGCTTCAGGGCCGGTAAAACTCATGACCACCAGAGCAAAGCCATCGTGGCTGAGGTGATACTCAGGGCGCTGTTGACCGTTGGCATCCGGGTAAGAGATCGGACGAAAATTTGTCCGATCAAACCCTGATTTATGGTGACACCCCAGCCCAATATTGGGCTGGGCGAACTCGGTAGCTTGTATGTCAGCTAACAGCTTTTTGATAATTCTCAGCACATGGGTATGGCGTTTGCCAAAGCGCTCAGCAATAGCTCGACTACTCACATAAGGCTGGCCATCGGTCGACATAAACAAACTGTCGCGGGCAGTCAGGGCGCTGGGTTGGGTGGGGGTAAATGCACTCATAGTGTCTCTCCTTCAAATAACCCCAATTCCGGGGCCATGGCTTTGCTTACATTCTCGCGGTGCCCGGCAATCTGGCTCATTACCTCGGTCAGTGCGCTCAGGGTTTCATCGGCTTCGGCTTTGCCGCCGTAGAAACCCGCCAGCAAATCAACGGCGGCATTAAAGTCGCTGTGTAAGGCCAGTAAATCGGCCTCGCCTGCGGGCTGGCCACTGGGTATATCGATTAATAATTTGTGAGCGCTGGTCGCGAGGTACTGGGTGACATAGCTGCAACCGCAGGCATGCTCAAAGGGGCGAATCAAAATACTGGGCAAGCGGCCGTTCTCCATCCACTTATAAAGGCTCCATTTATTCGACTGACCCATCAGGTCGGCAACGCCATCTACCGAGCGGTTGTGCTTGCTGCGGGCATACTCCAGGCACAACTCCATCGCCTGGCGTAGTGATGTCGGGGCAAGCCGTTTCCAATTACGCCGAGGCATTGGACATCTCCCGTAAAGGGGGGCATTGCAGGGCTTCCAAACAAAAGACAAGATTGCCCATAGGCAATAGCGTTTCATTGTGGATAATGAGCGGTGTTGAATGCATGCTTAAGCAGCCTGGCTTGCAGAGGGGTCAAGCTTTAGGCCGAGCAAGATGGCGGCGCGATGGCCTTCTCCACGATGCCCTTTGCGGCGGCCATGAATAAGATCGACCACGGCTGCGCGAGATATGCCCAGGGATTTTGACCAGGCTGTTTGGCAAATGCCGTGATCAACGAACCAGGCGCGTGCGCTTTCTGGAGTTTGCGGATACGGCAGGGGTGTGTTGGGGCTGGATTTGTTCATGGGGGTCGCCTCTTCTGTGTGCTGTTGTGTATTTACGTTCTCATAATTGCGCATAAACGTGCGCTTGTCAATAGTTTGTCGGGGCTTGTATGGCTTTATTTTGTGATCGATTAAAAGAAGAGCGAAACAGGCTGCGCTATGGGCAGGGTGAATTTGCCGAGCTGGCTGGTGTGAACAGGCGTTCACAGGTCAATTATGAAAAGGGGGATCGCTCGCCGAACGCGGACTATTTGCTAGCTATCAGTAAAGCCGGGGTCGATATCGCCTACATCCTCACTGGCAACCGCCTGCCAAAAGCGATTGACGATAAGCTCGCCGCAGCTCTAAGCCTCAGTGTTGATAGGGAGCCAGAGGGTGGCGAACTAACAAATCTGGCCTTAGAAGCGTATGAAGTCGTGAAACATGAGCCTGGGGGCAGCGTGGCCGAGCCGCCTTCGCCGGTTTATCTCAGCGGTCGAGAGCTAAACCTGGTCGACAACTATCGGCGTAGTAATGGTGTTGGCAAGCTGTCACTCGACGTGTCTGCAAAAGCCCTGGCTCAACAGGCCGCTAGTGATAAGCCAAAAGAGGAAAAACAATGAGACTGTGTAAAGTCGTACTAATTGGACTATTAGCCATTGCGGCAAACACCCCGGTGCTAGTCCATGCCGAACTACTTATCCCGCGAAGCCGGGTTGAGAACGCTAATTATTACCTGCTAACAATGGCGATAAAAGGTGATGTTGTTGTCGCAAGCAGCAGTCGCATTAGCGCTTTGTCCGCATCCTATTCAAAAACAGAAACAAACTGTAAGACGACGAAAATGCGCGAGCTGGGTTATGGTGAGTCGCTTTCCGCCATGACAATTAGGCCGACCAAATGGTTTGATCTTGTTGACGGCTCGAGCAAAAGCGACCTGGCTAACTTTGTTTGTGCCATCAAAGCGGTTTTAGTCGTGCCCTAGCCTTGAAGCTCGCTCTACTAGCACTCATCCCCCTGGTCGCTTTCGCGGGCTCTTATGATCGGCTGGACTGGCCTTATTGGGCTGATGTTGATGGCGACTGCCAAAACACACGGGCTGAAATACTCATAGCAAAAAATGCAGGGCCGCTGACTCTACAGGGTTGTCGAGTGGTTTCAGGTCGATGGATTGGCCCCTACACGGGTGATGTTTTTATTAATGCAGGGCGGTTAGATATTGACCATATCGTGCCGCTAAAAGAGGCGCATATCTCTGGCGGTGAGCACTGGACGCGGGCCAAAAAGAGAGCCTTTGCTAATGACCCTGAAAACCTGCTCCCGGTCATCGCAAGGGCCAATCGGTCTAAGGGAAGTAAAGATCCTGCGAAGTGGATGCCACCACTGGCAAGGTATCATTGCGAGTACGCAGCCCGGTGGTGGTTAGTTAAAGCAAAGCACAGGCTGACGATGGATAGTGCTGAGCGGACTAAATTGTTGGCTATCTTGCGTGACTGCTAAACCCTCAAGCCCTCCCAGTCCTGGGATGCACCTGCACATGCAAATGTAAATTAGCCCCCATGCCGTGCAGCACCGCACAGCGCATAGCGGGCCGCTCGCTATCGTACTGCCAGCGCGCATTAATATAATCCGCCATCACCTCGCCAGCGGCGGGTAGGCGCACCCGCAGGTCAGCCCCCCGCAGTGGCAGTGTGCCGTGCACGCCCTTGTCGCCAATGCGGTACAGGCTGGTGATGGTGAATTCAAAGCCGGTGGCTTTTTCCGCCTGCAGCAATATGTCGCGCAGGGTGGGGTCGATAAACGCGAGTTGGGCGATGTCAATTTTCATGGTAATTACGCCGCCACCAGAGTTAATACCAACAATGGCCCGGTGCTATCGACAATCACGTCAATATCGGCCGTTACGTCATAGGCGCTGCCCGCTTTGGCTTTAAACACCAGCTGGCCGTACTTGTTGCCGTCGCCTGCCGATGCGGTCAGGCCACCTTCGGCCGTGGCCAGGGCCACTTCGCCAGTGCCGCCGCCCGATGTCCAGATGAAATTGTTAACCGTTTGCACCGAATGGTTGGCCATTTCAACATGGCTAATGCCGCCATTGTTCGCCCAGCCGGTGAGTATCACCAGTGTCAGCAAATTGTCGGCCACGGTTTGGCCGCTGTAGTCGCCGCCCTCAATCTGAATAAAGGCAGCGCCAGCGGGGCTGTCGGCCACCCAAAAGCTGTCTTCGGCGATGGAGCTTACCGCGCCATCGTCGGCCTGAAATTTCCAAAAGTTTTGGTCGCCTGCGCTGTTGTGGTTAATGGGTACCGCGTCACCAGCCCCCACCCAGGCCCAGGCCACCTGATAGAAAATGCTGCTCTGGACGCCGCCGCCGTCCATGGGGTTGACGCCGTTGGCATCCTCCACCGTGTAGTCGGTGCCATTCACCACGCTGCCAAGGTAGTAAATGCCATCGGTAATGCTGGCATGGCTCAGGTAAATGGGGTCGCCTGCTGTCAGGCCGGTGGTGCTACTCATCGTCCAGCTTTTGGTGGTGTCGTTATAGCTGCCGGTAGAGGCCGCCGTCACCACCGTCGCCGCTGGGGTAAGGCTGGCTTTCACCGTGGTTACACCAGCCCCAGTGGCGGCATCAATAAACGCGTCGTTCACCGTGGCGATGTCGAATGATGAGCCTGCGCCCACCAGCTTCAGGCCCAGGCCTGCGAGAATAGGGTCGGCCTGTGAGCCGCCTGCTAAATTGAGTGTCAACATTACGCGCTTGCTCCTGTGTTAGTGGCAACCCAGTGCCCGCCCACGGGCTTGTGGCGGGTTATAAAATCGCGTTTCGCCTGTGCCAGTGCGGCACCATTGGGCAATTCGCTGCTGTCTGCTTCGTCGAGCAGTGCTTCAATTTGGTCAATCGACAGCTGCGTGCCGCCGATTCTGCGCAGGGTCTTGGGGATCTCGTGAATGCTTTCAAAGCGCATGGTTTTTCTCCTTTTTAACAATGGTTTTGTTAATGCGTGGCGCGCACTTGGGGCACACTGGCGCGACGGGCTGGCCCGCTGCCGGGTTGATTGAAAAGGACTTATTGCACTGGCTGCAGCGCACGCTTATCACGCTCATATATTCCACCCATTACCGGCAATGCGGCGTTCAACTTTTAGGGTGTAGGGCTTAAACGCCACGTCAGAATTCGCATCTTTGGCAATCACCTGAAACAAATAATCGCCATCCACCGTCAAATCCCCAGGGCGCACCAAGTAGCTCAGCACACCGCCCACGTTCACCGTATTGAATTCAGCCAGGGCAAAATCGTAGGCCGCCACGCTGTTGCTGGGGCGACGAATTAACATGCGCACACTGGTCATGGCGGTGAGGTCAAACTGGCTGGTAAAATCCAGCGTAAAACCGTTGTCGTCGGTGTAGACCATTAGCGCTCCAGTACAGTGCGTAATTCAGCCATTGGCTGGTCACGGTTGAGTAAATGATGGGGCAATGTCGGGCGATCCAGCGTGCCCATATCCAGACCCATGCGAATCAGCCCAAAGGGCAGTTGCACGGTGAAGTGCAAGCCTTGCCCCGGCTGAATGTTAAATTCCATCGCCAGCACCTGCTCGCCGCCAAGGGGGCTTTGTACGGCGCTTAAGATGGTGTAATTGCCGCCCACATCACGACAACGGCCGCGCACCTGGTAAGCCCCGTCAGGCAGGCTCGCCATGGCTATTTGGCCCTTGAATATGTCATAGGGGATCAGCGGTGTTACCAGTGGCTGGTCGAGCATCAACACCGGGTAATGGGTATCGCTAGCGATGTGATACAGCGATACCTGGCTGTCGTTGCCGAAGTAATCTTCTAAATAGTCAGCGTCGAGAATGCCCAGGGCTTCATTGGCCTGCAGGGTAATCCAGAGGGTAGCGAATGCGCCGCGATAGACCGTGCTCATGCGTGGCTGCTCATGCCGGTACCAGGGCTAACAGCAACGTGGGGCCGGTGCTGACCGCATAATCGGCATCCCAGGCCATAGCGCCAATTTCAAGGGCCGCACGGTTGGTAGGCTTGCCCCCACCAGAGGTGCCACTGATTCGGCACTCCACATCAACGCCGCTAATGGCGCTTAAAAGGGCTGCGTCCCAGGTGTATGTCAGCAGTTGGCCGCTGATGCTAGAGACCCCGGCCCCCGTGGCCAGCGTGGCTATTAGTGCGCCATCCTCGTATAGCTCCACTGTCATCAGCGGATCAGTGGAATGGTTTGTTTTGCGCACCCACAGGCGAAATTGTTGTAAGGCCGCACCGGCGTTCAAATTGTTGGGTGGTGTTGGCAGCGACGTGCGTACCGTAGTGGCTACATTATTGCCTGGCGCGGTAAGCCAATTGGCGTCAGGACTGGCCGGGCTATCCTGGATATCGGCAACTGCCCCGGTGAGGTTAGTTTGCTCAAGAATAGCGTCTGGGCTTAGAGAAATATTACTCATATCGCCAGATTACACCTGCGCGCGCGGTGTTGATTTTGCCCCCGTTCAAAAGCCTATCCGTCGTTTTTAGCCTACTGTCACGGCACTTGTTTGCAATGAGTAGCTGTCAATTGATAAGGGTTGAACGATGTGAAAGGTGATCTTCTTGAAAAACTACAGGCGAGCGACTTGCCCTTATGCAGCCAGGCCCACGCTGAAATCGTTGCGTTACGCCGGGCACTGGTGAATCAGGCTCGCGCCTTTGGTCGCTGGTGTGATGGCCAAAGCACCAGCGCTGGGGCCATAGGCTCAGAAGGAAAGAATCTTGAACGCTGATGAATTGTATTTTGGTAGTGAATTTATCCGCTGGGTGGTCGTTATTGCCTTCGCTATTTATTCCTTTAACGCGAATCGTCAGTCGGTCAAGCAAACCGTCTTTGACGAAATGAACCGCAAAATAATCACCATGGAAAGCCAGATGGCCCATGTGCCCACCCGCCAGCAAATCAGCCTGTTGTTTGAACGCCTCGGCAAAATGGAGGCCGAAATCGACGGCCTGTCAAAACAGCTAAAACCCATTGATAGCAGCCTCAATCGTATTAACGACTATCTGTTAAGCCACAAATAAGGCTTTAAAGGCACGCAAGATTGGGCTCTCAATTTTGAGAACATTATGAGACAAGCAACACAACAAGATTTTGTCATCCCTGAATTCAGGGGAAAAGATCCTGCGGATTACGAGGTTCGTAACGACGGCGTATGCATAAGGAAAGACCGCTGGGAAATGGGTATGCAGAGAGTACGCGAGCTGGTGGGCATCAAGAGTAATGCTGACTGGGAAATAAAGGACATTATTGATGCTGTTGAAAACATAGCTCGTAAAGAAACATAGCGATTGATTAAAAGAAGGAATAGCCATGCCGCCTTTCACCGAATATTTACGCGAAGACCAGCGCCTGGTCATGCTGCGCATCCTCGCCAACATGCCCAGCTACAAAGCCAACAGCTCGGTGCTCACCAATGTGCTCAGCGAATATGGCCACAGCCCCAGCCGCGACCTGGTGAAAACCGAGCTGCTCTGGTTACAGGAGCAAGGCCTGGTCAGCATTGACGATATCAGCAATCTGCTCATCGCCACCCTCACCGAGCGCGGTGCCGACGTTGCCGCCGGCCGTGCCCAGGTGCCGGGCGTGAAAAAGCCGGGGGCATGACATGGGCCGTAAATCCACTATCGACAAACTCCAGCCTGATGTGCGCGCCCATATCGAGCGCCGCCTGCGTGAAAATCGCCTCACTCTCGATGAGTTAATTACCGACCTGCACACCGAATTCCCCGCTGAGCAAAAGCCCAGCCGCTCCGCCCTGGGCCGTTACCGCGTCGGCTTCGACCAGCTGGTCGCGAATATGCGCGAGCAAGAAACCATGTCCCGCCTGCTAGTGCAGGAGCTGGGCGAAAACCCTGACGACCGCGCCGGTGCGCTAATGGTGCAATCTCTCACCACCCTGGTAAACCACGCCACCTTTGCCGCGCAACAAGACGCCGCCGATAGCAAGCTGGCTATCGACGATGTGCGCAAGTTGGCCCGTGCGGCTAAAGACGTGATTCAGGCCCGCAAGTTGAGCATGGATGAACGCCGCCAGGTTGAAGCCGATGCCCGTGCGCGTTTGCTAAAAGAACAGGAATCCCGCCTTGAAGAAGCCCTCGGCAGTGACGGCATGAGCGAGCAGCTCGAAGGCCGTATTCGCGGCATACTGCTGGGCAAGTCCTGATATGTCAGATTCAAGCCCACCAACCGCCAACATGAAGGCCACCTCCGAGCCACGCAAAATTGATCTGGCGGCAGAGATGACCACCTACGGCGTGGTGGTGCCCCAGAACGTTGACGAGGCCGTGCCCGGTGGCGAGGCCGTGTTTTTGCCCTACCAGCAACGCTGGTTTGAAGATGAATCGCAAATTGTTATGGCAGAAAAATCCCGCCGTACCGGTTTAACCTGGGCAGAGGCAGGCCGCAATGTTATCAACGCCGCCAAGCCGCGCAGTCGCCGGGGCTGCAACACCTTCTACGTAGGCTCAAAACAGGAAATGGCGCTGGAATACATCGCCGCCTGTGCCCTGTTTGCCCGCGCCTTTAACGAGTTGGCCGAAGCCGATGTCTACGAGCAAACCTTTTGGGATAGCGCCAAAAAAGAAGAAATTCTTGCCTACATGATCCGCTTCCCGAAAACGGGTTTTAAGATTCAGGCGCTCAGTAGTCGACCCAGTAACCTGCGAGGCCTGCAGGGTGACGTGGTTATTGATGAGGCGGCCTTTCACGAAAGTCTTGAAGAGCTGCTAAAAGCCGCGCTAGCACTGACTATGTGGGGCAACAAAGTGCGGCTGATCAGCACCCACAATGGTGTCGACAACGCCTTTAACCAGTACATTAACGATGCCAAAGAGGGCCGCAAAGACTACTCCCTGCATCGCATTACCCTTGACGACGCCATTGCCCAGGGCCTGTACAAGCGCATTTGCTATGTCAACTCCCAGCCCTGGTCACCCGAGGCCGAACAGAAGTGGCGCGCCGATCTCTACAAAAATGCCCCCAACAAAGAAAGCGCCGATGAAGAGTACGGCTGCGTGCCGAAAAAGTCCGGCGGCAACTACCTGTCGCGCATCCTCATCGAGCAGGCCATGGTGGTGGACCACTCCCTGCCCATACTGCGCTACGAGGCCCCGGAAGGTTTTGAAGGCTGGACACAAGCCCAGCGCGAAGCCGAGATCGACGCCTGGTGTGAAGAAAATCTGGCCGAGGAGCTAAGCCAGCTCAACAAAAATCACCGCCATGTGTTTGGTGAAGATTTCGCCCGCCGTGGCGACCTCACCGTATTCGTGCCCCTGGTCATTGCGCCCACCCTGCGCAAGCGGGTGCCCTTTACCGTAGAGCTGCGCAATCTCACCTACGAGCAACAACGCCAGGTGATGTATTTTATTATCGACCGCCTGCCACGCTTTAGCGGTGCCGCTTTCGACGCCACCGGCAATGGTGGCTATCTGGCCGAGCAGGCTGCCCTTAAATACGGCACCAATATGGTCGACCAAATATCGCTAAACCTCAGTTGGTATGCCGAGTGGATGCCAAAAATGAAGGGCGAGTTTGAAGCCTTCAATTTAGAGCTGCCACGCCATCAATCGGTGCTGGACGACCTGCTGCATATCAAAGTCGAAAACGGCATTCCCTGTATCGACAAAGGCCGCCAGAAGGACCTTGAAGCCAATGACAGCAAAGCCCGTCGCCACGGTGATTTAGCCGTCGCTCTGGCCATGGCCATTCGCGCCACCTGGATGGAGGGCGGGGTGATCGAATTCCAGACCCTCCCCAAACAGCCCCGTGGTTTTGACAACCAGACAAACACCGACCGCCATGGCGACCAGCAGGCCCATGACGACGACAACTTATTAATGGAGCCCAGCGCATGGTGATGACATCTATATTGGGGCTCGATGGTAAGCCCATGAAAATCGACAAAGCCACCCTGGCTGAGCCGCAAACCGCAAAGCTCTTAGGCCTGCACCACGAATTTCAGGGCCACCCCTCGCGGGGTTTAACGCCCTCAAAGCTGGCCACTATTCTCGATGAAGCCGAGCGCGGCAACATGCAGGCCCAGTTTGAGCTGTACGAAGATATCGAAGAAAAAGATGGCCACGTTTATGCCGAGATGGGCAAGCGCCGCCGAGCCTTGCTGAGCCTGCCGGGTGAAGTTGTACCGCCCCCCAATGCCAGCGAGAAAGAAAAAGACAACGCCCGCGTGCTGGGCGAACTACTGCACGCCATTGACGATTTTGACGACGTGCTGTTTGATATTACCGACGCCATCGGCAAAGGCTTTGCCTGCCTCGAATTCGGCGGCTGGAGCCGCACCCAGGGCGAACGCCTGCCCCTCAGCATTACCCACCGGCCCCAAAGCTGGTTCGTGACCTATCGCGACACCACCGAGCAACACCTTCGTCTGCGTGGCCCCGTGGGCGGCGAGCCCCTCAACCCCTTCGGCTGGATCGTGCACAAGCACAAAGCCAAAAGCGGTTACCTTGAGCGCTCGGCCCTGTTCCGCGTGCTGGTCTGGCCCTACCTGTTTAAAAATTACTCGGTGGGTGATCTCGCTGAATTCCTAGAAATTTACGGCATCCCCATGCGTCTGGGTAAATACCCCGGCGGTGCCAGCAATGACGAAAAGCTGACTCTGCTGCGCGCGCTGGCACAAATCGGCCACAACGCCGCCGGTATTATTCCGGCTGGTATGGAAGTCGATTTTCACAACGCCACTACTGGCGACCCCGATGCCTACAACGCGATGATTTCGTGGGCAGAGCGCACCCAAAGCAAAGCCATACTGGGCGGCACCCTCACCAGCGACAGCGGTGCGGGCACCAACACCAACGCCCTGGGCAATGTACATAACGAATGCCGCATTGACCTGCGCGACGCCGACGCCCGGCAAGTGGCCAACACCATTAGCCGCGACCTGATTTACCCCATCGCTATTTTAAACGGACTCACTGCCGACTGGCGGCGCTGCCCGCGCTATCAGTTTGACGTCAGCCAGCCCGAAGACCTCAGCGCCCACGCCGAAGCCCTGCCCAAACTGGTGGCCATGGGCTATCGCATTGGCCGCCAATGGGCACAGGAGAAAGTGGGCATTCCCGAGCCGGAAGAGGGTGAGGATATTCTCATGCCACCCGCAGCGCCTGCAGCCCCCAAGCCCTTGCCGATTGCCGACGAACAGCAGGCAACACTGAACGCAGTGTTGAGGCCCTTAAAACAAAAAACCGCAGATCCCCAGCCACCCCAGCAAATGCTCGACCAGCTCGCCGACAACCTCAGTCAGCCCATCGACCAGTGGATCAACGCCGTGCGCGAACTCGCCCACCAGGTGAGCAGCCTCGACGAACTGCGCGATCGCCTGCTAGAGCTGTACCCAGCCATGACCCTAGACGACTACGCCGCCGCCATGCGTGACGGCCTCGCGACCGCGAATTTGGCGGGGCGCAATGAAGTGTTCGATGAAAGCGAAAGGTTGCGGTGAAGTTGCTTTTCTGGGTCTTGTTGGCGTTTCTAATCGGTTGGCTCGGTGGCTGGCGGCATGCCCACATCACCGTTGCAGATGAATGCGAAAGGCTGGGTAAGTTTTTTGTTGGCGACACTGTTTTTGAATGTACAAAGATTAAGAAAGTAACACCGAGCAAGGAGAAATCAATTGATTAGTAAACGATTTAAATGGGTGGTGGTACACGGCAACCGAGCTACCTATCTTGTGCAGCAGCCAAAGCCTGTGCCTGGCGGTTTTATCACACGACAGGGCCAGCGCTTTGTGGGTAGAAATGTAAGGCTAGAAACGCGAGAACACTATGAAACCTATTAGCGCTTATCAATGCGAAAAATGCGAAGCGATTTACGAATCCGAGGATAAGGCCTCGTTGTGCGAGGCCAAACATGCCGGAAATTTTGAAATCGTTAATGTCTGGTTTGACCCGGGTAAAGAGTCTCCGTCCTCAATACAGTTGAAGTGGGTCGACTTAACAGGCAGACAGCGCTCTAGTGTCTGGTGTAAGTAATGCCAAACACCAGCTACGGCTCACTGCCATTTGCCGAACAAATCGAATTCCTGCGCCCTTGCGGTTGCGCGCAACTCCGGTATGATTGATTGAGCGCTAGAATAGAGCGTCTTCAATATTGGCAGGAATAGGAAATGCCGTTATCAAGCAAAGAAAAGTCTGCAGCTCTGCGAAAACGTAGGGCCGACCAGGGGCAAAAAGAAATGCGGGGCATATGGGTTTCGTCAAAAGAAGAGCTTTGGTTAAAGCCCCAAATCCGTGAAATGCTGAAAAAAAAGCGAGAAGCTAGAAAATGAATATTTGCAACGATGTTTTAGAAGCGGCAGAGGAGGTTCGTGAGGCACTCAGTGGACAGCAATGCAAGGTCAATACGGGCGTAAGAAATAGTGATGGCTATAGCGGTCTTGCTGTCGAGTGGGATTATGATCTGCAGAAATATGAAGTCTGTTTTTATTATCCCCGGTGCGAAGATCGTCGCTACTCTCAGCGCGCCTTGATTGTAGCCGAGGTTTTGGGTGCGGTCTGGCAGGCGAGAGAGCAGCAGGGTATCGAGCAAAAATAAAATGCCAAACACCAGCTACGGCTCCCTGCCATTTGCCGAACAAATTGAATTCCTGCGCCGCAAGGTCAATATCCCCACGGATAGCTGGACGGACATCTACGGCGCGGAACGCGACTATGCATTCACCGTGGCCGGTGCCAATCGCAATGCCATCGTTGCCGACTTTCGCAGCGCTATTGAAAAGGTGATTGCCGAGGGTGAAACGCTGGAAGGCTTCCGCAAAGACTTTGACAACATCGTTGCCGCCCATGGCTGGGACTACAACGGCGGGCGCAGTTGGCGCAGCCGCACCATTTACGAAACTAATCTATTCAGCAGCTACAACGCCGGACGCTTTGAACAGCTAGAGGCGGCCGGTGATGCCCTGCCGTATAGGCAGTACCACCACAGCGGCTCTGAAAACCCACGGGCTGAACACCTCGCCTGGGACGGTTTAATACTGCGTGCCGACGATCCCTGGTTGCAAACCCATACCCCTATCAATGCCTGGGGTTGCCAGTGCTCACTGAGTGGTTTGACCGAAGACGATCTCGCTGCCCTGGGCAAAACAGCGCCAGACAAAGCCCCGCCGCTGGAACTAGAGACCCACACAATCGGCCAGCGCAGCCTCAACGGCCCCCGCGAAGTCACCGTGCCCAAAGGCATTGACCCCGGTTTTGAGCATACCCCCGGGCGCTCGCGGCTAGAGGGTGCGATACCGCCAGAGCTGCCGAATCCGCCCATCACTGGCGCGACCGGCGGCCCCGGCTTGCCCAATACCCGACCCGTTGACCCGCTGCCCGCACCGCGCAGCCTGGGTGCCGATAAGTTGCTGCCCGATAATCTCAGCGATGAGGCTTATGCCCAGGCCTTCCTCGAACCTTTTGGCGCAACGCTGGAGCAACCGGTGGTGCATATCGATGTTATCGGCGAGGCTGTTGCCGTGGGTAGAAACCTGTTTTTAGACAGGCGAAGTGGCCTGCTGAAAGCCAACAAGCGCGACCGTGGTCCGCTAATGTCTGTGCTGGCCGAGGCACTGCTCGACCCCGACGAAATCTGGGTGCGTATGGAGTATCAGTTTAAACAGAAAAAAACCGTGGTACGCAGGCGCTATATCGCGCAGTTTGAATTGCCGGGACAGGATGTGCCAACGATGGCCGTCTTTGAGTGGGGTACTGACGGCTGGTCGGGCATTACCACTTTCGCGCCAGAAGTGTCAGTGCTAGAAGATGCGCGTATTGGTGTCAGGTTGTACCGGCGGGAGGAATGACTCGATAGGTGAATGCCGCTAAAATGCAAACCTATGATTAGGTCATTATTGGGTATGAAAACATGAGCAAAGAAGACGATTTTGTAAGAGAGATCAATGAACAGCGATACCAGGCCGTCATTGATGATCTGAGAGAGGTCTGTAAAAAGCACGGCGTTTTTATTGCGGGCACGTGTAATGCCGAGGGCATAGACTCCGAGATAACTATTGCTGACGTACCAGATTTATGGAGCCCCCGTTGGCGTGCTCTGGATGCTGATCAGGCAAATAAAATCAACTATGCGTATAAGGACGGCTATGAAGTGAAATGGATAGGCGAGGCGCAATGGAAATCGATAGGCAAGGTGCGGGGATAGCAAACGTTTGACGGATAAGGGTGCCGCAAGCTGCGCCCCTGCGGCACTGTCGTCTTTGGAGGCCCGTGCACAGAAGTTAATCCGCGCTTGCCAGAGGCACGTACACGACAGCTACACACAGTATAGAGCGAATAACAGGAGGCCGCCATGGCCGGTGCCAGTTTTGAAATTGATTCAGCCGAGGTGCGCAGCGCCATTGGCCAGGTTGTGCACGAACTGGGCAATCCTGCGCCGCTGTTCCAAATTATTATCGAATACCTGCATCGCGCCCATCGCAACCGCTTTATCGCCCAGCGTTCGCCCGACAATAAAGCCTGGCAGGCATTAAGCCCGCGCTATCTCAAGCGCAAGCACAAAAATCGCAACAAAATACTCCACCTGCGTGGCCACCTGCGCAATACCCTGCGTGGCCAGTACGACGATGCCGGGCTGGAGTTCGGCACCGATCGCGTTTATGGCGCCATCCATCACTTTGGTGGTGATATTAAAAAAAGCGCGGCACAACGGGAGGTGTTTTTTAAACGCACCAAAGCCGGGGTAGGCAATCGCTTCGTCAAAAAAGCCAGCAGCAATTTTGCCCAGCAGGTCAACGTGGGTGCCCACAGCATTACCATGCCCGCACGGCCCTGGTTGGGTACCAGCAAGAAAGATAACCAGCAAATATTGCTAAAGACCCAGCGCTACCTGCAAAAAGCCCTGGCGAAACGCTAACCCGCGATTTTTTTTTGCAAAGCCCCTGAGCGCCCCTGTGAGCCGCTTTAGGGGTTTTGCCGCTAACAAGGTTGCTACCCGTGGCCACAAAAGCCGCAGCACGGCTTTATAAAGCTTTATAAAGATACTTTGCCACCCTTGTGCTGGGGGTTTCTTCGCAAAACAGGCGGGGCATGGTTTTTTGGGGTGTTCCGCGCCTTGTCAGTATTTCGTTCTCACCGCCGTTCTCACCAGCAGACCAGCCCAATATTTTTTGAACCGGGGCAAAAGACCCGGCGCTAGCATCGCGGCACAGTGATGCCATGAAATTCGCCAAACAGTCTCTCGCCATCGCCGTTGCCGCTTGCAGCTTTGCTGTCAATCTCGGCAGGGACAGTGCCGACAACGCGATCTGGATACAGGTGACCCCCACCGGCGATTTTCAGCCCAGCGATGGCCGCGATATCCCCGTCGACCACTGGCATATCGATGCCTTGTCGGCAGGCAAAATCATTACCGATTTCAACGCCCGTGCTAATCGCATGGTGGTTGACTACGAACACCAAACGCTACTGCGCGAAGAAAACGGTCAGCCCGCACCCGCTGCAGGCTGGTTTGAAACGCTGGAGTGGCGCGAAGGCAAGGGCTTGTTTGCTCGCGTTGAATTAACCGCCCGTGCGCGAGCTTATATCGCCGGTGGCGAGTACCTCTATTTTTCCCCCGTCATTCGCTACCACCCCACCACAGGTGTGGTTACCGGCCTTGAAATGGGCGCGCTAACCAACACCGCTGGCATTGATGGCATGGAAAAGCTCGATCTGCTCGCCGCAGCCAGCTTTAACCACCAACACGCCAAATCTAACACCTCACTCGACAACATCTCACTCGACAACCCCCCGGAGAGCACTATGAAAGAATTACTCGCCTTACTCTTTGCCACTTTAGGCCTGGCCGCTAACGCAAGTCAGGACAATGCCATTGCCGCACTCACCGCCTTTGTTGATAAGGCATCTAACGACCCCCTGGTGCCCTTGCGCGCCGCCCTTGGCCAGCCTGCCGACGCTGACGCCGCAAGCCTGGTCTCTGCCTGCTCCGCGCTATCACTTAAAAGCGCTCCCGACCCTGCCAAATTTGTCAGCGTAGCGGTGATGCGAGAACTGCAAGACAAAGTCGCAGCCCTCAGTACGCAGGTGCAAACCAGCGGTGCCGATACCTTGATTGCCGACGCCCTGGCCGATGGCCGTTTATTAGAGGCGCAAAAAGGCTGGGCCGAGAACCTGGCGAAATCCGACATTGCGGCCCTCACCGCGTATATCGATAACTCTGCGCCTATTGCCGCCCTGACAGGCCAGCAAAGCAAGGGCAAGAAACCCGCCGCCGGTGACGATAAAGACACGCTCAGCGCCGATGAAATTGCCGCCTGTAGTGCTATGGGCATAGCCCAGGCGGACTTTTTAAAAACCAAAGGTAAAACCAAAGCCGCTGCTGCCACTCGTCATTGACTACGGGTGCCGCGACGCGTTTTAGCTCTGATTAGTAACACCCGTTTTTAAGACAAACAGCAAAGGAGAGCCATCATGGCCCTAAGCAAAGACCGTAATACCAAGCGCCGTGATGGCGTCCAGTTCAGCTTCCCCGCTGATGCCGCTACAACCATCTATGCCGGAGGCATTGTTGTCCTGGCCGCTGGCTGGGGTGCGCCCGGCAGTGCTGCCATCGGCCTAATTGCCGTTGGCGTTGCCGAAGAGTTTGTCGATAACAGCGCCGGTGCTGCTGGTGATGTCAGCGTGCCGGTACGCAAAGGCGTGTTTCATTTTGGCAACAGCGCCGCCGCTGATGAAATTGCCCTGGATGATGTCGGTGGCGATTGCTACATCGTCGACGATGGCACCGTGGCCCTGACCAATGGCACGAACACGCGCTCTGTCGCCGGAAAAATTGTCGATGTCGACAGTACGGGTGTCTGGGTCGAGTTCGCCTAAGCCCTCACCACTTAACGCCTTATTTGATTGATTAGCACCACGTCCCTGGAGACACTTTATGATTATTAACCGCGCTAATTTGAGCATTTTGCACACCGGCTTTCAGTCCTCGTTTGACCAGGGCTTTGAAGGTGCAGCGCCTGATTACGAGCGTCTGGTGATGGAGGTCAACTCCACAACAGCCATCGAGCAATACGGCTGGCTGGGTGCTAACACGGGTTACCGCGAGTGGGTTGGTGATCGAGTTATCCAGAACTTGATGCAGCACGACTACAGCATCAAAAACAAATCCTTTGAGAACACCGTTGGTGTGCCCCGTGATGCCATTGAGGATGATCAGTACGGTATCTATAGCCCGCTGATGCAACAACTTGGCCAGGATGCCCGCGAGCATGCTGCCACCCTGGTCTGGCCGCTATTGCAGGCAGGCTTTGCCCGCAAATGCTATGACGGTCAATTTATGTTTGATACCGATCACCCGGTACTGGACGAAAACGGTGTTGAGCAGTCGGTCAGTAATTACCAGGCCGGTGGCGGAGCTCCGTGGTTTTTGATTGATGACACACGGGTCATGAAGCCCATCATCAAACAAAACCGCAAGGCCCACCAATTTGTGATGATGGACAGCGAGACCGATGAAAACGTCTTTATGCGTAAACAATTTTTCTACGGTGCCGATGCCCGCCTGAATGTTGGTTTCGGTTTGTGGCAGCTGGCCTATGGCAGTAAAGCAACGCTGGATACGGCCAACTTCAACACCGTTTATGCCGCTATGCAAAGCCTGAAAGGCGACAACGCCCGACCCCTGGGTATTCGACCCCGGCTGTTAGTTGTGCCACCGAGCCTGCGTGCAGTTGCCCTGACCGTGGTCAAGGCTGAGCGCGATGCCAATGGCGCCACCAACATCAACCGCGATGTGGTCGAAGTACTCAGCACGCCCTGGTTGGCCTAAGCCACCCTGAAAAATCCTACCCTGGCGTTTAAGTCGCCCCTCGGCAGTGACCCTCGCAATAAGTCCGAGCTTTTATTTGGAGAACACGATGACAGCACCAGCAGAAAAAACAGCGGCCAAAACAGCCACTAATAAAGCCAGTCCCAAAGCCGCCCCCAAGCCCAAAGCAGATCCTAAGCCTAAAGCAGATTCCAAAGAAGAGGTCATCCCAGCCCTGTGGATCAAAGCCAAATCTGGCTCTATCCGCCGTTGCGGCCACCGTTTTGACGAAACGGGTTTTGGCATTGCCCTGACAGCACTGACTGATGAAGAGGTGGAGATTTTCAACAATGATCCCGACCTCATCGTCGAAGAAGTGACCGGCGTTTAACGCGGGACATTTAGAGGCCAGCCGTGAACTATCTCAGCACCGCCCAGTTAGCCGAACGCCCCGGTGCCAGAGAGTTGGCCCAGGTGGCGACGGCTGACCACCATAAAAAGGTCGAAGATGACCTGATGGAGGCAACCCTGCGGGGTGCTGACCGCGGTGCCTGGCCCACCGACGAAACCAATATTGCCGATGGTGCATTGGCCCGTATTGCCGATGCCATTACCGAGGCCGAGAGCATTATTGACGGCTTTCTGGCTCAGCGCGGTTACACCCTGCCGCTGAGCCCGGTACCGCCCCTGGTGGTGGGCTGGGCGCGTGACATTACACGCTATTTTTTGCACAAGCATCGCCTCGGTGAAGACGGTAAAGACCCCATTTCGCGGGGCTACCGTGATGCCACGCGCTTGCTGCAGCAAACGTCCCAGGGCAAATTTAGCCTGGGCGCTGCCGACCCGGTGACCACCGGCCCCGATGCCATCGACGTGATGTTTGAGTCAGACCCCAATGTGTTTGGCCGCGACCAGCTCAACAAGTTTCGCTGAGTTGCCGCCATGATGAGCCCCTTTGATTTAACCCCCAGCATCGCCCGTTTAGTGGCTGAGGTGAGTGAGTTACAGGAAGTCGGTGCCGCTGCCGACTATGCGGCCATTGAGTCGCTGAGCAGCTTTCGCACCCCGAGCGCCTATGTGGTGCCGGCGGGCGAAAAAGACATTTCCCCCGACATTGACAACCCCCAGCGTCGCCCCAGTGGTGCGCAACAGGTCGAAAGCCTGTTTGGTGTGGTGGTTGCCGTACGGAATTTTCGCGACAGCGTAGGCAGTGCCGCCACCGCTGACGCCTCACCCATTATTGCCGCCGTGCGCGGTGCGCTGATGGGTTGGAGTGTCGACATTAAAAAGCACCGCCCCATCCGCTGGATGCAGGGCGATGTAATGGACTACGACGCCAGCACGCTGTTATGGATTGACGTATTCAGCGTGCGCCATTTTCTCACGCGTTAAACGCGCAACAAACCGGAGTACAAAATGACCGAGTTAACTGACGGCCCTAAAACAACCCACCCCGTTACCCTGTTGAAAACCCACACCCACGCTGGCCGCGAGTACGGTAAAGATGCGGTGATTCACGTCAATCGTCCCACCGCCTATTTCTTGGCGGAGCGAGACATTATCAGTAAGGCCGACGCCGGGTTGGTTAAAAAAGCCCTGCCAGCTGCCGCGAAGTAAAAGCGCCAGCGCATTTGAGTAGCGTTTTTAGTTAAGCCCAGAATCAAACCCAAGCGAGGATAGCCCCATGCAAGATTTTAGTTTTCAAGGCAAAGTATTTTTAGGTGAGCGCCTGTCAACCGGCAAGCCCGGTGCCATGCGCTGGGTTAATGATGCCGCGCTACTCAGCATTAAAGCCTCGCAAAGTGAGGAAAAACGCAGCGAGAGCTACAGTGGTCTGCGCCAAACCAGTGCCACCATCGCCAAGGCGCTGGAAGTGACTTTTGATCTCACCCTCAACCACGGTGAGGCAAAAAACCTCGCCCTGGGCTTGTACGGTGAAGTCAATACTATCGCTGGTGGCTCGATAACCGAGGAGCCGTTTCCCAACCCTGTTGCGGTCGGTGATGTTATTGCCCTCGACCGTGGCAACGTTAGTAGCCTGGAGGTGACCGACTCCTTAGGCACGCCTGCCACTCTGACTCTGGACACAGACTACGCCCTGGATGACGCTAATTACGGCCGTATCAGCATGCTCGACTTGGCCGCTTACACTCAGCCCTTTAAGGCGGCCTACGACTACGCAGGCAATACCGATATCACCCTGTTTACCCAGGCCCCGCCCGTGCGCTATTTGATTATGGATGGCTTCAATACGGTTGACGGTTCAGCCGACCTGATGCGCGTGCGCATGTACCGCCTGAAATTTAACCCCGCCAGCCAGCTCGACTTAATCAACGACAGCTTCGGTGATTTAAAACTCAGCGGCACCGCCTTGCTGGACACCACCGCCGTGCTCGATGCCGCCCTGGGTGGCTACGGCCGCATGGAACTGTTGAGCGAGTAATCATGGCTAAAAAAGTACCCGCTCAGCCTGTTAACCCCGCTGAGCCCGAAACCTCTGATCTTGACATCCTCCATTCCGAGCGCTACCTGACCTTGAGTCACCGGGATCTCATCGTGCGTGAGTACAGCTTCGTCGAAGGCTTGCAGTTGCGCGCGCTGGCAAAACCTTTTGCCGATGCCTTGCGAGACGCTATTGCCGAGGGTGAAACATTCGCCTTTGAACGTATCGAGGCCCTGATTGGCGACCATTACGACGTTGTTTTGCAACTGGTGGCCATTAGTGCCGATGTCGATCGTGACTTTATCAATGATCTGAATGATAACGACGGCAATTTATTGCTGATGGCCTGGTGGGGTGCTTGCGGCCCTTTTTTTCTACGCCAGTGCCTGCGCCAACTACAGATGGCGCAACAGGAACTGGCGGCAGTACAACTGGCCAGCAAGGCAGTGTCCCCTGGGCTGAACTCTACACCTGCCTCATCGCCCACGGCCACCAGCCCGGCAACGGAGCAGGACAAATCGGCCGCTATACCCGGCGACAGCTTCTCCTCTGGTACGCCACTTGCCAGCGCCGCGAGCGCCAACAACGGCGCGAGCGAATCCTCGACATAAACGCCGCTGGCGCCAGTGTTGAGCATACGGAAAAAATGCTGAAAGCCCTGCTCTAGTAAACGGAGGTTAGCGCCTTCTCTATTCGCCATGGCCGCGTCAAAGAATATCGCGTCATCCGCCCCGTCAAAGCCCCCTCTTTTTTGTCCCGGTTCAAAAGACTTTAAACCCCCGCTGAGCGACGCTACCCCCTGTTAAATAGTGGGGTAGCAGGCCGTGGCAAAGCAAAAACTCGAACTCGCGTTAAAGATGAAGGCCGATCTTGACCAGGCCCGCCGTGACCTCGATAAGCTCACCAACGATATTGATGATGTCGGTGACGCTACCGATAAAACCGATAAGAAATTCAAAACGCTGAGCAGCACCATGAAGGGAGTGGCGACTGTAACGGCCGCCGTCTTTGCAACCCGCGCAATACTGCGCAGTGCAGATGAGTACGGGGCCTTGCAGAACCGTCTGCGCCTGGTGACAGAAACCAATGAAGAGTTGGCGGCTGTCACGCAAATAGTCTTTGATATTTCCCAGAAAACCTCTTCCTCTATTGATTCCACGGCCACTATTTATCAGCGCTTCGCACAAAATGGCAAGACACTCAACATCACCCAGGCTGAGACCGCTCGGCTGACAGAGATTGTTGCTAAGTCGATTGCGATTACAGGTGGCACGGCACAAAGCGCTGATGCCGCCCTGGTTCAGTTTGGGCAGGCCTTATCCTCGGGCGTACTTCGTGGCGACGAATTCCGCAGTATTAGTGAGCAGGCGCAAGGCTTGCGCGATGCTCTGGCCAAGGGTCTTGGTGTCGAAATTGGTGAGCTGAAAAAGATGGCCGACGCAGGTCGATTAACCAGCGATGTGATGGTTAAAGCCTTATTGGCCGCAGATGATTTTGTCGATGAAAAATTCGATACCCGCGTTAAATTAATGAGCCAGGCCCTGGTGGAGTTAGATAATTCCGTCTTGTTTCTGGTTGGCGACACGGTAACGGGCACTGGCGTCACGAATGATCTGGCCGATAGCATTTCAGGCCTCGCGGGTGTGCTCCAGGAGCCGGGTACCAAGGCCGCCTTTACGACACTGATTGAGTTGCTGGCAGGGCTTGCTACCGGCGGCATAGAGCTGGCGGCTGAGCTCGGTGATTTGGGAGTTAGCCTTGATACCATTGTGCAGTCAATTACTGGCACTCTTGATCCGCTGGAAGCCCTTGAGCGACAAATTTACGACGTCCAAAAAGCCCAGCGTGGCTGGCTCGCGGGTGGTGTTGGCTTCCTCTTTACGTCTCAGGACGAACTAAAACAATTAGAAGCCCAACTAAAAGCAGAGCGCGATCTACTGCTAGCCGCGCAAAAGAAAAAGGATGCGGGCAAAGGTGCTGGCGACGCAGAGGCCGATGAAGGTGGTGACGATCCCATCATTCCGCCCGCTATCAATAAGCAATACCAACAACTACTCGTAAATTTAAAAAAGCAGGCGACGCTACTTGGCGAAACCAGCGAAGCCGTCAAAGTGCGCTACGCCATCGAGCAAAAACTGCTGGGTAAACTCGACGCTGACCAGCAAGCACTGCTGCTGAAATATGCCGAGCAGCTCGATGCCCGCCGTGCGTCTGTCGAGCAGGCGAAAGCGGAAAAGCGGGCGGCTGAGTCGCTGGCAAAATCACAAAAGAATTACGTCAATGATCTTGAACGCCAGGTCGCGGTACTGAGCCTCAGCACCGACCAGGTGCGCGCCTACGAACTTGCCGAAAAGGGCCTCACCGGTGCGCTGCTACAACGCGCCCAGGCTGCCACCGCCGCGATTGATGCCGATGAGCGCAAGCAACAGGCCGATGCCGATGCCAGCACCATCAGCGGCATTCGTGCCCAGTTGTTGCGCGGCCAGGGCAATGAGTTTGACGCCCTGGCGATTGAATTGAGCCAGCAGTTTGCCGAGATCAGCCAGCGCCTGCAGGCCGTGGGCGATGAAGAAGGCGTGGCACTGATTAATCGGCTGATTAATGTCGAGCAAGCCGGTGCCCGCATGGCTGAATTACAGGCGGAAATCGACCGTTTGTTTAGCGACCAGGCCCGCACTGAGCAGTCGATAGACACGCAATTGCAGGCTGGCACCATTAGCGAAATTAATGCCCGCCAGCAAATTGTTGATCTGCATGCTGCCACCGCTGCCGAGGTTGAAAAGCTGTTGCCCTTAATGCAAGAGCTGGCCGCCGTGACCGGTGACCCCGCAGCCCTTGAGCGGGTTAAAGACCTGCAGGCCGAGCTGGGCCGTATGCGTGTGGTGGTGGATGAAACCGCCCAGGCTATTCAGCGCGGCTTTGAAGATGGCTTGAGTAATGCACTGGAGGGCCTGGCGACCCGAACACTGACCATTCGTGAAGCGGTGCAAGGCATGGCCCGTGATATCGCCCGTTCACTGGCGCAACTGGCAGCACAGAAAATTGCCAACTCGGTGACGACTAGCATTTTTGGCGGTGGTGATAAGCAAGATGAGGGGCTGGTAAAAGGCGCTGCAGCTGTGTCGGCATCATCGTTGGCGCTGGGTACGGCGTCGGCATCCCTGGTGCCGGGAGCGCTGGCGATTGAAGTTGCCGCCACCAGCTTACTGGCCGCCGCTGTTGCTGCTCAGGCGGTAGGTAGTGGCGGTGATAGCGCCAGTGGTTTTTTGAGCGCGGCCGCCGGATTTTTCGGCGGTAGTGGCGGGGTCGCAGCGGCCACCGGTGGCCAGGTGCGCGGGCCGGGTACCGGCACCAGCGATAGCATTGCCGCCAGCCTCAGCCATGAGGAATTTGTCACGCGGGCGGCGGTCGTTACCCAGCCCGGCGCGCTGGCCTTTCTCTACGATTTTAACCGCTACGGCATGGCGGCTTTAAACCAGTATGCCCTGCGTGTGGGTCACAACACCGGTGGCCTGGCGGGTGTGCCCGACCCCGTTTTCCCTGCGCCATCCATGCCGTCTGACAGTGGCCAGCTGGCCCAGCCCGCCGCCGCACTGGCCCCGGACGTGTCGGTGAATCAGCGCTTTATGTTGGTGGATGATCCCGATCGCATTGCCGATGGCATGCGCGGTAGCCAGGGCGAGGATGTGATTTTTCTTCACCTGAGTCGCAACCCCGGCAAGTTGAGCCAAATTGTCAATGGTGCGTAGGCGCGCCTTTTCAAACAGATTAAGTAAAGAGGTAAACCCATGGCGGTAAAGATTGGCTTTGTGCAAAACGCAGGCACGCTGGCCCATTACATGATGCTCGACGAAATCAAAGCGCTGGCCGAGACCAATGGCTGGACGGTGCTGCGCTTTGACAATGTTGCCTTCGAGCGTGAGTTGATATTAAAGGGCGTAGGTTTCAGCGGCACCGAAGAAATCTTCATCGGCTTTCGAACTTATCACGATATTGGTGCTGACTATTACAACCTGGTGGTGGCTGGCTTCACGGGTTACGTGTCTGGCAACAGCTTTGATACCCAGCCGGGTGCCGAGCTAAGTGGCATTCCCGGCCACAATAATCGCATTGACTACTGGCTGACCGTCAACCCCCAGCGCATTGCCCTGGCCCTGAAAGTAGGCACGCCGGTATACGAAAGTGGCTACGCAGGCAAAATGTTGCCTCACGGCACACCCAGCCAGTACCCCTACCCGGTGGTGTGTGCCGGTATGTTGGATGGTGTGCCCGCGACCCGTTATTCCGATACCAGTCACTCTATGGGCTACAAAGGCGATCGCGGCAGTCTAGCTCTGCGCTTTAATAGCGGCAGCTGGCTGAATGTGGAGTGCTGGCCCTGGAATAATACCTATCTCAATGGCTCTTACACGCTGCGTGAAACCGGCGACGAAGCGGCGGTGACCTATTTGGGTACCGGCGACGGTGGCTTGAGTGATGTAACCCTGCCGCCCTCTGCGCAAAGCGAAGTATGGACGCTCACCTGCACGGTGGCCGCTGCCGATGGTGGCACCTTTTCGGTTACTGGTTCGGTACAAGGTGCCCAGGCCGACGCGACGGTGGGCGTGCCCTACGACAACGGCCTGCTGGGCTTTACGATTTTTGATGGCGCTGCCGATTACCTTGTTGGTGATGAATTCATTGCCACCTACACCGCTAAAAACTACAAATTGTTGCCGGTGGTGCTGAGTGATGCCAACGGTATTTATGGTGAGCTGGATGGTGTTTTTCAGATCGCCGGTTTCAACAATGTGGTGGAAAACACCATCGGCCTCGGCCCGGTACCCAGCACCGGCACGGCTGATGGCGGCAATACGGGTGACGGCACCTTAACCGGCGTTGCCCAGGGCGCAGCCATGAAACCGGGTATTTACACCCTGACCTGCACTGTAGCGGCGGCCAATGGCGGTACTTTTGATGCACTCGATCCCGAGGCGGTCGATATTGGCCCGGCCACCGTGGGCACGCCGTTTAGCCATTCGCAAATTGATTTAACCCTCAATGATGGTGCTGCCGATTTCATCGTCGGCGATGTATTCACCATTGAAATTCTGCCGCTGTATGTCGTTATTCAGGACGTAGCCCGCACTGGGTTTATGGACTATTACGCACTAAAACTGGATCACTGATATGCCCTTTATTACCGGTTCTGCCAATTCAATCCCCGAGCTGCGCACCGCCTTGCTCAATGGTCTGGTGGCCAATGGCTGGACGCTGGATGGCAATGTTATTTACAAGGGCGATGTATTTGTTGAGGTGACAATACCCACGGGCGAAGCGTATGGCGAAAATCGTATGCTGCGCTTTCTGGGGGGTACATCGCAGGCCGCTGGTGCCCTGTCAGGCCCTGCGATATCGGGGCCGCGAGTGGGTTTTACTGCCACCAGTTGGGCCTGGCCCGTTGCCTATAATCTGCACATTCTCACCGACCCGGATGAGATTTATTTTTTTATCCGGCCTGTTACAAACGATTATCAGTTTGCCGCGTTTGCCCAGAGTAATGTCGCGGGTCTACCAGGTACGGGCAACTGGGTTACTGCAACCTATGCGGATTTAGGTAGAAAAGGAAGTCTCAACGGTATTTCATCAATAGGTGGTGGTACTAGTGACGTTGGGAGTTGGGATGCGCCCTGGGCGCCATTTTGGGGCGGAGGCATTATCGCATCAGAACACAATACTGTGTTGCATGACGGACTCGATGATGACGGCTGGACTGCTGGTAGTGGGTTCTCAACAGTTATGAGCAGCCTGAATGCTGCCCAAACTATTGCTCCTCTGCTTGACCGATCACCCAGTAACTGGAACGGTGAGGCAGTGTTGCTGCCTATACAGCCCTTTCTTTTGAGGCCTTCTAATAAGGTAAGCATGGTTGGCGATTTAGCCCACGCGCGTTTTCTGCGCATCGATAACTACGCACCGGAGGAGATTATTGACCTGAATCCTGATTTCTGGATGGTCTACCCGTTTCGCAGTAAAAACACAACAGAGCGTGATGGAGGCGGTGGCATAACGCACACAGGTACCTTTGGCTGGGCAATTCGCTATGACGGGCCGTGATGTTAATTGTAGGGCTGTGCTAGATAGGCTGACTCAATAATGTCGGTTTTACTGGCCAGCCACGTACAGTCGCCCGTTGCAGGCCAGGTAAACCCCCACCTGTCTGCAGACCTGCAACTATTTAGCGGCATTGTTGGCTGGCCACCGCCTTCTGCGCTGGAGCAAAGCCCTGCACCGGATGTCGAGACAGTAAACACCTGGCCTGTTTCAGCTACGAGGCGCAGCGTGGCTGGCATTAGAGTGCGCAGCTATGCCGATGACTTTTACTACCGCGTGCATATCACCCCACGGCGACTTAATTTAGGCAATGTTGCATCAACCCAAGCCAGTCAAATTACGGTGTGGAATGCCTGGTTTGTGCCTCTGACTCTGGACAGTATTAGCGGGCTGGAGCCGGGTGTAACGCTCAGCGGCCAAAGTAACCCGCCTGTGCTTTATCCCGCGCTCGCTGAACTGAGCTATGACCTGGGCATTGATACAAGCGGCCCGAGCAACATTGACCTGCAATTACAGTGGCTGTTCGACAACGGCAATATGCCCGGTTTACGCGTCACAGGTACCCGGATTGTGCCCTGGGGTTTTGCGCCAAACTGGAACAAAGGCATTAAAGAGCATTTGGCCTGGGCCACCGATATTTTGCAAAGCCCAACGGCGGCAGAACAACGCCGCGCGCTGCGCCTGTCCCCCCGCCGTGAATTTACCGCGACCATGTTGCTGGCGGAGCGCGATCGCCAGCGGCTTGACCTGGCATTGTTCGCCTGGAGTGGCCAGGTGTGGGCACTGCCCCTGTGGCACCAAATTCAAGGCCTGCAAGCACCCTTATTGGTTGATGCCCTGCGCATCGACTGCGACACGGTCGACCGCGAGTTCACCGTGGGTGGTCTGGTAATTTTGCAGGGTGAAACGCCCTTGCCTGTAGAGGTTGCCGAGGTGCTGGCGATTGACGGCACCGGTATTGATCTTGCCCGTGAGCTGCAAAGTGCCTGGGCGAAGGGTTCGCGGATTTTCCCTGGTCAAGCAGCCCGATTAACTGAGCAGCCAAAATTAAAACGCATAAGTGATACGGCCGATGAGCTGGTGGTGACTTTTATTGGCGTTGAGGCCAATGATCACCCCGCGGTGCTGCCAGCGACAATGTATCGCGGTTTTCCGGTATTGGAAGAGCGGCCCAATGAAAGCAAAGACCTGAGCCACACCCTGCAGCGTTTGCAGCTGGCATTAGATAACGGCACTGGTATTGCACAAATCACCGATACAGCGGGGCGGGCATTCCCAGTGCGCCAGCACCGTTGGTTGCTCGACGGCCGTGCTCAGCAGGCGGCATTTCGCAGTTTGCTATATGGGCTGGAGGGTCGCCTGGTGGCTGTTTGGCTGCCAACTCACGCCGATGATTTGACCTTGCTGGCCGACATGAGCAACGTGCAGCTGAGTCTGGATATCGCCAATATTGACTATGCCCGCTTTGGCCTGGTGGATGGTGCGCCAGCCCCTGGGCGACGCGATATTCGCATAGAGCTGCGCGATGGTACGGCCTTTCATCGGCGCATTACCGGTGCCACTGAAATTGATGCCGACCTAGAGCGCTTGACCATCGACAGCGCTCTAGGTGTGGCCATAAATACTAACCAGGTGCTGCGCATATCGTGGTTGTTTTTATGTCGGCTCGACCAGGACGGTATTGATATTGAGCACCTGACCGATGCCGAAGGTGTTGCCCTGAGTGACGCTATTTTTAAAGGAGTACGAGACGATGAGCTCTGATGCCCGAGAGATATCACTGGCAGGTGGCAAGCCCGTTCGGCTGTATTTATTTGAGCGGGGTGCCAGTACGCGCTGGGCTTATAACAGCTCTGACCGGGATATCACCTATCAAGGCATTGATTATTTGGGCCGCGCTATTAGTGATGACGGTATTCGCCAAAGCGGCCAAAGCAGTGCCGATGCCCTGGAAGTGACCGGCCCGGCAACACTGGATGTGGCGCAGCTGTACCGGGGCGCGCCGCCGTCGGATGAGATTAGTTTGACTATTCGGGATCTGCACTATGGCGAGGCCGATGCCCTGGTGCGTTGGTCGGGCAGTATTGGTGACGTTAATTTCCCTGCGCAGGATCGCTGTCAAATTCGCTGCGAATCACTGGCTGCCAGCATGGCGCGAGAAGGCCTACGTTTGAGCTGGGAGCGCAATTGCCCCCATGCCCTGGGCGACAGGCTGTGCCGGGTGGATATGGAGCTGTACGCAGTAGCGGGCACAGTAATTACCCTCGACGGCATTAGCGTGTCGGCCACTGCCTGGGCGGGTTATCCCGATGGCTGGTTTGACGGTGGCTGGGTGCAATGGCCAGTGGGTGGCGGTGAGTTTGACCGCCGTGGTATTGAAACCCAGGTGGGTGGATTGCTGACGCTGTTGGGCGGTAGTGACGGTATTGCGCTGGCTGATGCGTTGACGGCTTACCCAGGGTGTTTGCGCACCATAGCGATATGCCAAAGTAAATTTGCCAACGAAGATAATTACGGGGGCGTGCCGGGCTTGCCGGGCCGCAGCCCCTTTGATGGCGACCCGGTTTTTTAGGAGATATAAATGAATATATGGATTCAGTTGGGCTTGATGGTGCTCTCAGCCGTACTGTCTGCGTCGTTGGCAAAAAAGCCACCCACACCAAAGCCAAAGGCATTTGAAGATTTTAACTTTCCCCAGGCTGATGAAGGCACTCCCCAGGCGGTGATTTTTGGTGATGTCTGGACTGAAAGCTGGATGGTGCTGGGTGTGGGTAATTACCGCAGCAGCAAGATCAAATCGAAGGGTGGCAAAAAGTGAATTGTCAGGCTCAGTTAGGCGCTGATATTACGGTAACAATTACCCACTTGCGCACTGTGCCTGCCTGGCGTTCTCGCGTTGGATTCTGCGCCAAAATGGGTCGTGTTTTCTTTGCCCGCCATGGCCTGGACTGGTCGCGTTTTGTGCGTGAGGGTATTGCTGCAAGTGAGTTGGAGAACACCGGCGATGCCCTCGCTTTGCGCGTGGTAGAGCACGCCCGGCAGGAGGTCGCTAATGGGCGGTAGCAAGAAAGTCACCGTTGGTTATCGCTTTTCCTTTGGCCTTCACATGGGCGTTAGTCGGGGTGAGGTGGATGAAATTGTCGCCATAGAAGTGGGCGGTAAAACAGCCTGGGAAGGCTCTGTCACCAGTAACCAGACAGTGGCTATTGATGCCCCTGAATTATTTGGTGGCGACAAAGGCGAAGGCGGTATTCAAGGCACTATGGAAGTGCTAATGGGTGGCGAAAGTCAGCCGGTGAATGCGCCTCTGGCAGCAATGTTGGGCGGTATTGTGCCCGCCTTTCGCGGTGTGTGTACCCTGTTTTACGATGGCCTTGTGACCAGTATGAACCCCTACCCAAAGCCCTGGAAAATTCGTGCTCGTCGAGCAACAAAAGACTGGGATGGCCCGGCCTGGTATCCAGAAAAAGCCGTCGTAAGTTTGAGTAACGACAATATTAAAGCCATGAACGGTGCCCACATTATTTACGAGGCCAGTACCAACCGAGACTGGGGTAGAGGCTTGTCGGCCACGCGGCTGGATGCGATCGCATTTGCGGCGGCAGCTGACACGCTGCATGCGGAAGGTTTTGGGCTGTGTCTGCGCTGGGTAAGGCGAGATGGTGTAAAGAATTTTATTCAGCAGATTCAGGATTATATTGGCGCTAATATTTTTGTTGATCGCGTCACTGGCTTGCTGTCGTTGACGTTGATACGCGATGACTATGACCCCAATACGCTCGACCTTTTTACCCCCGATACGGGCCTGTTGGGCATAGAGCAGGATAACAACGCGGCGACCAGTGGAGGGCTTAACCAGCAAGTGGTTAATTGGCATGATCCTATTACCAACAAGCCAGGCTCGGTGCGGGTGCAAAATCTTGCATCAATTCAGGCCGGTGGCACTGTGTCGGTGACCGCAGACTATGTTGGCCTGCCCACCGCCGAGCTGGCATTGCGGGTTGCTCAGCGCGATTTGCGCATTGGTTCGTCCGGGCTGAAGCGATTTAAAGTGAGGCTCGATAGGCGCGCTTACAAGCTCAATCCTGGTGATGTTTTTCGCATTAGTGACCCCGCCCGAGGTATCGAAAATATCATTCTGCGAGCCGGTGCAATCGACTATGGCACCCTGGGTAAGGGCGCGATTACGGTGACGGCCGTGGAGGATGTTTTTGGTCTGCCCGCGAGTAGTTTTGTTGGCGTTCAGCCTGCTGGCTGGGTGCCGCCGAACACCACACCAACGGCGATTGCCACCCGCAAAGTGATTGAGGCCTCGTATCGTGATTTGGCGGCTGTGCTGAGTGCTGCTGATCAGGCGGCACTCGAAGACGACGCGGGTTATGTGCTGGCGTGGGGTGTAAAGCCAACAGGGCTGAGCTTGAATTACACGTTGCAAACACGCGTTGCCCCGGTTGGTTTTACCGAGCAGGGTCTGGGTGATTTCCCCTCTACTGGATTGCTCGTTGCGGCCATGGCTAAAGGTGCTGCAAACGTACTTATTAGCCTGAACGGTGCTATTGATTTGAGTGGTGTCGAAGTGGGTGAGGCAGCGCTGATAGACGATGAATTATTCCGCGTAGAGGCAATCGATTACGGGCTGGAAACAGCAACCCTCGCCCGTGGCTGTGGTGACACTGTGCCCGAGGCGCACTCAGCTGGGGTGCTGGTTTGGTTTTATGACGAAGTGGTTGGCGCTGACGCCACGGAGTACCTGGTGGGCACCACTGTTGATGTTAGGTTGCTGACACGCACCAGCGCGGGTGAGTTGGATCCACTGCTGGCCGCGACCGATTCTGTGCTGATGGATCAGCGCCAGTTCAGGCCTTATCCCCCCGGTAAATTACTAATTAACGGTGTCGCTTATCCGGTTTCAATCACTGGCCAACTCGTTATCGATTGGGCGCACCGTGACCGCATTCTGCAGGATGATCAAATCATCGACACGAATGAAGCCAGTATCGGCCCTGAGCCTGGCACCACCTACACCCTGCGTTTGTATGATGAAAATAATGCCCTGGTGCGCACTGAGTCAGGGCTGGCTGGCATCACGTATACATGGGCAACTGAAGAGGCTGACAGCGGCCTTAGCGGGCGCTTGAATACCAGTGTTCGTATTGAGCTGGAGTCGCTTCGTGACGGCCTCACTAGCACCCAGAAACACGATGTTTCTTTCGACAGGGTTTGAATAAAATGACGCCATCAACACAGCCACTTTGGTTGCATCTTCGCCTCGCAAAATTAGCCAAAAGAGCCTACAGCGAGAGCACCTTTGTTGCCGGTGAGGCTGAGTGTTTGGCCGAGATAGTGAACGGCGAATTGTGGCTGGCTATGTGCGGTACCGAGATGGCCGGGCGCAAAGAAGATAGCTTTTGGCAGCGCATGAAAAGCCGAGTTATCGACATCCTAAATGACATTAGAGCAATGCCAGAACGCACCATGATTGGCCTGGTGCATAGGGGCTTTTATAGCGGAGTAGGCGGTGGCGCTTTAGGCGTTTTTAAGTTGGTCGTAGAGGCTTACGACTGCAGTTATCCAGTGCGTGTAACAGGGCATTCTAAAGGTGGCGGTGAAGCCCGTTTGCTTGCTGCCATGCTGGCTAGCTGCGGTTATGACGTGCGGTCACTCGTCGACTTTGGATGCCCCAGAGCAACCGTGGGGCGCTGCTGGTCTCATGGCATGATTGGTGAAGTCATCGCCTATCGCCACGGCAGCGACCTGATTACAGCGCTACCCCGTGGCTGGCTCTGGTCGTACAAACACCCCCACGAAGTCGACCAGGGCATTCAGATTCAGATCGGCGAAGCCTATAGCCGCAAGCGGCTGAGTGTGAGTCGTTATCACGGTATGGATTACTACCTGCAGGCGCTAGAGAAGGCGCTGGAGTAGGGTCAAATTAAAGAGGGCACCACGACTCAATGCACTAACATTAAGTCGTGGTACCAACCCGCAGACACAAGCTGCAAGTTAGCCAAGACCCCCTGCTCACGTGAGCGCGGCTAGCCTAACAGATTGAATCATTGTTGCGGAGAGTGAAAGATGAAGGCAAAACCGATTGTTCCCTGGATGGGTGGTAAGTCACGATTAGCGGATAAAATCCTGCCATTATTCCCAGCCCACACATGCTACGTTGAAGTGTTCGCGGGAGGGGCTGCATTGTTCTATAAGAAGGAGCCCAGCAAGGTTGAAGTGCTCAATGATTTAAACGGTGAGCTCACCAATCTTTATCGTGTTTTGCAGCATCACCTTGAAGAGTTTGTTCGTCAATTCAAGTGGGCTATATCCAGTCGTCAGGTGTTTGAGTGGGAGAAGACTAAGCGGCCTGAAACCCTTACTGACATTCAACGTGCTGCCCGGTTTTATTACCTGCAGAAGCTATGCTTTGGTGGTAGAACTGAAGGCCAAACCTTTGGTACAGCTACAACCTCGCCACCGAAGCTGAATCTATTACGGATAGAGGAAGACCTTAGCCAGGCGCACCTGAGGCTGGCTCGAGTGAACATTGAGAATGAGTCGTGGGAGAAGTGCATTGCTCGGTACGACCGCCCTGCAACCCTGTTCTATCTCGATCCACCATACTGGCAAACCGCTGGCTACGGGATGGACTTCCCGTTTTCACACTATGAGGAAATGGCCGATTTAATGAGCACAATGAAAGGCAAAGCGATCCTCTCAATTAACGACCACCCAGCCATAAGGAAGGTGTTTTGTAAGCACCATATCAGCTCAGCAGGCATTGCCTACACCGTTGGTGGAGGAGCAAACCGCAAGCCGAGCAAAGAGCTGATAATTAAGAATTGGTGATTGCGTAGTTTTGCTATGTATTATTATGTTTCACTGACGGCAACGAAAGGTGCAGGGTATTTATCTCGCATTTTGGAGGTATTTATCTCGCGCCGCATCAATTTTTGGTGTAAACCGATAGCTATGAATAATTGAGGGTTGAAGGCTTCCAGTACCCACAAGCCAAGTTTTGTTGCAGTAGCCTGGTTATGCAAAAAGTGCATTTTTATAAGGCATTGTTTTGTTAGAATCGTTCCGGGCACGCTGAGCCTTGGCCGGATTAAGCCGATTTAATGCACTTTTTATCATCAACGCTCTCAAATACTAACTCGCTACAAAGGTCCAAATATGAGTGAACTTCCGAACTGTCCCCAGTGCCAATCCCAATATACCTACGAAGATCGGGACAACTATGTTTGCCCAGAGTGTGCTCACGAGTGGCCACAGGTGGCTGTTGAGGAAAGCGATGAAGACGTCTTGGTTATCAAAGATAGCAACGGTAATTTACTGAACGACGGTGACAGTGTGGTGGTCATTAAAGACTTGAAGGTTAAGGGTTCGTCCTCCGTGGTGAAAGTGGGTACCAAGGTGAAGAATATCCGTTTGGTTGATAGTGATCATGATATCGACTGTAAAATTGACGGTATTGGCCCCATGAAGCTGAAGTCTGAGTTCGTTAAGAAGGCCTAGGCTTCAGCCTGGAGCATATTAAAAGCTACGCGCCAATAAATAGTCTGCAACACGAGTGGTAAAAGTGATGTCTTTTGTATTTGAAGAACTCGATAACCAGCCCAGCCCCTTAGGGGACATTAGTTTGAGGCGTCGTTCCGAGCCTCGCTTAAATAATAAAATTATCTTTGAGGTAAAACTGGGCGATGAGTTTTTAATGTCGAGCCTTTTCGTTGAAGCAGAAGAACAGCTTTCAGCACTAGGCCTGGCGACATTAAAGAAAAATGGCCACCAAAAGGATCTCGAGATTGTTGTCGGTGGCCTGGGTCTGGGTTATACCGCTGTTGAAGCCTTAAAAGATCCTGCCGTTAAAATGATGCGGGTGGTCGATATTATGCAGCCGGTGATTAGCTGGCATCAGCGAGGCCTGTTACCCGTTGGTGATATCCTGGCAACTGATCCGCGCAGTGAATTAGTCGAGGGCGATTTTTTCAAGCTGGCCACTGCCAGTGATAGCGGCTTTGACCAAAGTCAGCCGCAGAAGAAAGTACACGCAATATTACTCGATATTGATCACTCGCCCAGTCATTGGCTTAATGATGCCAATCAAGATTTTTATACTGAAGAGTCTCTGACAAAGCTGGCAGCAAAAATTTGTTCAGGAGGTGTCTTTGCGCTTTGGTCGAATGAGTTGCCCGACACTCAGTTTAGTGACCTGTTGAAGCGTGTATTTATCAATTGCGAAGCCCATACCATCAGCTTCCCAAATCCCTATACGAGCGAAGAATCATACAACTCCGTCTATGTCGCAACTGTTCAGTAAATCAGCCTGAACAATGTGAAGGGTGCAATGAAAGCGCGTCATGATTTTATTGTTCTTGTATGCGCCGCTTTTTTTACACTTTGTGTGCAGGCCGAAACGATTTCTGTCAGCCAGTTTGATAGCGAGGGACTGACAGGTTGGTTTGAAAAAAGTTTTTCAGGAAAGACCCGTTACACCCTGATTGAGAAAAATAACACCAGAGTTTTGATGGCTGAAAGTAAAAGCGCCGCTTCTGCTTTATATAAAAAAGTGCGCATTGATCTCGACATTACACCGTATTTAAACTGGGACTGGTTAGTCACTAAACATTTGGGCAATATTAACGAGCAGAGAAAAGAGGGGGATGACTACCCAGCCAGGGTTTACGTCATTATCGACGGCGGTATTTTCTTCTGGAAAACGCGAGCTCTCAATTATGTCTGGTCAAGCAATCAAGCTAAAGGCACAACATGGCCTAATGCCTATAGTGACAATGCCCGCATGTTGGCGCTGCAGTCAGGTAGTGCAAATAGAGGTGAATGGGTGTCTGAAAAAAGAAATATTCGTGATGACTTTCAACAGCTGTTTGGTGAAGACTTACGCTACATTGATGGTATCGCCGTGATGACAGATACTGACAATAGCCAAGGGCAAGCGCTGACGTATTACCGGCACCTGTTTTTCTCCAGCGATTAAACAGCCGAGTTTTATTTTCGCTCTTTCATACTACTGCGTATTAATGAATGGCTGATCAATTTTATCTTTGTTCGACCAAAAACTTACATTAAATTGAGCATCTTCACTCAGTTCAACCCGGTGCCAATACTGTGGTGGAATGGTGGTAAATTCTCCCGCATTGATAGTGATAATCAGCTCTGCTTCCATCGTGTGCTTATCGGGAAAGCCATAATAAGTCACTACGCCGCTCATAACACAAAGCTGGCCAAACACACCTTCAGCCGTATTGTGATGGTTCAGTAAAGCCTTAGGGACATTGGCGCGGGTAAAGAAAGGGGTAGAGCGCTGGATTTTCCAGCCTGGGGGTATTTGCTGATGCATGATGGCCTCGATAAAAACCTGGTTACAGGGTTTGCTGAATCAGTGCTTGCTCAATAAAATCAAAATCTCTTGAGCGCTTGATAAACTCAAACAAGGTACTTGCCTGTGGGTAGCTACGCTGTAAATAAAATAGCCACTGCTTAATACGGTTGCCCATGTGCTGGGGTGGGTAATACGCTTGCGTAAGCCGTAATAATTTAAGCGCCAATTCTGCCACTTGTGGCCAGCTCATGTATTGATAGTCTTCACCGCGTTGAGAGGCCTTAATGGCAAGGCCTAAATCAGGGCGGGACAATATTCCACGCCCGAGCATAACGCTGCTGCAACCCGATTGCTCACAGCAGGCTATATAGTCATCTACTGTCCAAATCTCACCATTGGCAATTACCGGAATGTCGAGCTGCTGCTGTATTTCATTGATATAGCCCCAGTAAGCCGGGGGCTGGTAACCATCGGCCTTCGACCGGGCATGAACAGTCAGCTCATCAGCACCAGCCTCGGCGATGGCGATGGCATTTTGCAGGTAAGTACTACGGTCTTCATAACCGAGACGAATTTTGGCGGTGACCAGTGTGGACGGTGGTACGTGCTCCCGCGTGGCTTTAACAATGTCATGAAGCAGCGTTGTATTGTCGAGAAGGCGAGCACCACCATAGCTACGATTGACCGTTTTCGCCGGGCAGCCAAAGTTCAAATCAATCGCTGTCGCACCTAGCCCTGCTGCTTTTTGCGCATTCCGTGCGATAAGCTCCGGGTCGCTACCGAGTAGCTGTACGCGAGTCGTGCTCGTGGATCCGTATCTGGACTCTTCGCCGTTTAGTCGTTCAGTCAAGGGTGTTAACTCAGGGCAGGCACTTAAATAAACATGATCTGGTAAAACCGTTTTACTCACGCGAATAAACTCGGTGACACATACATCTATACCACCCAATTGATTGAGCAGATAGCGCATATGGTGGTCGATAACGCCCTCCATAGGAGCAAGGTATATTTGCATGGGGTATTTGGACTGCGAGGTAGTTGGGGTTTGTCAGTTTACCCCGAGAAGACTCGAGCCGTGATGAAATCGTTCTTTTTTAGCCCTGCATAACGAGGCCTTATATTTAGTATAAGCCTTACTAATGCAGGCGCTCAGGTGTTGAGTTTGCGGGGTTTCTATTAGCCGTTTGTCCTAGGGCAATACAGCCCGTCGTAAAACAATGGGCATACGATCAAAAAACAATAATATTGTGATCATATTCAAATTCACAGATTCTTTATGAGCACATCTATGAAGCTTTCCACCTTACTGGTACTTACTTCCCTATTAGGCTTTAGCCCGTTCGCTAGCGCATCGCTTATTGGCGCTGATAGTGTTGCGGGCGTGAATAGCCTGTATTTCCAAGATTGGGGGCATGGCTATAATACGGGCAGTGGCAATGAATTTAATGCGCTAGGTAGAGGTGATTCAGCACGTGCATTTGAAGTTGTTACAGGAAGTGCCTATGGCTTTACTGCGGGTGATAAATTGCAGATTACGGCAAGTGGTTGTGTTGTTGATGATGGAAGCAATTGCACCGGCCCTGGCTACAGCGGGGGAGATTTTCGAGATTTGCCTGTGTATTCACTAATTGGCTTGTGGAGCACGAAGGCGGCAGAAATAGTAGCTTTAGATCTTACCTCAGGAGTGAATCCAGCTTTCTTTATTGGAAGTTTACTCGACATTATCGTTCCGGATTTCACCTCGCCTCTTTATCTCTTTATGGCAACGAATGATGGTATTTTTTCAGATAACAGTGGTGCTTATTCCGTCCGCATTAACGATGTTTCTCAGGTTCCCACGCCTCCCGTTATTTATCTCTTGCTGATTGGTCTGGTATTGGCCAGATGTTTCGTATCGAAGCCTGCTTAACATGAGTCACCGGCTTACGAATGGGCAAGCCCTTACAGCAGATCATAAATTCTAATCACTTGACGAATCACTCCGGCTGAGAAAATGGCAGTCATCGTCGGTTGCTCATTTCGACATTCATTTCCCTCCACAGTGTTGCCTACCGCAGCGTCTTTTCTTTCCCGTCCTTGAATGAGGAGGGCGAACAGCCTTTTCGTGCTTATACAGGGGCTGTATAATCGCCGCCATTTTACCAATATCTGAATCGCAGCTCTGTGGGCGGAACGGTTCAGTATAGGTCGTATATTAAGCGGGAACATCACCATGGCCGATGCCAGTTTTATCAATGAAGTCAACAAGCGCAGAACCTTCGCGATCATCTCTCACCCCGATGCGGGTAAGACCACGATGACGGAAAAAATGCTGTTGTTTGGTAATGCCATTCAGGTCGCCGGTACGGTGAAGGGCAGAAAGAGCGATCGCCACGCCACCTCTGACTGGATGGCAATGGAGAAGGAGAGGGGCATTTCGGTCACCTCTTCGGTGATGCAGTTTCCCTATAAAGGCTGCACGGTGAACTTGCTCGATACCCCGGGTCACGGTGACTTCTCCGAAGATACCTACCGTACCTTAACGGCGGTTGATTCAGTACTGATGATGATTGACGGTGCCAAGGGTGTTGAAGATCGTACGATCAAGCTGATGGATGTCTGCCGTTTGCGCGACACGCCCATTTTGACCTTTATCAATAAAATGGACCGCGAAGTGCGCGACCCCATCGACGTACTCGATGAGCTTGAAACGGTACTGAAAATTAATGCCGCGCCCATCAATTGGCCGCTGGGCATGGGCAAGGCCTTGAAAGGCGTTTACGACCTCTATCAGGACAAGATTCACGTTTACCAGCAGGGGCAGGGGAGCCAGATACCCGATGATGTACAAATTGATGGCCTTGACTCTGATGCGGCACGCGAGCTACTCGGCTTTGAGTACGACAATATCTGTGAAGAGATCGAGCTGGTTCGGGGGGCAACCAACATCTTTGATCTTGAATCCTATCGCGACGGCAGTTTGACCCCAGTATTTTTCGGCACCGCGCTGGGCAATTTTGGTGTACGTGAAATGCTCAATCACTTCGTGCAATGGGCACCTGCACCGATTGGCCGGGATACTCTTGATCGCCACGTTGAACCGGTTGAAGAACCTTTGACAGGTTTTATCTTCAAGATTCAGGCGAATATGGATCCTCGGCATCGTGACCGCATTGCCTTTATGCGGATTTGCTCGGGTAAGTATCGCCAGGGTATGAAGATGCGCCACGTGCGTATTAACAAAGATGTGAAAATTGCCGATGCCGTTAGCTTCCTGGCCGGCGAACGCAGTAGTGTTTCCGAGGCTATTGCCGGCGATATTATTGGCCTGCACAACCATGGCACCATACAAATCGGTGACACCTTTACAGAGGGAGAGGTGTTGAAATTTACCGGTATCCCCCATTTTGCACCAGAGTTATTCCGCTCAATAAGACTAAAAGACCCCTTAAGAATGAAGCAGTTACATAAGGGTTTGAAACAGCTTTCTGAAGAAGGGTCGACCCAGGTGTTCTACCCGAAGCTAAACAATAATATTGTTGTCGGCGCAGTGGGCCAGTTGCAATATGAAGTCGTCGCCTATCGGCTTAAAGATGAATACGGCGTTGAGGCCATTTACGAGCCGGTCAATGTTTACACAGCTCGCTGGGTCGATAGTGATGACGAAAAAGCCCTGGACGCTTTTAAGCGCAAAGCGGCCGATAACCTGGCGATTGATGGCGGAGGGCATCTCACTTATCTCGCACCGACGCGGGTTAACCTGAGTTTGGCCATTGAGCGCTATCCAGAAATCGAGTTCTTTTCGACCCGCGAACATTAATCCGCTATTCCCCATTTTGGCAGTGTATGGGTAGATTCCACACCTTTCGTGACTGAATTTGATGTTCCGCAATTGCTTTTCTCATCAATGGCTTCGATAATCGTCTGACCATTGCCCACACGCTGGCAATGGTTTAATAACGATAATAATAAGGCGAAGCCTGGGTGAGAAAACTGCGATGAGAAAAGAGACACGTATCGACATGGTTGAGCGGGCCTTCAAGCTGCTCGATAACAACGATACAACACGCGTTGACGATGTTTATTTAAGCCCGGTTGCCTCCTACACCTGCAAAGACTGGCTTGCTCTGGAGCAAGACATTCTGTTTAAGGACTATCCTCAGTTAGTGGCATTTTCCTGTGACTTGCCCAAGGCTGGTGATTTCATTACCAACGATGACCTTGGTGTGCCGATCCTTATCGTTCGTGGTAAGGCGGGTGACATTAATGCTTTCTTTAACACCTGCCGACACCGTGGTGCGAAGTTAGCGAATGGCTGTGGTCGCGCACAGGCGGGCTTTACCTGCCCCTACCATGCCTGGACGTATGATTTCACCGGCGACCTTAAAGTCCTGCCCGATCAGGTCAGCTTCCCCGGTGTTGATAAAGCCGAACACGGCTTGGTAAAACTGCCAGTAGTGGAGAAGTACGGCATGATCTGGGTCTGCCCAACGGCGGGTAAAGACTTCGACATTGACGCTCAGCTGGGTGGGCTTGGAGAGGGCCTGGTTGAAGATTTAGAAAGCTACCAGTTTGCCGATTATCACCCCTACACCCAGCGTCGCATGCACTGCAAAATGAACTGGAAGATGATGCTCGATACCTTTCTCGAGCCCTATCACTTTGCACCGCTACACCCGACCACGGTTGGTCCCTTGATGTATCACAACCTCTGCCTGCTCGATACTTTCGGGCAAAATCTGCGCGAGGCAGTGATTCGCAAGTCCATACAAAAGCAACGGGACCAGCCAAAAGACACCTGGAACATCGTGCCCGATTCAGCCCTGGTGTATTTACTCTTCCCCAACGCCGGTCTGGTGATGCAGCGCGACCATGTCGAGCTGTGGCGCTCTTACCCCGTTCCCGGCAAGCCCAATGAATGCATGGTGCAAATGGACTACTACATTCCTGAACCGGCTGAAACCCAATCGGCAAAAGACCACTGGGAACGCAATATGGATCTCGCGGTACGCACAGTGCTGGAAGAAGATATTCCCGGTGTTGAAGGTATTCAGGTCGGTCTGAGTAGTGGTGCCATTAGTCACAGCACTTTTGGCCGCAACGAACCGGCACTGATTCATTTTCAGAGAGAAGTTGCCAGAGCGATAGGGCGGGCCTGAGTGGGTAGCCCCTCCGTGGCGGGAGGGAATTGGGCTTGTTTTATATTCTCATTTTAAATCAATGGCTTGAGGATGCTTGTCGAATATCAGATTCGGCAAAGTGCCGCATGCGCAGTATACAAATGTTAGATCTCTATAAGGGAAGAAGAAAACTTGAAAACTAAGGAAATTCTATCAGCCCAAGACCTGATAGCTGCTTTAGAAGAGAATAATGGCGACTATAAGGGAGTTACCTGGTATCGGGGTCATGCCGACGAAGCTTGGAATTTGGTACCAGGATACTATCGCATAGAGAACGGCCCCCCAGAGTCAACGCTTATTAAGCGATTCAAACAGAGTGCAGCTATGTTGATCTCTGTAACACCAAAAGATTCTTTTGATTGGCTGTTTTTAATGCAACATTATGGTGTTCCAACTCGCTTACTCGATTGGAGTGAAAATCCTCTTGTTGCATTATATTTTGCGGTCAGTGATGTTGAAGGTCATGAAGGGAAGAATGCTGTTTTGTGGAGCTTGCGTCCCTCCGAGCTTAATAAAAATGCAGGAATTAACGATGCAGATGAAGAGTTTTTCATCCCTTCATTCGAAGATGAGGAGCTATTAAATTACTCGGTTGAGACCTTGCGCCAAAACTCACGAAGTCAAATGAAGCCGCTGGCAACAATTGCAACACGAAACAATGAAAGAATTCAGGCACAACATGGTGTCTTTACGATCCATCACAATGAACAAATACCTATAGAAGCCGTGGGCGACTCATCACATGTAATTAAATATATAGTGCCACATGATCGGAAAGTGTATATGTCAAAACAACTGGAGTTATTAGGTTTCACAAAATTTCAGCTTTTCCCTGAACTGGCGAGCATTGGCGAAATTATTAAAAGGGGGCTAGCATGAGCTATTTACGAACTAATCCACTGAAAAATAGCACAATCATGCTCTTGTACTCAGTGCGCGATGAAATTCGCTTAGACCCTCCCTACCAAAGAATGGGAGGTGTATGGACAAAAGAGAAAAAACAATTGCTTATTGACTCAATACTTAATGATTACGACATACCAAAAATCTATTTCCATCTCTATGACAGAGACACTGCCGAACAAAATGGATATGAACATGCTGTTATAGATGGTCGTCAACGACTAGAGACAATATGGGAGTTTGTGGATGGTGGCTTTTGCTTGTCTGAAGATTTTGAATACCAAAAAGACGAAAAAATAAACTTAGCAGGTTTGAGTTATGACGATATTTCTCAACAGCACCCAAAAATAAAAATACAGTTTGATTCTTTTACTTTACCAGTTGTTTTAGTAGAGACAGATGACGATGATTTAATTGAGGACATGTTTTCCAGGCTCAATGAAGCGGTACCACTAAATGCAGCAGAAAAAAGAAACGCAATTGGTGGTAACTTAGTGCGATCTATAAGAGAAATATCATCGCATCCGCTATTTGGGCAGCATGTAACATTTGCTAATAAACGTTATCAGCATCGTGAAGTTTCTGCACGATTTCTCTTAATAGAAGATTGTCTTCTGAATGGAAATAGGCTTATTGATACTAAAAAAGTGTATCTAGATTCTCTAGCGAGGCGATATGCCAATGATAATCAAGATATTGTAAATAACTTGCAGAGTTGTGTAACTGAAGTTCTTGATCGGATGGTGACCGTGTTTTCTAATCAAGATCCACTTCTTAGAGCGCAGGGCAATATGGCCATTTACTTTCTGCTATTCCGCCTTGCTCACGCTTCTGGCGAAACTGACCTTATAACCAGAAGAAAACTTAAAGATTTCAATCAGGAATTGAAAGATAACCGATTACGTGCAATAGATGCATATGAAGATGCCACATTTGAACTTCTCGAATATGATCGATTAACACAACAGGGCACAAATGACGCTTCAAATATAAAGGAACGAGTAAGAGTCCTTTCGTCATATGTCGGACTCAGCAATACGCAAATCTAACAAAGCCTTCCAGCGGACGCAGCGTTATGAGGTGAAAACTACTAATTAGGACACCCACACCAAATTCAGGAAAGCCCACATACACCCTAAATTAGAGCTTACCGAAGCCAGTGATCGCGAAAAAAAAGCACTTTACCCCAGTATTGCTCGGGGTGAAGTCGACTCATCTGAAAACGAACTTAAATCGGAAAAAAATGGGGTCAGGTCTTTCCTAAAAAAATGGGGTCAGGTCTTTCCTTGCCGCAATCGCTATAAAAAAATGGGGTCAGGTCTTTCCTTGCCGCAATCGCTATACGAGATGCCCACCCTAATATCTCTACTTTTATTGGTGAAAGTAGGCGCACGTTTACTATTTTAAAACAGCATTAAATCGGTGAAATCCCCCGACGTTTGTAGGGATGGCCAGGCCGACGATTCTTCGCCATATCAAGCGCTCTAATCAATACCTTGCGAGTATCCGCCGGGTCGATCACATCATCCACCAGTGCCGCTTCGGCAGCGGGTAAAATAGTAGTTTTAGCTTTAAATTCGGCCACCAGTTCTTGCCTTCTCTCCTCGCCATTTTCCATTTCAGCCAATACGCGGCCAAACAGAATATCGACAGCGTCGTCCGGTGAGATGGCGCTAAATGATGCCAGCGGCCAGGCAACCAGCATATTGGGCTGCATACCGAGGCTATTCATACCGTAGTGGGCGAGGCCGAAAGCCTTGCGAAGCATCACGGTAAAACGCGGCACGGTGGCGTGCTCAATTTCATACAGCAGGCGTGTCGACCAGCGAATAATGCCGTCGAGTTCTGATTGGGGGCCGGGGTAGTAGCCGGGAATATCCTGCAGGAATATCAGCGCAATACCAAAGCAATCGCAGAAATTAATAAAGCGGCTGATTTTTTGGCAGGCTTTCGTATCGAGGGTGCCAGACATATAGGCGGGTTGGTTGGCAATAAAGCCGACGACGCGGCCGTCCATATGGGCCATGCAGGTGACAATGTTTTGGGCGAAGGTCGGTTTGAATTCGAAAAACTTGCCGTCGTCTACCAGGCCGCTAATGATTTTTTTAATGTCGTAGGCAAAGCGTAAATCGGTGGGCACGATGTCGCGCAGCTCGGGACAGATGCGTTCGGGATCATCCCGCGTTGCACGAACAGGCGGTGCTTCGTTGCAGTTATTGGGCAGGTAGCTGAGAAATTCTTTAATTTTGTCGATGCACTCGTCTTCATCGGCAACCAGTAAATCGCCCATGCCGCTTTCTTCGACGTGCTTGCGGGCACCGCCGAGTTCTTCCAGCGTGGTATCAATGCCCATTTTACTTTTCAGCAGGGGCGGCCCGGCGATCATCATGGAGGCATTTTCTGTCATCGGTACGAAATCACCAATGGCGGTGATGTTGGCGTGGCCGCCGACACAAATACCCATTACGGCGACGACGATAGGGACATAGCCGCTGAGACAAACCAGGTTGGAAAACTGGGGATTATCATAGGCACCCTGAGAACTGACTTCCTCTTCGAGCCGTGCACCGGTGCCTTCAGTGAGGATGACGAGTGGAAAGCCCTGTTCCAATATTAATCGTTTAAGGCGGGTGAATTTCCATTCACAAACTTTGCCCATGGAACCTGCGCGATATTGCATGTCGTAGGCGGCGACGCCCACCATGCGGCCATTAACTTTGCCGTAGCCCACCACGATGGCATCGCGGGGCGTTTCACCGGCTTTCGTGGCGGCGGCTAAATCGCACTCTCTGGCGAGAGGGGCAATTTCAGTAAAGGCATCTTTATCAAACAGCAGGTCGACACGTTCGCGAGCAGACAACATGCCTTTGGCGTGACGCTTGCTGTAATCGAGTTCATCCAGCGCTTTCTTTTTATCGAGGAAGGGCTGTAGTGCCTCTTCCATGGTGGTTGGCGCAAGGGTTTCGGCTTCAAAGAAAACATTGCTTGAGGTGTTTGTTGATGACGARTCTTTTTGCGACACGATGCGTTTACTTCCGTAGTTATTATGATAATGGCTGGTAATAGATTGCGGCGCTCAATGTAGCGACCTTGCAGCCACAGATCAAGTGATAGACCTTGTGTCTATTATTGAGTATTTGTTTTTRGAATAAAGGGGAGNRGKGAGGGCTAATTACTGATMTTGACCCGTRGCYAGCARRGCCGAGCGYAATTCACTTARCCAKGATTTAAGCAGAGCAGNMKTTTTGNCTRCCCATTCTAATCAKYTGCTTTTGYGCMCYSGGCAARGCTTCRATMGCWGRGTCGGCATATTGATARAGYACMGACTCGCGYTTTAAYGCGATGGRGCCTTCAATGGTGGGGGTWGCRAGMAGRWTATCRATGGCTTTGATTAWMGCMCYGYCCAGRTTYTCACCSGGGTAGCCCAGTTCGCTATASGCCGTTTCTAASAGSGGGCGTGTCCAGTGAAAAAATGCGGCGGCCTGTTGGCTGTCTATCGCGACKATGCCTTGGGTAAAGACATCGTAACGTCGGAAGTTTACCGRGCCCATTGATAGAGCCTGGCCCTGCTTATCGGCAATAAAAGCCTGGCTGGGGCGAGCAAAGGGCAAGCGTTTATCTTGCAGTACGCCTTTCGATAGCCCGTCGAGAAAGGCAACACTGCGCTGTAAAAGAAAGTCTTTATTGAGAGCGGGTAAGTTTTTGGYGTTWATRTTGAGTGCCTGCCARTGCTGCTCTCCSASTTGCKCYTTAATAAAAACATTGGCCTTTTCGTAAGGYGGCAATGRGGGCAGGGGATTCGCTGTCGGCTCTATCAGCGCTGTATCAAAATTAAKTGGCGGAATTTTGATCGTCGGAGGAGGGTCGAGATTGATGGGCACAGGGTCTTGCACAAATGCYTGTTCTASCGGGGCTTCAAGCGACTTCGGTTTRTCCTGATATAAATGYTGGGTGTAGAGAAAATAAATCGTCGCCGCAAGCAGGGAAAAGGCAATGATTAATAGCCCTRCTCGAGTATTTGAACGTGATGAAGGGCGGCCGTGGGCAGTTAGTGGGTCATTCGGTGCAAGTGGCATAAATGAGTACCTTGTTTAGCGCTTAGCGATTATCCAGTGGCTGCGACGGCAGTCACTCCTGGCCTTCGATGGTAAGAGACTTTAATGTCATTTCGTAGCTTTTACCGTCTTCCTCTCGTTGCCAGATTTTAACGGGGAGGTAGGCAAATTCTTTGGCCATCCAGAAAACAGTTTCGCGTTCTTTGTTATCTCGAATGCGGCGTATTTTTAAGGCTGTAATGTCACCGATTCCGGTACTAATGACTTCATCGCCAAGGCGTTCAAATTGATAGCTCTTAATTTTGCCGTGGGAAATCACCGTATATTTCAAGGGTGAATCAGCTTTGGCAAGGTCGCGCCGCAATTGCAGTTGATAGCCGACAGGGCCCAGGTAGTCAGGCTGCAGAGCGGTTTCACGCCTTTTCTTCTTGCGTGTATAAATGGCTTTGTTGAGCTGATGGTCGATGACCAGCTTTTCTTTGCGCTTGCTACCAAAGAAAGAGCGCTTTGACACGTAACCATCAATACGAATACGGCCTTGTGCGTCGAGGTGAARCTGTTCGGTKTCGCGCATTTTGCCGAGGAAGTTACTCGCCGTCGTTTCGAGGCGATAGCCTTGCTCGAGCTTAACCAGCTCGCGCTGGGCTTCAATCGGCATGCCGTTGAATTTTGCGGTGTAGCTTGCCTGATAGGGTTGAAGTGCAAGTGGGAGGCTTGGCTCGGTGGCGAGCAGCGGGGTGGTAAAAAGAAAGAATAAAAATAATGTGCTAACGGCTGTACTAACGGAGGCACGCATAATCAATCGTCGCGGTAGGAACCACCGCTAGAGGACGTTATCGATGCCCTCTAGCAATTTTTTAAAGTTATTAAGTTCGAGCTCCCGAGCCTGATTTAGTTCAGTTCGATAGCCTCTTCACCATCTTTTGCTACGGCAATAGCGCCAATCACCATGGCCGTTTCACCTGCCGCGGAAAGTAAGCCTAGTGCAGTGTCTGTTTCCGATGCTGGYACACAAATCACCATACCAATGCCACAGTTAAAAGTGCGATACATTTCAGTGGGCGAGATATTGCCCTTTTCCTGCAACCATTTGAAGATGGGAGGCGCAGTCCAGCTGCTGGTATCAATAAGTGCTTTGGTATGTTCGGGTAGTACGCGGGGGATATTCTCCAACAGGCCGCCACCCGTAATGTGGGCCAGGGCGTGAACTTTGCTCTCGCGAATAAGGTGGAGCAGTGATTTGACGTAGATACGCGTTGGCGTGAGTAGCACATCGGCCAGGTTCTGACCGTCGAGATCAACGTCTGTCGGATTGACGTCATTCACTTCAAGTATTTTACGAATCAGCGAATAGCCATTGGAGTGGGGGCCGCTTGAGGCCAGGCCGATCAACACGTCACCGGCAGCCACTTCTTTGCCGTCGATAATATTATCGTTCTCGACCACGCCTACACAGAAGCCCGCCAGATCATAGTCTTCGCCTTCATACATGCCGGGCATTTCAGCCGTCTCTCCACCCACCAGAGAACAGGCCGAAAGCTCACAGCCTTTGCCGATGCCCGTTACAACGGCAGCGGCGATATCAATGTCGAGCTTGCCCGTGGCGTAGTAATCGAGAAAGAACAGCGGCTCGGCACCGCAAACAATTAAATCATTAACGCACATAGCAACCAGGTCGATGCCTACGGTATCGTGCTTTTTCAGGTCAATGGCGAGGCGCAGCTTGGTGCCGACACCATCGGTGCCAGAAACCAGAACCGGCTCTTTATAGCCTGCGGGGATTTTACACAGCGCGCCAAACCCGCCTAGTCCGGCCATGACCTCAGGACGTCGGGTGCGCATCGCAACTTGCTTGATGCGCTCAACCAGAGCATTGCCCGCCTCGATGTCAACGCCGGCGTCTTTATAGGTAATTGAAGGGGGCTGATTCTGGCTCATGGCGACTATCCTGATTAAAGCGCGCATTTTATAGGGACTGGCGAAGAAAAACAGGGGCAAGATTACTTTGAGCCAGAATTTTTTTCCGTGAGCCGATGACAGCCAACCCAAAAACGGGTGCTACGACGAAATAGCACGCAATAATGATTGATGGCACTAGCTTAGATGTTTTTTCATTAACCGGCAAAATACCCTGTATTCGAGTATATGAATGAGCTTCTAGCTGCTTTGAGAGTGACTCAACTGATACAATTCGYCGATGAGACTTATTTGTAGAACACTGCTAATTGTTTTTTTCTCGAGCCTTCCGTCACTGGTGCTCGCCGTTGCTATGAATGATTTATATTCCGCAACGGTTGACGTGCCCGACCAAAGCCGTAAAYACCGCCAACAGGGTTTCTCTCTGGCGCTGGCTCAGGTGTTGATTAAAACCACAGGGTCGAAAGATATTACAGCTCAACCGGGTGTCAGTGATACGTTAAGCCAGGCGAGTAATTACATGGTCAAATATGCTTACTTACCACGTCCTGCTATCGCGGGGGCGGTCGGCAGTAATACCGTGCCAATTAGGCAAAATACCCCCTTGTCAGTACAGTTTTCCAAGGGGGCGATTGATGAGCTGGTGCGTAAACTTGATCTACCGATTTGGCCAGCGAATCGTCCCGAATTGTTAGTCTGGGTCGTTAAGCAAACGGCCTCGGGTTACCGTTTTGTCGATGAGGCGGATTTACCCCCCAAACTGGCGAGCACGTTTAAAAGCCGTGGTCAGCCCTTTCAATTGCCTTTACATGACTTGAATGACCAATTAGCGCTTAATGCCCTCGCTGCCTGGTCATTGAATGAGCAGCAATTAGGTGATGCMGCAAARCGCTACGGGGCTGATTCCTGGTTGGTACTRCGCTATAGCGAAGTTTCGAGCGGTGCTGTTAGAGGCTCCTGGTATCTTGCTGGGCGTAGCCACAAATTGGCTGGTGATAATGCGGTACTGAATACTTTACAAGGTAATTCTGAAAGTGCTTTTTTGAGTCGTAGTATCGACCAAGTTGTTGATCGCATCGCCGAGAAAATGTCTTATTTYGCCGATACCGAGGCAGAATTGTTTCGTGTCGTCGTCGAAAATATTAACAGTTTTGTCGCGTTTTCAGAGCTCAACCAATTTTTGAGCAAACTTGAAGTCGTTAATACGGTGAAGGTACGCAGTATTGAAGGCGAYACGCTCACTCTCGATTTGGCGATGGAAGGCGAGTCCCGCGTACTGTTAAGGGCTCTGAATAAAGAGGCACGTTTGTCACGAGTCACCCAGCTCGAYAATGACAGTACAACGGAGCTTACTTCGGTTGCAGGGCCCCGAACAGATACTGCAGCGTACTTTCGCTGGCAGGCGGCGCGCTGATCGATGCCTGTTCAACAGCTTAATCTGGCACTTTCTCTCGCCGATGACACYCTGTTCGATAACTTTCTGACCAGTCCCCAGTCTATTCGCCAGCAAGTGCTGCTAGCACTCAAAAACCTGTTTGAGGACGGGGCCAGTTTGCCAGCCAACAGCAATGTTTTACTTTGGGGCGGCTTGGGTAGTGGTTTGACGCATCTCTTACAGGCAGCCTGTCACGAGGCAGTGAGTCGCGGACAAAGCATTCAATACTTACCCMTTGAGGCAATGCTCAGCTACCCGCCGCAKGATGTTTTACAAGGCCTGGCTGAGTGTGAGTTGGTGTGCCTCGATAATTTGCACGTTGCGGTTGGTGTACCCGAGTGGGAAGAGGCGCTATTTCATCTATTTAATGAAGTGATGGCAACGGGGGGGCGCTTGTTAATGAGCGCCAACGCTGCCCCTCGAGCACTATCGTTTACATTGGCGGATCTTGAGTCTCGCCTGGCAGCCAGTACGGTTTTTCAACTGCCTCAGTATAGCGAGGCGGATAAAGCTGACATCGTGCAATTTCGTGCGGCCCGTCTGGGTTTGAATATGAGCGAGGAGGCGCTCGGTTTTTTACTGAATCGAGCACCTCGAGATCTCCATTCTTTAATTGATCTCCTTCATCGCCTCGATACTTTTGCCTTGCAGCAAAAAAGTAGAGCAACCATCCCTTTGATGAAAAAAGCCTTTGACTGGTAAACCGTCCAATAGAAAGACCTTTTTCAAAACCTCAATTAATCAATTCGACACTGCCAGCATTGTAAATACAGGTGCCCAGGTGCCTGTTCAAGCAAGTAGGTTTGCGATAAAAACTGCTCGGCATATTGACTCAATAGAGGCATAAGCGGGGTGCTATTTCCACTGTTGATGCCCAGGCTCTGGGTACTTATTTGTACCTTTTGAGCCAACTGCTTTAACAACTGCTGTCGAAAATCAAGACTCGGCACAATATCGATAAGTTCGTAATCCTCCAGATCAGCGATTTTTGCAGCAGCTGCAATGGCATCATCAAGGCTGCCCAGCTCATCCACTAAACCAAGTTCTTTTGCTTTACGCCCCGTCCATACACGGCCCTGGGCAATTTCATGAATTTCTGCAGACGTGCTGTCACGACCTTTAGCAACGAGGTCAATAAATTGCTGGTATATATTATTAACGCCAAGCTGAATCAATTGCTGCGCCTGAGGGCTCATCGGCCGGTCGAGGTGGTATATATCGGCAATGGGGGAAGTGCCGATACCATCGCTATAAATACCCAATGTBGCGAGACTATTTTCGAAGGTGGGYACCACRCCGAAGACACCRATAGAGCCRGTGATTGTCGTGGGGGATGCCCAAATTTGATCGGCGCCRGCGGCTATCCAGTAGCCRCCYGATGCGGCGAGTGAACCCATRGARACSACGACGGGAATRCCGCTTTTYTGAATTTGTTCGATTTCACGGCGCATGACTTCKGAMGCAAAAGCGCTACCRCCGGGGCTRTCTATGCGCAGTACGAGTGCGCGAATATCTTTRTYTTTACGYACTTKAGCCAGTAAKTCGCTAAAGTTTTTACTGCCAATATCGCCCTCGGGACGCGTACCGTCGTAGATAGTGCCCTTSGCTATAATCAATGCAATTTTATCTTTACTCACTTGCTCGGAGAGCTGGAGTTTTTGATGAAATAAATACTCCTGAACGCCAACATGAAGATAGTCATCTTTCTTTTTATTCAGCCCAGCCATCGACTGTAAACGTTTGCGCATAGCGGGACGGGGGCTTAGGTGGTCAACCAGCCCATGTTGCAATGCCAAATGCGCACCATTGCCTTTGGCGAGTTYTAAATTATGGCTCATGTTGGCGACATAATTATTAATCGTAAGGGCAGGCAGTTGTCGATTGTTTTCAACACCGCTGATATAGGCTTGCCACAGTTCATTTAGCCAAAGTGAAGCCTGGGCCTTTGATGCAGCTGACATATCATTGCGAATAAAAGGTTCGACGGCATCTTTAAACTCACCCACGCGGAAGACATGGAAGTTGATTTTAAGCTTGTCGAGTGCATCTTTAAAAAAGGGATGGTAGTTGCCATAGCCACTGAGAATAACTGCGCCCATAGGGTTGAGATGAATCTCATCGGCAAAGCTGGCCAAAAAATACTGTTCTTGCGTGTAGTTGTTACCAATGGCAATTATCGGTTTACCACTGGTTTTAAAGTCTGTTATCGCATCGCCAAGGGTTTGTAATTTGCTAATACCACCACCAGCAAGAAAATCCAGTTCAAGCACCAGCCCGGTAATATGCGGGTCTGTCTTCGCACCTTCAAGCGCTTCAACGAGATCGCTCATCAAGGTTTCAGTGGGGTGCTCACTTCCCTGACCAATGATTTKCGATAGGGGGGCGGTATAGGTCAATTGCTCAACCAGCATGCCACTGGGCATCAGCCGAAGAAAGGCTTGTTCGGGTAGAGGCTTAACATTGTCACCGAACATGCTGGCAATAAGGCTGAGAATAAAGAGGAGCACAACAACATTAATCGCCGAGCGTATAAATTTAACCGTGGTATTGATCAGGGAAAACATTTTCCTGAAGAAGCCGGCTTGTTTCTTGTCTTTTGTGCTTCCTGTCATGCTTGCGACCTCTTGTTATCTGGCATTCTTCCGTCGGAATTTATTTTTCGACACATTGTCTGTTGTTCATTTACTGCTATTTATCTTCTAGACGAACTTAGCACTCGTTACTGTAATCAATGCCTGAGCTGGCCTGTTGCCGCTGTAACCAGCGACTGTACATCATGGTGGTGATAAACAGCGTCACCACGGCAATCACGGCGCTGATATCAAACAGCGACCTGTCGGGCTCAAACAAGTTAGCTACTATCACGGTGAAATAAAGTAGGGTGACAAAGCACAGCATACTGATGGAGCGGTAATTTTCTTTGCGTAGGCCGGGAATGAAAATCAACAATGGCGCAACAGCAAACACCAATAAAATGGCCGGTGTGCCGCTCACCAATCCTCCGCAGAAAAGACTGACAATAAGTACGCCATAGCTCCACCGGGTAATTATTCGCGCCTTGCTCAGTAATTCACTAAGGTCTTTCAAGGGGCGGATCCCTTACAGCTCTTTTCACTATGCTTAAAAGCAAGCAGCGGAGCAGCCAATAGCAGCCGTTTATTAAAGGATTTCAAGTACAGATTCCGGAGGACGGCCAAGGGCGGCTTTGTCGCCATTAACGACGATGGGGCGCTCAATTAACTTGGGGTACTTGAGCATAAAGTCGATGAGTTGCTGATCGGACAGGCTGGGGTCTTTCAGATTGTTGTCTTTGTAATCGGCTTCGCTCTTGCGCAGTAACTGTCGGGGGCTAATCGCTAGTTTGTCGAGTAAACCCTGTAGCGTGGCTTTATCGGGTGGTATTTCAAGATAGAGGACGATCTCGGGGCTGATGCCTTTGTCTTCGAGTAATTGCAGGGTTTGGCGTGATTTTGAGCAGCGTGGATTGTGATAGATACTAACCATAGTAATACTTTGTGATTGTTTTAAGGCTCGTATTGTAATGCTTAGCTCGAACAAGGGCTAGATAGGTAGTGACCTGTACACTGGCCGTAAAAGCAAAACCCTGCCTTGAGAGCAGGGTTTTGCTTTTACAAGTGCTGTTATATTAGCGCGAAGGCTAGTTATTCAGTACTCATCATAATAGCCGCCATCTTTACTTCTTTACCAGAGCAATTTGACCAGGCGTGATTGGTACCGCGCTGGATCAAAACATCACCTGTTTTAAGCAGGGTTTCTTCGGTTTCCATCATTGAATAGATTTCACCCTCAAGAATAATAATGATATCGCTGGTATTGGCTTGATGAAAGCCGGGGTGGGAGTCGAGACCCGCACCGGGCTTTGCTGTGCCCTCGGGTTCGGGTGAAAACTCAGCGATGCGCACCATCATCGTGGCGGGGATGGGGCGAGATTATATTCACCGGGGCGTTTACCAAAGTTATCGGCGGCCTTACTGTGAGAAGGTGGAGGCCAAACCCCTGATAAAGAGGACCTTACGACTGCATTGTTCTGGTTTGAGAGTGCCGACAGCCAGCGCTATATGCAGGCCTATTTCCCCACCGAAGAGCTTTATTTTAAGACGCCAAAGGATTCGTAAACCCAAGTCTGGCCCGAGGAGGCACTCGCCAAAGCCTATATTGTGGCTTTCTGCCACCCAGCAGCGCAGCACCGACCCTGCAGTGAAAAGAGAAGTGACGTTAAAGCTCGAGCAAGTGCGGGAAGTCACGCCCGCTAGCGGGCTCAAAGACCTGAATGCCCAGGTAGCGGCGCATCTTGCTTTACACACATAAGCGCTGAATCAATAAGCCGGTATGGGGCAACAGAGTCAGCTATTCCTCGCTTTCAAACCAGCGGTAAACGATGCCCGCTAATACCGCACCGACGATGGGAGCAATCCAGAAAAGCCATAGTTGAGACAAAGCCCAGTCACCCTGGAAAATAGCGACAGCGGTACTGCGTGCCGGGTTAACGGAGGTATTAGTAATGGGAATGCTAATAAGGTGAATCAACGTAAGCCCAAGGCCAATAGCTAGTGGCGCAAAGCCCTGTGGGGCACGCTTGTCAGTGGCACCCAATATAATAATTAAAAACATAAAGGTCATAACGATTTCGGTGATGAGTGCTGCCGTTAAGCTATAACCTCCCGGAGAGTGCTCACCATAACCGTTTGATGCAAACCCTCCTGCGCTAGCATCAAAACCCACTTGTCCCGAAGCAATCACATACAATATTGCCGCACCAGCCACACCGCCCGCTATCTGCGCGCCAATATAAGGTGCCAGTTCGCCGGCTGGAAATCGTCCACCCGACCATAGCCCAAACGATACGGCGGGGTTAAGGTGGCAGCCGGAAATATGTCCAATCGCAAAAGCCATCGTGACAACTGTTAAACCGAAGGCCAAAGAAACGCCAAGTAAGCCAATACCAACATCGGGAAATGCAGCGGCCAATACAGCACTACCACAGCCGCCTAATACCAACCAGAATGTACCARTAAATTCCGCACCGAGTTTTTTTGTTAAGGTCATAATTTTTATCCCTTTGTAATTATAAATTCCGTCTAATTGTGAACCTGCCGTGTACGGTCAAAGTACTACTTGAACTTGCATAAGCCTTTTGTACCCATTAAGAATGCACTCGTAATTGATAAATTTCTTAGCCCTACAAAACCTTGCAACAAAAGGGTGGGTATATATTCTACTTACCTCTTTTCTAGTTCAGGCTTTATTGCTTTTCTAGGGTATTAAGCAGATTTCGCTGCCGCATTCGCACCCAGTGGTAAATTAAATAAATTAACGCAGTTAAGACCGAGAATCTGATCTTTAACCTCGGGAGTGACGGTTTCGGCATGCATGTCGACCAGAGCCATGGAGTCGGGCCAGGTCGAGTCACTGTGGGGGAAATCATTAGCCCACAACAGGCGCTCAGGGTTCATTCGGTGTGAACAGCCGAAGGCTTCCCAATCGTCCTGAAAGGTAAGCCAGACATTTTCACGAATATATTCGCTCGGCAGGCGTGGCAGAAGGGGGCCATTTTTACCGTAACCATGGCGCGTCATCGCGTGATCCATGCGCGCCATGTAGTGGGGCAGCCAGCCGGCATCACCTTCGGCACCGACGAAGCGCAATTTGGGGTGACGTTCAAAAACACCCCCCAAGGTGAAGAGGCCGATCAAGTCTTGAATAGCGCGGATCAACTTCATAAAGCCATTCAATTTATGACCACGATATTGGCTGATACTGGCAGCACTTTCCTTGGAGGTGAGAATGTGGAAACATATAGGCAGTTCAAGATCAACGGCGCATTCCCACAGAGAGTCGTACATGGGGTGGTCGTAGTCTTCTTCAATCGGCATGCCGGGCATCATGACACCGACAAAACCTGCGGCTTTAATACGGCGGAAGTCTTCAATGGCTGAATCGACACTGAGAATAGCGGTTTGGCCGAGGCCAAAAATACGCTCGGGTTCTTCGCTACAGAAGGACTGAAGCCAAAGGTTGTAGGAACGAAACAGGGCATCTTTATAGAGAGGGTCTTTAGCATTACACAGCACCATGCCGACGGAGGCGTAAATAATTTCCGCATCTACGCCATCCTGAATTTGGTCAGCGACACGAAACTTCGGATCCCAGCCACTGCGGTGCATATCGTAAAAGCGCCGATTGGGGCCTTCTTTGGGCATGACTTCGGCGGGAATACCGGCGGCCGACATTAAGCCTAAATCCAGTGGGCGTTTAATACCCTCCCACAAGTAGCCGTCGCCACCCTTGCCGTCGTCAACAATGCGCGGCACACGATCTCGGTATTTGGGGTCGATGTGCTCGGAGTAGGCTTCGGGGGGTTCGACAATGTGAGAATCAGCTGAAACAACGGGTGTTTTCATGTTGAGTAACCTCAAGAGATAGAATTATTATTTATAATTTTTATACGATTATCAGTTGAATTGATCGAGACTAAAATTGCAAGCAGATTAGATAAGCATCATTAATGATTTTCCAGACCCGATAATTAAAAAGTCCCGTCGCTGTAATGACMGCGACGGGACTTAGACGGGAATTAAGTGCGCAATAAAACCTTATGGCTAAGCCGTTTTTTCCTGAATAAACTGGCCAATGCGTTCAATGGCTTCGCGACCCTCAGGCACCATGGGGGCGAATAAATGCCAGACGTGAACCATGCCTGGCCAAACCTCTAGCGTGGTATCGACACCTGCGGCTTTAGCACTTGCGGCAACCCGGGTGGCATCATCGAGCAGAGTTTCGAGATCACCGACCTGTATCAACAAGGGTGGCAATCCCTTGTAATCCGCATACAAAGGAGAGGCTGTCGGCTGTTTCGGATCACCGCCGCCCATGTAAATTTGGCCCATACCCATCAAGCCACCGGGTTCAACCATGGGGTCTAGGTCGACTTTTGTTTTCATCGACTCACCCGTACCTTCCATATCGGTCCAGGGTGAAATGGGGATGGCAGCAGCAGGTAGTGCGTCGCCCGCATCGCGCAAGGCAATGAGTGTTGCTAACGTTAAGCCACCGCCCGCAGAGTCGCCGGCGATGGTGATTTTATCGGCTGCGATGCCCTGGCTGAGCAGCCAGCGATAGGCTTTAGTGGCGTCATCTACAGCGGCGGGGTAGACGTGCTCCGGTGCTAGTCGGTAGTCAAGAGAGAGTACGCGGCAGTTGGCAGCCTTCGATAGGGCTGCTGTTAAACCCCGGTGTGTGGCAATCGAGCCAATGACATAACCACCACCGTGGAGGTATAAAAGAACGCGGTCGGTATCGACACCGGGGGCATCAAGCCACTCGGCAGCAGTACCATCGACATTAACCGTGGTGACAGTGACATCGCTAGCTGGTGTGGCGAAATTTGCCGTGGCTTTGACAAAATTAGCGCGCATTTTGTCGACTTTATCTTTCATCATTTCGTAATTTGAGGGGCCAGGGTAGTTCTTCCACAGCAGCTCAAGTAGCTTTTTACTCTCTGGGCTCGCCATTCGTTTTACCTTTGTTTTTATTTGAATTGTTTCTGTAAAAAGGCGCCAATTTTTTCAACCGCTTGCTGCCCCTCATCTAACATGGGTGCGAAAGCATGCCAAACGTGAAACAGCTCWGGCTCATCGAGCARTTCAACKTCAACACCCGCTGCACGRGCTTTATCRGTRATGGTGATGGCRTCGTCATAAAGAATTTCTTTGCCACCCACATGAACACAYARTGGCGGCAGACCYGCCATATCGGCAAATACYGGYGATGCCAGTGGGKTTTTCGCRTCAGTACCKTTGAGGTATTTRTCACCCAGWGAATACAGRCCTTCAGGTTTKACCATRGGGTCRATRTCGGCGCGRGCTTTMACCGAAGYSGCTTCGCCRGTGAGGTCAGCCCAGGGGGAAATCAGTACGCCRGCAGCGGGTAGCTCTATGCCTTTGTCRCGTARATTAACCAATGTCGCSARSGTYAGMCCGCCACCGGCAGAGTCACCSGCAATGGCAATRTTYTTACYTTTATARCCCTGGGCCAGCAACCAGCAGTAGGCTTTAGTGGCGTCTTCAACAGCGGCGGGGAAGGGGCTTTCAGGGGCCAGGCGATAGTCGAGACCGAGGGTTTTTGCACCGGAAAAGCGTGATATGTTCTGCATTAAATAGCGGTGGCTTTTAATGGAACCAATCACATAGCCGCCGCCGTGRAGRTARAGSACGACGYGATCRTCGGCAGCTCCGGGAGCAACCAGAAACTCAGCGGGYACACCGTCGGCATCGACCACTTCCTGGGTRACATCGTCGGGCACKARAAARCGTGCACCGCCTTCGTCGAGATTRCGTCTCTCYTCWTCGAGRGACAGRGAGCCGAGGGTTGGCATTTTTTYAAATATATTCAGAAGTTTGTCRAGTTGTGCCTGTGACATCGTTTATCCACTCCAATAATTATTAGRCTTTAGTGTTTA
>NVWE01000003.1:0-155179 GCA_002746135.1 Cellvibrionales bacterium | reverse complement strand
AANTTTAATGGCTTATAGYTTRTTTCAATAAATRGRATTAGCTATGCATGCCTTAGYTCTTAAAGGCTTTTCGCAAYACSCTCACYGCTTCATCTAAAAAGCTGCGGGCTTCATCCAGTGCGCCGGCCATGGAGGCAAAGCCGTGAATTTGCCCTTCGTAACAAACGTATTCGACGGGGACGCYAGCGGNTTTTAAKTTKWYCGSSWWRRSMSSGCCCNTCATCGCGTNAAGGGNTCAAAGCCTGCCGTCATCACATARGCCGGTGCTAAWCCGGCAAGGTCKTCAKTGAGYAGGGGAGAGGCCAGTAGGTTGTCCCAGTCTTCCGCTTGCTTCAAATAATGATCGAAAAACCAGTTCATGGCTTTGGCRGTAAGAAAGTAGCCGTCATCAAAATCTTTGTACGACTGGGTTTCTGCGCCCATACGKGTSGCGGGGTAGATCAGTAATTGCAGMGTCAGTTCAGGGCCACTGCGTTGYTGGGTCATTTGYGCAACGACGGCGGCGAGGTTGCCACCGGCACTGTCGCCACCGATSGCRATRCGGGATTTGTCTGCGCCGAGYGCMTCGGCATTATCTGCAGCCCACTGTAARACCGCGTAACAATCTTCTGGTGCAGCAGGGAAGGGGTGTTCAGGTGCCAGACGGTARTCRGGRACKATAACGATGCACTGRGCTTCRTTGGCATAGTGRCAGCATTCTTCGTAATGRGTCTCYGGRCTRCCGATGACCCAGCCGCCWCCGTGGTAGTAAATAAAGACGGGCAGGTYTTTWGTTTCAACACCTTTGGGYGTGATCASCARSGTRCGRATRTCCCCRYTGGGGCCGCTRATTTGTATTTCTTTYGTTKCTTTYACYTCKSGRGCRGGYAGGCCCARMAGCTGRGTGGTGGCGGCAAAAATTGCTCGACCCTCTTCGGGWGTRCCTTCACCGAGRCCGGGTGTACCGCTTTCTGCGGCGCGTTTGAGTAGTTCTGCMGCCTGAATATTTAATGCCATGGGATATTCCTGTTGTTATTAATGTGAGTTKTATTTAAACAGTTGATCTTGTTGACGTCTKTGTATTGGAGRTTTGCGCTAACTCATTAAAAAGTGMCCGTGCATGGARGCAACGGGCTTGTCMGGATCATCCTGCCAGCACTGSACYTGCACATTGGCGACGCGACGGCCYCGYTTGGTGACGAGTGCTTTGGCRTGTAGGTCTTTAATAAAACCKGTGCGCAGGTACTCTACGGTGATATTAATGGTACGCGGYAAGTCGTCGCTCTCCTGATCATGGGCCAGYTGAACAATGGCYGCCATTTCMAGTAARCCSCCGATATTGCCCCCGTGYAGRGCGGGAATCCAGGGATTACCSGCAAGTTGAGGGTTCGCCTTMARTGTWGTGATSAGTARCCCTCCGTATTGATGCACGTTAATGCCCAAGGCCTTCATATAAGGAATATTCTCGGAGAGGATAGAAAAATCCTGATTTTCTTTTGCCCGCTTAATCAGCGCCATAAAACTCATTATTTCGTTTCCCCTTGAGTCCGCTCAGGCTGGGCATTTTTTTGTACGTCTTTACCGGTTCCTTTGGCGGTGATCATAAATGTCGCCGTGGCATTAGCGATAGGCTTTGATTTGTCTGATTGATAGGCAATGCCTCTGACAAAACAGACATTTCGGGTCACTTTATAGCAGTGCCCGTAAGCGAAGACATCTTCCTTCGGTGTGGCAGGCTTCAGGTAATCAATGCGTAAATCCAGGGTAGCTATAGTGGTGGGCCCGCCCAGCGCCGCAATGACAGAGAGGCCGCAGACAGCATCGAGCGTGGTGGTGATAATGCCACCGTGAAGAATTCCGGTCAGCGAATTACCGGCAAGATGTTCGGCATAGGGTACAGATACAGTCGCTTCGCCCTTATCAATGTCGAGTATCTTTAGGCCGATATAAACGGCAAAAGGCGATTGATTCTCGGGTTGAGAGCGAAAATGAACAAGGCGTTCCATTAATGCTTTATCGGTCATAAGCCCTACGTAATATAATGAAAATAGGTGGCAGGGGCGTTAAGCGTATATTCATTTACATCGCTTAAAAGAGCGCCGTTGCTGCGTTTAATTGCTCCGACATCATAGGTGCAGAGCAGTGAATTTTCAACGTAGTGAGGGACTTGAGATCTACCGCAATCCTAGGTGGTTAATGCTATATTTAGAAGTATTGAAATCATGAGACATGACAAAGGTAATGATGATGGGAAATTCAACGGGCGCTCTGCCCACAGTAGAACAGGCACTGCCTGGCCGTAGTGCCATTATGCCTGTGCCTGAACAGCACTTTGTCAACGGCCATCCTTTAAAGGCGCCCTTTCCTGAAAATATGCAACAGGTGCAGTTCGGGATGGGTTGCTTCTGGGGAGCGGAGCGACGCTTTTGGCAACAGGAAGGGGTTTACACTACCGCTGCCGGTTACGCCGGTGGCATCACGSMMAACCCYKCTTACGAAGAGGTTTGTAGCGGCGGCACCGGGCACACGGAGGTAGTGCTGGTGGTTTTTGATCCGACCGTCATTAGCCTCGCCGATCTGCTGAAAACCTTCTGGGAAGCTCACGACCCGACTCAGGGCATGCGCCAGGGTGGTGATATTGGCACTCAGTATCGTTCGGCTATTTATTGCTATGGCGCCGAGCAACTGGCTGAAGTACAGGCCAGCTGTGTGAAATATCAGGCTGCACTGCAAACGGCAGGGCTGTCGAGAATCACCACTGAAATTGATAAAGCTCCAGARTTTTACTATGCCGAGGACTACCATCAGCAATATCTTGCAAAAGTACCCAACGGTTACTGCGGACTGCGCGGTACTGGCGTTAGCTGCTAGGCAGTGAGTATTGAACTCGACGAGAAAGGCGGCGATTCTTGTGTCATCTTCGATGGCCAATGTCCCTTCTGTCGCGCTTATGTTGCCAGCCTTGAAGGCAATAACGAAACTAATAAAACCAGGGTGGCCAAAATTGATGCCCGCTACGCACCAAAACTTGTCGAACAACTTGCCGACAAGGGCATTGACATTAATRCCGGCATAATACTSATTAAAGGTGATAGTGTTTTCCAGGATGCAGAAGCGTTAACACTCCTGGCAAAGCAGCACGCGGCCTCTGGTTACTTTATCGGCTTGCATCATCACCTGCTGCGTTACAAACTTCTATCTCGTGCCATCTATCCCTTATTACGGGCACTAAGAAATACTTAYCTACGTTCAGCTGGGCAAACCCCTATCAAAACGAAAGTAGATAAAAGCTGAATTAATTTTCAGCCAGGGCTTCTAGCAAGGCTTTTTGCACATCATTATTGAAGCAWGAAAATATCACTTTTTCGATAGTCTCATCACGCGCCAGAAAACCGCTGACCTCTACCACGGCAATTTTACAGGCCTCACTTATCGGATAAGCATAAACGCCACAACTGATGGCGGGAAAGGCAATAGTGCGCAGCCGGTGTTTTACCGCCAGGTTTAGCGAATTGTGGTAGCACGCCGCCAGCAGTTGCGCTTCGTTATTCTGCCCGCCGCGCCAAACTGGGCCAACAGTGTGAATGACATACTTTGCTGGCAGTGCAAAACCAGGGGTAATTTTCGCAGCCCCAGTGTCACAACCATTTAATGCTTTACAGGTTTCAAGTAATGCGGGTCCAGCAACAGCATGAATAGCGCCATCAACGCCACCACCGCCGAGCAATGAATTTTTAGCGGCGTTGACGATAGCATCAACCTCCAGAAGGGTAATATCCGTGTCCACTACCTCTATCTTATTCATCCTTGGTTATTGATCCTTATTTGGCAGGAGTCGGAGCAATTTGCAGTTAGCTGCGAGCTGTTTCAACAATATACTAGTGATCAGTTATTTTATGCCTGCTAGCATCGATARAAACCGTATTTATATAATGCCGCTGCCCTTGTAACTATAAATGTGCCAAATTTTATCGTTTACAAAAATTAATTTCCCACCCTACTTTTTATAAAGAAAAAGTTGTTTGTCTTTGCCGTTTTTTCTCCCGCCCCTTCAGAAACATCTATTCCCCGTCGTTTACTGTGGGCAAACGACGGGACGCAGTTTTTTTAAGTAACACACCTCACTTAGAACATAGCGATAAGTCTGTTTTAGGCATTTAAAATGCCATGTTCCATATCAATTGTTAGTGACTCAAAGGCATGGATACCTTGCTAGTGCCAGCTTATCGGGCTATACACATTACATGTCATCAAGTAAAAATCACCACAGTTAAAATATTATTTGCTGCCTGACAAGGGCCAAAACAGGTGTTGCATGGCTATTTTTAAAGTACCTTTATACCCTCATGGTTTCACCATACGGGCCTGGTTCCTCACCTTATTTTACTGTTTAGCACTATTGCCGAGCGCAGCTCACGCGGTTCCCGGTCAGGTTGCGCTCCTGTCTATAGAGGGGCCAATTGGTCCGGCGACAGAAGATTACGTTCAGCGTGCTTTTCAGGATGCCATGACAGAAGCTCCCGCCTTAATCATTATCCGTATGGATACTCCCGGCGGTCTCGACAGCGCCATGCGCGGTATTATTAAAACCATCACCGCTTCACCCATACCCGTTGCCACCTACGTGTCACCCACGGGTGCACGAGCTGCCAGTGCGGGCACTTATATTTTGTATGCCAGTCATATTGCGGCGATGGCACCAGGCACTAATCTCGGCGCRGCTACACCGGTGCAAATCGGTGGCATTTCGCTGCCGGGTATGGAAAAAAAACAAGAGGAGGGCAAAGAGGGCGAATCCCCCGAGCAAGCGCCAGGCGATGCCATGAAACATAAAATCATTAACGATGCCGCCGCTTATATACGTGGCCTTGCCGCTCTGCATGGCCGCAATGCGGACTGGGCCGAAGAGGCTGTGCGTAAGGGGGTTAGCTTACCGGCAAGCGAAGCACTGCGGCTTGATGTGGTGGATATAGTGGCGGATGATATCAAGCACTTGTTGACTCAGCTCGAGGGGCGCAAAGTGCGTGTCCTCAATCGCGAGCAAACTCTGCACACCAGCGGCCTGTCGATAGTCGAGTTACTGCCCGATTGGCGCAGCCGTTTGCTCAGCGTCATCACCAATCCCAATATTGCCTACATTCTGATGATGATTGGCGTCTATGGTTTGATACTCGAGTTTTATAATCCGGGCGGTATTTTACCCGGTACGGTCGGTGCTATTTGCTTGATGCTGGCACTCTATTCATTCCAGCTATTACCRGTCAACTATGCGGGCATGGGCCTGATTTTACTCGGCATAGCCCTGATGGTGGCGGAGGCTTTTCAACCCAGTTTTGGCGTATTGGGCCTTGGAGGGCTGGTCGCTTTTGTTATGGGTTCCATTGTTTTAATGGATACACAACTGCCGGCATTCACAATTTATCTTTCGGTTATTCTGACTTTTGCGGTAGTAACGGCGCTGGTTTTTTCTCTGGTGGTGGGTATGGCTTTGCGGGCGCGGAGACGGCCCATGGTGAGTGGCGCGGAGCAAATGATTGGCCAGATAGCAACTATCAACACTTTACTTGATGATCATTTGGCGATGGCCTCCGTACACAGCGAAAGTTGGCGTGCGCGTAGTGCTACGGCTTTACACATAGGCCAACAAGTGAAAATCAAAGCCATTGATGGTTTAACGCTGGATGTTGAGGCTTTTGATAGCGAGGAGTAATCAGTACCAATAAAGCCCTGACGACTGCAGATAGAATTACTGAATTTAACAGGCTTCACACTGAAAAATTTATTGACTGACTTTTTATTGACTCACTTAAGGAGCGTCACGATGATCGAATATCCCATGTACACGTTAATAATTCTGGCAATTTTATTTATTGCTAGTGCCATAAAAATTCTGCGCGAATACGAGAGAGGCGTGGTTTTTTTACTCGGTCGCTTCTGGAAAGTAAAGGGGCCTGGTTTCATCATTATCATCCCCGGCATACAACAAATGGTGAGAACGGATTTACGCACCGTGGTTATGGATGTCCCCAGCCAGGATGTTATCTCTCGCGACAATGTTTCGGTAAAGGTGAATGCGGTGGTTTATTTTCGCGTAGTTGACCCTGAGAAAGCGATCATTCAGGTTGAAGATTTTTACGCAGCAACCAGCCAGTTAGCCCAGACCACCTTACGTTCGGTATTGGGTCAGCATGAATTAGATGAAATGTTGTCGGAGCGAGAACGGCTCAATACTGATGTGCAAGCCATTCTCGATCAGCAGACCGATGCCTGGGGTATTAAGGTCAGTAATGTTGAAATTAAGCATGTGGATCTGAACGAAAGTATGATTCGCGCCATTGCTAAACAGGCAGAGGCAGAGCGCACCCGGCGGGCGAAGGTAATTCACGCCGAAGGCGAAATGCAGGCCTCTGAAAAATTGCTCGAGGCTGCCGTCACGCTGTCAAAACAGCCGGAGGCGATACAGCTACGGTATTTACAAACCCTGACAGAAATTGCCAGTGAACGCAGTAATACCATTGTTTTYCCCCTGGACATGATAAATAAAGTTCTGCAGGTCAAAACGTGATTGGGTTTTGGCGGGTAAGTTCTCGATTGGCTGGCTGTAAACAATGAGCTCAAAAATTGAAAGCCTACTGGCAAAAATGCGAGCCTTGGAGACTGATCTGGAAGTGGCTTTTCACGAGCGGGAAGATGAGCTGGTCTATAAAATCAAAGGCCGTCGTGTTCGCTTTGAACGCCAGGTAAAATCAGCCCACAGCCAGATGAAAATTTGCTGGGCTGATTATTTACGACAGACACCGCCTCGGCATTTATTATCTGCGCCAATTGCTTACGCGATGTTGTTACCGTTGGTGCTACTCGATGTATCGCTGTTTATCTATCAGCAGGTTTGTTTTCGAGCCTATCGCATACCTCGGGTCAGGCGTGGCGATTACGTCGTCATTAATCGACATATGCTGGCTTATCTCAACCTGTTTGAAAAATTCAACTGCATTTACTGCGGTTATGGCAATCGCGTATTGTCTTTTTCCAGAGAAATTTCAGCCCGTACAGAACAGTACTGGTGTCCCATCAAGTATGCTCGCCGGATTGCAAATCCCCACGATAGATACGCTGATTTTATGGCTTATGGCGAAGCTGAGGGCTTTCATACGCGGCTCGAAGAATAGCGGGTGCAGGTTCAGGCTTCTGGCTTCTGGCTATGAGCGAAGTGTTGCGCCTGCGACATCTGATCCCGAGTGAATAAAAACCAGAAGCGGGGGAAACAATCGTTAACGGGAAGCTATGCTAATAATTATTAATGTCGGGATTCCCTTTCTCGGGATCTTGACAAAGCACTCTGCCAGCCAGTAAAAAGCCCGAAGAAATCTCAAAAAAGATCTGTTCGGGCTGATATCAAGACTTCAATCGAGAATTACATGTTCGGGTAATTTGGCCCACCTGTCCCCTCGGGTGTCACCCAGGTGATGTTTTGTGCAGGATCTTTAATGTCACAGGTTTTGCAGTGCACACAGTTTTGACCGTTGATTTGAAAAATCTTTTCACCGGCTTCGTTCTCCAACACCTCGTAAACACCAGCGGGGCAGTAGCGCTGTGCTGGCTCATCGTAGAGGGGTAGGTTTTTGGCCAGCGGAATAGTGTCATCGCTGAGTTTTAGGTGGCAGGGCTGATCTTCTTCGTGGTTAGTATTCGACAGGAATACTGACGAAGGCTTATCAAAGCTGAGCTTGCCATCGGGCTTGGGGTAGTCAATTATTTTGCATTCACTGGCGAGTTTCATTTGCGCGTGATCTGGTTTTGGATCTTTTAGCGTAAACGGCAGGTTGCCATTGAAAATATTGATGTCGATAAAGGCAAATGCCGAACCGATAATGTTGCCCCATTTGTGCTGGGCAGGGCCAAAGTTACGCTGTACATACAGCTCTTTATAGGCCCATGAGTTTTCGTAAGCGGTGGCGTATTCCGTAAGCTCTGTGCCCGCCTGCTCTTTACCCAGCGCAGCAGTCACGACTTCTGCGGCAATCATGCCGGACTTCATGGCTGTGTGGTTGCCTTTGATTTTGGCAAAGTTCATGGTGCCGGCATCGTCACCAATCAACAGGCCACCTGCGAAGCTCATCCGTGGCTGAGATTGTAAGCCACCCTTAGCAAGGGCTCGTGCGCCATAGGCAATACGCTCTCCACCTTCAATATACTGTTTAACAATGGGATGGTGCTTAAAACGCTGAAACTCATCAAAGGGGCTGAGGTGGGGGTTGGAATAGGAGAGGTCGGTGATTAAGCCCAGTGCGACCTGGTTATCTTCCAGATGATAAACAAAGGCACCACCTGCCGATTTACTTTCGTCCAGGGGCCAGCCAGCACTGTGAACCACCAAACCCTGCTGGTGTTGCTCGTCGCTCACCTTCCAGATTTCTTTAATACCGATACCGTAGTGCTGGGGGTCTTTGCCGGCATCGAGATTGTATTTTGCTATCAGCTGCTTACCCAAACTACCACGACAACCTTCGGCAAATAGCGTGTATTTACCGTGCAGCTCCATGCCTTGCATGTAACTGTCTTTTTGTTCGCCGTTAAGGCCAATGCCCATATCGCCAGTAGCGATACCTTTTACACTACCGTCGTCGTGATAAACGATTTCAGCGGCAGCAAAGCCGGGGAAGATTTCAACACCCAGGGCTTCGGCCTGTTCAGCCAGCCAGCGGCAGAGATTGCCGAGGCTAATAATGTAGTTGCCTTCATTGTGCATGGTTTTGGGTACAAAGAGGTTGGGCACCTTGATGCCTTTCTCCTGACTGGTGAGCACATAAATGTCATCACCCTCTACCGGTGTGTGCAAAGGAGCACCTTTTTCTTTCCAGTCGGGGAAGAGTTCGTTGAGGGCAGTGGGTTCGAATACCGCACCAGAGAGTATATGTGCGCCGACTTCAGAGCCTTTTTCAACGACGCAGACGGTTGTCTCCGGATTCAATTGGCGCAAACGACAGGCGGCTGACAAACCAGCAGGGCCAGCGCCAACAATGACAACGTCGTATTCCATGTACTCTCTTTCCATCACTTTTCTCCAAACAGCCAAAGACAATCGCGCATTTTAACCCAGTGTTAGTAGGCAAGGCCATGTTACAAGCAGAGAAAACTGTGACGAATGGGTTTCTGTAGGTTGTTAGACCAATTCATTGGGCTAAAATCAAGACCAAAATTTGATTTTTGATGTCAGAATCGGCATGATTACGCCCGCTAAATTGGGTGCTTTATTGTGCAGCCGATTTATTCGTCACACTCCACAACATACCTAAAAGGTGGTTCATGAAGATTCTTGTCGCTGTTAAGCGCGTCGCTGACTACAACGTAAAGGTAAGGGCCAAGTCAGATAATACGGGCCCCGACCTGGCCAATGTAAAAATGGCTATCAATCCCTTCTGTGAAATTGCTGTTGAAGAAGCGGTTCGACTGAAGGAAAAAGGCGTTGCAACAGAAATTATTGTTGTCTCTATTGGCCCACAAGCCGCTCAGGAGCAGGTTCGCACTGCACTGGCACTGGGTGCTGATCGCGGTATTCTGATCACCACTGATACTGACCTCGAGTCACTGGCCGTTGCCAAATGCCTAAAGGCTGTTTGTGATAACGAAAGCCCCGATATCGTCTTGCTGGGTAAGCAGGCCATTGATGGCGACAACAACCACACAGGCCAAATGCTTGGCGCACTGACCGGTTGGGCTCAGGCAACATTTGCTTCCGAGCTCACTATCGACGGCGATAGCGCTACGGTTATCCGCGAAGTTGATGCGGGTCTGCAGACTATTCAAATTAAATTGCCAGCCATCGTTACCGCTGACTTACGTTTGAATGAGCCTCGTTATGCTTCATTGCCTAACATCATGAAAGCCAAGAAAAAGACGATTGATAGCACCACCCCTGCAGATCTGGGTGTTGATGTTGCTCCTCGTACAACCCTGCTCAAGGCCGAACCACCAGCCGAGCGTCAGGCGGGCATCAAAGTAGAAGATGTTGCACAACTGGTTGATAAACTGAAAAACGAAGCCAAGGTGATCTCATGAGTATTCTGGTAATTGCGGAACACGACAACAACGAAATCAAAGGCGCAACGCTGAATGCTGTTGCTGCCGCCCAGGCTATCGGTAGCGATGTTGATATTCTTATCGCCGGTGCCAACTGTAGTGCTGCAGCTGATGCCGCAGCAAAAATTGCAGGTATTAGCAAAGTTGTTGTTGCCGACAACGCTGCTTACGAGTTTATGCTAGCTGAAAACGTTGCACCTTTAGTTGCTGAATTAGCGGCTAACTACGGCCACATTCTTGTGCCTGCCACCACTAACGGTAAGAATGTCATTCCCCGTGTTGGTGCTTTACTCGACGTGCAGCCGATCTCTGATATCAGTGCTGTTATCAGTGAAGATACTTTCCAGCGTCCTGTCTATGCGGGCAACATCGTTGCTACTGTACAGAGCAGCGACAGCATTAAAGTGATGACAGTTCGTACTACCGCTTTTGACCCCGTTGCAGCCGAGGGTGGCAGTGCCACTATCGAAGCCGCCGGCGGTGTTCACGATGCGGGTATTTCTGAGTTTAAAGGCGAAGAAGTCGCCAAGTCTGATCGTCCTGAACTGACTGCTGCCGATGTTATCGTTTCCGGTGGCCGCGGTATGCAGAATGGTGAGAACTTCGAGCTGCTTTACAAAGTTGCCGATAAGCTTGGAGCTGCTGTTGGTGCTTCACGTGCTGCTGTTGATGCTGGCTTCGTACCTAACGAAATGCAGGTTGGTCAAACGGGTAAAATCGTTGCGCCTGATCTCTACATTGCCGTCGGTATTTCTGGTGCCATTCAGCACCTGGCAGGTATGAAAGACTCTAAAGTCATTGTTGCTATTAACAAAGATGAAGACGCACCGATTTTTCAGGTTGCTGATTACGGTCTTGTTGCCGATTTGTTTAAGGCATTACCAGAGTTGGACGAAGCGCTGTAAAAGCTTTTTTCATCTCAATAAAAAAACCGGCATACGCCGGTTTTTTTATGTCTGCTAACTTATACCTACAAGCTTAGCCCTGACGATTCTTCTGCTTTTTTTTAATGGCTTTATCGCGTTGCTCTGGGGATAGGTTTTGCCACTTCTGCCTCAATCTTTTTCTTTCCTCTGGGGGCAACTGCTTAAACTTCTTACGGGCCTCTTTAAGCCGCTGCTTCTCTTCTGCAGGTAATGCTTCAAAGTGCTTTCTGCGTTCTTTGAGGCGTTTCCTTTTCTCTGCTGTCATCTCCTTTTCAGGTTTGGAAGTATTCTCTTGCCGAGCCATTATTTGTATTTCAGGCGGAGATTTGGCTTTATCTAGATTCGGCAAGCCATCTATAGTTAATTGATATTTATAAATATAATGCTTATCCTCGATAGGATTTAAGCGAGTATGCGGGCTAGCGGATACGCAGCTCATCAACAGAATGATGGCAATGAATGATGGTAGTCGGTTTAGCATCTTAACCTCGAAAGCTCTGTTCATTCTCAGCCAGCCAATAATAAAACCCGAGATCATCATAGAGTTCAGTATTGTCACTCAAATAATCAATAGATGATGGTGATGTAAAAGGGGAGAGCGGCGTTGCCAGAACAATGACTAGCAGTGATGCCAGGGCCATGCCCGCAGTGGGCCACGAAAAGCACCTCCAACGGTGGTGGGGCGGGCTCGTTTTCCTCGTGCGTAGTAAACCAAGCGCCTGATGGCGAATATCGGCCAACTGGGTGAGATTTTCTGTATCGATGGTTTGCTCACTGTGGCGCAACTGATTTTGTAGATCCTGTTCAAATTGAGTTTTCATAGCAGCCTCCTTAAAGGGGTTCCCCAAGGTTTGAGCGTAGAGCGCTTAAGGCTCTTGAGTAATGGGTTTTCACACTGCCTTCACTGCACCCCATAGATTGCGCAGTTTCCAGTGTTGAAAAGCCCTCCCAACAGCGCAACATGAAGGCTTCTCGCTGTCGGCGGGGAAGCCGACTTATTTGTAAATTAAGTAGAGCAATCGTTCGTTCTTGCTGAAGGTGGATGGCAGGGTCACCCTCGGCAGCCGGTATTTTGTCAAAGGGGTCTACGGGCGCGTCTTGCTCATCAGTGTTCTGACTCGCAAGCCCGGGTAGTAAGCCCCCAAAACGTCGCTGCAATTTACGCCGCCGAAACAGGTCGTTAATTTTGTTATTGAGAATGCGATAAAACAGTTTTCGCCACTCATCTACATCTCGGTCTGCATAGGACTTTACGAGTTGTAGCATGCTGTCCTGTACGGCATCCATGGCGTCATCAGTATTACCCAGGGCCGCACGCGCCATGGTAAAGGCACGGCGCTGCACTGCGGTTAAAAAACCATCGAGGGCCAGGCGTGATTCGTCACTCTCGACTGCCACGTTACGTTTTAGCGCAGGAATATCCATAAGGGGGGGGCAGCAGTGAGCTAGTGATGGACATGGTGTAAAACTTCACTAAGCACGATAGCTCCAGCAATCAAGCGGTAGGTTTCTCGCCGGTCATAATCATAAGAAAGGCGGTGTTCGTAACGGTGATGCTTGTGGTGACTACCACTGCGATACACTGTGTAATCAGAATAAACTTGATAGCTTGGTCTGTGTTGATGATGACTGGCAGACTCATATTGATGTTTATGGTAGTGCTGATCAGCTTTGTGTACAGAATGTTTCAATTGATGGTGAGCACGCGGATGCTTATCTCGAGAATGATGCTTATGCTCTGCAAATGTCGGTGCCGAAATAACCAACGGTAATAGGGCTGCCAATATCAACCTTGTTACATTCACTTGATTGCTCTCCAATGTGACCCATTTTTAGGCTGTATAGATATAAACGCCTATAGCCACTATTGGTTGACATTAATTACTGGCGCTATGATTCAAATAAACTTTTTTTTACCACACGCGTTTCCAGTGAAGTGGCAGAAGCACTGGTGTAATCGAACAACAAGTTCACAGTTTCCCTCAAAATTGGATCTGGGGTTTGCTCATCTTCCTTCTGCTGTTTTCGGAAAGCTTCTACGGCCTCAGTAGATTCAAAAGGTGCTTCGCCGCGAGTTTCACGTCGTTTATTTTCGATCGCCAACCACTTTATTTCGCGCTCTTCTTTAGTCAGTTCACGACTGTTTTTATTCAGTGTAAATTCTTTTAATGCACGTTGCTCAGTAATTAAAGCAATTTCATCGAGCATAAAACGCCAATCTGGATTTGATTCAATACGTTGTTGATGTTGTGTTTTTAAGTCGAGAAGTAGGGGGCTGAAGTCCTCATATTCACGGTGTTTCACCGCGCGAATACTGTCCCAGGGCAGGGCGTTATCCTGGCTACTCTCACCCACTTCATCTGCATTAAAATAGGAGGGAAAGCTGATATCGGGGATGACACCACGGTGCTGGGTACTTTGGCCTGAAACACGATAAAATTTCGATTCTGTTAATTTTAGCCGACCCTGTTTTAAAGGAGCGAGAACCTGCACCGTGCCCTTGCCAAAACTGGTCGTTCCAACAACTAAACCACGACCATAATCTTGAATGGCACCCGCAAAAATCTCAGACGCAGAGGCGCTAAGTCGGTTAATTAATACCATAAGAGGGCCATCGTAAAAAGGACGCTGCCGTGCGCGTTGCTCTCTGGAAACATGCTGGTCAGCATGACGAATTTGCACGACTGGACCCGGGTGAATAAACAGGTCGGTCAGTGCAGTAGCTTCATAAAGAGAACCGCCGCCATTATTGCGCAGGTCGAGAACAATACCGTCAACACCCTCCTTTTTTAGAGCGATGATAAGCTTCATAACATCGCGAGAAGTGCTTTTAAAATCAGGGTCGCGCTTACGATAAGCTTCGAAATCCATATAAAAAGCGGGGACTGTGATAACGCCTGCCCGAAATTTCTTATCGTCTTTTTGTAGCTCGATGATTTCGCTTTTGGCGGCCTGCTCTTCAAGTTTCACCTTGTCGCGAGTAATGACAACCGTTGTTGTTTTATCGCCACCTTCTGAAGTGCCTGGCATTATTTCCAGCCGAACCTGGCTATCTTTTTTGCCTCGAATAAGAGCGACGACATCATCCAAACGCCAGCCGATGACATCAACCATTGCCTCGTCATCCTGCGCCACGCCTATAATTTTATCTTCAGCAGCTAGCACGCCCTGTTTATCAGCGGGTCCGCCTGGGACAATACGTACGATCTTGGTGAACTCGTCCTCTAATTGTAAAACAGCACCAATTCCTTCGAGTGACAGAGACATTGAAATATTGAAGTTTTCAAGCGTTCGCGGGGCAAGGTAGCTTGTGTGGGGATCGTAGAGACCAGCCATGACATTGATAAAGCCCTGTATGGCATCATCAGCATCTTGTTGCGCTAACTGTTTAAGCTGGTTTGCGTAGCGCTTGCGTAATAGCTCACGAGCCTTATCAGACTCTTTACCCGAAAGTACCAGGCGGAGGAGGCTGTCTTTCATCCGCTTACGCCAGTAATTGTCAGCTTCCGCTGTGTTTGCCATCCATGTGCGGGTGTCCCTATCAAGGTTAATTGTTTCTTCAAGACTAAAGTCGAAGCTGAAATCACCTTCGAGGACGACAATATTGTTTTCTAGGCGGTCGGCTATACGATCACGAAAGAGATTATAAATGGCGAAGGCCTGGCTTAAGTCACCATTTTCTAAAGCATCATCGAAGCTATAACGGCCTGACTCAAACTGCGTAATATCCTGTTTAAGAAAATAGACCTTAACGGGATCCAGAGCATCAAAATAACCATCGAGCAAGCGACTGGAAAAATTGTCATCAACGGTTTGTTTTTTGTAATGCCGATTACTCAGGGTTTCAATAATCTCAATGGCAGTTTTTGAGTGCGCTTTGGTAAATACCAAGGGTTCTGTTTTACCGTAAGTGGTAGTTGCTACAAAAAACAGAATAATTGCGAATGGCAGTAACTTCATAAGGTATGCAGTCTTTCTATTGTTAGGGTAGGAGAGTAGGAGTGTAGGAGTGTAGGAGTGTAGGAGTGTAGCACTATGGCCCACTCGTCTTATGTCGCTAGCTTTTAAAAATAGAATCAAAGTGGCTGGTGACGAAATAGGCTATGCCCTGATCATGGATAAATACAATTTAACATAATATACAGAATACACGCCATTACCTTTGGTCTTACCTGTTTAATATCAGTCGCTTACCCTCTTTTTTAACTCGATGAAATGGGAAATATTTTCCCGCCTTGGCTGGGCTGCCGGTTAGCTACCGGCAAAAGCTCTCCAGTCAAGACTACTTTTAGTCGAGGTTTTGAAGAAATGCCAGCAAATAATTCGTGGAATTCTGTAACACCCTTTCGCGGCAAACACCGCCCACCCAAAAAAGCCAGCCCGGAAACGGCGCAAGCGGCCTTTGCTGCTATCCGAAATGATTTAGACCATGACCCGATGGCGGCGGTCTGGGATGACAAGCTAGGTCAGACGCAAAAGCGCGGCCTCTGGCTTGTTGCGGGTCTCGATGACGAGGGCGGCGGCTATCATTTTAAGTGGCGTTTTTTGACCGATAACCAGAAATACAAGCTTGAAGGGGTGATTTCGACCTTTGCCGGTTTGGCCGTTCGCATTAAAGGGGCGGTCGCATGATTCACAATTACGAGGTAATTTTAGTTGGTTGCTGTAACAAAACAGGCGAGCAGGTGCGCCGGAAAGTAGCAGGAAGTGGGGAAGACTTTGTTGATGCGTGGGTAGACATGGAGGGCAGGCTTAAAAAAGTGGAGGAGGCGGTAAGCGATTGCGATGTGGTTTCTGTGATTCGCCATCCTGATGGCCATGTTGAGGGTGTCACGCTCGGGCCTTGGGATGCGGTCGAAGGGCTGGGTGGTTTGTGAGTACCTATCGGTTTAACTTTTTAAATCGGGATAAAAGCGGCTGGGAATTTATGGATAGCTGCGAGATAACGGCGCGCACTTTTTCGGGTGCTGTCGCTGAATTTAATAAGCGATACAAAATAGAGTTTAGGCAGGTTGTGCGGGTCAACCCTCAGTCCGGCAGGGCGTTTATCGGTGGGCCGCGTTGATTGGTGCGGTGGTTGATCCCTATGCGGGCAGTAATCCGGTATTTGATAGGGCGCAAGCCCGATGGATGAATAGCAAACTGGCAAGCCTGTCGGGTTTGCGTAATTTATTTGTTAATCGTCGAAAGTGGCAGAAAAAAACCGGGTGGGATATTGCCGGTGCTAATCAAGATTTAAGAAAAGCGGTCGAGCGTCTGCGACTTCGCGGCGTGTTGCCTTTGGCGGGCCTGGTTAATATCGGCTTGTCTTACGATGCTTCGGCAGAAGAGATTAGCGATTATTGCGAGGAAAAGTCCCTTGAGTGTGTCCGCATTGGTGCGCTGCCTGATAGTGATTTTCCCGGTTTGCGGGTTTTGGTGCTGTTGGATGCGGTGGGCATAGAATCAAAAGATTTGCTGTCAAAGCGCGATAAGAAAACCGGCGAAATAATAGAAAGAGACTGGCGGGCCAGGGTGAGTTCTATCAATTGGTGGCGGCGGCGTGTTCGTGTGATTTGTGCTCGCGGGTCTGAATCCGTGTTACAGGATACGGGCTATGTTTCCCGGTATTCCGGTGCTTATATTTCAAACTTTGGCTTTCGGCGTTGGGTAGAGTCTCAAAAGCGCGGGCGGGCTTTGCTCGAATCAATGGAGATTGTCGATACTGAAAGCGGAGAGATACTGCCGATGGTAACGGCGGTTGATGCCAGCGTGTCGAACCCTGAGCACCGCCGGGGCGAGTTGATGACACGGGCGCGGGGCTTTGAAGAATGCTCGGAAGCTCTCGGCTATGTGCCGATGTTTTACACCATCACCTGTCCCTCTAAGTATCATGTTTTTTCGGGTCGCTCGCGCAATAAAAACTATAACGGGGCAAACCCTAGGGAAGCGTCAAAGTACTTAACAACGCTTTGGGCGCGGTGTCGATCCATGCTGGCAAAGCAGGGTATTGAATTCTTCGGGTTTCGGGTGGCAGAACCTCACCACGATGGCTGTCCCCATTGGCATGTCCTTTTATTTGTAAATCCGGCGCACAAGTGGGCCTTAACGGAAATCATCGCAGGTCATGCACTAGAAGAGGATGGCGACGAAGAGGGCGCGCACAAGCACCGATTCACAGCGGTTCAAATTGAATCCGATAGCTCGGGCAGTTCGGGGGCCACTGGTTATATCGCTAAATATATATCGAAGAATATCGACGGTTTTGGAGTGGACGAAGACTGGGAAAGCGGCAAGCCGGCTGATTTGTCTGCCCTGCGTGTTCGTGCCTGGGCATCGGTCTGGGGTATTCGCCAGTTTCAGCAGGTCGGCGGGCCTTCGGTGACGATATGGCGAGAGTTGCGCCGGGTTTTTAAAGATCGTAGTCGGGTGCATGTCACTAGCGCCATGACTGAAATTATCGAGGCGGCTGGCGCGGGCGATTGGTCGCGCTTTGTCAAATTGATGGGGGGGGCGGTCTGTCCGCGTAAGGATCGCCCGGTGGGAATTGTTTATTCGGATGAGGATATAAAAACCGGGGCCATTCGTCGCGGTTGCTTTGGGGATGCGGTGACTCGGGTGGTCGGTGTTATTTCTAAGGTTCTCGATTCTCTAATTGTTACACGCTGGAAGGTGTGGGATGTGCGCCTCGTTTCTCGGGTTCGCGCCACTATTGGTGCGCAAGCGCCGTGTTTTGAGTCTTTTACCGAACCCGTAGGGTGAGCTTGGACTCGTATCAATAACTGTACTGGGTAATTTAAGGAGGGGCTGCAATGTGGGCCATATAGGAAGGTTTTTAAAGGCGTTGGCACTGGCTCAGGTAGTCAAAGCCGTGGCGCTTTTTTTGTTGGTGTGCGGTCTCTGCTTCGCGGTCATCTCGGGCGGCGTAGCAGTTAATTTATCGGTGAAAATTGGGGGTAACAATGAATACAACACTCGGCCATATCAAGTGCCAAGGTTGCGGGGGCAAGGCGGAAGTCAAACAGGCCCAGCGGCGCGGCGCGCATCTTTACACTAATTGCGGGGTCTGCGGTACAGATCAGCGGGCCGGGCGACCTATTCAAACCCGGCTCTTTTTTGGGTCTGCCTGGTTGGATGGCGAGCCAACAGCACCGGAAAATGTGGGGTCTATCGAAGATTGGGAAGCGCAAAAGAAAGGCGAGGAAAATCAATCACCTAAACCGAAACTAGACCAAACCGAAGAGGTGGTCTATTCGGTCAAATCGACGGAAGAAAAAGCACCAAAAGCATCAAAAACAAAAGCAATAGGCGCGCTAATTTTGGCCGCTGTTATCGGGGGGGCATCATGGGCGGCAACGAGGAAGGCGTGAACACTGAAAACGGGGGGGATGCGGAAACTATCGCAGCCCTGGAAGGTTTATCACTACCCGATGATGAGGCCATCAAAGTCGATGATATTGGCCAGGTCGAAAGCGGGCCGGTTGACCATGAAGCGGCGCGACGGTCTGCCCGCTCAATCGTTGGCCTGCTTCAAGGGCTTTTTTCGATGCTCTCGGGCGGCTGGTTTCGCTTTGCTCAGTCAGATTATGACGATGCAGAAGAACGGATAGCACCAGCGCTGGAAAAATACAGTCTCGCTGAATCGGGGCCGCTTAAGTACGCACCAGAAATTGACGCGATCATGTGCGGCGGTGGTTTGATATTCCGGGCAATCGGGACGATTAAAGCAGCACAGCAAGAGCCAGAAGAAAGCGACAAGCCAACCGAGCCAGGTTATCAGCAATCAGCCAGCGCGGAGGCAGGGAAGGACAATGGCAATAAACCCGGATCATTCACTACCCAATAAATTCTGTCTCTACATTGGCGACACTGGCAGCGGCAAAAGCCAGGCATTAAAACAGCTTGGCAAAATACCGGGGCGGGGTGTGCGTTGCCTGTTGTGGGATCCCGGCCAAGATCACAAAGCCCAGCGGTGTGACTCACTGAGCCAGTACCGGCGCTTACTGATTGCGGGCCTACGGCGGGGCGGTGGCTTTCGCTTGGCTCTCACCTTACCCGGTCGCCAGCAAACGCCAGCAAATCATGAGGCGTGGTGCGCCATCGTTTACGAAGCATTGAACGGGAAGCACCTAACGTATGTTGTCGACGAAGAATTAAGCGCCACTTCACGATCCCCGGCAAAGGCTGACCCCTCGTTAAACCTCTTACTTAATCAGGGGCGAAAGTTTGGCCTGGTCTATCACGGCACGATTCAATATCCGCAAGAGCTACCCAAAACGGTCTACCGAGCCTGTCAAACCTTGTTCGTTGGTATTCAGGACGTTGAAGCGGTGCGCTATGTGGCCAAGCGTTTAGACGTTGAGCCCAGCAAAATTGCGGGCTTAAAGCCTTTGCAATTCATCAAGTCGGCAAAGGGCGAGCCACAGAAAACTATGCAAATGAAATATAAAAAACTGTGATTTAGACCTTTAGGTTAAAGCTAGACCTTTAGGTTAAAGCCCTTGCTGGTTTCGGTGCTTCCTTTATGTTTGGCGGCAGTGGTGTACGCACCATATAAATCAAATCAAACAGGCTAAAAAAATGAATACAGTTGATAATGTAAAAAGCTTTGCAGCGCAGAACGTCAGTACACCTATTGTCGTTTCTGTCGTTGTCGGCATGGTTGCCTTTGGCGGCATCATGGCGCTGGCTAAAAAATCAGGTGTTAAAGCCCTCAAAAAAGGCGCGACCGTTGCGCAGGGTGGCAAGTAATGAGCCTGCCCATTCGCAAACTCTCACAATTCCCCAGTGTTTCGGCTAGTTCAGTTGCCACACTTTCGCTCGATGAGCTACGCGGTAACGCGATCCACGGCATTATTCTGGAGCAGGGCGGCACGACGTTTACAAAAGCCCACATGACAGAGATTAAAGTCTCCGTCGGTGGCAAGTCGATTATCCACGGCATTTCCGGTGCTCAGTTGCAAGACTTGAACGATTACGATGGTCTCAGTGCAACAAGTGATTATGTCGGCATCTGGTTTGGCGATCCCACAGCCCGTACTATTTTTGGCCAGCATTTAACCGACCTTGATCTTAGTTATTACGATCAGGCCGGGGCCGTGCTAGAGGTCACCATCGGCGGTGCAACAGCGCCAACGCTGCAAGCCTACGCAGTATTAGGCCCACCAAAAGCAGCGATGGGCCTGCGGTATTCCGAAGCTGACGTTGCCATGACTCGCGCTTTAATTCGCACAGTCGCCACGCCATCAGCAGCCGTTAGCAAGCAAAGCTACTCTATCGGCCTGGGCAGTTCAGCCGGTGCAGCCGTGCGTAAAATCGGTATGTTCCACAGCAATCTGACCTCTGTTGAGTACAAAAAGAACGGTATTGCAATCCACGACGACGTTAGCGCGGCGTTGAATAGCTACCTCCAAGCAGAATTTGCCCGGGTTCCTCAGTCCGGCTTGTATGTTCTGGATCACATTGTTGATGCCAATCAGGGCGGCGCAGATCAAACGATTGATTCACGCGGTCGACCATTCCCCATGCAAGTAAATCTAACGACTTCGGCAGCCGATACGATCACCGTTTTTGCCGATGTGCGCGCCGCATTGCAGTTGCTTTAAGGGGGCAAAATGTCCACATTATCTGCACCAAACCAGCCGCTAGTACAAGCGGCTCCGGCTGGCGCTTTTTGGGATACCCTAAACAGTGCCGGTGATTTTTTTGGAAAAGTGCTCGGCACGGCAACCGAGTTTAACCAGGCAAAAGCAAGTATCGATCTTGAAAAAGAAGGGATGGAAATACAATCCCAAAAAGGCTATGCCGAACTTCTGCGAGAGCAAACAGCCGCAAAAAATGCGGCTGACAGTAACAGCCAAAATAATTGGCCGTTGATTGTTGCGGGCGGTATTGCAGCCGCGGCCGGTTTAATACTGGTTGTTAAATAATGAGCGGGGGCAGTGGGTTTATATCGCCGGACAAATCCGCAACGGCGGGCGGGGATTTTGATGTCGGAATCTCTGCCCCCATTAATTTTGGTAATTACTATGGCGGCGCGGCGACAACAGGTCAAAGCGAGCCGCCTGTGATAGCGGCGGCGGTATCCAGTCCATTGATGATAATTCCAGCCATTGGCCTTTTGGCGTTTGCACTGTATAAAAAAACAGGGAGTAAATAATGGGACTTTTCGGCAGTGAATCAAAATCAAAACAGTCATCAACGCAGCAAACAGCAGGCACCCAAACCCAGGCCGGTAATGCTTTAAGTGTCAACGTAACGTCAGGCAAAAAATCCAGAAACACTATAAGCGTGGTGTCAACAGATCTAAACTCGATAAAAGAATCATTTTCGTTCGCTGATAACGCATCAAGCAGATCATATTTATTCGCTGATAACGCATCAAGCAGATCATATTTATTCGCTGACAACGTGGTTTCGTTTGCTGAGCGAACGCAAGAGCGCGCCATGAAAAATATCGAAAAATCAGCGGCAATTAATGCTAAATCGCAATCAGCTTCGCTAGAGGCGCTGGCAAGTTTCCGGGAATCGGTAGACCAGCCCGCCGGCACATCAACAGCCATGAAATCGGCTTTTCTGCTCGCGGGCGCGGCACTAATCGCACCAATTATCAGCAAAAAATTAGGGTAAAAAATGCAAACAATCACAGCAAGTTTAGCGGCTGGAGTGCGCCGGGAGTTTTCGCTTTCACCGGCAATGTTTTTTATGCTGCTAGAAACGGTAGGGCCGGTTGATGTAGAAATACAGTCAGGAGAGGGCCGGATCAGCGAAATGGCAGAAGGTGTCGAATCCGGATTTCGAGAAAAAGCAATTTCTGGAAACGATAAAATTAACAAGGTAATCTTTGCCAGCTCGATCGACCAAAAAATAAAATTTGGCCATTCGGTGCGCGATGCAGATAATCGAAAAGTTACATCGACGGTGGCGGTGGTGGATGGGGCAATTACCAGGGCAAAGGCTGGCAGATCGTTTACACAATCATTATCGCAAGTGGGGGCGGCAAGCCTGTACAACTATATCCAATTATCAAATCCCGCCGGGTCTGGCGTTGACCTCATTGTGACGGCGGTATCTGCAATAAATTATTCGTCAGCCTCGGCTTTTATTGTCGAGACGGGAACCGGGGAGCTGATTACGTTGGAGGCGGGGGCAGCATCTAAAAATGTTGGTGATCCGCCAGATCCGCTTATAGAATCGAGATCAGAGCAGTCAGCAAGCGTGATGGCCGCCTCGAATATGTTTGTGTTTCAGGGCGCTGCCGGGGCGAAGCTCGGTGTGGGCTTGGAAGATCCGATTGTCGTCCCACAGGGAGAGCATATAAGCATGCGGGCCGGTGTGGTAAATAACAATACATGGATGGGGATGCAGTACCATCATGAGGCGGCAGCATGAGAATTAAAAATCCAAATTTTATAGATCCTGCCGGGCCGCTGGATGCAATAAAAAATGAGGTAGACACTTGGTTTGCGGGCAATACGGCGATTGAAAGTATAACTTTCGACCAGATGCGAACCTATTTTGCCGCCAACGGGCATCCTTCGGCGGACAGTTGGACAGATGGCCAAATTCATCAGCAATTAACCGACTGGGGATATGAGGTGTCGATCTAATGGGCCAGCTTAAGCTGGGGTTCGTAACGGCGGCGGTTATAGTCGTTGGGTACGCCATGCTAAATATGAGCGCGCTAGTTGTCGAGGACGGGCCGTCGTTAGGTCTGCAGGAAATAACGGCGGATTCGCCACGAGGCATACGCAATTCAAATCCCGGAAATATCGAATATCAGGCGGCGAATAAATGGCAGGGCCAAATTGGGTCAGATGGGCGATTCAGTATTTTTGATAGCCCGGTAAATGGCATTCGCGCCATGGCAAAGTTGATAAATAATTACCGCGACACCTACGGGATCAATACAATTTACGGCGTAATTACGCGATGGGCACCGGTCGGCGAAAATAACACCAAGGCCTATATTGCCAGCGTATCGCGCTATATGGGGATTGATCCTCTGGCCGATATTGGCGATAAATTGGACTTATTAATTGCGGCTATAATCAGCCACGAAAACGGCCAGCAGCCCTACAGCCAAAATTTAATAGATGCGGCAATACAGGCAAAGTAAATCATGAATTCAGCAGATCAGCGGTTTTATATTGGCGGGGCCGTAGTGCTCGGGCTTGCCTATTTTTTCGGCCATAAAGCCACGGCCTCAATCGGTCGAGGTATTGATAACACCCTGGACGCAATCAACCCAACAAGTCGGACTAATTTTATTAATCGCGGCGTCAACGCTATTGGCGACATTCTTGACGACGGCGGCGATAATGATTCGTTCAGCCTAGGATCGTGGATTTATGACTATACCCACCAGACTGATAATGATTATTTCAAACCAATAGAAGAGGAGGGGTAAAATGCTCCAGCGTAGACGATCAACAAAAGCAGTAAAGCTGACTATCGATTTTAAAGGGTTAACGTGGGCCGGGATAAAAGATCTTGCAAAAAAAGCAGGTATTAGCACTCACAAAAAAACCCGGAAGCAGATAGAGCATGATCTCCGTGGAAGCTGAAATCGGCGCGTTAATATCAAGCGGGGCAGATATCACAATAATTGCAATCGGCGTGTTGTTAATGAGAATGGAAAGGCGACTGACCCGGCTGGAGTTTAAAACGTTTGGTTTCCAAGCGGGGCCGGATCAGCGCGTAAAATAATGGCTATAGCGGTGCGTTCTGCTCACAACGGAACTTGTAAGAAGCGGTATATTCAGCACTGCCAATGCTCGGGGCTAGAAACCCACCAAACACCATCGCAGCCCCTTTTGCCGCATCATAAACTTGGCTTGTCGTTTCGCTCACCAGCCCATCACGGGTAATGGTGCGATCTAAAACAACCGGCATAGCGTCCCGATCTTCGCAAGTGGCGTAAGCCGCCCGTAACGCCAGCTCGGCAGCCGCGTTTTTATCACTGTTTTTTATATCGGTTACAAACTCCCCATTTTCAAGCGGTATTGTTGCGGTTCTCCAATTGGCGCTAGTGTTTTGGTGGGATGCGCAGGCAGATAGCGCCAGTATGCTAATGAGTGCGATGACTGTTTTCATGCTCGTTTGTCCTGTTCGATGGTGGGGAATTGGATCACGTTTGATGGTAAAGCCGGGGCCGATTCTATGGCAGCCCCCTTTAATTGCTTAACCTCGTATTTTAGCTTTTCGATTGTTTCTTTATGCAGGGTGATGGCTCGCTCTCGCAGTTCGGCCAGGTAAAACAAGTTAAGCAGCTCTGCTTCGCCTTTACTCCAGCCTGAATCACAGCACAGCGTTTTTGTTCTGGGGTTCCACCATAGCGCTACATCCTCGGGTATCAATTTCTGGCCAGTAACGGCTTTAAGATATTTCAGCCGTACCGGGTCGGGTTTGGTTTTGCCTGATAAGTAATTTCGGGCGGTTTTCACTGTTACACCCATGATGGGGGCTGCTTCCTTTGCACCAATTTGATTATGTCCGTACTGGTAGCAATGGCTCCGAATCTCGAAGTAATCCATTTTATTGCCTCGTGTCCGGGTCAAGCGGGGCAGATAATAAACAAGGAGTCTCGGTCGTGGTGTGACCCAGTGCCGAAGGGCCGGAATAAAGGTAGGGGATTGCTATAAACAAGCGTTCTATGTATTCTCGGCCAATCGGTTAAGAGAGACCGTAGCGCGATTTAACATAATATACATTATACGCAATTGGTGTTGTAGAAATTCTTGATTGGTAAGACTAACAGGCTGGAACTGAGTTCAAACAAAACCAGCTCAGGAAAAGTCCATACTCTAACGCTGTTATTATTTGGCCGACGTATCTACGTCTGCCACGTTACTAACGAGATAAAGCCAAAGTACGCCAGCCACACCAGCCACGAAAGATGCTAGCAGGATGCCTGTTTTGGCAATAAGCAATAGATCTTCACGTTCACCAAAGCCTAGCTGCGCAACAAAAATGGACATGGTGAAGCCAATACCTGCCAAAAGTGATACTCCGGCGATTTGGGTAAAACGCGTATCTTTGGGAAGCACAGCAATGCCAAGTTTTAGCATCAACCAGCTAACGCCAGTGATGCCAATAAATTTGCCCAGTATCAGTCCCAGCGATACACCAATAAATGTGGGATGGCGTAGAGTTTCACCAATCGATGCTAGTTCAAGCGGAATACCTGCATTAGCCAATGCAAAAACAGGGATGACAATATAGGCAACTGGCATATGCCAGGCGTGTTCAAGACGTTGTAAAGGTGCCTGTACGCTATAGACACCCTTTTCAAGGCTTCTCACCACTGCCCGCAGTTGGTCATTGGTCATAATGCCCGGACCTGATAGATGAATAGCATCAAAACGTTCCATTAAAGCTTTGACCTGCCCACTAAAGCGTTCGGGTTGATATTTTGGTATTGCAGGCACACACAAAGCGCCGAGCACACCGGCCAGTGTTGCATGTACACCTGATAGTAAAACCGCATACCAAAAAACCACTGATACGAGAAAATAAGGCAGAGTCTTGCGTATACCGACGAGGTTGAGGGAGATCATTAGGGTTAATAAACCAGCGGCAATCAGCAGAGGAGTAAAGGCGATTGTCTCGGTATAAAACACCGCAATAACAACGACAGCGCCCAGGTCGTCGACGATCGCCAACGCCACTAAAAAGGTGATTAGCGCCTTTGGCACTCGACTCGCGAGCAGTGCCAGCGCACCGATGGCAAAGGCGATATCGGTGGCCATGGGAATACCCCAGCCCCTAGCGGCATCACCTTCTGGGTTAATCATAAAATAAATTAATGCCGGTACCACCATGCCACCCACTGCAGCACCAATAGGTAGTGCTGCGTTGCGCAGGTCGGCCAACTCTCCTACTAATATTTCACGTTTTAATTCCAGACCAACAACGAAAAAAAACATCGCCATCAATCCATCATTGATCCAATGATGGAGGCTCATTTCAATAGCCCAGTTACCAGCATTGAGACTGACCGGGGTATGCATAAAGTGCATATAAGCAGATGATAAGGGGCCGTTCGCCAAAATAAGGGCGACTACAGCTGTGCCCATCAACAATAAACTGCTAGTAGTTTGACGATGAATAAATTCTTCGAAGGGAGTTAAAACCTTGTCAAAGGCCTGCTCCCAGGGCGAATTGAAAATCCCCTTTTTTCCTGTTCCTTGCTGTTCAGACTTGGCCATCATTGATCCTTAATTAATAATACTGACGATTACCCAAGGGTAAAACGCTACACAGCAGAGTACAAGAGAAAGGATCTGTCCTTAATTGAAGATTTTGTGTGTGGTCAACCAAAAGCTGTCAGAAGAGATCAGATGCGATGCTATTGGATAAGTAGCGCTGGCCTAACAATAGAAAAAGATACTGTACTGTGGGGGTTTATATCACTGGGCAGATGAGTTGGCGTTACATGACATTATCATTAGACCTCTTTAAGTTGAGCCTTGAATGAAAGAGCCACGAAAAATTCATACAATACTAAAAGAATAAATACAAAAAAGGGCCACTTGTTACAGCAGCCATTTCGATATTACGACTCTTTAAAAATCAGCCGTCGGCTATTTAAGAACGAACCCTTCATAGCCGTTTTCTGCAACCTTATCGCATTCGGCACGGTAGTTTTGTTGACCACCGGCGTAGAGCATGAAGGTGCGCTTTTTAGAGGGGTCGTTAATATTGACGCCCATAAACCATGAGTCCGCAGTAGGAAACAACGTCTCCTCTGCTGTTTCATCAACATGAATAGTCCAGGCATCTTCCGCTGCTAGTGTCGGCTCAATGGAATGGAAGTCGTTTTGCTTCATGTAGGCAACCGTATCGGAAACCCATTCAACATTCTGCTCAATACAACGAGGGATGTTACAGAAAGTTGCTCCATTATGGGGGCCAACCAGAGTGAATAAGTTGGGAAAACCCACCGTTTGCATGCCCAGTAAAGTACGCGGGCCGTTCGCCCACTTATCGGTTAATTTAGCGCCGCCTTTACCTGTAATGTCAATACGCTTCAGTGAACCTGTCACCGCATCAAAACCTGTGGCATAAATGATGATGTCGAGATCATACATCTTGTCACTACACTTAACGCCTGCGGGCAAAATTTCTTCGATGGGTGTTTCTTTAAGATTAACCAGCTTAACGTTGGGCTGGTTGTAGCACTCAAAGTATTTGGTCTCCATGGGCACGCGACGTGTACCAAAACCATGATCTTTGGGGATCAGGTTCTCAGCCGTTTTCGGGTCGTTGACACGACTACGGATCTTACGGGCAATAAAGTCTGTAATCAGATCATTAGCCTTACGATCGGTCAGAATGTCGTGAAAATTACCCAGCCAGATACCAAAACCAGGCTCGTAGTACTTCTTCTCGAAGAAGGCTTCTCTCTCTTCATCAGGCACGTCAAGGGCTGAACGCTCATCAAATTTATGATGGAAGGCACCAAAGGTATCATTACACTCAGCAAAAATTTTCTTATAGTTCGCTTTGATATCCTTCATTTCTTCAGGACAAATCGGGCCATTGCCAAGCGGCGCACACCACTCGGGTGCCAGTTGGAAGACAGTCAAAGAATCCGCCGTTTTGGCAACTTCCTGAATGACCTGTACGCCGGTTGCACCTGTGCCGATAACACCCACGCGTTTGCCGCTGAAATCATTACCCCTGCCGCCAAAACCCTCTTTAGGGTAGCGCGCTGTGTGCGCCCACTCGCCTTTGAAGCTATCGATGCCGGGAATGCGCGGTAAGGTGTGTGCGTTGAGGGGGCCAGAAGCCGACACCAGGATTTCTGCACGTGCAGTACTGCCATCTTCTAGCGTAACTTCCCACTGATTCGCCGCCTCATCAAAAGTGGCTTTGGTGACGCGAGTGTTAAACTGAATATCTTTACGAAAATCATACTTATCGGCGACAAAGTTGAGGTAACGCTCAGTGTCAGGCTGTGCGGCAAAACGCTCTGTGTAGTCCCACTCCTGGAGTACCTCTTCTGACCAGGAGTAGCCATAGGTATAGCTCTCTGAATCAAAACGACAACCAGGATATTTATTCCAGTACCAGGCACCTCCAACCCCCGCCCCTGTTTCATAGACCTTTACTAAAAGCCCCTGCTCTCGCAGTGTGTGCAGCTGATACATACCTGAAATACCAGCACCAATAATGATCGCATCGTATTGATTTGACATAGATTTTCCTCGTTAATTTCTGGACAAAAAATATGAGTACTTGTCGAGATTAACTCCTCTGAAAAATAGCAGGAGTGAATGCAAGCTGACGCTAATTCAAGGCTCTTAAATACCAAGTAGAACCCGATTGCAAAGCAGTGTGTTGAACGGACATACTCCGAGCTAGCCAAGTACAGAACCGCAATGTACCTCTTCAGACGACGCAGGGGTTTGATTTACCTCAATTGATCTTTTACTACCCAATCGGCGATTGTTGGCTAGCGTAATGAAATTGCTAACCCCTCAATAAGCAGCTACTATTTTCAACTGATCGATTAATTATTTTTTTCATGGTGAGAGGTTAAGAACATGGGTCAAGGTCGGCAAACAAAGGTAATAGAAAACCCCAACACTGAAGCAGAGACAATTTTAAAGGCACAGAAGGATGCTTATTTCCATAACCCCTACCCCTCCTTACAAGAACGCCTTGAAAATTTACGCAAACTTGAAAGCCTGCTAGAGAAAAACACAGATGCAATCACTGCGGCTATTTCTGCTGACTTTGGCCATCGCAACCCTACCGAAACCAAAATGGTTGAAATTTTTGGCTGCTTAACAGCCTCTCGTGACACCCGAAAAAACCTCAAGAAGTGGATGAAAGCTCAGAGACGCCATACGTCGATCATGTTTTTTACCGGTAAAAATGAGGTTATTCCCCAACCTAAAGGTGTCATTGGTATTGGCTGCCCCTGGAATTATCCCCTCTTTTTATCCATCGGCCCGGTGATTAATGCTATCGCCTCGGGTAATCGTTGCCTGGTCAAGCTTGCTTCCAACTCACAAAACCTTTGTCGTTTGTTGCAGGGCTTGTTTCGCGACACCTTTGGCGATGACACGGCAGCTTATTTACCTGGCCTTAGTGGCTCGGAGTTTTCCAGCCTGCCCTTTGATCACATCGTTTACACCGGCTCAGCGGAAAGCGGTATCAATGTGATGACCGCCGCTGCGCAAAACCTCTGCCCGGTCACTCTTGAACTCGGTGGTAAATCACCGACGATTATTTGTGATGACTACGACTTACGGGAAGCGGTGAGTCGTATTATGTACGGCAAATACATGAATGCGGGCCAGACTTGTGTTGCCCCCGACTATGTCTTTGTCCCCCGGCACAAGCGGGATGAATTCGTGCGCATTGCTGGTGAAATCATGCGTGAACGCTATCCCGATACCAACAAGGATGATTACACCTCAATTATTGATGAACGCTCCTACACCCGACTAAAAGAAACCCTTGATGATGCTGTTGCGAAAGGTGCCGAAGCGGTACAGCTAACGACTGAGGGCTTTAATGATGAGTGGCGCAAGTTCCCACCCCATCTGGTACTAAATATCAACGAGGAGATGCGCATTGCTCAGGAGGAGATCTTCGGCCCCCTCTTCACCGTCATGACTTACGACTCTCTCGATGAGGTTCTCGACTATATCAATAAGCGAGACGCCCCCCTCGCCCTGTATTACTTCAGTAATGACAAAGCCATACAGGAGAGGCTGTTCTATGCAACGCTCTCCGGCGGAGTCACGGTGAACAACTGTATCTTCCATGTGCTGCAACACAGTATTCCCTTTGGCGGTGTTGGCGCCAGCGGCATGGGTCACTACCACGGTTACGAAGGCTTTATGGAAATGAGCAAGTTGCGGCCCCGCTTTACCTTTCCCAAGATCGGTAAGCCTGAATTGTTTTATCCGCCCTACACCAAATCTCACGCCAGACTGTACTCAATCCTTAACTTTTTTAAGCTTTAGAAACTAAAATAACAGATACAAAAAAGCCCGCTGACAGAGCTGTCAGCGGGCTTTTTTGTATCTGAACTCAGGGCGTCTTACTTTTAACCATTTACCAAAAAGTGTACCCAGATACTGGCCCCATAACCAAGGGCGATCACCGGCATCCACTTTAAGTGACCAAAGAAAGTGTACTGGCCACGGGCCTGACCCATCAGCGCAACACCAGCAGCAGAACCGACTGACAACAAGCTACCACCAACACCAGCGGTCAAGGTCACTAGCAACCACTGGAAAAGATCCATATCGGGCTGCATGCTCAGCACCGCAAACATGACGGGAATATTGTCGACAATGGCCGACAAAATGCCTACCAGTACGTTGGCCGTCGTGGGGCCGAGTTCGCCATAAACAAACTCAGAGGCCATGCTCAGGTAACCTATAAAGCCAAGTCCACCCACAGCCATAATCACGCCATAAAAGAAGAAGAGGGTGTCCCACTCAGCCTGGGCAATTTTTGAAAACACATCAAAGTTGTAAGGGTCTGCACCTGAACCAGGAGGTGCTTCAGTAGCCGCTGTCCACGTCTTCGAGCGTTGACGCAGGTAGTAACCGTAAAACTTAAGATAAGCCAAACCCATCATCATGCCGAATACGGGGGGGATGTGCAGGAAGTTGTGGAAGCAAACAGCGGTCACAATCGTCATCAAAAACAGGCCCACTATGGCCATGCCACCGTATTTCAGGCCCTCCTGTACACCTTCAACTTCCGCCGGTTTACCGGACGGCAAAGCGAACTGCATGATGAAAGCCGGTATCAGGAAGTTAACGGCGGAAGGAATAAACAGGGCAAAAAACTCACTAAACTGGACAATGCCTTTTTGCCAAACCATTAAAGTGGTGATGTCACCAAAGGGGCTAAAGGCGCCACCGGCATTGGCGCCAACGACAATATTAATACAGGCAATCGACACAAAGCCAGGCTGACCCTTACCGACAGCCATCACCACAGCACACATAATTAAAGCGGTTGTCAGGTTATCGGCAATGGGCGAGATGAAGAAGGCGAGAATACCTGTCAACCAAAATAGAGCACGATAGCTAAAGCCTTTCTCGACCAACCAGTTACGCAGGGCATCGAAAACACCCCTCTCTAGCATCGCGTTGATATAGGTCATCGCTACCAAGAGGAAGAAAAATAACTCACCGTATTCGAGGAAATTGTGTCGAATGGCTGGCTCAACCTCGTGGGGTAAACCATGGGCGTTATAAACTAGGGCAATTAATATCCAGATAAGGCCGGCGGCTAAAAGTACTGGTTTGGATTTGCGCAGATGTATTTTTTCTTCGAGGATGACGAAGATATAGGAGAAGGTAAAGATGCCGATGGCTAGATAGCCGACCCAGTTATGAGTTAGCTCCAGTTTGGTGCCAGCGCTTTCAGACGCCCATCCTAGTGTAGCCATAAACAAGCCAAGAGCCAGGGCTATATACTGTTTAATCAACTGTTKTCTCCAATCTATAAGTTACTTAGGTTTTAGCTTTTGCCGCGTAATTTAGAACCGAATTATCACGGCTACTATAGCAATAAGGTTAAAGTCCGTTTGTCCCTATCTCGTGCTGCGCATAAATCATGCCAAGCGCAAAAAAAAGAGCTGACAATTCTAAACCTATTCCGATCTGGGGTAACGTAATAAACGGACTTGTTTCAAATATTCAGTTAAATAGTGCTGAAACAAAGCAGTAAAGCCTACCTCTGGCTCTAATTTTAAAGAACACGGCAGTTGTTTAGAGGGCGAAGGCCAAAAATTGTCAATCGAACGTGACAATCTATAGTTTTAATACTGACGGCGCTTGATAATACCTGATGAGCGGATATGTCCTGCCTCATGACGATAAGGCGTTTGAATACCTTGGTTTTCGGTGTGCTTTTGATGACTATCGTAAGAAATCCCATAGCGAAACTTTGAACTGCCACCGCCAAGATGAGGTCCCACAGAGGACCCCGAGTGGTGAGAAACGCGATGTTTCTCACCACTATAAAGATCGGGTTTGTAGAGGTAAGGATAGCGACGTCGGGGACGATAAATGCGATTTTCCACCACTACTACTGACGGCTGATATTGGCTTCTCTTTGCCTCAGCTTCATCTTGGCGTAGCTTTGAGCGTAATTTACGATCTTCCTGCAGACGTTTTGTAGTAGCAGCCATTTGGTCGAGTCGAGCTTGTAGTTCCTGGGTTGATGCATTTTCCTGATAGCGGGGCCGTTCGACAGCTTCAAGTTCAACGGCGTTTGCCACAGGTTGATCACCAAAGCTCACACGGCCCTGAGCATCTATCGACTTGTAGATCAATTTATTTTCTACAGGGGGGCTTAGCAGTTTTTCGCTCTCCACCTCCGCGTCATCCAACTGTTCAGCACGACTCAGTAGAGGCGCTACCTGAAGTAACAGAAGGAGCAGACTAATACACCCTACCCTGTTCATCGATGGCATTATGCTCTGCAATGTTGACATCAATTTTTCACCTCGCTATCAATAGTACGAAAAGCCATTTTCAACCGTGCCAGATGGTGCCTCGTTTATTATCCTTTAAGGGCTGCTCCCTTCCCTACTGTTCTCGCTTTTGCCTCGAAGCCGTAACGCCTTCTTATCGAACTCAGCAATATTGACACTACAGTAATCGAGTAGTTCACCCAATACATAGCCATTCTACTCACCCATTAAAGGGAGCTTCTAGATCAAGTAACTCGCTACACTGGGAGAAACTCAGAGGTACGCAGAGAATTGCCATCTTGCCCAAATTGAAATCAGAGGCCGCCCTTTCCGTTTGACATTCTTTCAAGTGTCGATGTGTCATCGCCTCAGTAGCAGACAAGATAGGGAGCTATCTATACTCGGTGCTTCTCGAGTACACGAATAGATTCTTCATCACCAGGCTTCAAGCTTCTGTCTGCCATGACGCGTTCACGATGAGCCATGGCTGCGTTAATTACTGGCAGCGTGTATTACATCACCAAGCATCAGTTACTTCTCTGATTGACAAAATCTGGACAACGACAAGTTAGATTGTTTGAAGCCGGAATTCAGAGCTAAAAGTTGGGCTAGTACGCATACTCATTGACCACCTGTTTTTCTATTGAGTTGATGCAATCAGCTCGTACTCGGTGGCCAAATTAACTATGCCACACAAAACGCTAATTCAAACCAGTGGCGCAGGCCCCATCAAGCGTCGTACCCAGCGCATTAGGAAGCGGTCGCTACTACTTTCAAGAGCCAAACCAAACTTCTCTGGCAGGCTCTTTTTGTGGGCATAGGTGACGGTATAAATATCGGCATTGTCGAGTTGATCGGTTAAATACTCATCACTGGTCTGCGTGTCATCAACCAGACCTTTCTTAACTGCAGGAGCCCCGTACCAAACTTCGCCGGTTGCTATTTCTTCAATATCAAGATCAGGGCGATGATCACCGACAAATGACTTGAACAGCTCATGCGTATCTTCAAGCTCCTCACGGAATTTCTCGCGACCTTCATCCGTATTCTCGCCGAGCATCGTTAATGTGCGTTTATATTTACCCGCCGTCATCAATTCAACATCAACATCGTGCTTTTTTAATAAACGATGCACGTTGGGAATCTGCGCAACAACACCGATCGAACCGATAACTGCGAAAGGCGCAGCGAGAATTTGATTGGCCACACAGGCCATCATATAACCGCCGCTGGCAGCAACTTTATCGATACAAACAGTGAGGGGAATACTTTTCTTTTTAATGCGGTCGAGCTGACTTGCCGCGAGCCCGTAGCTCGGTACCATACCGCCACCACTTTCAAGGCGAACGACGACTTCATCATTACTGCTTGCATGGGCGAGTACGGCAGTAATTTCTTCTCGAAAGCTGGCAACAGCAGAAGCACGCAGGTCACCATGAAAATCGAGTACAAACACACGTTTCTTCACCACCGGGTCGGCACCGTTTTTCAATGCTTTTTTCTCAGCCTTTTGCTCCTCTTTATGTGATTTTTTTTCTGCCTTCAAGGCTGCTTTGCGCGTATCACCAGACTCCACAACATCTGCCAGTGCATTACTCATGTTGGCAATCGTCTCGTTGAAAGAGACCACTTCAATATGCCCTTTCTCGTGTTTTTTATCCTTTTGCCCAAGGCTTGCGATTATTGCCACAACCAGTGCCACCGCAATAACCACCGTTAGGGCTTTAGCGAGAAACAAACCGTATTCACTTAAAAATTCCAAAAAGATTACCTCTATCGACATTGTGTATGTATTTAATATTCATCTGATGCAGATATAAATCGACACGGCGCAATACTACCCGATATCAACCAGCATCACTCGCAGGGCACAAGAAAATGCCTCAGATAAAGAAGCACAAAAAATCAGGACGTGGGGAAGAAGAAAGGAATGGTCGGAAGTCCGACCAGTTTTATAGCCCGTGATTAAGTAAACGACCCTTGTAGCAGGCTGCTAAGCACCCAATGCCGAGAGGCATTCATTGGCAATATCTAGCGAGCTTTCATCAGCACTGTCCCCCACCATACAACCATCAAGGAAATATTCCAGGCAAACAATCGTATCGGCAAAAACTTCAATAGCCTTTCCATTTTCTAAATCAGCATCCTCAAATAACACATCTTTCGCCAACGCCAGACAGCGCTGTGCCAAGCTAGCAAAACGCGTCATATTGAGCATACTGGAACTGCCTTCAATTTCTGTAAAGGCTAATTCAAGCTCGGGGACAACCTCAGCCGAGGCATAGCCAGAAGCCACATTATCGACTAATTGCTTTATATCACTAAGACGTGAAGACGTCTCAGTAACAACCGCAACTTGCGCTGTTTTTAGTAGGCTTTTTTGTAAGATTGTCATCAGTGGCTGGTCTTCCCAGGCTTTGATTTGTTCGGCCTGAGGTGTTTTTCCATAGAAGTCAGCCATTGCGCATTCAACATGAAGAATTGCATCGGTAAACTCAGTTAGCATACCCGTTGATAGACCGTCTTCTGCACAAGATGTCAAACGAGAACAAAACTGTTTGTACTGACGAGCCAGACCCCGAAACCCCGCATGCTCACAACCATCGGCTAAATGCTCAAAACCCACACTCAACTCATCAAGCTTTTCGCCACTGAAGCCAGCCCCTGATTCATCAACGCTATCAATTAAAACCCGTAGATTCGATACCGATGCAGCCATAGCTTCGAAGATATTTTTATCGGCATCGAGTTCGCCTGTGATGGCATTTCGCACCGAGGACATTGCCGAATCAGAAAACAAAAGCTCCGGCACACCGATTTGTTTGGCTCGAGGATCACTGGCCATATCCGTCATTGCTAGCAAGCTCACGAAAGCCCGCCACAGACCTTCAGGATAAGGACTTCTACCTCCTGCATTTTCTGCCGCCACTAATAGACGCAATTGCTTTTCTACTGCAGCAAGTAGCCTGATCCGCTCAGGCTGCAGACTCAATTTCTTTTCAGAAAAGCCTTTAATTGTGACTGCAAAAACCCACCAGTAGTCACTTTCTCTCGTCGACACAGCTACTTTCTGTAAACGGCCTGCAACACGAAATAAATTAAACAGGGCCTTGTGTCGATTGTTGTTACGAATAATATCGAGCAAGCCTAGCTGGTAAAGATGATGCCAGCGCTTCAAGCCCTCAGTTTGCGGGCCTATCAGCTCTTCGTCCTGGGTAAGGCTACCAAAAGATGGCCATTCCAGATCACTCAACAGGTGGTATTCATAAAGAGGAGTGGCACCTCTAAAGCGACGGAGAGCAGTCATTTCTGGAAGTAAGAGACAGGGGTTTTCGCTTTTCTCATCAACAATCGTGGTAATCAAACCTTCGGCTAACAGCAAGGCCTGAGCAAGTAATGGCTGAAGCTTGTCGATCTCCGCATCGCCAGTAATTACTTCATCCACAGCGGCTGTCATTTCAGCAAACAGCCGTCTCATACCCGAAAGCTGAGCCATTTGTGCGGCACCACGTAACTCAAGTATCTGCTTATTTAGCTCTTCTAAATGAGCCACAGTTAATCGCTGTACCAAGCCGTAAACAGACTGCATAACAGCTTTGTACTCTTTACCAATGAATTCCAGTACCTGGGGGTTTATATCTTGCATACTAGACTCGCTTATTTCTCTAGCAGGACTGTATAAAGCCAGAAAAATCAATGTGTTAAATTACTTAGATGATCTGATATATGATCTATTTTCTGAACTATAGCAGACTACGATAAATGCACACTGTTAACAGGTCGCACTTTTGAAAGAGCATATCGGCCAGCGGCTTACACGTCGCTCAATTAACAAAGAGCACAAAGAGAGGTACTAGAAATACAGAATAAAACCCTGTTATTTTATCTGGTTACTATTTCTTTCAAATGTAATTTATTGGCTATTATTCGAAAGCCAACTTATGGGTTGGCCACTTGATTTCGAAATTTGCTCGAGCTTTTTCTGATGTTCAGCAAACTCGTCATTGTTGGCGCGAATGATTTTCAGAGGCTGTCGTTGAGCACTAATACGCCGAATTGCAAACGCTGTTTCGTCCTGCTCACTATCTGTATTATCTCCGGCTAGCATAAGGTCGACCTGACCACCGGTCATCAGCAAATAAACGTCAGCTAGAATCTCCGCATCAAGTAAAGCGCCGTGTAGAGTGCGCTGGGAGTTATCTACGCCATAACGCTTGCACAGTGCGTCAAGGCTATTACGCTGCCCAGGGTGCATCTGACGAGCCATAGAAAGGGAATCTAGAATGCCAGAGTAGCTTTCAAGGGGTTGGTATTCTGCCCCTAGCTTATCCAGTTCGGCATTGAGAAACCCTACATCGAAGGGGGCATTGTGAATGACCAGCTCAGCACCACTGACAAAATCGATAAACTCTTTCGCTACCTGTGCGAATAGTGGCTTATCAGACAAATCTTCGTTACTAATGCCGTGAACTTCCATCGCACCGGCATCAATTTCTCTCTGTGGGTTGATGTAGCGATGAAAGTGGCGGCCCGTAAACTTACGGTTGACGATTTCAACACAGCCAATTTCAATAATCCGATGGTCGAGGGCAACTTCAAGACCGGTGGTTTCAGTATCCAGTACAACTTGTCTCACGCCTGCTCCAGTAAATCGTCAATACCCAGATTGGCCAGATCGTCCGCAATTTCGTTTTCGCGATGCCCGCTGTGACCCTTCACCCAGTGCCAGTTAACAGTGTGCCGTTGAGCCTGCTCATCCAGCAACTGCCACAAGTCCTTATTCTTTACAGGCTTTTTAGCCGCTGTCTTCCAGCCTTTTGCCTTCCAGCCCTGCAACCACTCAGTAATACCTTTACGCACATATTGTGAATCCGATGTCAGATCAATCTGGCAGCTTTCACTCACCGCTTCCAGGCCCCGAATAGCAGCTAATAACTCCATACGATTATTCGTAGTATGAGCCTCACCACCGTAAAGGTGCTTTTCAGTGCCGTTATAACGCAGCAATGCACCCCAGCCACCGGGGCCGGGATTGCCACGACAGGCTCCATCGGTGAATATTTCTACAACCTTCATTACTTCTCTTCCTTTTTGTTACAACGACCATCCTCTGCTTGCACTTGCTTAAGTCCTGCCAATGAACCCACTTTTAAAGGGGGCCAGTAACGGGATTTAATGGGCCGCAGCGGGGTTACCATTTTCTGTGCCACGATCATATAGAATGCACCTCGACTTAGATCTCGCCCACTAAATTTTCTCTTCCACTCTCGCAGTTGTTCTCCCGTGATTTTGTCATAAGCCAGCGGTGTATAGCTCACCTGAAAACTCAGCAACTGTAGCCAGTCAACGACCCTGCCCTTCCTCAAGCTGTTATGCCGCCAGACCGCATTACCCGACCAAAGAGCAGCAAACCATTTGTAGAATCCAAACGCACTAAAAGGATTGAAGCCAACAATCACCAAGTGACCACCGGCCGTCACTACTCTGGCAGCTTCAATCAGCGCCCGATGCGGGTGACTAGAAAAATCCAGAACATGATGTAATAAAACCACATCAATCGTATCTGAGGGCAGTGGCAGCGCATCAAATTCGCACTGACAGGAAGCGCCGTCAGATGCGCGGGATAATACAAACTTATGACTTGGTGGCAGATTTAACAAAAGGCTATGCCGAGGGGACACACCTAGCTGAGTAAGGCGGTAACCAAAGTGGCGATTTAAGCTTTGCTCGCAGCAGGCTTTCTGTTGCTGATAGAGCTTTTGACCAAAACCCTCATCGAACCACTCCCCCAGCCGGTCTTGAACCAGCGGTAAAGGCGCAACACGGTATTTCCGTTTGAGCAACTGTCGCAGGCTTAAACGGTCTTTGCCCAAGGTAAGGCCTCTCGGTAATGACTTGTAGAGCAATGCATCTTATCATGGCTAAAAGTGCACTGAAAAGTCATCGGAGAGCCCATTATGCCCCTTATTATTCATACCATACCCGCTTTTCAGGACAACTATCTGTGGCTATTTCATCAAGCCGGAGAACGCGAGGCCTTTGTAGTCGACCCCGGTGATGCACAACCGGTGCTGGAATACCTGGAAAAATACGATCTCGATTTAGCGGGCATCTTAATTACCCACCACCACCCCGATCACACGGGCGGCATCAAAACCTTGCTATCCCATTACAATGCACCCGTTTACGGCCCCGATTCCCCAAATATCCCACAGATCAGCCAACGCCTCTATGAAGGGGACAGTATTACCTTGGCTGGCACTACCTTCTCTGTACTAGAAATACCCGGCCACACCCTCGATCACATTGCCTATAAAGCCTCACCCGAGGGACAGAGCCCGCTCGTTTTTTGTGGGGACACGCTCTTTACTGCCGGTTGCGGACGTATTTTTGAAGGGACTGCCAAGCAGATGTATCAATCCCTGCAAAAACTGGCCGCACTTCCCGACATGACGCAAATTTACTGCGCTCATGAATACACACTCAGTAACCTTGCTTTCGCGGCTGCCGTCGAACCTAATAACCTGGCGCTGCAGGATAAAACCACTGATGATGAAAATAAACGTCAGCAAGGACTTCCCACCGTACCCTCTACGCTTGGGATCGAACGCGAAACCAACCCCTTTCTACGCTGCCATTTGCCCTCGCTTGCGCTCGCGGCTAGCCAACACAGCTCAAGTCAATTAAGTGACCCCATTGATGTCATGCGTGAAATCCGCCTCTGGAAGGACAGCTTCTAAGGATTTGGGAACCACCTCGCCCCACAGATGTGCGGGCCTTCTCAGCCTCCATTGATTGGCTATTTCCTTTGCGGCCATTTATCTCAATAATAGCCGCCTTTTTGTACCATCGAGTCATTATGAAATATTTATTACTCACTTTAGCAGTGAGCATTAGTTTTTTGGCGGGTTGTGCCCAACAGACACCCAAGCCTGAAACTACACAATTACTCCCCACTGTCCTGCCCGATGTTAGCACTACGGATGTTACAAAAAGCCCCAAAGCAGAACAAAAACTCGTAGCGACACCCATCGACGCCTGGCAAAAAATCGCTCAGGCCCAGAGTTTTTCTAGCAATATCAATAATGCCAAAGTCGAAAAATATCGCGACTGGTATACCGGCAGACAACGTTACTTTGACCGTATCGGCACCCGCGCTGAGCTGTACATGGCTCACATTATTGTCGAGCTTGAACGCAATGAGCTACCCCTTGAGCTTGCTCTACTACCCTTCGTAGAAAGCGCCTATAACCCCTTTGCCTACTCACCGAGTGGTGCCGCAGGTCTCTGGCAGTTTATGCCTCCAACAGGTGACCATCTGGGACTAAAACGAAGCAATTGGTATGACGGCCGTCGAGATATCATTACCTCTACCGCGGCCGCTGCACGTTATTTCAAGTACTTAAACAAGCGCTTTAAAGGCGACTGGTTGCTAACACTTGCCGCCTATAATGCCGGTGAAGGCAGGGTTATGAAGGCGATGAGGGCTAACCGGCGAAACGGCAAAGCTACGGACTTTTGGTCCTTGCGCTTACCCGCAGAAACCACCGCTTACGTGCCAAAACTGATCGCCATTGCACAAGTAACTGCCTCTCCAGCCAACTACAAACTGACACTACCCAGCATACCGACTGAGGTCTACTTTGAGGTTGTCGACCTTCCCCAGCAAATCGACCTCTACCAAGTTAGCCTTCTTGCGGAAATGAGCATAGAGGGCGTTTATCGATTGAACCCTGGGTTTAAGCAGTCGGCGACACCGCCAGAAGGCCCCCATCGTTTATTGATACCACGGCATAGAACAGCCGACTTTGCATTACAGCTAAGCAATACACCGAAAGACCGCTGGCTCAAAATACGCGAATACAAAGTACAACAAGGCGATACGCTCGGTGAAATAGCCCAGCGTCACCGCCTGGGTGTGAGATCGCTAATGGCACAAAACAATATGAGCTCAAGTCGGATTCGTGCAGGGCAAATATTAAAAATACCCAGTATCAGTCGCGCATCCCTGCCCGGCTTCGCCCGCCCTACGCAGTACTACAGAGTTCGTTCAGGTGACAGCCTATGGAAAATTGCCCATGCCTACCAGGTCAAAACGAAAAACCTGGCCCGTTGGAATGGTCTCAACCCTGAAGCGCCATTAAAGATTGGCAAGCGGCTTAAGATTCGGGCACCAGCACCGGTAAACCAGCAAAGTCAGCGCAGTTATAAAATCAAAAAAGGGGATTCACTATCGTTAATTTCGAAACAATTTAAAGTCAGCATCAACGATATTGTTCGCTGGAATAAACTCAACTCGAAGGGTTTTATCAAAGCGGGACAAACTCTGAGCCTTTCCCCCCGCTCGTAAAACAGCTTAGCTCAACAGTAGTCATACAACAGAAGCGGCTATTCAAGATCAATAAAAGAAACAAAGACCTTGAATACATAAGCCTGCAAATAATTCTGTAGCTTTTAGTTACGAGCCAACTTTCACTTATCCATTTTCACTGTCGCATCAGCCAGAATTAATGATTCATAACCCTGGTATTCACGCTGCGCTAATCTGCGACTGGCAGACTGCGCTAAGCCCTCTTTTCGTGCAGCTGAGAAGGAGCTTAGATCGCCTGAATCAATACCCGATAAAGACAAAATTATATAATCACCCGAGACAAGACTCAGGCTGCTCACCGAAGGTAAGGTACTACTTGCTGGCAAGTTGAATGCATGGTCTCGAATTGCCTCATCAACACTGGTATCAAAACGTGATGTGTCCAGGCTAACCTGCCAATTCAGCCCCTCGTCCCTGGCAATAGCTTCTATACTTTTTCCCCCTGCAACGAGCGCTTTCAAAGCATCTGCCCTTTCTACTAGAGCCAATGTCGCCAACTCGTGTTTCAGCAATGCACTGATATCAGCGGAGACATCAGCAAATGCACTGTAACCTGCCGTATAATGTTTACTGAGTTTAAGAACCACAACGCCAGCCTCGCCCAGTTCGATGATGTCGCTGGTGTAGCCGTTGCTAAGAACATCTTCTGCATACGCTGCGCTAACAACTGCAGGATAGGCCGCGATGCCCAAACCACCACTTCGTGTAAAGGGCTCAGTATTTCCCACCGTAAGACCCATAGTTTTAGCAGTCTCACTAAGCGTTTCGGCGTTGTACGATAACTCACGCAGTTGTTCAATTTGTTCGGGGAGTAAGTCAGTGGCTAACTGTTGCTTCAACTCAGCTTCAATAGATGCTTTCTCAATATCAAAGACCAGCGCCTCACTCTCCTCTAATTCGGTCAGATGAATGAGGTGTATACCGCTATCGGTCTCTACGGGCTTTGAAACCTCACCTTCGCTCAGGCCAAGTACAGCCATTTCAAATTCGGCAGGAAAAGCGCCTGATTCTACAAAACCCAAATCGCCACCTTGCTCAGCGCTTCCCAGGTCATCACTGTGCTGACGTGCAAGCGCAGCGAAGTCAGACCCACTCGCCAGTTTGGCCTGGATTTCTTCAATCTCTGCAGCCTGACTACCATCATCAGCAGCCTCAACAAGAATATGCGCCACACGGCGTCGCACAGAAGCCTGTTGCATCTCTTGACGGGCAGTAAAGAGTTCGCGAATCATGGCCTCATTGACCTCAACCTGATCGACTAGGTTACGGGCAGATAATTGAATATAATTTATTTCAAGCCTTTCTTCAGTACGAAACTCTTCCTTATGCTCTTCGTAATAGGCTTTAACATCAGACTCTTCAACAGTGGTATCAGCAAGCAGAGGCGCAATCGGCACTGTCAAATAGTAGTAGTTACGGCGCTGCTCAAAAATTCTTGCGGCTAATTCCAGGTCCGCATCTGTCACGAAACCTGTATCGACAACACCACTGGCAAATTGACTAAGCAATAAACCATTGCTCATGTAGCTATGATGCTCTCGGGGGGTGTAGCCCATTTGTCGAATCGAAAACTCGTATTTATCCCGATCAAACCGACCATCTGTTTGGTACACATCAACGGTCTGTAGCAAAGAAGCAATAGTCGCTGGAGATACGCCCATATTATTTTCTAGCGCAGTCAGTTCCGCCGCTTTTTCGCTGATCAAGCGCTGCTTGACCGGCCCTCGGAGTATCGCATCATCAAGAAGCGCAGGGTCAATATCACCAAGCTGCTGTAACAAGCGTTGTTTATGAATGGCCAATGCGCGGTCAACAACGAGGCGAGAAATACTATGCCCATCAACATCCAGCTCAGCATCACTGGCAGGGCTATTTGAAAAAATGGAGTCAATGCCAACGAACGCAAAGGGTACGATGATTAAAATCACTATGAAAAAAGCGATGCCTTTCATGCTTTCACGAAAATCTTGCAGCATTTTTATTCCTTACCTTTCTTGAACAATAACTCCAGACTAAAAAAGAGGAAAGGCGCATTAAAGCGCCTTTCCTTACTACGTATTTTGCTACTTTATAGCAGCAGACTAACTAGCTATTTACGGCTTCTTTGAGGGCCTTACCAGCTTTAAAGCCAGGCACATTTGCCGCTTTAATTTGAATTTCATCACCTGTCTTTGGGTTACGGCCTTTTCTCGCGGGTCTATGCTTAACTGCAAAAGTACCAAAGCCTACCAGCGAAACAGGGTCGCCTTTCTGTAAAGACGCTGTAATCGCTTCTACAACCGCATCCAGCGCTCTGCCCGCAGACATTTTTGACAAGTCAGCTGATTCCGCAATTGCGTCGATAAGCTCTGATTTATTCACATTAAACCCCTTTTAAATTTGATTGAAGATCCTACAGCTTGTTAACTAACATGCTGGAACGAGACTTTATACCAACCGCCCACGAAGCGGTCAAGCACGCAGCCAGATATTTTAGTGTGTACTAATACGTGATGTTGATTTGCTACCATTTTCGCCCTCTGGCGATAGAGCAGATCCCTGCGATTTACTATATTCTTCATCTGAAAGTGCCTTTGGCATCTGCTCTAAAGCTAGCTCTAGAACTTCATCCACCCACTTCACAGGGTGAATAGTTARGTCGGCTTTAATATTATCGGGAATTTCCTTTAAATCCCGCTCATTTTCTTTGGGGATGATAACTTCGGTAATGCCCCCTCTGTGCGCAGCAAGTAACTTTTCCNTAAGGCCACCAATTTTTAACACCTGACCACGCAAGGTTATTTCTCCTGTCATCGCCACAGCAGCCCGCACCGGGATATCGGTCAAGACCGAGACCAAAGCGGTGCACATGGCMATGCCTGCACTGGGCCCATCTTTGGGTGTGGCGCCCTCTGGCACATGAATATGTAAATCGTTATTACGGTGGAAGTCTCTATGAATGCCCAGCACTTGGGAGCGACTACGCACCACTGTTAGAGCTGCCTGAATCGACTCTTGCATAACATCACCGAGGGAGCCAGTTTTAACAATAGCACCCTTGCCCGGAACCGCTGAAGCCTCAATCGTTAGTAGCTCGCCACCAACCGAAGTCCACGCCAGCCCCGTTACCTGCCCGACCTGGTTTTCATCCTCTGCACGGCCAAAATCAAATTTGCGTACACCCAGCATGTCTTCAAGTTCATTGGGGCCGACATTGACGGGCTGCTGATCTGCATTTTTAGCATAGCCTGTCACGACCTTACGGCAGATCTTGGCTATCTCCCGCTCAAGACCTCGAACGCCAGCTTCGCGCGTGTAATAACGCACAATATCGAGWATGGCMKCYTCCTCRAGAGYAARCTCRCCATCTTTYAAACCATTSGCNTTTMGCWKMTTCRSYAWMAGMYATTTCGAAGCGATATTGGCTTTTTCTGCTTCGGTATACCCTGGAATACGGATAACTTCCATTCGATCGAGCAAAGGCCCGGGGATATTCATGGAGTTAGAGGTACAGATAAACATCACCTCAGACAGGTCGTAATCAACCTCCAAATAGTGATCGTTAAAGCTGTTGTTTTGCTCGGGATCGAGAACTTCCAGTAAAGCAGAAGCGGGATCACCACGATGATCCATACCCAGCTTATCCACCTCGTCAAGTAGAAAAAGTGGGTTCTTTACCGTTGTTTTGGAGATTTTCTGAATTAGTTTACCTGGCAAAGAGCCAATATAAGTGCGTCGGTGACCACGGATTTCAGCTTCATCGCGGACACCGCCGAGGGACATGCGTACAAACTTTCGCCCCGTTGCTCGCGCAATGGATTCACCCAGGGACGTTTTACCAACACCAGGGGGCCCCACAAGACACAATACTGGCCCTTTTAGCTTCTTCACACGGCTCTGTACTGCTAAAAACTCGAGGATGCGTTCTTTCACCTCATCCAGACCATAGTGATCTTCATTAAGAATTTTTTCAGCAAGCACCAGGTCATGACGAACTTTTGTACGCTTTTTCCAGGGGACGCTAACCATCCAGTCAAGATAGCTGCGCACCACTGATGCTTCAGCCGACATAGGCGACATCATTTTCAATTTATTTAATTCGGCAGAGGCTTTTTTCAAGGCCTCTTTTGGCATACCCACTTCTTTGATGCGGCTTTCAAGCTGCTCCAGTTCGTTGGGTACATCATCAATTTCACCCAGCTCTTTCTGAATAGCCTTCATTTGTTCGTTGAGGTAATACTCTCGCTGGCTCTTCTCCATCTGTTTCTTAACACGGCCGCGAATACGCTGTTCGATCTGCGCAATGTCAAGCTCAGACTCCATCAATACTAAAAGATGCTCAATACGCTGTTTTTCATCGCTGATCTCGAGCACTTCCTGCTTCTGCTCAAGAGTCAATGTCATGTGCGTCGCCACGGTATCAGCCAGGCGACCAGGCTCATCGATGCCCGCAACGGTGGTCACCACCTCAGAGGGGATTTTTTTATTTAAACCGACATATTCTTCAAAGGCATTAACAAGAGTGCGGACTAAAGCATCGTGTTCTTCCTCTACGGCGGCAGCGCTATCAATAACAGTATAATCAGCAACAAAATAGCCATTGTGCTCTTCAATAGAATCAATATTGATCCGCTCTGAGCCTTCAACGAGAACTTTTACTGTGCCATCGGGCAGCTTAAGTAGCTGGAGAATCGTCGCTACGGTACCAATCTCATAGACGTCTTTGGGGCCGGGGTCATCACAGGCCGCATCACGCTGGGCAACCAGTACAATTTTCTTCTGCTCCGCCATCGTATCGTCGAGAGCGAGGATAGAACGCTCTCGACCTACAAACAGGGGAACAACCATTTGTGGAAAAACAACAACGTCTCGCAATGGCAGCATCGGCAAGCGAGTCTGTGATAAATCTTCTACTGTTTCCTGTCCCATTAATACCTCTTATTCCAGCTCAATGCAGGTTCGGGTGAATACACAATGGTATGGGGCCAATTTTAATAAATACAAGCACCCATAAACAAAAACGAGCCTCAAGGGCTCGTTTTTGTTTATGCTTCGTCGCTCGCTGTCTTTAGTTGTTCGGGGTTGTCGTAAACCAACAAGGGTTCAGAGTCTCCATTAATAACTGATGCATCGACAACAAGTTTGTGTACATCCTTACGCGAAGGTATGTCATACATACTATCTAACAAAGTATTCTCGATAATGGATCGCAAGCCTCGAGCACCCGTTTTACGTGTCAGGGCCTTTTCAGCAATAGCCTCCAGAGCGTCCTGGCGGATATCGAGTTCAACATCTTCCATTTCAAAGAGTGCTGAATACTGTTTAACCAGAGAGTTCTTAGGCTCTACCAATATATTGATTAAAGCTTCTTTATCAAGCTCTTCAAGGGTTGCAACGACGGGAAGACGGCCGACAAACTCCGGGATAAGACCAAAGCGAATCAGGTCTTCAGGTTCTAGGTCTTTCAAAATATCGCCGATGTTGCTCTCTTCATCTTTGCTACTAACACTGGCAGAAAAACCAATGCCGCCTTTCTCAGAGCGATCACGGATAATCTTTTCCAGACCCGAAAACGCACCACCGCAGATAAAGAGGATATTTGAAGTATCAACCTGTAAGAATTCTTGCTGGGGATGCTTGCGCCCACCTTGCGGTGGTACCGAGGCAACTGTGCCTTCGATCAACTTCAACAGTGCTTGCTGAACACCTTCACCCGATACATCACGTGTAATAGAAGGGTTGTCAGACTTGCGCGAAATCTTGTCTATTTCATCAATATAGACAATACCCTGCTGCGCCTTTTCAACATCGTAATCACATTTCTGCAACAACTTTTGAATAATATTTTCGACGTCCTCTCCAACATAGCCCGCTTCGGTCAATGTGGTGGCATCCGCAATTGTGAAGGGAACATTTAACAGGCGAGCAAGAGTCTCTGCCAACAGAGTTTTACCACTGCCAGTAGGGCCCACCAGTAAAATATTACTTTTGCCAAGCTCAACGCCACCTTTCGCAACTTTGGCACCTAACTGAAGGCGTTTATAGTGATTATAAACAGCAACGGACAACACTTTCTTGGCGCGTTTCTGATCAATCACATATTCGTTAAGTGTCTCGCTTATTTCGACCGGTGTTGGCAGCTTTTCAACGGCCTCACTGGTTTTTGCTTCCTGCAATTCTTCAGAAATAATATCGTTGCAGAGGTCTACGCACTCGTCACAAACAAAGACCGATGGTCCGGCAATAAGTTTGCGCACCTCATGTTGGCTTTTGCCACAGAAAGAGCAATAGAGAAGTTTATCGCCGTCCTTATCATCGTCGCTTTTATCGCTCACTATTTTCTCCTCGCGTCAAATAAGTGCTTACAATACAGTCACTTATTGCTAGATTTCACCAAAACTTAAAAAAAACAGGCTACATCGACTATGCGCGCTTGTCCAACACTTCGTCAACCAAACCGTACTCTTTCGACTCTTCCGCACTCATAAAGTTGTCGCGCTCGGTGTCTGCAGCAATCTGCTCAACCGTTTGCCCCGTATGTTTGGCCATCGCCCTGTTCAACTGATCACGAATTTTAAGGATTTCCTGGGCCTGAATATGGATATCAGTGGCCTGCCCCTGAGCGCCGCCGCTGGGCTGGTGAATCATGCAGCGTGAATTAGGCAACAAAAAGCGCTTACCCGGCGCCCCAGCCGCCAAAAGGAAGGCACCCATACTAGCCGCCTGGCCAATACACATAGTGCTAACATCAGGCTTGATAAACTCCATGGTGTCGTAAATAGCCATGCCAGCTGTTACCGAACCGCCGGGGGAATTGATATAAAGGTGAATATCTTTATCAGGGTTTTCGGACTCAAGAAATAACAACTGAGCAACGACTAAATTGGCCATAAAATCTTCGACCGGGCCGACCAGAAAAATGACACGCTCTTTAAGCAGGCGAGAATAAATATCGAATGAACGTTCACCACGAGCAGTTTGTTCAACCACCATTGGCACCAGACCACCCGCTGCCCTGGTCTCATTATTATATTTCATACCGTCTTGGAGCATAGTAAATTCCCAGATTAATCAGTCATCATCAGCTGACAAAGCCCGCAATGTGTGCGGGTAGCACCCCATATCATTGGGTTAAATTGTCACTTTACAACACTTAACCCTACACCCGCCGATAGAATTAGCCTTCGCTATCGTCAGACTCTTTCGTCTCAACGGGGTCTGGTGTGAGAGCACCTTTATAATCAGTCGCTTCTTCAGACACTTTAGCCTGGTCCAGCACGTGATCCACAACCTGTTCTTCCATTACCGCAGATTGCACACTATTGAGTAATTCCTGGTTCGAGTAGTGGTACTGAACAACTTGCTCAGGATCGTCGTAGCCCGCAGCCCTATCGTCGATAAAGGCTTTTACTTTATCGTTATCGACTGTAATTTCCGCGACTTTAACAATTTCGGCCATTAAGAGACCCAGTGAAACCCGCTTACCGGCTTCATCAGCAAAGAGCTCATCGGGGAAAATAGACATATCCATTTGCTGAGCGCCTTCACCGAACTGCCCCAACATTTGTTGACGTAAAGCCTGTATTTCATTGCTCAACAAAGCCTGAGGGATATCAACGGTATGCAAGTCCTGCAGCTGAGTCATCAAACGCGACTTCACTTTATTTTTGATCGCAGTTTCAAGCTCGCGCTCCATGTTCGAGCGAATTTCTTCGCGGAATTTTTCTTCGCCGCCCTCTTTAACACCAAACTGCTCGTAAAATTCGTCATTCAGTTCAGCAAGGATTTGCTCTTTAATGGCGTTTACTTTCACAGCAAACTCAACAGCTTTAMYCNYTGNANGAYCMKSANSARYSATAWKSWTMSKSGMMTGACAGGGAGATAGTTTTCTCATCGCCTGTGGACAAACCAACGATGCCATCTTCAAAACCGGGGATCATACGACCTGAACCCAAGACCAAATCAGAAGCTTCCGCAGTGCCACCGGCAAACTCTTCGCCGTCCTGCGTACCTTTATAGTCAATRTTGACCTGATCGCCATCTGCTGCAGCGCGCTCAACCTCATCCCAGCTGGCACGTTGCTTGCGCAAATTTTCAACCATATCAGTGAGGTCTTCATCAGAGACTGTAGCAACTGGGCGAGCAAGGCTTATTTGAGCGAAGTCCTGCAAATCAATTTCTGGGTAAACTTCAAAGGTCGCGATATATTCAAGATCGACACCCTCTTCATCTTTAACGGGTTCGATAGCTGGCTGGCCAGCGGGACGCAGTTCTTCCTTAGACACTGCCTCATAAAAGGTGCGGCTCAACGCTTCACCAACGACTTCCTGGCGCACACCAGCACCAAAGCGTTGCTTGATAACCTTCGCCGGAATTTTACCTTTACGAAAACCATCAATACGGGCTGTCTGCGATGCCTTCTGCAGACGTTGAACTACCTCTTTATCAATCTCTTCAGCGGGAACACCCACAGTCATACGCCTTTCGAGCCCGGAGGTTGTCTCTATAGAAACCTGCATGGATTGTCCTCATTACTGTCATTTAAATGATTGAATTACGTCTGAAGCACCCCACACTGGGAATACTCAATAATAGTTGGTGCGGAAGGGGGGACTTGAACCCCCACGCCTTACGGCACTGGTACCTAAAACCAGCGTGTATACCAATTTCACCACTTCCGCTAAACCTGCTCGAAACGAGTATCGTCTCGACTTGATCCACCCGTACCGCCCAGACCACCTGTCTTTCCAGGCTTGGTTTACCAGTACAAACTTCACACTTGTGCGAGTGAGAATTTACCTCATCCCGCAAAGGGGCGCAGATTTTGCCACAGCGCCTGCTCAGGGGCAACAAGATACCTCGATATTCCCTCTTCTCATTTACAACTGTTAGTAAATGACCCTGTTCAAGATGGCAAAGTCAGCAATAAGCTAGTAGTCAGAGCCAACTGCATCAATTAGACGTAAGGGGCTGAGAAAGTAAAACAATGCTATCTCCCTGCCCACAATTACGAATAACGGTGCCCGCACTCAGGGCTGGCAACAATACCGCTTGCTCAGCGCTCAAAGTTGTCGCGTCACCATCGAGCGCAATATCACCAGCAACCACCATTAGCAATTTATAATTATCACTTGGGGGGATTTGCCAACTAACACCTGGCAACAGAGTAATACGCTGTACCTGAAAATCATCAAAGGCAACAACTTGCTCACAACAAAAGCCCTGCCCCTGCTCTAATACGATCAGGTTCTCCTCGGCCTCTGACTGCAGCGACATCAGCGCAACCGCTTCTTCCGTATCCCAATTGTTCTGAGTTAACACTTTTTGCCCAAAGGCGAGTATTTTTCGCTCGTAAACTGGCGTCTGGAATTCAACCGTACGTACACCGTGCTGCAGAGCGTGGGGCAACAAGCACGGCACTTTGACCACATCACCTTCTTGTAAAGTCCGCATATRTGTAAAGCGATTCATGGCCTTACGTAAAGCCGCCTCTTCCTGCTGCAGGTCAGTCGGYAAAGCTTTATGCCACTGTTTTAATAAGTGGCTATCGAGTGCTTGATTCAATGCTATACCGTGATCAATACGCTGCTGATCAAAACATTGATCAATCGTTCGTCTTACCCTTTCATAMGCTCGAACCGCTTGCAGGTAGGCCTGGCRAAATGCATTCGGGCTAGAAAACTCATCACGAACATGCCTATCAAACCCAAAGCGGATTGCACCTTTACCATCGGGCCAACTCTGCCTGTCGACATGCGTAACAACATACACTTCGCGTTTTTCTTCGTGGAGTTCAAAATAAAGATCRCCGTAGACAGGTTCTGGCAACGGATCAAGAATTTTCAGTAAATTCAAACTGGACTGGCCCGTTCCAAGTAGCCGATGAGGTATTAGCGATAACAACCAGGGAATCGGTGCGCTATAAGTGCCATCACTAAACCTGGACTGACCTCGTTCTTCAATACCCGTATACCAAATTTCCTGCCCCCAGGGCTTAGCAATAGAAATGGGCTCGAGTAGAAGCGGGCAATCGAAATTAAAAAGCGGGGCCGCCAGGCGGGTCGATAGTTCATCTAATGCATTGGGCGTTAAAGGCTTAGGCAACACATCGAGAAGGCGCTCTGCATCTAGTAACTTATCCGTCAGCAGTAGGCGTGCACCCGCCTCGTCTTTAAAGAGAATAGCCAGCAAACCGATAGCAGGCTCACCGGGTAGATAATACTGGGCGAAGTCGTAACGCAGAGCCAGGGAGCGGCCGGCAGACAATAAAAAATCATTGACCACCTCTTCTTGAGTAAGCCCTTTGCTAAGCTGTTTTATCACCCGCAAGCCCTGAGTTATTGGATTAGCCAGTAGTTTAACAAAGTTGCTACAGGCTTGAAGTGGTCTACATAAGAATAATGGAGTGCCTCAGAGCAGCAAAACATTGAATAACAGTTGACGTTTTGCCTTACAAGCACTATTAATGCCCATGCTTTCAATGCACGCCGCATTAAGCTCACAACCCTGGAGTTTTAATTATGTCCGTATTTAAAAAACCCGCTGTTATAGCTGCCTTATTCAGCCTTGTTATTTTTGGTTTGTCAGCTTGTGGGGGAAACGACTCCGACGCCGATAATGCCGAGAAAATAAGGGGCGCAGTAAAAGATGCTGCCTCTAAGGCCAAAACGACTGCAGAGTCTGCTGTTGATCATGTAGAAGACAAAATAAAAGAACCCTCAGCCGGAACCAGCAGCGAGTAGCCCTTAATCAGAATGTATAGCCCTTAGGTTTTAGTCAGCCGAGGGCAATACTTTCCACAAGCTAGCTCTACCTATGCCTTTACTCTTCCTTTATCTATAACGAACGTCAGCCTTCTTCTGTCCTTTACTTCCTACACTTCAGCCTTAACTACGCAGGCTCTGATAGAAACGAATTTGTTTCACACTCTCCAGCTCACCAAGATCAGGCTCAGTAACAGCTCGCACTTGGCCACACAAAGTAAACCCCTGCTCGGCAAAGTCTTTAACCCGTGAATCGGCAACCACCACCTCGCCAGCCACTTCACGAAAACGCTGYACTAGTGATCTGTTGTCCGGGTCATAAAGCACATCTGATGCAAACAAAACATCCACTTTGCCATCGAATTTAAAAAAATCATTCAGGTATTCCAGGTCAACAGCATTCTCGCTGGCATTCAGTGTGCTGGCATTCAAGGCTAAAGAATCAATGTCGCAAACAATCACTTTAGCTGCACCAGCCAGGGCAGCGGCTATGCCAACCACCCCGGAGCCACTACCAAAATCCAGCACTGTTTTACCCTTCACGGCATGCGTGCCATTCAGCAAGCGTTCGGCCAGCGCCAAGCCGCTACCCCAACAAAAACCCCAATAAGGGGGATCAGCAAAAATCGCACTGGTTTCCTGTTCATTGAGGGGGGCGTCCATTCCCTCAGGATCAATGAGCCATAGCTTAAGCTTTTGGCAATCAGAATTTATAAAATTAACTGAAGAAAGCTTAAGCCGTGCAGAGGGTAAAAGGCTTTGAATATGTGCTTCTAATTGACGCTGATAGGCGGGCAAGACTGAACTCAAAGCTCACCTTCCTGAAACTTTGTGGCCCTCGACTGAGCCTTTCCAGAACCCAGCATGACGCCAATCCATACGGTATCTGAATCACTTTCCAGAGCAATTTTGACCAGAATAGTTAACGGTATCGACAGCAACATTCCAACCGGCCCCAAAATCCAGCCCCAGAAAACCAAGGATAAAAAAACCACCAAAGGGGATAAGTTCAGATCTTTGCCCATCCAGCGTGGCTCAACCACATTACCAATTACCAAGTTAATCACCACATAGGCCGCAGCAAGAACCCCTGCCTGACTTGGCCCCAATTGAATGAGTGACAGCAATACAGMCGGCACAGCGGCTAAAAATGAGCCAATCGTCGGTACAAAGTTAAGTAGAAAAGCCAGCAAGGCCCACATTAAAGGATAATCGACACCGAGCACCCATAGCACTAACAAAACCAGCACACCCGTGGCGAGACTAAGCAAGGTTTTAATCGTTAAATACCGATTAACACTATGAGTAAAGCTCTCAAGACCATCTAACGAATCTTCACCACCGCCTCGGRCATTCAGTAGCTTTTCTCGGAAGCCTACTTCTTCAGCAAAAATAAAAATGACCGTTAGCAAAATCAAAAATGCATTCGTCATCACATTACCGAACGATGCCAAAGTATTGCCGGCGAGCTGCATTGCCACACCCGGATTAAAGCTTTGCTGCCAAACTTCCGGGTTAAAATGAAGCCCCTTGCGGGCCAGCCACAGCTGTATATCACCACTCATTATCTGCAAGCGAGCCTGATATTCAGGCAAATCAGCACGAAAGCCTTGTATTGATGAGCCCACTACCGCACCCACTATCGCACCTAAACAGACGACGACAAGTACGATGAGTAAAATCGCCAGCCCACTGGGCACACGCCTGGATTTTAGCCACACCAACAGTGGCGAACAAATTAAGGCAATAAATACTGACAGCAAAAAAGGCACTAGCAAGGCCTCGGCAGCTTTAAGCCCCGCAATAACGATAACGAAAGCTGCCGCTAATAAAATAAATCTCGCCGCTGTTGAAAGATTGTTCATTGGTCGAAATCCTGATGTTTGAGTTCTTCGAGAATTAATTTAAGAGCCTGTGTACCTTTTTCGGTAAACAGGGTCACACTAGCCTCACCGATATATTCTCTTTCACTAAGGTCTGAACAACGCTGCTGAATGGCCTGCAGAAATTCGCAATGGCGCAGCGGAATACCCATAAAAACATGCCAGTCATTCTCCGTGGCATCGCCAGCCAGTACAAGTTCTAAAAGAGTAATCACATTATTTTTATCGAGGCGATAAACCGGCGCACCAAGACGTAGGAATACCCACATCGCTATCGATACGACAATAAAGGTGAGTGACAATGTCAAAATAAAGGTCATGGCAAATACATTTTTAGCAATGCGCGATAAGTAATCGCGCAGACATTCGAGTATATCCGAATATTAAATAACTAAGGCGCCACAAGCTGGGCTTTACGCCACTGATAATAGACCGCTGGCAACACTAATAAAACCAGCAGCAGCGCACTGAGCATGCCGCCAACCATGGGGRCAGCAATGCGACTCATCACTTCTGAACCGGTACCGGAACCCAGTAAAATCGGTAACAAACCGCCAACAATCGCCGCCACCGTCATCATCACGGGCCGCACACGCAAGCCTGCGCCGTGTATAACCGCCTGCCGCAGTTGCTCTACATTAAGTGCCCGCCCCTCTCTTTCACTGGCAAGGACAGCCGCCTGCCAGGCTTGATTGAGATAGACCAGCATAATCACCCCAATCTCCACCGCCACCCCGGCCAGAGCGATAAAGCCAACACCCACGGCGACGGAGAAATTATAATCGGCCAGATACATCAGCCACAGCCCACCGGCCACCGCCATCGGTAGAGTGCCCATAATAATGGCCACCTCCGTAACGTTACGAAAATTTAAATAAAGTAGTAACACAATAATAATCAGCGTTAAGGGCACCACATAAGCCAGTTTCTCTTTGGCTCGTAACATATATTCGTACTGCCCAGACCAGGTTAAAGAGTAGCCCGGCGGCAAGTTTATCTGCTCATTCACTGCCTGCTGCGCCCTTTGTACATAAGTGCCAATATCGACATCTTTTATGTCAATAAACGACCAGCCATTAACGCGGGCATTTTCACTTTTAATACCCGGCGGGCCATCTTCGATATAAACCCGGGCGACATCGGCCAGGGCGATGCGCTGGCCCTGTGTTGTGACAATAGGGAGCAAAGCCAGTTGCTCGACAGAATCACGGTAAGCCTGTGGATAGCGAATATTCACCGGATAGCGCTCCAGCCCCTCGACCGTTTGTGTAACATTAATACCGCCTATCGCGGTGGCGATAACCTGCTGCACATCAGCAATCGTCAGCCCATAACGAGCCGCCCGCTCGCGATTTATATCGACTTTTATATAGCGCCCCCCCGCCACTCGCTCTGAATAAACCGAAGCCGTCCCCGGTACACTTTTAAGAATAGCTTCAAGCTGTAAACCAATGGCCTGAATTACTTTTAATTTCGGCCCCGCAATTTTAATACCCACTGGGGTTTTAATACCGGTGGCCAGCATGTCGATTCGGGTTTTAATGGGCATTACCCAGGCATTGGTGATGCCCGGAAATTGCAGACGCTCATCCAGCTCCTGACGGATTTTCTCAGGCGTCATACCCTCGCGCCACTGGTCTCGGTCTTTAAATTGAATAAAGGTTTCTATCATCGTTAAAGGTGCGGGGTCAGTGGCACTCTCGGCACGTCCCATTTTGCCGAACACCGTTTTCACCTCGGGCACTGTACGAATCAGTTTATCGGTTTGTTGTAGAAACTCCCGTGCCTTACCGATAGAAATACCTGGATAAGTAATCGGCATATACATTAAGTCGCCTTCATCAAGAGCGGGAATAAATTCACTGCCGATTTGGCTGACCGGCCACAAACCGAGTAGCGTCACTAAAGCAGCTGCCGCAATTGTTGTTTTTGGATGATTGAGAACCTTGCGCAGCGCCGGTAAATACATCTTTTTCAACAATCGATTGAGGGGGTTTTTATCTTCCGGCCTGATTTTGCCCCGCACAAAGTAGCCCATTAACACCGGCACCAACGTAATCGCCAGTATTGCCGACGCCGCCATAGCATAGGTTTTGGTATAAGCCAGAGGGCTAAACATGCGCCCTTCCTGAGCTTCGAGAGTAAACACTGGCAAGAAACTGACGGTGATAATCAATAAGCTAAAGAATAGCGCAGGCCCCACTTCCGTGGCTGATTTGGCGACGATTTGCCAACGATTTTGATCGCTGAGCTCTTCTCCTTCCATATGCTTATGCATGTTTTCTATCATCACAATAGCGCCATCTATCATCGCACCAATGGCAATGGCAATACCTCCCAGCGACATAATATTGGCGTTCATACCTTGTAAATGCATGATAATAAAAGCCGCTAAAATACCCACCGGCAAACTGATTATCACCACTAAAGACGAGCGGATATGAAATAAGAACACCATGCATACCAGGGCAACAACGGCGAATTCTTCCAGTAATTTATGCCAGAGATTATTCACTGCCCGCTCGATAAGACCAGAGCGATCGTAAACGGTAATAATTTCGACGCCCTCGGGCAAACCGAGCTTTAATTCATCGAGCTTCGTTTTGACCTTATTAATCGTCTCTTGCGCATTATCACCATAACGCATCACCACAATACCGCCGACGGTTTCGCCCTCGCCATTAAGCTCGGCAATGCCCCGGCGCATCTGCGGCCCCAGATTAATATCGGCAATATCACGCAGTAATAAAGGTGTGCCTTTGACATTCAAGCCCAGGGGAATACTTTCAAGATCGACACGGTTTTGTAAATAACCACTGACGCTAACCATGTATTCGGCCTCGCCCATTTCAACCACAGAGGCACCAATTTCCTGATTACTGCGCTGCACGGCTTGTTGAATATGGCTAAGAGGAATACCAAAGGCGCGCAGCTTTTCCGGATCAACCTTGACCTGGTATTGCTTGACCATACCGCCGACAGCAGCCACTTCGGAGACACCAGGTACCGTCTGTAATTCAAATTTAAGGAACCAGTCCTGCAAACTGCGCAGCTGGCTAAGATCGTGCTTACCGGTTTTATCCACCAGAGCATAAATATAAACCCAGCCCACGCCCGTCGCATCGGGCCCAAGTTGGGGCTTTGCCGTTGCAGGTAATGTCGGCGCAACCTGACTGAGGTATTCGAGTACCCGGCTGCGCGCCCAGTACAAATCTGTGTCGTCATCAAAAATCACATAAATATAGGAGTCGCCGAAAAAAGAATAACCGCGCACCGTTTTCGCCCCGGGCACCGACAACATCGCGGTGCTTAAAGGGTAAGTGACCTGATCCTCCACCACCTGAGGCGTCTGACCCGGATAGGTGGTTTTAATAATCACCTGTACATCAGAAAGATCCGGAATCGCATCAATCGGTGTGTTTTTAAGGGCAAATAAACCCGCGCCGACGACTATTAATGTAACCAGTACCACGAGGAAGCGATTATTAATCGACCAGTGAATAATCTTTTCTATCATTGTCAGGCCCTCAGTCTCTGGCCATGCGCTTAAAATCGGAATCGATACTCGATTCAGAATCCAGTAGAAAGTGCGCCGAACTTACCACCCGGTCTCCTGCCTCAAGGCCTTCAAGAATTTCTGCCTCACTGCCACCCACCCGCCCCAATGTCACCATCACTGATTTATAACGCCCATCGCCCAGTGCCAGCACCACCCGGTTTTGACTGCCGGTACGAATCACGGCTTCGCGGGGTATTTGCAGCGTCGGCGTCGATTCACCACTGTGAATAATTACCTGAGCAAACATATTGGGTTTGAGCAGGGCATCGGTATTAGCAAAACGCAAACGCACGCGTACCGTTCGCGTTTTGTTATCGAGAATGGGATAAATGTAATCGACCTCTCCCCGCCACTGACGGCCGGGCAAATAATCCAGTGACATCGTCACCGCGTTAGCGACGGCCAGCGCACCGGCCTGACGCTCAAAAACCTCGGCCGTTACCCACACTTCATCCAGCGCACCTACCGACATTAAAGCCGTACCGGGTTTAACAAACATACCTTCACGCACGCCTAAATGAGCAATAACGCCATCTTGAGGTGAATGCACAACAATGGTTTTTGTTGGCTGGCGAGATTTTTTCAAGGCATCAATTTGGGCCTGTGCGACTTGCAATGTCTGCAAACGTTCTTCGGCAGAGCGGATCAAACGTTGATTACCACGCTGCAGGGCGAGCACRAATTCTTCCTGTGCAGCCACCAGTTTTGGTGAGTAAAGGGCGTATAAAGGTTGCCCCGCTTTCACTGACTCTCCCTCTGATTTCACATAGAGCTGCTCCAGCCAACCTTCAACCCGAGGGTGAATATGAATCAACCGATCTTCATCAAAGCCCACATAGCCAACGGTGTTAATCGCTATATTCAAAGGCTTAAACTCAACTACCGCCGTGCGCACACCAAGATTATTTTCAACCTGAGGCGATATTGTTACCAGCCCTGCCCCAATTACCTGACCTTCTGACGACGCTTCATACACCGGAACCAGGGGCATACCCATCGGTGACAGGCCCGGTTCATCACGTCGATAATTGGCATCCATCGGCGCTTGCCAATAGAGGGGATCACTGGCCTGCTCTTTTGTTTTCCGAGATTCAGCTGACTGCCAATTAAAATAGCTGCCTGTGCCAAGCACGCCGAGCAATAGGGCCAGGAAAAAAATACCTGTGTTGTTCAATTTTCTTCTCCCTGAATCGATGTATCGACAACACTAGCCACAGCAAAATAATGCATTTTTGCCAGGGTTTTTTCTCGTTTTACTTTTAGCTGCAACGCCATAATTTTCGTATTCAGCTCGGCAATACGTGCACGCATCACCTCGGAAAAGTCACCACCGTCAGATGTATAGGCAGACAATGTCGCATCGGCCTGGTCGTGCATTTGTGGCAGTAAGTAATGTTGATAGAGTGTTTCCCGCTCATCCAGGCGCAGCAACTCTGCACCGGCCTGCTGGTAACCCGATAGTAATTCTCGCAGTAGTAGATCCCGTTCCGTTTGGGCAGCAGCTCGCCGATGGCTTGCCGCCGACACCCGTTGATCTTGCCTGTTAGCAGTAAACAGCGGTAGGTCGACGGTAATACCCATAGAAACGAAATCTGCTCGATCATCGCCGGGCCCATCATCCCGATACGCATAGGCGGCATTGAKGCCCCACTCCGGTTTATATTGCTGGCGGGCCAACTCAAGTCCAGTGCTAATGGATTCTATTTTACGATCAATAGCCAACACCCTGGGGTGTTGCACAATGCGCGCCATCGTCTGCTGCTGATCGTCAATACTACTGGCTATCAGGTCATTCTTTTGTAGCTTGTCGGGTAATGCCCTATTCACCAACTCTGCCGACAACCACTCACTCAGTGCCTGTTGCGCAGTATCGTGACCTTGCCAGAGGCTACTCAGGCGGTCTTTTAGTCGACTCAACTCCAGCTCGGCACGAATCACATCTTGTTGGCGGGTAGAACCGAAGGTAGCGGTATAGTTAGCATGGGCAACATCAACCAGCTGTTCGAATAAATACCGATTGTTTTCGATTAAGGCAACACTTCGCTGGGCCAAAAAAGTATCGAGCCACAGCAAACTCACTTTTAAGGCAACCCGCGCTTTTCTGTCTGCCCGCAAAAAGGGATAAGCCGCACTTTGCTCACGCTTCTGTCGGCGCATTAATTTCAGGGTATCACCACGGGGGAAGGTCTGGGCAAGACCCACTGTAAACTGACTCATCGGCTCCTGATCAAAATCAAAGGTGTCTGTCGCCAAATTCAGTAAGCCGACACTTAAGCTCGGGTCAGGCAACTCACCATCGGCGATACTTTCCGCCAGCAAGGCCCGCTCGTTCAGTTTATTGCCCTTTAACCAGGGATCATTATTGACCGCATAGCGAATGGCTTGCTCCAGGCTGAGTGTTTGCTGGTTCGCTATTTGCGGTGCTGCCCAGCTCTTGCCAATAAGGCCCGACAACATAAACACGAGACTAATCGTGATAATTCTCATTGTTTTACTCTCTACTATTATTTTAACCCTAGCTCATTTACCCATTATTGAATGAGCTGGAATCAATCTAAGGAGCAAAACGCAGCTCCCACCTAATAGAAACGCCTATTTCAGACGTAGCTATCCTGTCTTAGTGGGAAATGGGAGGACGAAACAAGGTCGTGCTTGTAGAGACTTTACCCAGAATGGCGGAATCAGCYGGAGTAAAGTTGGCGGGAAGAAAAGTAGATGCATTTAAATAGCTCGGCAGATAAACAGAGCACAAACCCGGGCAGCAATCACAATCAGACTGACACTCATCATCCGGACCTATTGTCTTAGCCATATTCATCCTATGAAGCGAAGCACCCTCGTCTGTCTGCTCCTCGCTACTAGAGGCCTCACTAAACGCCATTGCAGGCTCGAGAGTAGAAGCACTCATATCCATAGTCGCAGCCGTCGTGCCCTGCCCCATCGTCATACCCGCCTGAGCCGGGTTCAGGGAAACAAAGACAAATAGCAGTGCCAAAAAATAAGACAAGCGCTGCCGGAAAGAGGGCAAAGCTGCACTCTCTGGAAAACGGTTTGTTTTATTTAGGCTAATCATTACCATCAAGTAGACCACAGTATTTRAAGGCGGTTCAAGGCTACACTCGCCACCTTGACCATATTTGGCCATGCAAATATAATTGCCAGAATGAATACCGACGAATATGCCAGCCTGTTTAAGTGTCTCTCAGAGCCTGTGCGCCTACGCATCCTCTTTCTACTGCTCGACAAGGATGAGCTTTGTGTTTGCGATATTGTCGATACCCTGGGGCTTTCGCAAAGCGTAGTGTCCCGTCATCTCGCCTACCTACGTAATAACGCCCTGCTCAGCACCCGGCGGGAAGGTGTATGGATTTACTATCAGGTCATTAAAGTGTCACCTTTTATTGATAAGTTGTTGGCCTTATTTCACCAATCCGGCGAGAGTTCAAGCTCACTACAAAGTGATCTAAAACAGTTCAGCACTTGTGCCAATAGAGACTGTAGCTAACTACTCACAACTTACTGCAAGCCGCTAATTAAACTTATATTTATCAATAAGCACTATTTGGACACAAGACATTTGCCTATACGCATATATATTTTTAATAGCGCTAGTACACAATCGATCTATCAAGGCCAAATGAAATGACTATCAGAATTGGAATAAATGGTTTTGGCCGCATGGGTCGCCTGGCTCTGCGCGCCGCCTGGGGTTGGCCAGAGCTGGAGTTTGTGCATATTAACGAGCCAGCGGGCGATATTGCCACTGCCGCCCATTTGCTGAAATACGACTCTATTCATCGCACCTGGCCCCAAGTTGTTAGCGTTGATGGTGACAAGATTATTATTGATGGCAAAGCCATTACTTATTCGCAAAACACCGATTTAACGGCCTCCCCCTGGACAGAGCGTAATGTCGATTTACTGCTTGAATGTTCGGGTAAATTCAAATCAAAAAAWGCGCTGGAACCTCTACTCGAGGCTACCGGTAAAGATAGCGGCATTAAAAAAGTCGTCGTCTCCGCACCCATAAAAGATGGCACCCTGAATATTGTCATGGGTGTTAATGACCATCTCTACAATGCGCAGACACACGACGTTGTTACAGCAGCATCGTGCACCACGAACTGTCTGGCACCAGTAATTGATGTCATTCAAAAAGAACTGGGTATCAAACACGGTAGTATTACCACCATTCACGACATCACCAACACCCAGAGTATTCTCGACGAATACCACAGTGATTTGCGCCGTGCACGCGCCAGTGGCTTGTCGTTAATTCCCACCACTACCGGCTCCGCCACGGCCATTGCTGAAATATTTCCTGAATTAGAGGGTCGGCTTAATGGTATCGCCGTGCGTGTGCCACTGGCTAATGCCTCGTTAACCGACTGCGTGTTTGAAGTGGAAACCCCAACCAGCGTCGAGTTCGTCAACAAGGCCTTAGAAGAAGCAGCAAATGGCAGGCTAAGTGGTATTTTGGGCTATGAAGAAACCCCACTGGTTTCCGTCGATTACACCGACGATATTCGCTCCAGCATTATCGATGCGCCATCGACTATGGTCATCAATAAAACCCAGGTGAAAATTCTTGCCTGGTACGACAATGAAATCGGCTACGTTAACCGCATGATGGAGCTGGCTGTAAAAGTCGGGCTTTCTATCGAACCAAGGCATAAATAGCGTCGAAAGCATGAGCCACAGCCTACGACAGTACATGATGGTAACCCTGAGCTATTGGGGCTTTACCCTCACCGACGGTGCACTGCGTATGTTGGTTGTGCTGTATTTTCACCAGCTGGGTTACAGCCCGTTTGAAGTCGCTGCACTTTTTTTGTTTTATGAATTCTTTGGCATGGTGACGAATTTATTCGGTGGCTGGCTGGCTGCTCACACCGGACTCAACACCACCCTGCATATTGGTCTAGCCCTGCAAATGCTTGCCTTGGCCATGTTGTTAGTTGACCCCGCCTGGCTCTCGGTTTTTTATGTGATGGCCGCCCAAGCGCTATCAGGTATTGCCAAAGACCTGAATAAAATGAGCGCAAAAAGCAGTATTAAACTGCTGTTGCCCGACAATGCTCAGGGCAAGCTTTACCACTGGGTTGCCTTGCTAACGGGGTCGAAGAACAGCTTAAAAGGCGCGGGCTTTTTTATCGGCGCACTGCTGCTATCAACTATCGGATTTCGCGCCGCTATTCTGGTTTTATTCTTCGGGCTGATGGTGGTCTGCATTGCCAGCTTTTTACTTCTCGACCGTGGCATGGGTAAAAGCCAGTACCAGCCAAAGTTTCGAGAGATATTTTCAAAAAGCCCTGCCATTAACCATCTTTCAGCGGCACGCTTTTTTCTTTTTGGATCCAGAGACATCTGGTTTGTCGTCGCCCTGCCCGTCTACCTACAAAGCGTACTTGGCTGGAGCTACACCGCCGTTGGCAGTCTATTAGCCCTATGGATTATCGCCTACGGTGCGGTGCAATCAATGGCACCGAAGCTAACGCAGAAAGACAAGAGTAAAAACCCTGATGCCACAACAGCCCTGTACTGGATATTGCCCCTCTGTCTGATTCCCGCTGTAATAGCCGCAGCTTTGCACTACACACCGGCTGCACCGGCAACAATTTTAATTATTGGCTTGGCTGTTTACGGGATATTTTTCGCGATCAATTCTGCCCTGCATTCCTACCTTATCGTCGCCTATGCCCAGCGTGATGGCGTCTCTCTCGATGTCGGTTTTTACTACATGGCTAATGCCGCCGGACGTTTAGCGGGCTCTCTGCTCTCGGGTTTGATTTATCAATGGCAAGGCCTGGAAGCTTGTATGCTAGCGTCATCCGCTTTCATCGTCGTAGCCTGCTTATTTTCAACAAGCCTCGTCAAGCACCAGCCTCAAACCACCAATGAATAGACTCCCGTAATATAGAAAAGCGACGGCATAGTTATGTGCATCGCCAACAAATAGTTATTCAACCAACCCTTTCAACAACACACCTGCACCATAGGCCAGCACAGCGGCGACACCACCAATACCAACAGTTTCGAAGGCACCAATCAATCGTGATTGATTAACGAAGCGAGCTTTCACCGCCCCCACCCACAGAAAAGCGACCGCCGTTAGCGTAGAGCTCCAGAAAAAAGTATCCGCCACCGAACCAGGGTTTATCCAGTTGAAGAGATAAGGCAATAGAGGGATTAGTCCGATTAAAGAAAAGGCTACAAATGTGGCAAAGCCCGCTTTACCCGGATGATGGTCTTGCAGTGTCATACCATGCTCTTCCTGCAGCATGGTATCAATCCAACGTTCGTGATCAGCCGTAATYACCTCGACAACCTGGTCGAGAAGCTCACCTTCGAAGCCCTTCATGGCATAAATTTGTTTTACTTCTTCCCGTTCACCCTCCGGCCATTTAAGAATTTCGTCCTGTTCACGTTTACGGGTTTCTGCACGAAACTGATTCTCTGCACGAGTGCCTAAATAATTACTAATGGCCATACTAAAACCGTCAGCCAGCAAATTCGCAAAACCCAGAATGATAATCACCCCGGCGGACATCCCTGCGCCCGCAACACCAGCGACAACAGCAAAGGTCGTCACCGCACCATCGACAGCACCGTAAACAAAATCTTTAAGATAGACGGAGCTAGGGCCACTCTGTAAACGATTAGCAATTTGCTCGGGTGTATGGATAGCCTGATAGGTGGCTTTATCTTCGTGCTTAATCTGGCTCATATAAAACGGGTCTCTCCAACTTCACTGACTGCTTGAACTTATCGTTAGAACAAAGTGACCTGTAAGATTATTAAGAAAAACAGGCACCACACATTTTAACCTAAACCACCCTTTCATCTACCTTAGACGCTGCTGCCAATTACCGCCATGTTCAAGCTCACAGGCCTCTTCACTATCAAAACGTACTTGTCGCGAAGTATCTTTCATAGGGATAGCCACAGCACTTAACTTTTCGCGGATTAAACTGCGCAAGAAGTCGTCCTGCTTAGCGAGCAATACCTGATTTAAATCATCCTTAGTCGCAAAGACACAAGTCACTGTCAGCGAGTCAGGAAAGCGACTGTAATTAACCCTATGGGTTAGCCATTGGAAGCCAGGCACTTGACTGAGGGCGATATCACACACTGCAGTCAGCGCTTCTACAATTAACTTTTCATTTTTCTTATCGGTTTTTTTCATTGAGATGAGGTACTGACATTCATGCCTGACTAATCACATATTTTAGTATTTCGACCACTTGCTCGGGTGTCGATGCCCAGGCCATGGCTGCAGCGTCAACCTCTTTAAGCGGGTGAATCACATCTTCGTTATGCAGAGTAATGTAGGGCGTACCCAATGCGGCGCAGTAACCCGCATCAAAAGCCGCATTCCACTGCTTATATTTGTCGCCGAAACGTACGACAGCCAAGTCACAGTTTTCAATCAGGTTCTTGGTGCGTATGGCATTCACTTTTGCTGACTTGTGATCACGCCAAAAGCCGCTTTCCTCCCCACCCAACACATCGCCAGCACTGTCGCTGGCTTCATGATTGGTGACAGCAGAGGTGAAGACAACAGATAAATTGTGCGCCTTACAGCCTTGCTTCAATTGCTGTCGCCAGTCGGTGTGTATTTCGCCTGAGAGGTAGATATTCCAGATCATGGGTTCCCCTTGCCAATTAACAGAAAAATAACATCTTCTTGGTTTTCTTCATTCAAGAACTCCGCCAAGCAGTAATCACGGAGGAGTTTTCCAGAGTTCAACATTTTTATCTTACTATGGTCACAGAATACCCTATAAAATCATTTAACCTTAATATTTAAATATGGGCGAAATACTTCTATATTTCCACCGTTATATAACTCTGTACACTTTATAGATAAGTCTATGAACTCTTTTGAAAAACCCTCTTCTATCTCCTTATTCCCCCCCTCTCTTTCTTGAGAGCATCGAAGATTAAGTAGAGCCAAATTCTCAGTGTATTCTTCAATTTGATCTATATTTTTATTAATTTCTACCCCAAAAAGAAAATACCTATCTATTGTTTTGTCTTGAAAGTCTTTGAGCCTCTCAGTTGTGTTGTTAGCACTTAATACCGCATCTTTAATGAACAACTGTGTTTCAGAAAATACTTTTGATCTCCGCTCATACAGATCAAACCTGTATTTTGAGCGAGCAAGAAAATATTGCTGTAACGCAATTAAAACAGTAGTCACAGCAATCGTTGGTGTTAAAAAAGCAGACAAATATTCAATCCATACTGGCGCTTGACTCATCTCTTTCTCCAAAAACACCCTGTGAACAAGCTGTGCAAATACTTACGGCACTACCTTCAAGGCAAACGGCTATTAATCTCTAAGTTAAAAGGCTCCCCCATTTTCGCAGCATTTAATGGCCCCAGCCGCCCCTCCAAATCACCACTGCTCGATTGTCGATTACCCGACATGGCGATGCGCGCCACGGCTTCAATCTGAGGAATATTACTGGGCAGTCGCTCGGGCGATAGCGCCATAGTGTCGTCAAATATAATGGTTAAGGGCAAGTCGGCCACTTGTACACGCTGTGCAACCAGTGGCATGGGCATGCCCTGCCACTCRCGCAAATAGATRAATACAGTGGCATCKGCGGGGGCAACGATGGGCGCGGGTAATGAGATATTGAGACTTATCGACCAGTCACTAACATCTTCACCCAATAGGGCTTTCGCACGGCTAATACCCGAACGTAAGGCTGTGGCGCTACTCGACATGGGCGCWGTATTTTGCAACGCGCCCTGCCAATAGGTGGTGGCTGCACGGTAATCTTGCTGCGCGAAAGCCGCTATGCCCAATAAACCGAGGGCGCTAGCATTTGTGGGGTCAGTGGCTAGTGCTTTATGGGCATGCTCTTGCATCTCTRCRGTGGGYGTATTGCCCGCCAGRGAAAATARCACCTGAGCAAGTTCSGCATGRATGTCAGYATCATTCGGGGCGACRACTAAAGCGCTTTTATAGGCTRCTGCTGCCGCCTTAAAATCTTTACGCTCCTGTTCAAKTCGCGCTAGTAGTACCCAGTAATAAATATTGTCGGGGCTTGCTTGCGTGCCCTTCTTTAGCGCCGTGTGTAATTGATTGGCGATGGCACCTTTATTACTTTGCCCCGCCGCTTGCTGGCTCTGGCTTTGTTTAATCAGCCGAGCAATGTCCATAYCATTAGCGGCACCAAGATAATTGTAGAGAAACAACGARAAACTCAGCACGACAAGGGCCATCACAATCAACAACCAGCTGCCGCCCTGCCCATCGGCCATTGACGCAGGAGCCGTACTGTTCTCCCTGCTCCCTTTTACATCTTGTAGCAAGCGTCTTTGTGCATCGGCGAGCAATTCTGCATATTCACTATCAGCMAGGGTGCCGGCATCTCGCTGGCTATCGAGCAGCGCCTGTTGTTCCCGAAAAAGGCCGATATTTAATTGTTGCTGTTGATCATCCCGCTGTTGGTCGACAGCGCCAGACATCAGTATTTCATGGCGGCGTCGTTTAACGGCAGGCAAAAAACCATAGAGTAAAAAACTCAATGCCATTACCAAAAAGGCACTTATTACCAACCAGAAAGTCACTGTGATTCAGCCTCATTGGAATTTACTGTTTTATCTTTCTGCTTTTCCGCCGTGCCTAATAAAGCTTGTAATTCTGCTTGTTCTGCACCACTGAGAGCTGTTTGCGTAGTATTCACACCACGCTTTTGCCGCCGCACAATAAAGGCAATAATCACTAAACCCAGCAGTAATAACACGGCTGGAGCCAACCACAGTAAATACGTACTGCTCTGCACTTTGGGCCGGTAGAGGACAAACTCACCRTAGCGAGMGACGAGATAATCACTGATCTGCGCATCACTTGCGCCCTCTTCCAGCAAGCGGCGAATCTCGGTGCGCAGGTCGATGGAAATGGGGGAATCTGATTCCGCCAAATTTTGATTCTGACATTTTGGGCAGCGGTACTCAGCCACTAGTTGCTGATAGCGCTCACTCAGCTCGGGGCTTGAAAGTCTATCGACTTCAATAAGGCCCCACACTGGCAGACACAAAACACTCAGCAATAAGAGTAATGCTACCTTTCTTAAAGAGAGGCATCGACCCCAGGGGAAATAAACCGAAGCGTTCCGTTGTGGTTCAACAATCATTTTTCAGCCTCAGGTAAGGCATTGCGTAACTGTTGATACTTTGGCTGTAATGTCGTGCGCCAAACCCTGTCGTCAACGATACCAACGTGCTTGTAATGAATCACCCCGAGGTGATCAATTAAATAGGTTTCGGGCGCACCAAAAACGCCTAAATCTAAACCCAGCCCCCCCGTGGGGTCTGAAATCGTTTGCTCATAGGGGTCGCCGTAATTTGCCAACCACTGTTGAGCAGGCTCAACCTCGTCTTTGTAATTAAGACCAATAATTCGCACGCCAGTCCCGGCAATATCCAGTAAATAGGGATGTTCTATCCGGCAAGAAACACACCAGGTGGCCCACACATTTAACAGGGATACCTGGCCTAGAAACAGTGTCTCATCAAGTATTTCAACCTGACCCGTTACCACCAGGGTGGTGTCATCAGCATGCTTTAATTGCCCTAACGCTGGTAATTGAARGGTGGGCACCGGGCGACTAATTAAAGCCGATGGCATGGCATTGGGGTCGCGCCCTAGCCCCCAGTACAACATGGCRGCGAGCACGACAAAAATAATTAACGGTATAAAAAGTTTAACTCTGTCCACAGGCTTAACKGTCCTTACTGGCGCGTGCTAAAGCGGGTGTTGATTCCTTCGGCCCTGAATTAACAGGCGCTGAATTATTGACCTTCACTTTACGGTAACGCTTGTCGACAACCGCAATAACGCCACCCAAAGCGATCATTAATGCACCCAACCAAATCCAGCGAATATAGGGTTTGACGTACACCCGTACCGACCAGGCACCATCACCTAGAGGCTCGCCGAGGGCCACATACAGGTCGCGGAACAGGCCACCGTCGATATCGGCTTCGGTCATCATATTCCCGGTCGCCAGGTAGCGCCTTTTCTCTGGCCGCAAGGTGGTAAAAGGCTCAGCGTCATCCGCTGTTGTAAAAACATCGAAGTGGCCCTGCTGAGCGATGTAATTGGGGCCACGAATTTGCTCGATTTTTTGAAACAAAAAGTCGTACCCGGCGACCTGAATTCGCTCACCGGTAACCAAGCGCACGTCTCGCTGGTCACTGTAGTTACTGGTTAAAGTGATGCCGATGGCGAGTACCGCAATACCAAGATGGGCAACAATCATGCCCCAATAACCGGGCTTTAAACGGCTAAGGCCCACTAGACGACCACCCGAGTAAGACGTTTTCTGCCAGATATCTTGCACGGTGAGAAGGCTCAACCATAAAGCCGCTGTTAACCCGAGTAGCGAGGCCACTTTTAAATCCCAGCCCGCTAATACAAGCCATAGCACAGCCAATACAGGGCTAATAACAATCGGCGCTTTTAACAGGCTAAGCAAGCTACCTGTGCTTTGACGCTTCCATTGTAGATTCGCGCCAATCCCCATCGACAAAACGAGTAATAACCCGAGGGGAACAAAGAAGAAATTAAAATACGGCGGGCCTACGGAAATTTTCCCCCAACCCAGCACATCGGCCAGTAGGGGATAGAGTGTGCCCAACAGCACCATCGCCAGCGTCACCACCAACAGTACGTTATTGAGTAATATACCAGCCTCACGAGATAACCAGCCAAAGCTCGCTTTCGCACCAATCGTTGAGCTGCGCAGCGCAAAGAGCAACAGCGAACCACCAATCACCACTCCGAGAAAAGCGAGAATGAACACACCCCGCGTGGGGTCACTGGCAAAAGCATGAACCGAGGTCAGCACCCCAGAGCGCACCAGAAAGGTGCCCAATAAGCTCARGGAAAAAGCGAGTATGGCCAGTAGCAAAGTCCAGCTGCGGAACAGACCGCGTTTTTCAGAAACTGCCAAACTATGAATTAAGGCCGTGCCTGCCAGCCAGGGCATTAACGAGGCATTTTCGACCGGATCCCAAAACCACCAGCCACCCCAGCCTAATTCGTAGTAGGCCCACCAACTGCCTAGGAAAATACCGACCGTCAAAAATGACCAGGCGGCGTTAGTCCAGGGTCGTGTCCAGCGCGCCCAGGCGGAGTCCATACGGCCCGCTAATAACGCCGCAACGGCAAAGGCAAAAGCCACCGAAAAACCGACATAGCCCATATACAGCATAGGCGGATGAATAATAAGGCCGATGTCCTGTAGTAGTGGGTTGAGGTCTTTACCGTCTAAGGGGGGGAACGGCAGCAGACGCTCGAAGGGATTCGACGTGAGCAACATAAACAAATAAAAGCCCACGGCGATCATGCCCATCACCGACAATACTCGCGCCACCATGTCGGCTGGTAAGGTACGACTAAAAATAGCGACGGCTAATGTCCAGCCCGCCAGTATCAGCACCCAAAGCAGCAGTGAACCCTCGTGCGCACCCCACACGGCGCTGATCTTGTAATAATAGGGTAAAAGTGAATTCGAGTTGTTGGCGACATAGGCAACGGAAAAATCATCCTGTAAAAACAGTGCCACCAAACAGGCGAAGCTGATGGCGACAAAAACAAATTGGCCAAAACTCAGTGGCCGGGCTGTGCCTATCCATAAAGTCTTATTGGCAAGCGTCCCCGCCAATGGAATCAGTGCCTGAGCGAAGGCCAGACAAAGGGCCAGTATGAGGGCGAACTGACCTAGCTCTGCAATCATTAGTAGGCAGCCTTGGGGGTATTCACTGGTTTAATGTCCGTTTGTTCAGTCAAAGCGGCAGCCGCTTTGGCTTTTTTATCTTTCGCTTGCTGCATCGCATCGGCAACTTCGGGTGGCGTGTATTCTTCATCGTGCTTGGCCAGTACTTGCTGGGCGACAAACAYCCCGTCATCATCGAGTGCGCCGGTTGCAACAGCCGCTTCGTCCTCAGTGAATAGGTCGGGCAAAATACCCGAATAATGGATGAGCAGCGTCGCCGTGCCATCGCTGACAAGAAAGGTGCTGTCCAGAGAATCCGTCGCCCGCTGTAAACTATCAACCACCACCATGCCGCCGACACGAATCTGCGTGTTAATGGGCGCCTCGCCCGCCGCAACCTGCGACGGGGTATAAAACAAATTAATATTTTCCCGCAGGGCGTAACTCAGTAATCCGACGACAACAGCCGCAATCACCACAATAAACACCACGACCAATAAACGTTGTTTACGTGCTGGCTTCATTAATTCTGCCCTCTCTGCCGCTGTGCCTGCAGACGTTGACGTACATCGGCAAGCAGTACTCGCTGGCGACGCAGGGGTACAAGCGCCAACCCGACCATTATTGTCAAACTAAGGCCATAGGCAGCCCAGACATAGGGGCCGTGGCCAGCCATAGTCAGGAAAGCATCGAAATTTTCAAATTGAAACATTGGCTATTTTCTCTGTGTTTCGTGGAGTGTGCTTCGCGGGGCACTTATAAAAGCTATTTMGGCTCAGCAAGTTCTTTAACCCAGGTCGTACGGCTTTCGCGCARGAGAATTTCTGTGCGCGTATTCAGCAACAATACCAGGGCGTAGAAGCAATAAAAGCCGAGAATCATCACCAGTAGTGGCTTAAACATATCGGGGTGCATCGATGGCGCGCCCGTCATTTTAATCGTCGCGGGCTGGTGCAGGGTGTACCACCAGTCCACCGACTTATAAATGATGGGGATATTCACCGTGCCCACCAGCGCTAAAATCGCGCAGGCCCGCGCAGATGTTTCCCGGGTACTAAAGGAACGAGACAAAGCAATAATACCAATGTACAGAAACAACAGCACCAGCATAGAGGTGATTCGCGCATCCCAAATCCAGTAAGTACCCCAGGTTGGCTTACCCCAAACGGCGCCGGTGAAAAGTGCGATAAAGGTTAATGCAGCACCCAGTGGCGCAGCCGCAACCATCACCATATCGGCCAGCTTCATTTTCCAGATCATGCCAACGGCACCCGCCGCCGCCATCACATAATAACCGGCAAGGGCCAAAAATGACGCAGGCACATGAATGTAAATAATACGAAAGCTATTGCCCTGCCGTGCATCTTGTGGCGCAAAAGCCAGCCCCCAAACCACACCTGTCACAATGAGCACGACGCAAGCCAGGGCCAGCCAGGGCAGAAATTTGCCGCTGATGTGATAGAACCAGCGCGGCGAACCCAATTTATGAAACCACTGCCACATATGTAATGTCCTGTTAGCGCTAATCGCCTAAACGTCGATTAGCCGTTAATACCGACTTTGAGTGCACCCGCTGCCGCAAAGGGCGCGATCAATAACGTAAAGGCCGACGCTGCCGCCAACATTGCCATCACACCACCGTAACTCATGCCGTCAACCGCCCGTTGCACGGCACTAGTACCAAAAATCAATACCGGCACGTAGAGCGGCATGACCAGCAATGACAACAAAACACTGCCTTTGTGCAGCGCCACCGTGAGCGCGGCACCGACGGCACCCAGCAAACTAAACACCGCTGTACCCAGCGTCAGCCCCAGTAGCAAGGGTAAAAAACCCGCTTCAGGCAGTGRCAACATTAAGCCGAGTAACGGCGARAATAAAACCACGGGTAAACCCGTCACCARCCAGTGRGCGATAATTTTCGCCAGTACCAATAACCACAAAGGCTGGGGACTGAGCATCAAATACACCAAAGARCCATCGTCAAAATCGGCCTGAAATAAATTATCAAGGGCCAGTAATGTGGCTAATAACGCGCTAATCCAGATCATGCCCGGTGCCATTGCTGCCAGTCGAGCCGGTTCAGGGCTAATCCCCAGTGGCACGAGAGTGACGACAATCAGGAAAAAAAATAGCGGGTTGAGCAGGTCACCACGATGGCGCATAGCGATGGATAAATCGCGATGAATGACACCGAAGAACGCGCCACTCAGTGTTGTCACCTAAAACTGCGCCTCTGCCACGGCATYCAGTGCCAGCGTACGAACGGCGGGGTTTGTCAGTGCTTGATGGCTACTTAAGGCAACTGCCCCACCCTGTTCGACATGGGCCAGTAACAGGGTTTCTAGATCGGCAATACCCTGTACATCCAGGGCCGTCAGTGGCTCATCAAGTAGCCATAGCCGGGCTTGGGTCATACACAATGCCGCGAGTGCCGCACGGCGCAACTGCCCGGCAGACAAGGTGTAACAGGGCACATCTTCAAAACCAGCCAGCCCGATACGAGCCAGGGCTTCAGCGCTTGTGCAGCGAGTCAGCGACTGGAGTTTGCTCAGCCATTGCAGGTTTTCACGGGGCGTAAGGGATAACTTCAAGCCAGGCTTGTGTCCGATGAAAGTAACATCAGCCAAATACGATTGTTGGCATTGGCTAATATCTCTACCCTGCCAACGCAAAGTACCGATATTGACAGGCTGAATCGTCGCCAAAATATGTAACAGAGTGGTTTTACCGCAGCCGTTGGGGCCAGTAATTTGGAGGATTTCGCCCGCCTTAATAGTGCCTGACAGATCACTGAACAGAGGCCAGTCATCCCGCTCAAAAGTCAGCGYTTGAAACTCCAGCAGTGGTTGCGACGACAAGCGCTAGGCCCCCCATAAATGAAGGGCGCATTATGCCCCAAAAGCGCTATCTGTGCAGGCTGCTTAGAGGCGGCACCGTGTGTCAGCGYGACTGCCTGACGTTTAATCGCACTCGTAATCAGCGATTTGTCGTTCTAGACGGCGTTGTTCTAATTTTTTTTCTAGGCGTCGTCGCTGTTCACTGGAAAGTTTACTAGCCTGCTTGTCTTCACGAGGCGTATCAAGCTGACCACGTGGCTCGCTATAAGGCTCTTCCTGCCCATCAAAATCATCGTCACCCATATCGAAATCTCCCAACCTCGACACCCATTAATGTAAACGTCTCTAGCTGAACCTCCAACAGACAAAGTCCTTGTCAAAAAATTGATATCAAAAAGCATCTCAACTAGCCACTCAAAATCAGTATAGCTCAAGTTCAGTTGAGCGAAAAAAAAGCCTACAAACTCAGGGCATTAAGGACGTTAAATTTATAAAAAGAACCACGCCTCATCTGTTATTTTTGCTCTGTAGCCAACCATTGGCAATGCCTTAGATCCTCGGGGCGATCAATATCGTTGAGCACGGGTAGTTCAAGGCAGGATAAGTTCAGAGCCGCTAAGTTGTTCCGGGTCTGCTCCAAGACACGGGACGTACTCCAGTCCACATTTTCAAAGATGCCCTGCTCTGCCTTTTTCATAGCGATTAAGACATAACCGCCGTCTGCAGCTGGCCCGAGCACAACATCGACACTATTGAGTGCCCGTAAAGCATCGCGCAAATAATTACTCGTTATAGCCGGACAATCACTGCCAATTAAGACTACCGATTGATACTGCTGTAAGCCAGTCGCAATGGCTGAGTGCATGCGTTCACCGAGGTCTTCACCTTGTTGGTGTTTGATTGTCGGCCCAGGTTTGAGGTTTTGGAAAAACTCTGTGCTGTTTTCGCCGCTAATCCACAGCTGAGTCTGGCAGAGTGCKTCACGGTGGAGGGTTTGGTGGGTGCGCAACACCAACTCGCAGTGCAACGCCAAACTTTGCTCAAGGCTCAACACGGGTTGCATCCGCGTTTTTACCTGACCCAGCTGTGGAGCTTTGGCGAACTGAATAAGCAGCGCCTCGGGAAATTCGTCCTTCACAAGATGTCTTTTATGACAAACACACCATGGCKAAATTAAGGTTTTTCAGGCGGATAATAACGCTGCTCGAGTGCCTGCGGCGAGGCACCGAAGAAATAGGCCAGTCGCAGACGCCACATCAATAAAATAGTCGGCCAAACACCATCCCGCTGCCATTTTCGGCCGGAGGTCTCCACTCTGGCACTGACATAGAGGGGGCGAGACTGACGCTTCAGGCGCTTGCTCATTTCAATATCTTCCATCAARGGGATATCGGCAAAACCACCTATCTGCTCGAACACCTCGCGCTTAACGAACTGACACTGATCTCCGGTGCTAATACTGGTCGAAAAAGAGCGGCGATTCATAAACCACTGTACGACACGCAACAGCGGTGCAGCATCCTTTACCTTAATAGCAAAGAAGCCCCACACCGAGGGCGTAAACCCCCAYACCACCATAATATCTGGCAGATTAACGGGCAGTCGCGTATCGGCATGGAGGAAGAGCACCCAATCACGATCGGCCAACGCAGCGCCCGCATTCATCTGTCGTGCTCGACCTTTTTCACTGCTTATCACCAGGTCGGCCAGAGGCGACGCCGTGGCAATCGTGTCGTCATCACTGCCACCATCGACGACGATAACCTGAACGCCCTGCTTTCTTAAGGCCTGTAAACGCCGTAGACAAGGGTAGATTTCTTCCGCTTCATTGAGCACGGGGATAACAATTGAAAGTGGTAACGAATCATTYTCATCAGCGATTGAATCGTCCACTGAAACTTTGTTCATGCTTGATTTATTCCTCATTTAAAGAGCCCCCACAGCYACTACCCTGCCCTGCGGTACAAGCGTAACAATGTTCGCCAACGGTAATCGCTTGTGCCGYAAAATCAGTTTTCAGTAAATCCCGCAAATGGGCGCGTGTTCTGTCTGAGCTTATCAACCCGGCTGGCCCTTCGTCAGCATTAACCTGCCTATGAAGCGGTAAATCGAGCATTTGATTAAAATCACAATCGTAAAGATAGCCCTGCCAATCAACACTGATTAAACGTCGGCACATCAGCGTTTGCAAATTATCGGCACTGTAATTGTCTTTCAATAATTGCATGTAGGTGTTGTATTCGCCCTTAGCTAGCAACATCGCCCCATAGCGCTTAATGGGCATATTGGTAATAGTAAAAAGCTGGTCAAACTGCAGGCCAAAATCTTGCTGCAAATGGGCTTTGTACTCTTGCTCAAGGGCTGCCTGGGGTGGGGGTAAAAACGAACCGTTGGGATTGTAGACAAGATTTAATGTCAGCGCYCCGCCCTGCCCATAACCCAAGGYATTAAGTGTTTGCAAGGCGTCGATACTGCGTTCAAATATACCTTTGCCCCGCTGCTCTGCAACATTTTGTTCGGAGTAACACGGAAGTGACGCGACAATTTCAACACCCTGCGAGGCGAGAAATTCGGCCAGATCTTCATAACCGGGTTCCTGAAGAATCGTTAGATTACAGCGGTCAATCACGGTAATACCGAGCGCTCGGGCCTGCTCGACGAGATAGCGAAAATGRGGGTTCATTTCCGGTGCACCACCGGTTAAATCGAGGGTRTTGAASTKRYGCTGCTKTAGYACYTCAAGSACCMWRTCAATCTGCTCSCGCKCCATYAAYTCGGTRCGWYTGGGGCCGGCATTGACATGACAGTGGGTGCAACTCAAGTTGCAGAGATAGCCGAGGTTGACCTGCAGGGTCTCCGGCACTTCACGCYGTATCGCAGGGAAGTCRCTGTCTAATAAAAGGGGRCGGGTATCACGCACGRTTTATCAATTCCCAGAGGTTNSTYMAAYAGTATAGCSACTCAAAYCTTTACCANGGSYMGKWKYYWSCMMCYMMTRRMACCGGTCTTAACGGCGACTTTCCCTTACCGGGCGAAAGGACTGGCGATGCACAGGGCTCGGCCCTAAATCTTGTAGGGCGGCAAGGTGTTGTGCCGTACCATAGCCTTTGTGAGCGGCAAAGCCATAGCCAGGATATTGAATGTCGAGTGCAGCCAGTTCAGCATCGCGAGTGACCTTGGCAATGATGGATGCCGCACTAATAGCGGCGATCCGGCCATCACCGCCGATAACAGCCTCGGCTTTATAAGGCCATTGAGGRAGTCGATTACCATCGACCAGYACCAGTGCCGGTGTGATGGGCAGTGAATCAACGGCACGCACCATGGCCAGCATTGTCGCCTGCAGAATATTAATATCATCAATTTCTGCAACGCTAGCCCTGCCTAATGTCCAGTGCAGAGCCTTTTCTTTAATCTCGTGGTAGAGACTTTGACGTCGTTTCTCACTTAGCTTTTTAGAGTCTGCCAGGCCCGTAATGGGGCGCTCAGGGTCGAGTATCACCGCTGCAGTGACGACGTCCCCCGCCAACGGACCACGGCCCACTTCATCAACACCAGCGAGTAAACGAATCTTCTGCCATTCGGGGTTGACGGCTATCTGTCGATCATTCSKSRKCATSANSKRRGYMYWMRMCTGTTTTTCGATCACCGAAAGCACAGCCGCAGCCGCTTTCTGATTGCCATTACACTTTATTTKCTGATGTATCTCGGTGAAATCACTRCGCAATTTGACGGCCAGGGCCGAGTCACCCAAACGCTCTRATAACAATGTTGATAGCGTTTCAGCAGTAGCATCATCCTGTAGAACTTCCGGCACCAATTCTCGATCGGCCAGAAGGTTGGGCAAGGAAACATAGGGTACTYTCAACATTCTGGAAATAATAGCGTAGGTCAGCCAACCGGCCTTATAGCTCACCACCATGGGTTTTTTTAATAGCATCGCTTCGAGAGCCGTGGTGCCAGAAGCCAGTAACACAACATCGGCCGCTTCCATCGCSAGATGAGACTGGCCGTCGAGCAGCGTAAGCGGCAAGCCATCAACGTCGACCAGCATGGCATCAATTTGTTCGCGTCGCGCARGGTTAGCAGCGGGCAACACGAAAGTCAGCTCGGGATTTTTTTTCAAGCAAAGTCGTGCTGCATCAAGAAACAGCTGCCCCAATAGAGCGACTTCTGACTGTCGGCTACCGGGTAAAAGRGCAATCAGCTGGCCATCSCTCGGCAGATTAAGCTGGGCACGAGCAGAGGGCATATCCGGTACTAATGGTAAATCATCCGCTAGGGGGTGCCCAACAAAGGTGACGGGAACATTGTGACGGTGATAAAAGTCAGCTTCGAAAGGCAGCAAAGTGAGCATGTGATCGACCGCCCGAGCGATTTTTTTAATCCGCCCCTGCCGCCAGGCCCAAACCGAGGGACTGACGTAATGCACGGTAGGAATACCGGCCTTTTTTAGACGCAACTCAATACCCAGATTAAAATCGGGGGCATCGATACCAACAAATACATCGGGGGGATGAGCGATAAAGTGTTTAACCAGACCGCGACGCATACGCAGTAATTCAGGTAAGCGCTTCAGCGGCTCTACAAAACCCATAACGGAAAGGGTATCCATGGGATAGAGGGACGTGCAGCCCAAGGCTTGCATCTTTGCACCGCCAACGCCTTCAAAGATGGCATCAGGGTGGGAGCTTTGCAGGGCTTTTATCAAGCCTGCACCAAGCTGGTCTCCAGAGGCCTCACCGACAACAACACCAATACGCAAAGGACGATTAGCCACGGTTAGCGAATAATGCCGCGCTCGGTATTGTTAATCGAGTCGATAAAGGGCTGCAGTACATCGCGGTATTCTTCATTGGCGAGAATACGGGTCATAGCCTCATCGAGCTTTAAGCCTTGGCGATACAATATTTTATACGCTTTATTAATCGCCGATATTTGCGGCTTGGTAAAGCCTCGACGCTCAAGACCCACTTTATTAATAGTGCGCGGTATAGCCGGGTGCCCCGCTGCCATGACATAGGCTGGCAAGTCCTGGTTGAGATAGGCGCCGGCACCCAAAAAGGCGTGAGAACCGATTTTTACAAACTGGTGTATCAAGGTATAACCCGACAAAAACACCCAGTCTCCAACGTGAATATGGCCCGATATAGAGGCGTTATTCACCAGAATATTATGATTACCAACCACACAATCGTGGCCCACATGCACATAGGCCATAAACAGATTATCACTGCCAATGCGGGTTTCGGCGTTATCCTGCGCTGTGCCTCGGTGTACGGTCACACCTTCACGGAAAGTATTATTATCACCGACAATGAGATGAGTCTCTTCACCCTGAAATTTCATATCAGGAGTATCTTCACCGAGGGTTGAAAACTGAAAGATRCGGTTATTCTTGCCGATTACCGTTGGCCCTTTCAGCACCACGTGTGAGTGGATAACGCAGTTGTCGCCAACCTTCACATTGGGGCCAATGTGCGTCCAGGGGCCAACTTCAACGTTTTCGCCGAGTTCGGCTGAGGGATCAATAATTGCTGCGGGATGTATCTTTGTCATATTTTCAATTCACACCATTCAACATCCGGGTATCGCACTGTGACTTAGTACGTCTCTTAACGGTACTACTTATTCATGCCCAGCTAATCGCGTTTACTTAGCATTATCACCCTGTAGAGCACAGAGGATAGTAGCCCGACAAACCAGTTGCCCATCAACATTAGCGCTGCATTTAAAACGCCAGATATTGCGTTTGTTGGAATCAATTTCAGCTTCGAGCATCAAACGATCACCCGGGATAACAGGCCGTTTAAACCGCGCATCATCCACACCCGCAAATAAATACAGGGAGTTGTCACCCTCCTGTTTGTTCACCGAGGCAAAACCCAGTAAACCTGCGGCCTGAGCCATCGCCTCAATAATCATCACACCGGGGAAAATCTGTCTTTCTGGGAAGTGGCCATTAAATACCTCTTCGTTAGCGCTAATATTTTTGTAGGCAAGTATGCGCTTATGTAACTCGATCTCGACAACCCGGTCTACCAATAAAAACGGGTAGCGGTGAGGGAGTAATTTCTTTATTTCATCAATATCCATGAACTTCCTTAAATCCAAAAAAACAGAATCTATGTCTGGCTGTCTTTCTCAAGCTTCCTCAAGCGCCGAGCCATATCATCGAGCTGGCCAAAGCGCACTGCATTTTTTCGCCATGCAGTCGTTTCAGACATCAACAAACCCGAAGAATAGGATCCCGCTTTACTGATCGATTTGGAAATAGTACAGCGCGCCATCGCCACCACACCGTCACCCACGGAGATATGGCCAACTGCACCAGCCTGCCCGGCAAAAACACAGTTTTTACCAATGGTCGTGCTTCCGGCAATGCCTGAGTAAGCTGCCATTGCGGTGTTTTCACCAATTCGCACGTTGTGGGCAATTTGTACGTGGTTATCGAGAATCACTCCATCCTCAATCACCGTATTTCCGAGAGCGCCACGATCAATCGTTGTGCAGGCTCCGATTTCAACATTATCACCAATCTCAACACCGCCAAGCTGGTGAATTTTCACCCACTTGCGACCATCGTTTGCAAAACCAAAACCATCTGCACCAATCACTGTATTSGCGTGTATCACCACATTCCGACCAATACTGACACCGTGATAAATACTGACATTGCTGCTCAAGCGACAAGCACTGCCAATCGTCGAATCATTACCTATCGAAACTCCGGAACCTATACTAACGTCAGCACCGATCCTTACACGCTCACCAATAGTGACATGGGGGCCAATCGCAACGCCCTCAGCCAATACGGCTGAATTTGCAACTACCGCAGTAGGGTGAACACCGATAACAGTTTCTAAACTGTTATCAAACCAGGCACTGATCCGGGCATAGCCCACATAGGGGTTAGCCATGACTAGTGCATTACACGTTAATTTGTCGGCAAGACGCTCTTCGACAATCACAGCGCTAGCCTGAGTTGTACTCAGAAAATGCTCATAGGCCTTGCTAGCAAGAAAAGTCAATTCACTCGTTGCTGCATGCTCAAGGGTATTTAAGCCTTTTATGCAGCAGGCTGGATCACCACGCAATTCGGCACCCAGAAAATCAGCAATTTCTTGTAGCCTGTAGGATTGGATCATCGAGTGACGACTTATTTGGTTTTCTTGTTCATACGATCAACCAGTTTTCCGGTCAGATCTTTTTCAGGTGACGCAGAAATAACGGCTTCTCGCTGTAAAAGCAGTGTGATTTTGCCTTCCTCGACTAGCTCCTTAAGGCTTTCCATTGCTTTGGGCTGAAGCTCCTGCATGATTCTGTTTTGTAATTCTTTAATTTCCGCCTGCAATTTGCGGGAAACCAGTTCCATATCGGCGCGCAAATACTCCATTTTTTTCTTGTACTCGCCTGCTTGTTCCTGAGACAGAGTTAAGGCTTTACCTTCGACTTCTTTCTGCAAAGCTTGCATGTCAGCACCAACACTATCGTATTTGGCCTGTAGGGAAGAAAATTGTGATTCGCTCTGCATTTCTTCCTGTCGCTGCTTGGCAAGCTCGGTGCTGAAGATAGCTCTTGCAACATCAATCACCGCGATATTTTCTTCCGCCAGCGCACCAAAGCTCATCACACAAGCCAAAACCAACAACAAACGTTTCACACTACACACATCAACTCTCCACTTTATCGTTATCGTACTGTTAAAAAATTTTATYCGTATTTAAAAACCCTGGCCCATTGAAAACTGGAAGACCTCAGTCTCATCAAAATCACCCTCATTCATGCCTCTGGCCAATGCAACGGTAATTGGGCCAAAGCCACTTAACCAGGTACCACCAATGCCAACCGAATATCGCAATTCACCCAACTCCGGCTTAAAGCAGTTTTTCTGAGTCTGGTTACATTCAGTATCAAAAATATTACCGGCATCTACAAAGAAGGCAGCCTGAACACTGCGATTATCTGCCATAAAAGGAACCGGGAAAATTATCTCTGCAGTACCTGTAATTTTGACGTTGCCGCCGAAAGCATCTGAATCATCGCCGTAAAATGGATTGGGCGTGTCCTGCGGGCCTAGTGTATTTCGTTCAAAGCCACGTACAGAGCCAAAACCACCACCGTAGTAGTTCTTGAAAAAAGGCAAGCGGTCTGTATCACCAAGACCAATGCCATAACCGAGATCCGACTTAAAATGCAGGGTCAAACTACGCGTTAAAGGATAGAAATATTGCCCTGAATAACTAAACTTAAGGTATTCCATATCACCGATTGGCGTAGAGTATTCAACACCAACTCTCTGTGATGCACCCCTTGTTGCTAACACCCCTCTATTCAAGGTCGACTGAGACCAGCTCAAAGAAGTGGTATACATTTTGTAATTGTCGCCGTTTTCTCTGAGAAACTGCACAATTTCAAGGGTTGGAAACACACCCACATCAACTTCCAAATTTTCATAACCAAAACCGATGCTTACACGAGAGGTTTCAGACAGCGGATAGCCAAAATTGACGCTCGTACTCAGGCTGTCTGTCGTGTAATCAGCAACATCAAACTCACCATAATCTGTCGACGTGAAAGAAACACGATAGCCAGCACTGACTCCATCTTTGGTAAAATAGGGATTATTAAAAGACAGGGAAGCACTATCCCGATAACTACTACTGCTCAACCCCAAACTAACAGAATTACCCGTACCAAAAAAATTGCTCTCTGAAACATTACCACCAAGAATCAAACCCGAACCCTGGGCAATACCCAGGCTCGCCCCCACACTACCCGATGGCTGTTCTTCTACAGTATAAAAAACATCAAGCTGATCATCGGTGCCCGGCACCTCACGGGTTTCCATGTCCACTTGTTTAAAATAACTTAAACGCTCAAGTCTGACCTTAGATCGCTCCAGCAAGGTATTAGATGCTGAAGCGCCTTCCATCTGGCGCATTTCACGACGTAACACTTCATCATCAGTTTTGGTATTACCACGGAACTCGATACGCCGTACATAGGATCGCTTACCGGGCGTCACATAATAGGTAATCTTTGCCGTTTTATCTTCTTCGTTAATATCAGGGTAGGCTTCAACCTCAGCAAACGTATAACCATCAGCGCCAAGGCGGCGAATCATAATTTCATTGGTCCGGGTCATCAAAATCTGGGAGAATATCATACCAGGCCGGGTCAAAATCATCAGGCGCAAGAACTCTTCAGGTATGATCAATTCACCTGCAAGTTCAACTTCCCCCACCGTATAAACGTCGCCCTCGGTGATATTAACCGTAACAAAGACAGCATCTCTATCAGGACTAATTGATACTTGAGTAGAGTCAATTGCAAACTTTAAATAACCCCGATCCAGATACCAGGACTCCAGTCGCTCGAGATCACCCGAGAGTTTTTCCCGAGAGTATTTGTCATCATTAAAAATCCAGGACAACATCCCCGTCGTTTTTAACTCAAAGAGTTTAATCAAGGTTTCGTCATCAAAAAAACTATTGCCAACAACATTGATGTGTTTGATTGAGGCAACCTGCCCTTCATCAATAGTCAAGTTAACAGCCACTCGATTACGGGGTAATATTTGAATATCAGAGACCACCGAAGCACCGTAACGCCCCTGCCCCACATATTGGCGGCGTAGTTCTTGGCTCATGCCTTCAAGGACGGTCTGCTTGAAAATCTGCCCTTCTGCCACACCCGCGTCTCGCAAAGCATTTAACAGATCGGGCGTTTCAATCGCTTTGTTGCCATCAATATTAATTTCAGCCACTGCCGGGCGCTCTTTGAGAGTAACAACCAGCACCTCGCCTTCGCGAGCAACGTGAATATCGTCAAAGTAACCTGTTTTAAACAAAGCTCGCATCGCAACGCCGACACCTTCATCGTCGATGAGATCACCGGCATGTACCGGCAGCGAAGCAAATACAGTGCCCGCCGAGACCCGTTGCAGGCCATCGAGACGGATATCTTCTATTTGAAATACATCAGCTGAAGCGAACGCAGGGCACAAACAAAGCAACAACGGCAATAAAAGTCGTTTCATGGACGTGTAAGGTAACTCTTGTTGTTAGATAAATTATCGACTCAAAGCCGTAGCAGGTCATTGTATAGTGCCAGCACCATCAAACCAATAATTAAGAACAATCCAATTTGTTGTCCAACTTGTTGAACACCCAGGGATACAGGACTGCCCTTGATAGCCTCGACAAAGTAGTAGAGCAAGTGGCCGCCATCAAGCACAGGTACAGGTAATAGATTAAGCACACCCAAGCTGACACTAAGCAGGGCCATAAACTGTAGRAAGGGTACCAGGCCATAATCTGCCGACGTACTCGCCACCTTGGCAATCGTAATCGGCCCACTTAAATGCTCGACGGAAAGCGCCCCGGTCAGCATTTTGCCGATGGAGTTAAGAATCATCTGTGTTGTCGAAGCGGTTTGGGACAGGCTTTTCATGAAAGCACCGCCCGGCCCATAGCGCGTTTCACGAAAGAAGTCCTCCGGCCACTCGGGAGCAACGACACTGACTCCCACCTGACCAAAGGCTTCGCCACCCTGCTCAACACGGCGCGGTGTCACATTCAGTTCGAGGCTTTGCCCTTCACGCTCAACAATAACGGCAATCGCTTCCCCCGGTCTTGCACGGACATGCTCCACCCAGGCGTACCAGTCGATCATTTCAATACCGTCGGCAGAGACAACTCGGTCAGCACTGACAAAGCCGGCTTTATCCGCAGGCGAATCGGGCGTCACCGCATCGACTATCGGTAAGACACTTGGTCGATACAGCTCTATGCCTATACTACCAATGGGATCGGGCACTTTCGCATCGACCTGCCAACCCGCAAGCGAAGCGACACTGTCATATCGTAAATTTGAATCGGCATAGGACACGGTGAAACGAATATCGCCGTCGTCACCGATGCGATGCACCAAACGTTCACCAAGAGTTTGCCAGGTTGGCGTCGGCTCGCCATCAACTGCCAAGATTTCCTGCCCGGCCTCCAAACCCGCCGCGTCGGCAACTGAATGRGGCTTAACCTCACCAATTACCGGCGCAACACCCTGCACGCCGAGCATATAAACGATCCAATAAAGTAGCACTGCAAGCAGGAAGTTAGCGATGGGGCCCGCTGCTACCGTCGCCATTCTCTGGCCGACAGATTTGCGATTAAAAGCGAAGGGCAAATCTTCTTCACTGACATTACCCTCGCGTTCGTCAACCATTTTCACATAGCCACCGAGGGGCAGGAGAGCAATAACAAATTCCGTATCGTAACGATCGCGCCAACGAAATAACGGCGTACCGAAACCAATGGAAAAGCGCACAACTTTAATACCGCAGCGTCGCGCCACCCAGAAATGACCGAACTCATGAAAGGTGACCAATACACCCAGCACAATCAGGGTGTAAAAAACCATTTGTAAGAATGCCATATAACTCGCTCTCGTCTTATTTCTAACTGCGCACCGTAAAATTCAGTACCAGACTTACTCTACTATCATTTGGTGTGCCATCGCCCGGGCGCGTTTATCGGCTTCTTGGACTGCGGCAAGCTCCCGAGGTTCACCCATTTGCCACACCTGCATCACCCTATCGACAACTTCGGCGATACGAGTAAAGCCAATTGTATTATTCAAAAAAGCCTCGACCGCCACTTCGTTAGCGGCATTCAGTGCCGCTGGTGCATCGCCGCGACTATCKGCAGCTGCTCGCGCCAAGGTCAATGCCGGAAAACGCTGTTCATCGGGGGCCTCAAAATTGAGGCTAGCAATGGCAATTAAATCGAGGGAGCCGACACCGGATTCAATCCGCTCGGGCCAGGCCAGCGCGTGAGCAATGGGCGTACGCATATCAGGGTTACCGAGCTGGGCTAATACCGAACCGTCGTTATACTCCACCAGTGAATGGATAATACTTTGCGGGTGAATCACGATGTCGATATCACTGGCATCAACAGYAAACAGCCAACTAGCCTCAATAAGCTCCAGCCCCTTGTTCATCATGGTCGCAGAATCGACAGAGATTTTGCGACCCATCGACCAATTGGGGTGGGCACAGGCCTGATCCGGGGTCATTGCAGCAAGGTCGGCCAGCGGCGTAGTACGAAAAGGGCCGCCGGAAGCCGATAATAATAAGCGACGTACACCCGCCTGTTCTCGACCGCTATAGTCCGCCGGCAAACACTGGAAAATGGCATTGTGCTCACTATCAATGGGCAGGAGTGTCGCCTTTGACTGCACCACCACATCCATAAATAACTGCCCCGCCATCACGAGGGCTTCTTTGTTTGCCAGTAACACTTTTTTGCCGGCCTTCACCGCCGCCAGAGTCGGTAACAATCCCGCCGCACCAACGATGGCCGCCATCACTGTATCAGCCTCTTCGTGGGCAGCGACCAGCGCCAGACCCTCGTCGCCCCACAGCACGTCAACATCACTACCGAGTAAAGAGCGTAAACGCGCCGCAGCTGCCTCTGAACCCAGAACAGCATATCGCGGATGAAATTTCAGGCACTGTTGAGCGAGTTCTTCAACTTTCTCGTTAGCCGTCAGGGCAAAAACCTGAAACTGCTGGGGGTGCATGGCTACAACATCAAGAGTACTGACACCGATCGACCCGGTTGAGCCTAGAATAGTGAGATTTTGCATTTGGGGCTTCATAACAAAAGTAACTTCGACCGCGTGATTAATAAAAATACTGGTTACAGGTAATTAGCAGCCCGACTAGCGACACTCAACAAAGGATTATTTAAAGGCGATTGTAGAATAGGGACAGCAGCAGACTGAACACCGGTAGAGCAGCCGTTAAACCATCAATTCTATCGAGCACACCACCATGGCCGGGCAAAATTGTACCGCTATCTTTAACACCTCGATGGCGCTTAACCATACTTTCAAGTAGATCACCCAGTACCGAGGCAAGCCCCGTCACCATAGCCAAACCCAGCCATAAACCAATACGCGACGCGTCAAAGTCCAGAAACCAGCCCGTAGTACCCACCACGAGAACAATAGCCAGCTGTCCTCCCAGGAGGCCCTCCCAGGTTTTCCCGGGACTCACTTTAGCTGCCAATTTGGTACGACCAATTGCACGGCCGACAAAATAACCACCGATATCGGCCAGGGCAACCAACAAAACCACAGCCAGAACTAACTTCGGCCCTTCTGCAAGGGACATTAAACCCACAAAGGCCAGCCACATGGGTAATAAAACGAATACGCCCATTACCAAACAGAGCCAGCGCTGGCCCCATAGAATCGCGCTGCTGGGATAGCTTTGCACCCAAAGCACCGCTATCGCCCACCAGGTGCAGGCAAGGAGCAATAAGAAGCGCGGTTTTTCAGTTAATAGAATATTCGGCTCAAAACCCAGATAAGCAGACAAAATACCAACCATGACAACAATCGAAAGCATATAAAAGCCGCGCCCAGTGGTGTTAGTGAGGCCCGCCAAATGACTCCACTCCCACGCGGCATAAGCCAGCACGACAGTCATCAGGGCAATAAAACCAAAAGTAGGYAGCGCAAATAGGGCCGCAAGAAAACTAATGGAAAGAATAAGACCAGTGACAATCCGCTGCTTTAGCATTAAGTACTCTCTCTCGCCTGAGCGGGTACTGCAATTTGATTGGCGTCGCCAGCTCCTGTTTGCTCCTGACTTAAGCCGTAACGGCGCTGGCGTTGAYAATARGCAGTCGCTGCGTCATCAAAGGCTGAGGCGTCAAAATCGGGCCAGTAACAATCGGCGAAATAAAACTCAGTGTAAGCCAGTTGCCAGAGTAAAAAGTTACTGATCCTCTGCTCCCCTGCCGTTCTTATACATAGATCAGGTTGTGGCAAATCGCTCAGGTAAAGGTTTTTTTCAAACAAGTCTTCATCGATATCATCAACGCTCAAAATACCATCTAAGGCCTGCTGCGCCAGCTTGCGGCTCGCCGTGACTATGTCCCTCCGACCACCGTAATCGACAGCCAGAACCAGGGTCATTGCGGTGTTATTGGCGGTTAGTGCCTCGGCATCGGTAATACGTTTTTGTAAACGCGAGCTGAAGCGATCACGTTCACCGATCACCCGCAAACGTATTCCTCGCTCGTGGAGGGCTTTCGCTTCTTTCTTTATGTAAGTCGAAAAAAGGGTCATCAAAGCCTTTACTTCAAGAGCGGGGCGCTGCCAGTTTTCACTACTGAAGGCAAATAAGGTAACGACTTCAACATCGTGACGTTGACAGCTTTCTATCATGTCCCGAACACGCTCGACGCCGGCACGATGGCCTTCATGGCCGGGCAAGCCCTGAGCTTTAGCCCAGCGGTTATTGCCGTCCATAATTACCGCGACATGCCTGAGTGGCTGCGCGCTATCAGCAGCCAAAATTTCTGCCATATTCTACTTTCCTGATGTTATTTTCCGAATTTCCCTGTTCGGCCCTTTAAATGAGGTGCTTAATTACTGATTAAATTTCCATCAGGTCTTTTTCTTTGACGACGAGCATATCGTCCATTTGCTTAATAAAACTATCGGTAATCTTTTGCACGTCATCCTGAGCACGGCGCTCTTCATCTTCGGAAATATCCTTTTCCTTTAATAGCTCTTTAATATCAGAGAGTACGTCGCGTCGAATATTGCGCGCCGAAACACGAGAGTTTTCAACTTCTTTGCGAGCCTGGCGAATAAAACCCTTTCGCGTCTCTTCGGTAAGCGCTGGCATGGGAATACGAATCACCTCTCCGGCGCTGGACGGGTTAAGACCGAGACCCGCATTCATAATGGCTCGTTCAACATCCTGCACGATGTTTTTTTCCCAGGGCGTTACGCTCAAAGTGCGGGCATCGGCGACAGAAATATTGGCCACTTGACTCAGTGGCGTTTCGCTACCGTAGTAAGAAACCCGGACACCTTCGAGAATGCTCGGGTGAGCGCGACCGGTACGTACTTTGTTCAGTGCGTGACCCAGCGCTTCGACCGTTTTACCCATGCGTTCCTCAGCATCTTCCTTTAATTCGTTAATCATAATTCGTCTTCTTGTCGTTAAGCTATTCAAAGGTGACCTGTTTAAAAACCCACTCACTAAAAGTGAACCTTACGATCATGATTCCTCGATCAATGTTCCCTCGTCACCACCCACCACGACACTCAAAAGAGCACCGGGCTTGGACATTCTAAAAACCCGTACCGGCATGTTGTGCTCGCGGCAGAGGCAAATGGCGGTTAAGTCCATCACTTCCAGCTTTTTATCCAGTACTTCATCGTAACTCAAACGCGAATATAGCGTTGCATCAGCTACCTTCATGGGATCAGCCGAATACACGCCATCCACTTTAGTTGCTTTCAGAACAACTTCAGCATCGATCTCAATACCACGCAAGCAGGCTGCCGAATCCGTGGTAAATAGAGGATTACCCGTACCGGCACTAAAGAGAACAACATCACCCGAAGTTAAATAGCGCAGAGCCCGGCGACGATCGTAGTGCTCGACCACACCACTCATGGGAATCGCTGACATGACGCGCGCAGAAATATTATTGCGATCAAGGGCGTCGCGCATGGCCAGAGCGTTCATGACCGTAGCCAACATGCCCATGTGGTCTCCAGTGACCCGCTCCATACCCGCCGCACTGAGTGCTGCGCCACGGAACAAGTTACCACCGCCAATCACCAGACCGACCTGAACACCAATACCTACCAGCTGGCCAATTTCCAGCGCCATGCGATCGAGTACCTTCGGGTCGATACCAAACTTGCCATCGCCCATCAGCTCTTCACCGCTGAGCTTAAGGAGAATGCGTTTGTACTTCTTATCTGTACTCGGATTATTCATCGGCATTCACCCATCGGTATTTATTAGATCTTGATCTACGTTAAATCACGATACAATTTTTTTGTATTACTGCTTTTCTTATTGCCACTTGATCAAAGCCACCAGCCGCAGAAGCCGCCGATGGCTGATACCTTATTTAGTGGCGCTAATCTGTGCAGCCACTTCGGCGGCAAAGTCAACTTCTTCAACTTCTATGCCTTCCCCGACTTCATAGCGGGTAAAGCCGATAATACTAGCACCGGCATCGGCCAGCATCTTGCCGACTTTAATATCGGGATCGCGTACGAAGGGCTGTTCTACCAGGCTACTTTCAGCGAGGAATTTCTTCAAACGACCGACAACCATTTTTTCGGCGATCTCGGGGGGCTTGCCACTTTCGATGGCCTGAGAAACGTAAATTTCTTTTTCCTTGGCAACTACGTCAGCGGGCATATCATCGGGCGTTGCTACCTGAGGGTTAACTGCTGCAACGTGCATGGCAACATCTTTGGCCAGTTCCGTAGTACCACCTTCAAGCGTGACCAACACACCAATGCGGCTATTACTGTGTACATAGGCGCCAACGGTGGTCGCTTCAGCCAACTGTACACGACGTATCTTGACGTTCTCACCACACTTTTGCACCAGTGCCTGACGTGCATCTTCCATCGCTGCAGCAAGAGTCTCAACATCACTTAGCTTGTCAGTAAAGGCTTTATCGACAACGGCGGCAACAAAGGCCTTAAAACCGTCATCTTTAGTGACAAAGTCAGTTTCGGAATTGACTTCAACCAACACGCCGTAGGTAGCATCGTCAGCCACTTTTACAGTGACAACGCCATCAGCTGCCGTGCGACCGGCTTTTTTTGCCGCTTTCATACCGCTGGATTTTCGTAAATTTTCAATTGCGGTGTCGATATTGCCATCGGCTGCAGCCAGTGCTTTTTTACACTCCATCATGCCGAGACCGGTACGCTCACGTAATTCTTTAACCTGGGAAGCAGAAACTGCTGCCATGGGAAATCCTCTCAATAAAGGCGGTTTATTCGATATCAAATCGATAAAACCTGATATTAATAGTTAATAAAAAGGAGGCAATGCCCCCTTTTTATTGATCAGTGATTAGTCGCCAACGGCGAGCCAATCATTAAAAGCTTAAACGTCTGTAGTAGGCGCTGGCTCTGCAGCAACAACAGGTGCGGCGGCTTCTTCAGAAGCGGGTGCAGCGACTCCTTCGGCCTCTGCAGCAGCGGCTTCAACAACAGCTTCGGCCTGAGCTTCAGTGACTTCGACAAACTCATCTTTCTCAGAGGCAACAGCACCACCGGCCTTACCTTCCAGTACGGCATCAGCCATGGCCATCGCGTAGAGCTTGACCGCGCGGATCGCATCATCGTTAGCCGGAATGACCAGATCAACACCATCGGGGTTGCTGTTAGTATCGACGATACCGATAACGGGGATACCCAGCTTGTTGGCTTCCTGTACAGCAATGCGCTCGTGGTCTACATCGATCACAAACAAGGCATCGGGCAGGCCGCCCATATCTTTAATACCGCCGATGGAGCGTTCGAGCTTCTCTTTCAAACGCAGGCGCATCAGGCCTTCTTTTTTGGTCAGCTTTTCAAAAGTACCGTCAGTACTTTGTGCTTCCAGATCACGATAGCGCTTGATAGAGGCGCGAATCGTTTTATAGTTGGTCAACATGCCGCCCAACCAGCGATGGCAAACATAGGGCATGCCCGCGCGTTCGGCTTCTTCTTTAATTGCTTTTTGAGCAGCACGYTTAGTGCCGACAAACAACACTTTATTGCCACTGGCGCTGAGCTGGCGAACCTGCTCGAGAGCATCGTTAAATGCTGGCACAGTGTGCTCTAAGTTGATGACGTGAATTTTATTTCGTGCACCGAAAATGTACTGATTCATTTTCGGGTTCCAGTAACGAGTTTGGTGACCGAAATGGACACCCGCCTGGAGCATATCGCGCATACTAACTGTAGTCATAATTCAAGTTTCCTGTTGGGTTAAGCCTCCACCACCCCATTGTCTAACCCGCTTTTTAATCAAGCAGGCACCCAAGCCAATGTGTCGGTAAGTGTGAGTCGTTAAAGTTAACCCCGACGGCCATTCCATCGGGGCGCGCTTTATACCACAACCAGGCTGCCAATAGAAGAACTGGGGGCCACAAGCCTGGTGATCTCCGACCCCAGCCATGGCTGTAAAAAGCGACGCAAATGGCACGATGGCCAGCACCCTGGTAAAGACTCCGTCGGTTAGCTTGATCGCTAGTGGAATCTCCATTCAGTCCAACAATTGGTTACAATGAGCCGCTTATTCACTGCCGCTACCAAAACCCATGTCCGTTACCATCAAAACACCTGAAGAAATCGAAAAAATGCGCATCGCCGGCAAACTCGCCGCCGATGTTCTGGAAATGATTGCCCCCCACGTGCAGGCCGGTATCAGCACCCTGGAGCTCGATACTCTTTGCCATGACTTTATGGTCGATGTGCAGCAGGCCATTCCCGCCTGTTTGAATTAYCGYGGCTTTCCSAAGTCGATCTGCACCTCGGTGAATCATGTGATTTGCCACGGTATCCCCGCCGCCAACAAAGTGCTGAAAAGCGGCGATATCGTCAACCTCGACATTACAGTAATAAAAGACGGTTATTTCGGTGACACCAGCAAGATGTTCTGTATTGGCAAAACGCCGAGCCATGCAGACCGGCTCGTTAAGGTTGCCCAGGAATGCCTCTACCTCGGCATCGAACAAGTCAAACCCGGCAATCGCCTGGGCGATATTGGCCAAGTAGTACAACAACATGCCGAGGGCATGCATTATTCAGTGGTGCGCGAATACTGCGGCCATGGCATTGGCAGCGAATTTCACGAAGAGCCGCAGGTGCTGCACTACGGTAAAGCCGGCACCGGCCTGATGCTTGAAGAAGGCATGACCTTTACTATCGAGCCCATGGTCAACGCGGGYAAACAACACACCAAGCTCAAGCCCGACGGCTGGACAGTAGAAACCCGTGATGGCCGCCTTTCAGCACAATGGGAGCATACCTTGCTGGTCACCGCTACGGGTGTCGATGTRCTCACAGCCCGACCCGACGAGTCATTTTAAGCGCTTACCTGCACGTCTTTGCGATGTACTCGCCCTCATAAATAAGCATTAACAGACACCATGAATTCAGCGCAAGAAACACGTCCCGTCCCTCTCTTTTTTAACGAAAAACGTTTTCTTATCGATCTTAAAACGGGGGACGCACAAACTATTTTTCGGGACGCCATTCATGGCGCCGACACCTGCCTCAACAACCGCTTTGAGCAAGGTGAAGACATCGAAACACTGGTACACGAGCGCGCGGCTTTCATCGACTGCATTCTCTTTCACGCCTGGCAGCGCTTTAGCTGGGATAAGAACATCAGTCTGCTTGCCGTCGGAGGCTACGGTCGCAGTGAACTCCACCCCTACTCCGACATCGACTTGCTGCTTTTAAGTAAGTATAAAAACCACAAGCCTTACAAGTCGAGCATCGAATGCTTCCTCACCTTCCTATGGGATATTCAACTCAATATTGGCCACAGCGTACGCTCACTCTCCCATTGCGTTGAAGAGGCGAAAGCGGATATCACTGTCGCCACTAACTTAATGGAATCCCGCACACTTGCCGGCAACACTGCGTTGCGCCTGCAAATGAACGAAAAAACGGGGCCCGCGAAAATATGGCCTGCCGAGCAATTTTTCCGCGCCAAGTATGACGAACAAAATCAACGACACGAAAAGCACGGCAATACCGAATACAACCTCGAGCCGAATATTAAAGAAGCCCCTGGCGGACTCCGAGATATTCAAACGATTGGCTGGGTCGCAAAACGSCATTTTCACAAACGCACACTTGCCGAGCTAGCTAACACCCATTTTCTCGCCGCTGAAGAATACGAATTACTGCGCAAAGGCCAAGCCTTTCTGTGGCGCGTACGCTATGGCTTGCACTTAATTGCCGGGCGGCCCGAAGAGCGACTACTCTTTGATTCACAGCGTAAACTGGCACAAATGTTTGGCTACCAAGACACCAAAGAACGCTTGGCTGTCGAACAGTTTATGCAGCGCTACTACCGTGTGGTGCTGGCCATGCGCGAACAAAATGACATGCTTCTGCAATACATGGATGAAGTCGTCAACAGGAACCACAAGAAAAACGTTATTCGTACCATCAATACGCGCTTTCAAGTACGTGACGATTATATTGAAGCGGTTAAGGACAATGTCTTCGCCGACCAACCCTCTGCCCTGCTCGAGATTTTCGTTTTACTCGGTGAAGACTCCTCAATTCAAGGCGTTCGCTCAACCACCATTCAACAAATCCGCCAATATCGCCACCAAATTGATGACGATTTTCGTAACGATCCAAACAATCACAAACTGTTTATGCGCCTGTTTCGTTGTAAGGGACGATTAACCACGCAACTACAGCGCATGACCCGTTACGGCATACTTGGCAAATACCTCCCCGAGTTCGACAAGATCATCGGCCTAATGCAGCATGATCTGTTTCATATATACCCAGTTGACGCCCACACCATCCAGCTGATTCGCAATATTCGCAGACTGGGTAATGCCGAAGAAGAAGAAAAGTTCCCCGTCGCCTCCCATGTACTAAAAAACCTGCCCAAGCCCGAATTGCTGCTCATTGCCGGGCTCTATCATGATATCGCCAAGGGCCGAGGCGGCAACCATTCTAAACTGGGTGCAATTGATGCCCGAAAATTTACACAACAACACGGTTTCACCGAGCAGGAAACTGACCTGGTTTGCTGGCTAGTCGAGAGTCACTTGCTAATGTCGAGCATCTCCCAGCGTGAGGATATTTCCGACCCTGACGTCATCCATAAATTTGCTCTACTGGTCGGTGACCAGATACACCTCGACCACCTACTGACACTAACAGTCGCTGACATGAATGCCACCAATCCGACCTTGTGGAATAACTGGAAAGGCTCATTAATGCGGCAACTTTATTTCCAAACCCGCGATGCCTTACGTCGCGGTCTGGAAAACCCTATTAACAAGCAGAAATGGATTGAAAATACCCGCAACGAAACTGTAGCGCTACTCGAAAAGGAAGGGATTACACAGGAGCAAAGTACTGCGCTGTGGAGCGATATGGAGAGCGAGCTTTTTTTACGAGAAAGCGCCAGCGTGATTACACGAGGGGTTAAAGCCGTCATTACAGCTGACAACCCTAACCTTCCCGTCATTATGATCGAAGATGTCGGTATGGAAGACGACAGCGTGACACGCATTTTTATTCACACAAAGGGCCTGAGCAATGTTTTCCCCATTATAGCGGCCACCCTCGACACCTTGCGCCTGGATATCCACGATGCTCGACTCTACACCGGCAACGAAAATCACACCTACGATATTTTTTATGTACTCGATGATCAAGGTCGACCTTTTGCCAACCGCGGCAATAAGGCCGAAACGGTTATCCGCAAACTAAGTGAAGCTTTGCTCGCCAAAGATAAAAGCAATGTTRAGGTCAACCGCCGCACACCACGACAGCTTAAACAACTAACGATTGGCACCTCCGCCCATATCGATCACAGCCACGACTGCCGCACCACCTACCTTGAAGTTATCACCCCAGATCGCCCAGGTCTGCTGGCCCAGCTCGGGCAAATATTTATGCGTTTCAACCTGCACTTACACAGCGCAAAAATTGCCACTTTAGGCGAACGAGTTGAAGACGTTTTTTATCTTGCCGATGAAAATAATGAGGCTATTGAAGATCTAGATTTATGCAGGAAAATAGAGCAAACCATTTGTCATGAACTCAACACCCGCAACCTCGAAGAGGAAAGTTCGGGCACGACGATGGAATTGATAAAACAACGCGATCAAACCTAGCGAACAATCTGCAAAGAGAAACCAATGAACCCYGATCTGCGACAGCTACAACCCTATCCTTTCGAGAAGCTAAAAACTTTGCTCGCAAGTGTAAAAAAAACCGATGCATTGCCCGCCATCAGCCTCTCCGTTGGCGAGCCTAAGCATGCCGCACCACAGCTGGTTATCGACACCCTAATTGCTCATATCAACGGCATCGAACAAAACAGCGGGCTAAGCTCTTATCCCGCCACTAAGGGTATTCTAGAACTTCGCCAGGCAATAGCCCAGTGGTTGAGCCATCGTTTTAAGCTAAAGGCAGCGCCCGATCCGGAACGACATATATTGCCAGTTAACGGCACACGCGAAGCCTTATTCGCCTTTGCCCAGGCAATCATAGACTCCAGCAAGAACCCCACGGTGGTAATGCCCAACCCTTTCTATCAAATTTACGAAGGTGCTGCCTTACTGGCAGGCGCAGAACCGATATTTCTAAACTGCACAAAAGACACTAACTTTGCGCCGGATTTCTCCAGCCTCAGCGATGCTGACTGGCAACGCTGCCAACTGGTTTATATCTGTACACCAGGCAACCCTACGGGCTCTGTACTCGGTCTCGACGCGCTAAAAGAACTCATTGCACTGGCCGATCGCCACGACTTTGTCATTGCCAGCGATGAGTGTTATTCCGAAATTTACGCTGATGAAGACCAGCCGCCACCTGGTTTATTACAGGCCTGTGCCGAGCTGGGTCGGGATGATTTTAAACGCTGCATAGTTTTTCACAGCTTATCAAAACGCTCAAACCTGCCCGGCTTGCGCTCTGGTTTCGTCGCCGGTGATGCCGACATCATTCAGCAATTTTTGCTCTATCGCACCTACCACGGCAGTGCCATGCCCATTCAACACCAGTGGGCCAGCGTTACCGCCTGGGGTGATGAGCAGCATGTGCTCGACAACCGTCGACAGTACCGCGAAAAATTCACTGCCGTAACAGAGATACTCAAGCCGGCCATGACATTCAGCCAGCCCGATGCTGGCTTCTATCTCTGGCCGCAAACGCCCATAGCCGACGACATTTTCACCCGCCAGCTACTCGCCACGCAAAATGTCACCGTCGTACCCGGGCGCTATCTCGCCCGCGATACAGCAACAGGTAACCCCGGTGAGCAGCGTATTCGCATGGCCCTTGTCGCACCACTTACTCAGTGCGAAGAAGCCGCACAACGCATCAAATACTTTATTGAGACGCTGTAATGCTGAAACAGCAACGGGTCGCCTATATTCTTGAAACGCTGGCCAAACATTATCCGACCCAACCCATTCCCCTCGACCACAGCAATAATTACACACTGCTAGTTGCCGTATTACTTTCTGCTCAATGTACTGACGCCCGCGTTAATACGGTCACGCCTGCGCTCTTTTCCCTGGCCGATAATGCTGGTGATATGTGCCATGTGCCGGTCGACACCATTCTCGCTATTATTCGCCCCTGTGGCCTTTCACCCCGCAAATCAAGGGCGATTGCTGGGCTCTCGCAAATCCTTGTGGCCGACTACGACGGCGAAGTACCTGAGGATATGGAAGCCCTGGAAACCCTGCCCGGCGTCGGCCACAAAACGGCGAGCGTAGTGATGTCGCAAGGTTTTGGTCACCCGACCTTCCCCGTCGACACCCACATTCACCGACTGGCGCAACGCTGGGGACTCACCAGTGGTAAAAACGTAGTACAAACGGAGAAAGACCTGAAACGACTTTTCCCAAAAGACGAGTGGAACGCCCTTCACCTGCAAATCATTTACTACGGCCGCGAGTTCTGCTCGGCCCGGGGTTGCGATGGCACCGTGTGTGAAATTTGTACCAGCTGCTACCCGAAGCGTAAAAAACCCCTCGTTACCCAAAAAGCCTGAGYATTCATTGGCAATCAGATAGCGACACATAAACAGAATGTGCTCGAGAGTCGCTTTTGCTATCCTAGCCCCGTTTTTAAAGACTCAATTGATTTCAAAAATGGAGGCAAGAACTTGTGACCGCACTTTTCGGCATTAAAAATTGCGATACCGTCAGAAAGGCTCGCCACTGGCTAGAAGAACACGATATTGACTTCAATTTTCACGATGTGCGCGACGATGGCCTGACACAAGAACAGGTCGCCACCTGGATCGACGCCCTCGGTTGGGAAGTCGTACTCAACAAGCGCAGCACCAGCTGGAAAAAAATCGACCCGGCAAGACGTGAAAACCTCGATGCAGACAGTGTTAACGCGCTCCTGCTCGAACTACCAACGCTAATAAAACGTCCCGTGCTTGAAATCGACGGTGCGGTTTATGTCGGCTTTAAAGCAGACGCATACGACAATATTTTTGCCACTGGCAAATAACAACTAGCCATTAAGTAACGAGGCACAACAAATGACAAAGCTCTATAGTGTAGGTATCGGTGTTGGCACCCAGAACAAAAAAGGCGAATGGCTCGAAGTTTTTTACCCCGCCCCCCTGTTAAACCCTGACGCTGCAATTACCGCAGCCCTTAGCGAAGCTCTTGATTACAGCGAAGGCAATGTGGTCATTAATCTCGACAACAACTCACTACAAAGCCTTGCCGATGCGCTGGATAAACAGCAGCAAAGCGCCCAGGCCGATGTCGTTAGATCACTGCTCAACAGCAAGCGCTCATGTGTAGCAACTGTTCTTRCCAGTGACGACGAGCCAGGTTCAGTGCCTGAAGCCTATTTAAAGCTTCAATTAATTTCCCACCGTCTGGTTAGGCCTCACGGCATTAACCTCAGCGGTATTTTCGGCTCCCTGCCCAATGTCGCGTGGACCAACGAAGGCGCTATCGACCTCACTGAGTTGCCGGCTCGACAGGTAGCAGCGCGCATTAATGGCCAGAATCTCAGCGTCGACAGTGTTGATAAATTCCCCAAAATGAGTGACTACGTTGTTCCCGCCGGTGTCAGAATTGCCGACGCCCGCCGTGTGCGACTCGGCGCTTATATTGGCGAAGGCACCACTATCATGCACGAGGGTTTCGTCAACTTTAACGCTGGTGCTGAAGGCCCGAATATGATCGAAGGCCGTATTTCCGCTGGCGTTTTTGTCGGTGCGGGTTCCGATCTCGGCGGCAGCAGTTCGACCATGGGTACCCTTTCAGGCGGCGGTAATATTATTATTTCTGTCGGCAAAGAATGCCTGCTCGGCGCCAATGCCGGTATCGGTATTCCCCTCGGCGATCGCTGTATTGTCGAAGCCGGGCTTTATATTACGGCGGGCACTAAAGTGGTCATGCTCGACGACAGCAAACAGGTCGCCGGTGAAACCAAAGCGCGCGAGTTAGCAGGAAAATCTGATTTATTATTCCGTCGCAACTCTGTTAGCGGTGCAGTTGAATGCTTAACGAATCAGACCGCCGTTGAACTTAATGAAGCGCTGCACGCCCATAACTAAACGCACTYTTTAGAAAATGAACAAGTCTTAAAAATAGAGTAAGCCGACCTGAACAGAGGATCGGCTTATTCATTAAAGATTACGCTTCCCAGTATTAACACAGCACAACGAAACCAGAATCATGACCCAAAACAACGAGACATTATCCGCCACATTGAGCCTGGCCTGCGATCTTATMAGCAGGCCCTCTGTCTCGCCGGTCGACGGTGGTTGTCAGGAGGTGATGATTGAGCGTCTGCAAGCCCTTGGCTTTGACATCCAGCGCCTGCCCTTTGCCGATGTCGAAAATTTCTGGGCTGTAAAAGGCGAGTCCGGGCCCACCTTATGTTTTGCTGGCCACACCGATGTCGTACCGACAGGCAAGCTCGAAAACTGGCAGCAGCCACCCTTTGAACCACTCATTGCCGATAATATTTTATACGGTCGCGGTGCCGCCGATATGAAAGGCGCATTAGCCGCGATGGTAACGGCTTGTGAACGCTTTGTTGTCGCACACCCCGATCACTCAGGCCGCATTGCTTTTCTGATCACCAGCGATGAGGAAGGCCCAGCCATTAACGGCACCGTTAAAGTTGTCGACTGGTTACAAGAGCAAAACATTATTCCCGAGTGGTGCGTTATCGGCGAGCCATCGAGCAATCAACAATTAGGCGATATGGTAAAGAATGGCCGCCGAGGCTCCCTTAACGCCAAGCTCACTATCAAAGGTACACAGGGACATATCGCCTACCCTCACTTAGCCGACAACCCGATTCACCGCGCTGCCCCCGCCCTSGCGGAACTCATGGCTCAGCACTGGGACGAAGGTAATGATTTTTTCCCGGCCACCAGTTTTCAGGTATCGAATATTAATGGCGGTACAGGCGCGACCAATGTTATTCCCGGCGATGTGACGGTTGTTTTTAATTTCCGTTTTTCAACCGAAGTCACCGCGCCAGAGCTGCAGCAAAGGGTCGACGCTATTCTTGCGCAACACGAACTGCGTTATGACATTGAATGGAGTTTGAGCGGCGAGCCTTTTATTACAGAGCCCGGCGACCTCGTTAGCGCCGTCGTTAACAGTATTAAAAAAGAAACCGGCCTCGATACAGAGCTATCGACCAGCGGCGGTACTTCCGATGGCCGCTTTATTGCCAAAATGGGCACCCAGGTGATTGAGCTCGGTACAGTTAATGCAACCATTCACAAAATCGATGAGCAAATCGTTGCCAGTGATCTCGACAAACTCAGCACAATTTATCAGGGCATACTCAAGAATTTACTTTCTTAGTCTGTATCTGTTTTCAACACAATATAATTAATAGCAGGAACAAGCTTGCAGGTTTTTTTATTATTTAGTGCCACAGTCTTAATTTGGGGCTCCACCTGGATTGCGGTCAAACTCCACCTAGGTGTTGTAGACCCCAGTGTTTCCGCTTTTTATCGTAACGCCATTGCCGCCCTTGTACTCTTCGCCTGGTGTCGCGGAAAAAACCTGTCCTTACGCTTTCCTCTGAAAGATCATTTCAGCTTTTTATTACTTGGGTTTTTCCTTTTTTCCGGCAACTACTATCTGGTTTATCAGGCAACGGGCATGCTCACTAGCGGTCTTGTCGCCGTGGCTTTTTCAACCATTGTTTTTATTAACATTTTTACGGCACGGATTATTCTCGGTAATAAAACCAGCTTACCTGCGTTGACGGGTGCGCTRGTGGGTGTTGCAGGCATCGCTCTRGTTTTCTCGACAGAACTGACAGGTATCTCCTTTGCCAATGACAGTATTMGAGGCTTGTTACTGGCTTTACTGGCTACCTTCCTCGCCTCTATGGGTAGCATTACGGCGACGTGGATGAGCACACGTCGACAACTACCTGTAGTGCAATACAATGCCTGGGGCATGTTTTATGGCTGCTGTCTGTTGTTTCTCGTCGCTCTGTTTGGCGGCAAAACCTTTAACTACGAAAACACCCTGCAATATTCCGCAGCCCTTATTTATCTTGCTGTTTTTGGTACGGCTTTAGGCTTTGGTTTTTACCTGCGCTTACTCGAACTCATCGGCCCCGACAAAGGTGGCTACACCTTCCTTATATTCCCCATTGTCGCGCTCCTAATATCCACTGTTTACGAAGATTACAAATGGACACTCAACGCCTTTGTTGGTCTTGGATTAATTGCGGCGGGTAGCATTTTGGCCTTACGTAGCAAGACACCGGCAAAATTGAATTCAGATTAAAACGCTTAAAATAAGTTTTATGACGGCATTTTTTTGAGGGGGTAAACATCAAAGCGTGTCGATTTCCCTTCAAAACATAGCCCCGGTTCCATATCCGCCAAAGGCGGCGCATGACGAGGTCGTTTAACCACCACCCGGTAGCGAGCCGTAGCCAGGGCTAAGGGCAACAAAGCAGCRGCATCATCATCACTACCGACCAGATGATGAAAAAACGCCATCGACTTTTTAACCTTGGCTGTTTTACCCCGCTCGGGAAACATCGGGTCAAGATAAATCACATCGGGCGCTTCTTGCTCMGCAAGCGCCGAAACACACGTGAGGCTATCACCCTGATGGAGAAATAGGCGCTGGGCAATGGCTAATTCCTGCTCATCGCCACCGCTTCGCAAGCGTTGTAAGCCGTCGGCGAGCAATGCTGCAACAATGGGCTGGCGTTCAAACATCGTCACCCTGGCCCCCGCCGTCGCCAATACATAGCTATCGCGGCCCAGGCCTGCGGTTAAATCCATCACTGAGGGTTTGTGCTTATTGAGGCCGGTKGCCTTGAGAATCATCTGGTTTTTACCGCCACCGTAGAGRCGGCGATGGCGTAATTCACCAGCAATAAAGTCACAGCGAACATCCGCCTTTACCTTATCTTTTAACCCTTTACCGGCTGCCTTTCTGGTTTTGGAAACAGCCTCTTCAGTTGACTGAGACAGCTCCCGYAAGGATAGCCCTGCAGCGCCCAACCACAATTCAAAATCAACATTTTCAGAAAGCGGCTGATCACTACTGAGTAAGGGTAATTGCAGAACCTGCGCTAGCTTTTTGGCATCAGCTAGACAAGACTGATCAAATCTCAATACGACTCGCAAAGACNTATGTACCTCGTTGTTAGTCGTATTTATTTCCGCTAATTTATTAAAACGAAACCAGTTCGAGTTCAACCCGACGGTTAGTCTGACGTCCTGCTGCCGTGTCATTGCTCGCAGAAGGATAGCGCTTGCCATAACCCGATGTAGAGACACGACCCGACATCACGCCCTGAGCGATCAGGAACTGGCCAACACTGTTAGCTCTGCGCTCAGAAAGTGTCTGGTTGTAGCTATCACTGCCGGTGGAGTCTGTATGGCCACCAACGCGAATATTCGTTTGAGCAAACTCTTTCAGAATAATGGCAACGGACTCAAGGGTCCCGTAAAACTGGGATCTCACGTTATAGCTGTCAACATCAAAGGTAAGGTTTCCGGGCATTACCAGACGTATATTATCGCCCTCACGAATCACGCGAACCCCAGTGCCTTCAAGTTTGGCGCGTAACGCGGCCTCTTGTTTATCCATTCTATGACCGATTCCACCACCGACTCCACCACCAATGGCAGCACCAATCAATGCGCCTTTGCCTCGATCTGATTTACTGGATACAGCCATACCCACAAGAGCGCCAGCAATCGCACCGATGCCCGCTCCTTTTGCCGTATCGCTAGTTTTTTGCTCACCGGTATAAGGGTCAGTCGACATGCACCCACTCAAAACAATGGTAAGACATACTATTAGTAATTTGTTCATAATTAGCTCCGTTACAACATCAAGTTTCAGATAGTGATGGTTACATAAAAAAACAGATTGGACTTAAACTGTCAGGTAAAAGGCAATCTGCATTAAGTAATCAAGACTAAGCTTTAGAATAACAGTATTTTCTCATTCATTACTTAATTAACCGGTAAATAGTAGATTTTTATCTCAAAGCTTTACTCGCCGGTCAGCCCAAAAAAACGCGTCTTATTTTTCATATTCATAAGTTAACGTATTTACAATACATTTGGTTGACTGAGCTAAAGAAGACAATTACTTGAGATCCACCCGTTAACAGTAACTGCATTCAGAATCGCCATGAAGAGCCTAAATTAAAGACCCGTTATTAAGCGCAGTCCCTCTGGTTCCAGGTGAGCAAGCCCCCACGCTTTACCCTCTAAAATAGCCACGTCCTTGTCTTCACCATAAATCAGCACCGAGCGTAGCGCCATTAAAGCACCCACTCGATTACCACTGACACAGTGGAGNAAAACCTTCTCGTCTTCGGTCAGCATCAATAGCTGATCGAAGGTTTTTATATTACTCAAGGTCAAGCCCGCTGCGCCATCTACTGGAAGAGAGTGATAAATCATTCCCCTAACTTCTACCAGGCTGGCTTCATTGAGTTCTGGTGTTTCCGATGCGGAACGCAGATTGATGACGTGTAGCACTCCTGCCTCGGCCAAGGCATCAAATTGCTCCACTGCTGGCTACCCACCCACAAAGYAATACGGCGTAGGTGTTTTCAGGTTTTTAATACTGGCAATAATATCTACATCACTGGCAATAGTTTAAGCACACAGTGTTAAGGCACTGATAGTCATCAAGACACCGTTACAAAGCCGGTTTAATTTCTGCATTATTTTTCCTTGAAAACAACACAAATACATATTGGGAACAACATTACATACTGCTAGTTTTTTTGGCGAAATCGATAAAATAATCGATCGTCTCCGGGTTGCGCATGGAATCTCTATTCACCGACTTTTCCAGATCAAAACCCATGAGTATTTTCTTCACCGGAGTTTCGAGTTTTTTACCGGTCATGGTGTAGGGGATTTCCTCAAYTTGAAAAACCTCATCGGGTACATGGCGCGGCGTAAAGTCTCTGCGCAGAGCAACTTTAATTTGCTTCACAATATCTTCGTTTAAAGTCAGCCCCGGTTTTAACTGCACAAATAGTGGCATATAAGCGCGACCACCGGATAGCTCAATGCTAACTACCAGGCTGTCAGCAATGGCATCGACATTTTCGACACCGCGATAAACCTCACTGGTGCCGATGCGAATACCACCACGATTAAGTGTCGAATCAGAGCGCCCCATAATTTGCAACGTGCCCTCACGGGATAAAATCAGCCAGTCACCATGACGCCACAAACCAGGGTACTCTTCAAAATAGCTTTCTTTATAGCGTTTATCGTCAGTGTCGTTCCAGAAATAAATGGGCATAGAGGGCATGGGCTGAGTAATCACCATTTCACCCACTTCACCAACCAGGGCATTGCCATCGTCGTCGAGGGCGCGCACATCAACACCGAGCATGCGGCATTGAATCTCCCCAGAATACACGGGCAAAAGTGGTGATGGACCAATAAAAGCAGAGGCGATATCAGTACCACCGCTCATCGAGGTTAGCCAAATATCTTCTTTAACGCTGTTATAAATCCACTCGAAACCTTCTTCTGGTAGAGGCGAGCCTGTGGAACCCAGGGTTTTTAAACTGCTCAGGTCAAACTTTTCACCTGGTTCCAGCCCCGCTTTCATGCCCGCAATATAATAGGCTGCACCACCACCAAACTGTTGTAGTTGTGCGCGTTCGGCTAGCGACCAGAGCCTGTCCACCTCGGGATAGGCCGGGTTGCCGTCATACATCACCAACACCGAACCCGCCAACATTGATGAAAGACAGAGGTTCCACATTACCCAGCCGGTAGTTGAAAACCAGAAGAAACGGTCGCCCGGTTGAATATCACAGTGCAAAGCCAGGTACTTGTATTGCTCGAGCAAAACACCACCATGGCCATGGGTAATGGCCTTGGGAATACCGGTGGTGCCCGATGAGTAAAGTGTCCAGATGGGATGGTCAAAAGGCAGCTGCTCAAAAACAATTTTGGTAGCTCCGTTATCCAACGCCGTTGCCCAGTCGATAAAGGCCTCACCCTGAATCTTCCCGTTATCAACACCCTCGCTACTCACATAGTCGAGCGTAATCACTCGCTCAAGACTGGGCAATTGTTGCTGTAATAAAGCGACTTCCCCACAGCGGTCAATATTTTTGCCATTGTAGGTATAGCCATTTACGGCAAATAGTACCTTCGGCGATATTTGCTGGAAGCGGTCAACCACACTGCTGGTGCCAAAATCCGGCGAGCAACTGGACCACACCGCACCGATAGAATTAGCCGCCAAAAAGGCGATCACCGTTTCGGGAATATTGGGCATATACGCCACTACCCGGTCGCCCTTCTCAACACCAAGCTCGCGCAAGTAATGGGCAAGCTTCGCAACCTTTTCATGGAGTTCCGACCAGCTCACTTCGTAAAGTTCGCGAAACTCAGACTCCGCCATAATGGCCGGACGGCTGTCATCACCGGCACGAAAAATGTGTTCGGCAAAATTAACACTCGCCCCTTCAAACCAGCGCGCGCCGGGCATCGTCTTACTCGACAGCACTTGTTGATAAGGGGTAGGCGATTGCATCTCGAAATAATCCCAAATGCTTTGCCAGAAATCTTCGAGGTTTTTTATCGACCACTGATAAAGACTGTCGTAATCGCTAAAGGTCTCCCCGGTTCGCTCACTGAGCCAGCTCATATAAGCGCTCATATTGGATGCTGCCTGGCGTGCCGCCGAGGGTTCCCAAAGTTTTTTCATCGTGTGGTCTCTATCTTTTAATCAATGTTTTAGTTTGGAGTATTAGCTGGCTCAATCTATTATCGATGAAGCCAGTTAATCACTTGAGTAGCACTGGCATCGGGCGGAAATACCGGATAAAACACCTGCACAATTTCACTGCCATCACAAATCAGCGTAATTCTTTTAATGAGTGTTTGTCCCTCAATATCCATTGTCGGCAGCGACAATTTTTTTGTGAATGCTAAGGGCTCATCACTCAGTAGTGCAAAAGGTAAATGCAGTCGCTGAGCCGCCTCACTTTGATGGTCCCCTGACTGAGTACTTAAACCAAAGACACGGGCATTTAATTGATTTAACTCTGCGTTGTGATCTCTAAAGGCGCAGGCCTGAGGTGTACAACCTCGAGCACCCGGAATTTGATCCCAGCCATCGGGCAAGGGCGTATCGGGGCGACCAGTCATGGGATAGATATAAATAACCGTCAACCCACGCAACAAAGACAGATTCACCTCAGCGCCCTGCGTTGCAGCTAGGGATATATCTGGCAGGTGCATGCCCAACAGGTGATCACAGGCACCGTCATCTATTGGTGTCGGCAAGTCTGCTGGCAACTCGCTTAAGTTGGTTTTTTTATTCATTGACTGAAATATAAACAGTAATTAAACCCGCTCAATAATCAGCGCAATACCCTGCCCCACCCCTATGCACATAGTGCAAAGCGCGTAGCGCCCACCAGTACGTTGTAGTTGATACATGGCAGTAGTTGCCAGTCGAGCACCACTAGCACCGAGGGGATGACCCAGCGCGATAGCACCGCCATTGGGGTTTACATGGGCAGCATCATCGGCCAGACCCAGCTCGCGCGTGACCGCCAAACCCTGGGCGGCGAAAGCTTCGTTCAGCTCGATCACATCCATTTGTTCGATTGTCAAACCGGCTTTAGCCAATACTTTACGCGTTGCAGGCACCGGGCCTATGCCCATSACTCGSGGGTCAACACCGGCGGTGGCCATGGCGACAATMCGSGCTTTYGGCAGCAAGCCGTACTCYGCCACTGCCGAGGCTGAKGCCARTAACAGCGCACAACTGCCATCATTGATACCGGAGGCATTGCCCGCCGTGACCGTGCCATTTTCTTTAAAGGGGGTACCCAATTTAGCCAGGGCTTCAGGGCTGGTGGCGCGGGGATGTTCATCCTTGTCAAAAATCAAAGACTCTTGCTTGCGGCGGGGAATGGTCACCGGGCAAATCTCCTGGGCCAATACACCATTGGCTTGTGCCGCAGCAGCCCGTTGCTGACTGGCTAGGGCAAACTTGTCCTGCGCTTCGCGCTCAATGCCGTAATCGGCCGCGACATTTTCAGCGGTCTCAGGCATGGAGTCAGTGCCGTATTGACTCTTCATTAATTTATTCACAAAGCGCCAACCCAGTGTGGTGTCGTAAATTTCAGCATTACGACTAAAGGCGCTATCGGCCTTGGGCATCACCATCGGCGCGCGGGACATGGATTCAACACCGCCAGCAATGACCAGATCGGCCTCGCCACAACGGATGGCTCGCGCGGCGCTGCCCACGGCATCGAGGCCCGAACCACACAGGCGATTAAGCGTCACGCCAGGCACAGCTGTATCGAGGCCCGCTAGCAAGCCACTCATGCGCGCCACGTTGCGATTGTCTTCACCCGCCTGATTAGCACAGCCGTAGTAGACATCGTCCACCGCCGACCAGTTAACCTGCGGATTACGCGCCATCAAGGCTTTGATAGGAATAGCCCCTAAATCGTCGGTACGAATCGAGGAGAGGGCGCCGCCAAAACGGCCAATGGGTGTGCGAATGGCATCGCAGATAAATGCATCTTTCATGTTTGCCTCGTTGCAGTACATACTTGTCTATTAATAACTGAGGGGGTTTCAGGCCTTTAATTTACGAAATTTAGCCCGCGTCGCTTTCAATAAAAGGCTGACCAAAATTGTGTGAGCGACCATGGAGAAGCGCTATTTGTTTGCCGCTCTGGTTTTCTACAACAACCTCGACCAAACTCGCCGACTTACCCTGGTGTCGAGYCGTCGCCGTGGCCGTAAGCACATCGCCTTCGACAGCCGGGCGAATATAATCCATCGCCGCATGGGCACCAACACCCGCCTGATTACCCGACACACTGGCACAGGCAAAAGCGGCATCGGCCAGGGTAAAGCTCATACCCCCGTGACACTGTTTCATCGAATTAAGCATATCTTCACGCACGGYCATCGCCAGTACGGCTCGCCCCTGATCAGCACTCACTAAACGAATACCCAAGCTTTTCACAACATTGTCGTTGTCGATAATTTTTGCCACACATTGCTCGGCGATGGTTTTTTCTGTCATTCCTGTTCCTTAAGCTTCTTTACTGACTGGGTGCACGCTTTTAATTTCAGGCTCTACTTCCACACCGAGGGGTTTGTCGCCTCATCACTACGGCGGTATTTAAGCTGCACGCCTTTGAGAAAATTGCGTAGGATTTGATCGTGACAGGTGCGATAGTGTTTGTGGCCGGGCTTGCGGAAAAAGGCACTAAGCTCGTGCTTGCTCATGGCAAAGCCCGCTAGCTCGATAATTTCCAGTACCTCTTCGGCCTTTAAATTAAGCGCAATTTTCAATTTCATGAAAATCGCATTATTACTGAGGCGCTTTTCCGGCTCGGGCTGGGGGCCATCCCTTTTGCCGCGCCGGTCAATAATTAAGCCATTAAGAAACATCGCCAAATACGGGTCTTTGCAAACCTCACCCTCGGGGTCCTCGTCTTTTTTCAGCCAGGCGCTAATTTCCGCCCGTGTTGCGTTGTAATCCGCGAGGGCGAAAATGGCTATCATTTTGTCATCGCTAAAATCGAAGGTGTAGCGGATACGGCGCAGTACATCGTTATTGATCACAGAGAAATTCCGGTCGATAGAAATAAACCCGTGTCGCAGTAGTTTCAATAGAGGCTATTGGCTAGAGCGACACACCTGTGAAACATTGTACTGCAAGACTTGGCCCAACAATCGCCCGTGGCCCATCTTTGTCTGATCTAGCTGTTTAATTTCAAGGATCTATTGCTCACTACAACGACGGCAAATCATTACAGCTGAGGGTTTTTACTGTAGAATTCGCACCCGGGCTTGCCGGCCCACCCATCGATGTGTGTCATTGATAGCCCCGTATTTGGTCACCACCACAACGGGTAACGCCAACCAATGAAAGGAAAATTATCGTGCTAGAAGCATACCGTAAACACGTAGAAGAACGCGCTGCAGAAGGCGTACCCGCTAAACCCCTGAGTCCTGAGTGGACCGCCGACCTGGTTGAGCTGCTTAAAGCGCCACCCGCTGGCGAAGACGAATTACTGCTTGAGCTCATCACCAACCGCGTACCGCCCGGTGTTGATGAAGCCGCCTACGTTAAAGCCGGTTTCCTCTCTGCCATTGTTAAAGACGAAGTCACGTCACCTTTAATCGACAAAGCCCACGCCATTAAACTACTGGGTATGATGCTTGGCGGTTACAACATCACCACATTGGTCGATGCCCTTGACGACACTGAGCTAGGCGCACTCGCAGGTGAGCAACTGAAGCACACCCTGCTCATGTTTGACGCCTTCCACGATGTCGACGAAAAAGCCAAAGCGGGCAATGCCAACGCGAAAGCTGTGATCCAGTCATGGGCCGATGCTGAGTGGTTCACCGCACGCCCCGCCGTTGCCGAAAAAATTGTGACTACGGTCTTTAAAGTGGTTGGCGAAACCAACACCGACGACCTGTCTCCGGCACCCGACGCCTGGTCACGCCCTGACATCCCCGTTCACGCCAAAGCGATGTACAAAATTCCCCGCGAAGGCATTCAGAACAACGAAGAGCAAATCATTGAATTAAAGAAGAAAGGCCACCCTGTGACCTTTCTTGGCGATGTTGTCGGCACCGGCTCCTCGCGTAAATCAGCCACTAACTCTGTGCTTTGGTACATGGGCGATGATCTGCCCGGCGTACCCAACAAGCGCGGCGGCGGTATTTGCATCGGCGGTAAAGTCGCTCCTATCTTCTTCAACACGATGGAAGATTCCGGCGCACTGGTTTTTGAAGCCCCCGTTGAAAAAATCGACTACGGCCAGGTGATCGAGATCCGTCCTTACGAGGGCAAAATCCTCGACCACGAAAGTGGCGATGTACTATCTGAGTTTGAATTCAAGTCAGACGTTATTCTCGATGAAGTACAGGCTGGCGGACGTATCAACCTGATCATCGGCCGTGGTCTGACCAAGCGTGCCCGCGAAGCTCTCGACCTGGCAGAAAGCGATGCGTTCCGCGCACCGGCTCAGCCCGTCGATACCGGTAAAGGCTATACCCTGGCTCAGAAAATGGTCGGCAAGGCCTGCGGCGTTGAAGGCATTCGCCCCGGCACTTACTGCGAGCCATTGATGACTACCGTTGGTTCACAGGACACCACTGGCCCAATGACCCGTGACGAGCTTAAAGATCTGGCTTGCCTGGGTTTTTCAGCCGACCTGGTAATGCAGTCTTTCTGCCACACAGCGGCCTACCCCAAGCCCGTTGATATTGARACTCAGCACAGCCTGCCCGACTTTATTAAAAACCGTGGCGGTGTTTCTTTGCGCCCCGGCGACGGTATTATTCACAGCTGGTTGAACCGCATGTTGTTGCCYGACACYGTCGGCACGGGCGGTGATTCACACACACGCTTCCCCATGGGYATCTCYTTCCCCGCAGGTTCTGGTTTGGTCGCTTTTGCCGCCGCCACCGGCGTTATGCCTCTTGATATGCCTGAGTCAGTACTAGTGCGTTTTAAAGGCAAAATGCAGCCCGGTATTACACTGCGCGATTTGGTTCACGCCATCCCCTACTACGGTATTCAGCAGGGTTTGTTGACCGTTGATAAAAAGGGCAAGAAGAACATCTTCTCTGGCCGCGTACTGGAAATCGAAGGCATTGAAGGCCTCACCGTTGAGCAGGCCTTTGAATTRTCCGATGCCTCYGCCGAGCGTTCYGCKTCCGGTTGCACCATYAARATGGACGAAGATGCCGTTGCCGAATACCTGCGCTCYAACATCACCATGTTGCGCTGGATGATCTCTCAGGGCTACGGTGATATTCGYACCCTCGAGCGCCGCGCCGTGAARATGGAAGAGTGGCTGGCTGCACCTTCTTTGATGGCTGCCGATGCCGATGCGGAATACGCTGCGATTATCGAAATCGACCTCAACGAAGTCAAAGAGCCCATCATCTGCGCACCCAACGATCCCGACGATGCGCGTCTGCTTTCGAGCGTTGCGGGCAGCAGTATTGAAGAAGTGTTCATCGGTTCGTGCATGACCAACATCGGTCACTTCCGCGCTGCCGGCAAACTGCTTGAGCAAACCAAACCTGGCGAACTGAAAGCGCGCTTCTGGATTGTGCCGCCCACACGTATGGACGAGCACACACTGATGGAAGAAGGCTACTACAACATCTACGGCCGCGTTGGTGCTCGCACCGAAATGCCCGGCTGCTCGTTGTGCATGGGTAACCAGGCGCGAGTTGCACCAGGATCGACGGTTATCTCCACTTCAACCCGTAACTTCCCCAACCGTTTRGGTGATGGTGCTGATGTCTTCCTGGGTTCAGCCGAACTGGCTGCTATCAGTGGTATTTTGGGTCGTTTGCCCACACCCGAGGAATACCTCGAGAAGGCTTCAAGCATCGACTCAATGGCTGATGAAATTTACAGCTACATGAATTTCGATCAGATTGCCTCCTTCCAGGCAGCAGCCGACGACGGCAAGCTGATTGCGGCGGAGCAAATTGTCGAAAGTGCTTAAGCTTGGCAATACGTAGGTAGGCTACACGCTTTACCTTAATAAGCGCCATAAAAAAGCCCTGCATTTGCGGGGCTTTTTTATGGCCATTGTTTTACCCCCACAGCAACTACGGTAAAACCTAAGCACAAACAATAAGCACAGGTTATACCCGGCATAACACTAGTTGCKCTATCAACGTTGTTCTATCAACGTTATAATCRGCGTCCTAACCCAACCCTTCCTAAAACCAAAATAAACTCTGCTTGAAACGAGCGAAATAACGCTTTGTTTAAAGCCATGTTTTAAACYTATAAGAGCCCCTATGAGACGTTCCTGGAGTCTGTTAATCGTCATCCTGCTACTGAGTGCTGTCAGCTATGTAGTGATGAATTATTTAGATAATCGACACTTTGTCGCAACGGATAATGCCTATACCACCGGTGACATTATTACCGTCAGCACGCAACTCGATGACATCGTGATGTGGCTCGGTGCCGAGGAAGGTGACTATGTCGAAGCAGGACAGCCTCTCATTAAACTCGATGGTGGAACGCAAAAGAATGCACTAGATCGGGCGCAGAGTGAATTAGCGCGAACAGTGCAAGAGGTCGCAGCGTTAAAGCAAAAGGTTAAGCGACACCAGGCCGAGGTGAAACAATACAAAGCCTCATACAATCTRGCAAAAAATGAAGCCGAACGACGTAAAAARCTGGCTAAAAAGGGCATGATTTCAAAAGAAGAGCTCGATATGTCAGTACTACGGATGGCCGTTGTCGCAGCCTCACTAGAGACCGCCAGACAGTCTTTATTAGAAGCGCAGATTGATGCCGGCAGCATGCCCATTGCCSAACACCCCGATGTTAAACGCGCCGCATCCTGGGCCCGGGGGCAAAATTCTGGCGTCAACAAAGGCACCATTGTCGCGCCAGTATCGGGCCATATTGCCAAGCGCTTTGTCTCTCCCGGCGATACCATCAAGGTAGGCAAGCCCCTGTTCCAGATAGTGCAACTCGACAAGGTCTGGGTTGAAGCCAACTTGAAGGAAACAAAATTACGCAATTTGCGCCTCGGCCAATCGGTTGAAATCACCTCCGACCTCTATGGTGAAGAGATCCACTATGAAGGCCGCGTGATCGGTGGCGGTACTGGCACCGGCGCAGTCTTTTCGCTATTACCGGCACAAAATGCCACCGGTAACTGGCTGAAGATTGTCCAGCGTGTGCCGGTACGTATTGAGCTAGTGGGCGACACCGTACAAGAAAAGCCCCTGCCGCTGGGCACCTCTCTGCATGTATCTATCGACACTAGTAATAAAGATGGCCCGCAGTTAAATCAAACACCGAAGGCGACACCGGTCGATGTCAGTAGTGTTTACGGCTATTGGCGCGCCGGTGCCCATGAAATGACAGACCGTATTATTGCTGAAAACCTGCCCCCGAGTGAGCCCACTGGNGACCAGCCATAATGAGCACACCAACAACTCGGCTACCGCTGATGCTCACAGCGATAGCCATTTCCACCGCCAATTTTATGAACATTCTCGATACCACCATTGCGGTGGTATCCCTGCCCGCTATCTCCGGCAGTTTAGGTGCAACACCCTCCCAAGGAGCCTGGGTTCTCACTTCCTACGCTGTTTGCCTGGCCATTATGCTGCCTCTCAGCGGCTCGGTTATTAAGCGCTATGGTCAAATTAAAACCTTTACCATTGCGATTGGCCTTTTCACACTCACCTCCTGTCTCTGCGGCATGGCGACTAATTTCGAAACGCTGATTTTTTTCCGCGCCCTGCAAGGGCTATCCAGCGGTTTAATCGTGCCCCTTTCGCAAACTGTATTATTGAGAATTTTTCCACCACAGCAACACGGCTTTGCCCTCGGTTTATGGGCGTTGACCTCCGGCGTGGCACCCGTGCTAGGCCCCATTATTGGCGGCTATATTACCGACACCATTGGCTGGCCATGGATTTTTTATATGAATGTTCCGGTCGGSATATTCTGCGCCTGGGTGGTCTGGGCTAGTATGAAACACGATGAAACAGAGACCAAAAAGGAACCCATCGATGTGGTCGGCATGCTGCTACTGGCCATTGTCGTGCTACTCGCACAGCTGGTAATGGACAAGGGCCACGAGCTGGACTGGCTCGGCTCGTCAGAAATCCGCCTGATGTTGAATATCGCAGTGATTGGTTTTATTGGCTTTGTTGTCTGGGAGCGGCGCGAGCCCCATCCTATTGTCGACTACACCCTGCTGAAAATACCGAGTTTTGTTATTTGCTCAATTATTGCGGCAATTTTCTACATCAGCTACTACACCACCACCGTTCTCTACCCTATCTGGATGCAGTCAGTGCTTGGCTACACAGCCACCTGGGCGGGCCTGGCCATGGCTGGCACTAGCCTGGTACCCATTTTTGGCATGCTCATTGTCGGCAAGCATCTGGCTAAACTCAACCTGCGCTACTTAATGATTGTTGGCAGTGGTTTCATTGCCTACGGCATTTACCTGCAGTCCCTGTGTACYGTTGAAACAACCTTTAGCTCAATGTTCWTTGCTCGGGTCATTATGGGTATCGGCTTTGCCTTTATGTTTCCCCCACTCATGGCCCTATCACTGATCGGCGTACCCCTTGAAAAAACCCCTTCCGCCGCCGGTTTTTTCAATTTTTTCCGTATGTTCTCCTCAAGTCTGGGCATTGCCATCGGTATTACCGTGTGGCAAAACCGTACTATTTTCCATCGCCAGCATTTAGTAGAAAATCTCACACCCCTGGAGCACGGTAAAGATATTGCTTTTCAACCCTTGATGGCACTGGCTGGTGATAACGAAGCCGTGATGTGGGCAATGGCTGAACGGCTAAGTACATTGCAAGCATCAACCCTTGCCCTTAGTGATACCTTTATTTACTGTGCTCTAGCCTATATTCCTGTCGTACTATTAACCCCCTTTATTCCTAAACGCCTGCCTCAGCGGCAAGCGACTGAGGACACAACTGAAGATGACAAGGAGCTAGCCTTAGCCAATGATTGATCTCGCKAATAATCTGGTACGACAAATTGGCCTGCTCTATCGAGCCATGATGAAAGCCCTGGAAGCAGAAACSGCACCCCTGGGCGTCGGCTCGGGACGCATCTCCTACCTCTTTATGCTCTACATCAACGAGGGCCTGACCCAACAGGAAATGGCCAACCGCCTGCAAGCCGACAAGGGTGCCGTGGCCAGAACCCTCGCCCAATTAGAAGAGCAGGGCTATGTCAGTCGTCGCGCCGACCCCACAGACAAGCGTGTAACGCGGGTTTATTTGACCGACAAGTCGAAAGCCCTACAGAGCGACTTGGAAAAAGCTGTGGAGAGAGTAATCAGCCGATTAAATGAAGATATTGCTGCGGGAGATGACGATATGATCAAGTCTCAGCTCACACAAATGCTAACGTCATTAAGCGCCCACTACGCGCCTGCTCGGCCAAAAAAGCAGTCCGCGAACAAGCATTAAACAGTACTTAAAAAGCTTATTTTGCTATCACCACGCCCTGCGCCGTATCTGGATTAAAGGCACCAGAAAAACGGTAAGAGCCTRCTTTTAAAGGGCCTATTTTAATTTTCTCCGTCTTGCCGGCGGCAATAATTCTCTCCCGATGAAGATCCTTACTGGTGAATTCCTCCGCGCTATCGTCTTTATTTTCAATCACCAGCCAAAGCAAGCTATTCGCTGGCACCTGTACTTCTGCGGGGCTAAAGCGATTGTTTTTTAACACCACTTCATATTCGGCCCGCTCTGCATTTGCGCCCAGTGCTAACCAACAAACAACCAACGCTAATAAATACTTATGCATAGCCTGCCCTCATTTTTATTGTGTATTTTTTACATTTCTATTGCCTGATTTCTAACAGGCTCTTGAAATGCAGGTCTGTCTTTATCAGACAATCATATCCGCTAATAATGGCACGTCTATAGGCTAACGTTAACACTCGCTGAAGCCTTCATCGCCTTCGCTCTGGCATCATCTATAGACTCGCCCCGTGCCAGGCACACGCCCATACGCCGCCGGCCTTTAACCTCGGGTTTACCAAATAAGCGAATCTGGGTATCGGRTTCAACCAAAGTTTGTTCAAGGTTTGAGAAATTAATCGCACTCGACTCGCCCTCAACCAAAATAACGGAAGACGCCGATGGCCCATGCTGCTGAATATTCGGCAGCGGCAAGCCAAGAATAGCCCGCACATGGAGAGCAAACTGAGAGAGATCCTGAGAGATCATCGTCACCATACCCGTGTCGTGGGGACGTGGGGATACTTCACTGAAAATCACTTCATCGCCCTTAATAAACAACTCAACACCGAATATCCCCCAGCCACCCAGGGCCGTTGTGACTTTCTCAGCCATTGCCTGAGCTCCCGCCAGCGCCTTGTCAGACATCACCTGGGGCTGCCAGGATTCCCGATAGTCACCCTCTTCCTGGCGATGACCAATCGGCTCACAAAAGCTGGTACCGCTACGGTGACGTACGGTGAGCAGAGTAATTTCATAATCAAAGTCGACGAAGCCTTCAATAATCACTCGCCCCGCGCCAGCACGGCCGCCTTCCTGGGCGTAGGTCCAGGCAGCAGTAACGTCGCCAACCTCGCGGATCAAACTTTGCCCTTTGCCGGATGAGCTCATAATTGGCTTCACCAGGCAGGGGATGCCAATTTCAGCAACCGCTGCCTCGAAGTCTTCAAGCGTGCTGGCAAAGCGATAGGTCGAGGTTGCCAAGCCCAGCTCTTCACCCGCCAGACAACGTATACCCTCTCGGTTCATGGTSAGTTTTGCCGCTCGCGCCGTAGGGACAACATTCACACCAGCGGCTTCGAGTTCGACCAAAGTATCAGTAGCAATAGCTTCAATTTCAGGGATCACATAATCAGGCTTTTCCCGTTCAATGATATCGCGCAACGCGGGACCATCGAGCATTGACAGCGTATAAGAGCGATCCGCCACCTGCATCGCCGGGGCATTGTCGTAACGGTCGAGAGCAATAACCTCTAGCCCCATACGCTTTAACTCAATAGCCACTTCTTTACCAAGTTCGCCAGAACCGCAGAGCAAAGCTTTCGTTGGGGACGCGGAAAAGGGTGTACCGATACTCAAAGAATCTGCTGATGCTGTACCAGAAATTGCCATTGTGCGGTTTCCTCTGCGGGCGAAATAGGTGGGMGCGCATTATAAGCTATGAGCACAGCAAGTCGTTTACTTCTCGGTAAAAAACTCAGCCACGCGGTAGTAATACTCGACGAATAATAATTGCTATTTCAAAGCCCGATATAGGCTAAAATAGCGCCCCATTTTATTTTTCCGATACTCATCATCATGCCCCTAATGCCAGAACTGCTCTCCCCCGCCGGAACTTACAAAAGTATGCGTTACGCTTTCGCCTATGGGGCCGATGCCGTATACGCAGGACAACCACGCTACAGCCTACGCGTGCGGAACAACGAGTTTAACCACCTCGATATTATGGCCGAGGCCGTTGCCGAGGCGCACAAGCAGGATAAAAAGTTCTACATCGCCAGCAATATTTCGCCCCACAATAACAAGGTGAAAACCTATATTCGCGATATGGCCGAGGTTATTGCCATGGGCCCCGATGCGCTGATCATGTCGGACCCCGGCCTGATTATGCTGGTACGTGAAAAGTGGCCCGACATGCCGATCCACCTCTCGGTGCAAGCCAATGCGGTGAACTATGCGTCGGTAAAGTTCTGGTATAAGCAGGGCTTGAGCCGGGTGATTTTATCCCGTGAATTATCCCTCGATGAAATCGCCGAAATTCGTGAAGAATGCCCTGAGATGGAGCTTGAAGTGTTTGTCCACGGCGCACTGTGCATTGCCTATTCTGGGCGCTGCCTGCTGTCGGGCTATATGAACCACCGCGATCCCAATCAAGGCGCCTGCACCAATGCCTGTCGCTGGAAATACCAGGCCCACGAGGCTACGCAGGATGAAACCGGCAATATCACCCCCCTTGACCCCAACGTACATGATCCCAATGTACAGTCGTGGAATCCGGGCGATTCGACCGCACAGGCCGGTGAACCCGCCAGTACCCAGGGCTTTGACGAGCCACCGCTGGTGCTATTGCAGGAAGCCAATCGCCCCGGCGAATTTATGCCCGCCTATGAGGACGAGCACGGCACCTATATTATGAATTCGAAGGATCTGCGTGCCGTGCAGCACGTGCCACGCATGATCGATCTCGGCATTCAGTCCTTGAAAATCGAGGGCCGTACCAAGTCCCATTACTACGTGGCGCGCACCGCACAAACCTATCGCCGTGCCATTGACGAAGCTGTCAACGGTAAGCCTTTCGATATGAGCYTGATGGGCGAACTCGACCACCTCGCCAATCGCGGCTACACCGAGGGCTTTTATCGTCGTCACGTACCCGAGGCTTATCAAAACTATGGCAAAGGCGCTTCCAGTAATAGCCAGCAACAATTCGTTGGTGAAATTATCGATACCGATACGCAAAATGGCTGGTTGACGATTGAGGTGAAAAATCGCTTTGAACGGGGCGATACCTTAGAGCTAATCACMCCCCAAGGTAACCACACCTTTCAGCTCAGCGACCTTGAGAATACCGAAGGTGTAGCGATGAGTGCCGCCCCCGGTTCCGGCCATGTGGTGCGTATTCCCATTGCCGATACTAGCCTGACTGATGTCGACTCCCACGCTTTATTAATGCGTTATTTACCCGGTTAATACGAATGTGCGCTGCACTGCCAGATACCTGTACGCAGCAGCGCCAATCAACAGTATAGTAATAACCCCCAATAACTAACGATCATTTATGCCACGTTTAATCCTCCTTATCGCCGTCGCTTTTATTGTTTGGTACTTTATTCAACAGGCCAAAGGACTGAAGAAAAAGCCCGAAAAAGAACGCAAGGCCGCGCTGTGGCGAATGATCTTTATCGGCCTGTTTGGCGTGACCCTGGCACTGGTGCTCAGCGGCCGCGCCCACTGGCTGGCCGCCGCTCTCGCCGGGCTTCTGCCCCTATTGAAAAACTCTGCAGGCCTGCTGATGCGCGCCCTGCCCATGTTACAGGCCTGGCAACGCAGTGGCGGCCCGAAATTTGGCCCGACACTGCGCTCTGAATCAGTAGAAATCAAAGTTAATATCGGCAATGGCAGCATCGACGGTAAAATACTGAAAGGGGAATTAGCGGGACAAGCCTTATCGGCTTTAAGCCGCGAACAGCTCGACCCCCTGCTCGCCCAATGGCGCAACGAAGATCCCCAGGCCGCCCGCTTACTCAGCGCCTATCTGGCCCGTCGGTTTCACAACACCGGCAACGAGCAATATCAGCAGCAGTACAGCCAACCCGATACCGCCACGGCGAAAAGTGAAGCCTGGCAAATTCTCGGTCTGGAAGAAGGCGCTAGCAAAGAAGAAATTATTAAAGCCCATAAACGCTTGATTCAGAAATTACACCCAGACAGAGGCGGTAATGATTACCTGGCCGCTAAAATCAACGCGGCAAAAGATACATTGACTGGCTAAAAGCAGCCTATTTTCTAAACGTGCTCATCGTCGTATTCGACTGACTAACCCGACCTATCATCCCRTACTGGTCATAGAGCACGGTCTCAACCATGGCGATACCATTGGGCTGAGCACGGGTGTACGCGTCAATAACTATCCAATCGTCAACCGGCATGCGGTGCAGATTCAACGTAATGTCGGCATTAATAAACCCTTGTTCGGGGCTTAAATACAGCTGAGCAAAACCATTACTAAAATCAGACAACGTTGCGACACTCACTAGCGGTGAATTTTCAATACCCTCTCGCACATTTAAAGGTAACCGCACCCAGGAACAACCTCGCCCCACACCCAGATTGAGAAATATTGGCTTTAAGGGGATTAAAGTATGCAGGCCCGGTGGATACTCAACCCCCGATTCTGTGTTAATAGCATTAATGCCAATCACCTCATCCTGGGCAAAGGCATCGATAATCTTTTGAGGTGGCAGTTCGGGTAACTGAGCATGAGTGGGTAACACGATATCTTGCTTCTCGACGATCAATGCGTTGCTACGACATATCTCTTTTCCCTCGTTAAACAAAGACACCTCCAGTACTTTTATCCGCTTGCCATCGCGAATAATACGACTGCGCGSTTCTAGCGCAGCCATTGGCACGGGGCGGAAAAGATCCACTGTTAAGCGCGCCAATTGCATGGTATCTGCCGGGAACTGCTCCTCGATTAAACTCGTCATTAAACCGGCAGAGGCACCACCGTGAATGGTTACTGGCCCCCAGGGGCTGGCAGCATGTTCTGTGGGTAGATAACACCCTTCTTTTTTAACAAATAATGATTTCAAAAAACGTCCTTCGTCATAGTGTAATTATTTATGGGTCGCACCACTGCTTACAATCTAAGCTTGTATCAAATGGCCGGGAGGACTTTCTACACGCACTACGCCCTTAATCAAAGCGATTATTGCCGTTACCCCGACAACAGCCTCTTACTTAGAAAGGGCTTTACGCCCCTCCTACCGTGGCGACAAGCCCGTCAGGCATAGCATTCACACAGGCTGTGGTTTATGCTCTGACCAATAAATCTAACAAAAAAGTCTGTGACGTCACGGCAGATATAAAGTACCAGGCCCCTAGCCGTCATAGTATTTTTCCCACTGTTTCTTAAACTGGCGATGCTGCAGAGAGCATCGGGAGCAATAATAATGAACTATGACTTGATCATCAAAAATGGCGCCATTATCGACGGCTCTGGTGCCCCGCGCTTTAATGCTGACATTGGTATTAAAGACGGCATTATCATCACCGTTGGCAGTGTCGATGGCGATGCCACTGAAGTCATCGACGCCAAAGGAGAGGTCGTCACACCCGGATTTATTGATGGCCACACACATATGGACGCACAAATTTCCTGGGATCCATTGGGCACGTGTTCAGTCTGGCACGGTATCACCACGGTGGTAATGGGCAACTGTGGCTTTACCCTGGCCCCCTGCGCCGCCAAAGATAAGCACTTAGTAGTACGCAATCTCGAGCGCGCGGAAGACATTTCCGGCGCGGCGATGGAAGCCGGTATCGACTGGACCTGGGAAACCTATCCCGAATACCTCGACGCTCTCGAAAAACTGCCCAAGGGCATTAATTACAGCGGCTATGTCGGTCACTCCGCCCTGCGCACTTACGCCATGGGTGAGCGCGCCTTTACCGATGAGGCCACCGAAGCCGATATGGCAATTATGAAAAAAGAACTGGCGGATTCTATTCGCGCCGGTGCTATCGGCTTTTCTACCTCTCGCACCCGGAACCACCAAACCCCCGAGGGTCGTCCTGTGTCCAGTCGACTGGCCACCTGGGATGAAGTCAAAGAACTGGTCGGTGTGATGAGTGAGCTGGACGCCGGTATTTTCGAAATCGCCAGTGAAGAAGCTGGCCGTGACCCCGAATCACAACGCGAATATCAGGTGCGCCTGCGTGACCTGGCCGTGGAATCCGGTCGCCCCGTGACCTGGGGTATGTTCAGCGCCCGTCGCGCCCCCGATATCTGGCCCCCCTATTTCGACCTGCTTAATGAAACCGCTGAGATGGGCGGCACCATGTTCGCACAGGTGCACAGTCGCGCCCTCAATGTGATGATGTCCTTTGAATCGCGCCTGCCCTTCGACAAGTTCCCAGTCTGGAAAGAATTCCGCGAGTTGTCATTGGCCGAACAAAAAGCGGGCCTGCAAGACCCGGTCATGCGCGCCCGTCTCGTCGAATCCGCCAGCGCCAGCCATCAGGAAGGAAAAGCAGTCGGTGCGGAAATGCGCCGCCCCGATTACAACTGGCTACTGGTGATGGATACCATTAAAGGGCCACACAAAACCGTGGCCGAAATTGCCGAAGAGCTTCATCTCGACCCGGTCGATGCGATGATAGAAATCGCTCTGCAACACGACATGAAAGTCTTCTTCCGCCAGCCCCTGTTTAACGAAAACCAGGATCACGTACTAGAAATGATGCGTCACCCGCGCTCGGTGGTGACTTTTTCCGATTCCGGTGCCCACGTATCGCAGATCATGGATTCTTCCCTACAAACCCACGTGCTCGCTCACTGGGTACGGGAAGAAAAGGCCTTCACGCTGGAAGAAGCCATTAAAATGATCACTCACGACACGGGTTCGGCCTGGGGCTTTAATGACAGAGGCCTGATCAAAGAAGGCATGGCAGCGGACATTAACGTGTTCGACCCCGATACCATCAACCCTTTGATGCCGGAAGTGAAACACGACCTGCCGACTGGGGCTCGACGCCTGGTACAAAAAGCCGAAGGTATTTCATCTACCATCGTTAACGGCGTTGTTTTAATGCGTGACGGTGAACATACCGGTGCCTACCCGGGCAAACTCTTGCGTGGCCCACTGGCCGAAACTTTATAAGGGGTAAAGCGACTGTCCGGCTCGATGCCTAATTATCAGCATAGTTATTAGCGGGCTCTAAGAAAAGGGTCATTTTGTTAGCAATAATCATCCCCGCATAAAAAAGCCCGCTATCTGCGGGCTTTTTTATGCGGGGATCAAACCTTATTTTTTAGGCTTTGGCTTACGCGGTATATAACCAATCATCGCTTTGGTTTCGAGGTAATCCTCTAAACCCCACTGGCCATGTTCACGGCCATTGCCCGACTGACGATAACCGCCGAAAGGTGCGCCCTGATCAAAGCGAGCACCGTTTAACTCGACGTGGCCGGCACGCATTTGACGACCCACTTTACGGGCGCGCTCAATATCACTTGACTGAATATAGCTCGACAATCCATAGGGATTGTCATTAGCAATGGCGATAGCCTCTTCTTCCGTGTCGTAGGGAATCATGCAAAGAACAGGGCCGAAGGCCTCTTCCTGAGCACTGAGCATGTCATTACTCACGTTGGTGAAGATTGTGGGCTTAATGTAATAACCCTTATCACAGCCTTCTGGCTTATCGGTACCACCGGCTAATACAGTAACGCCCTCATCAATACCGCGCTGAATAAAGCTTAATACACGCGTGTACTGAGCTTTGTTGGCCAGCGGGCCCATGTAGGTGTCATCTTCTAAGGGGTTGCCAATCTTAATTGTTTCGATGGCTTTAAGAGCAATCTCTTCAATCTCAGCCTGATCTTTACGGGGGATAAGCATACGCATGGGGCCGTTACAGGCCTGCCCGCTGTTGAACATGGACAGGCGCACACCGCCTTTTACAGCACGAGCATAGTCGGCATCGTCGAGAATAATGTTCGCTGACTTACCACCCAGCTCCTGACAAACACGCTTGATAGTAGGCGCAGCAGCAACAGCAACGGCAGCACCGGCACGAGTTGAGCCGGTAATAGAAACAACATCCACTTCTGGGTGGCTAGATAAGGCTTCACCAACCACAGGGCCAGCACCAACAACCAGATTAAAGACACCCTTTGGCAAGCCGGCTTCATCAATAATTTCAGCGAGAATAAAAGCATCTAGCGGTGCCAGCTCACTCGGCTTTAAGACAACGGTACAACCTGCCGCCAGTGCCGGGGCAAGCTTGCCGCCGATTTGATTGAGAGGAAAGTTCCACGGAGTAATTAAGCCACAAACGCCAGCCGCCTCACGTACTACATGGGTGCTACCGTGATCGCTTTCAAATTCGTAGTTGCGCGCCAGCTCCGCCGCTTCTTTAAAGGTAAAGATGGGGTTGCCAATTTGCGCCCCTTTACACAACATGACGGGGATACCCATTTCCGAGGTAATGGCATCGGCCAGATCGTCCGTGCGCGCTTCTAAGCCGGCAACGATTTTATCAAGATAAACAGCTCGCTCTTCAGCCGGCGTTTGTGACCAGCTGTCAAAGGCAGCACGGGCAGCGCGTACTGCAACATCAATATCGGCTTCATTTCCCAGGCTGACTTTAGCAACCACTGCTTCTGTCGCCGGGTTAACAATCTCTGCGACACTGCCGCCAGCAGGCGTTTGCCATTGGCCATTCACATACATTTTATCTCTAGTGATCATCGGATAAGCCTCCTAAGCCCATAATTATTTATACAGTTTTAAGTTCTAATTAAAAGGTGTTGGCCAACAGCACAGCGACCTTTATCAGGAATTCTTCAGCGCGGCAATATAACATGAGACGTCGCTCGATTCACTGGGCTTATACGGGGTAAAATACAACCTATTAAAGCTCAGGTGAACTCTCAACAACGATGACCGCAAGCACCTCTAAAACCAAATCGACGAGTGATACCCAAGTCTCAATTCAGCGGCGTATTTGTGTCGCCCCCATGCTCGACTGGACCGATCGTTACTGCCGCTACTTCCTGCGACTAATAAGCCAACACAGTTTGCTCTACACCGAAATGATTACCACCGGAGCCATCTTGCATGGCGATACCGATTATCACCTCGCCTTCGATGAAGCCGAACACCCTGTTGCGCTACAGCTGGGCGGTAGCGACCCGACTGCCCTCGCTGCCTGTGCCACAATTGCAGCACAATATGGCTACGATGAAATCAATTTGAACTGCGGATGCCCTAGTGACCGTGTGCAAAAAGGCCGTTTTGGCGCTTGCCTTATGAAGGAGCCAAAATTGGTCGCCCAATGTATTGCCGCGATGAAGGATGCCGTCGAACTACCCGTGACCCTGAAACACCGTATCGGCGTTGACAATCAAACCAGCCACGCGGAATTAGAAGATTTTGTTGGCATCAATCAAGAGGCTGGCTGCGATGCTTTTATCGTCCACGCTCGCAACGCCCTGCTCCAAGGCCTTAGCCCCAAAGATAACCGCAGCATACCGCCACTGATTTATGACGCTGTTTACCAGCTCAAACGTCGCTTTCCCGAGTGTGAATTTATTATTAATGGTGGCATTGACAGTGTCGAACAAATAAACAGCCATCTTCAGCACGTTGATGGTGTAATGCTGGGCCGCGAGGCTTATCACAACCCTTACCTGCTTGCTGAAATGGACTCTCTGTTTTATGGACAGAATAAACCATCTCTAACACGCCTCGAAATTTTGGAAAAATTTCTACCCTTTGTGGAGCAGTCGCTATTGAATGGTGCTCGCCTGCACTATCTTACTCGCCATATACTGGGTTTATTCCACGGCCAATTTGGGGCAAGAAAATTCCGCCGCTTGATTAGTGAAAAAGCCCATAGAGATGACGCTGATATAAAGGTGCTACTTGAAGCGCTTGCGTTGATGAGTAACTATGCAGCAGATCGATCAAATACGTAAGCGACTAAGACACACCTGCCACGCGAACCGATGACCTTGTGAGGAATGATGAGCACAAAACTGCAACAGCTTAAAACCATGACATCAGTAGTCGCTGATACCGGCGATATTAACGCCATTGCCACCTATCACCCTCAGGATGCGACGACCAACCCCTCGCTAATTTTAAAAGCGGCACAAATGCCTGAGTATCAGCCGCTATTGCAAGCGACCTGCGCCCAGGTAAGCTCGAACAGTAGTGACCCCATGGCCAATGCCTGCGACCAGGTGGCAGTTCGCTTTGGTTGTGAAATTCTCAAATTAATTCCCGGCGTAATTTCCACTGAAGTCGATGCCCGCCTTTCCTTTGACACCAAAGCAACTATTCTACGCGCCCATAAATTAATCGATCTGTACCAGCAACAAGGCGTTGAAAAAGACCGTGTGCTCATCAAAATAGCCGCCACCTGGGAAGGGATCCAAGCCGCGAAAGCACTGCAGAACAAGGGGATTAACTGTAATTTAACCTTATTATTTAATCTCGCGCAGGCAGCGGCAGCGGCAGATGCAGGCGCCCACTTAATCTCACCCTTTGTTGGCCGTATACACGATTGGTATAAAGTTCGCAGCGAAAACGGTTTTGCCAGTGCCGAACTCGACCCGGGCGTCATGTTTGTTAGCGGCATCTACGACTATTACAAATCCCATGGTTATAACACTATTATTATGGGCGCCAGCTTCCGTAACATTGGCCAAATTGAAGCCCTCGCAGGTTGTGACAAGCTAACCATTAGCCCCGCTCTGCTCGCTGAACTTGAAGCGGAAACGGGTAGTGTAGAACGTAAGTTATCCAGTGATGAACTCGACAATAAAACCCCAAAGTTAAACTACGACCCCAGTAGTTTTCGCCTCGATATTAACAACGATGCAATGGCCAGTGAAAAACTCGCTGAAGGCATTCGCCTGTTTATCCGCGACCAGGTAGCACTGGAAGATATGCTCACCCCTATTATCAAAGAGCACGCCGCATGATCAGTAAAATAAAAACTTTCTTTCAGGAGAAAATCTTAAACCCTGAAACGGAAGGGGGAATTGATAAGCCCCTGAAAAACATCCAAAAAGCAAGTGCCGCACTGTTAATTGAAACCATGCTCAGCGATAATTTGATCGACGAAAAAGAGCAGGCGTCTGTCAAAGCCTTACTAACCAGCACCTTTGATCTATCCACAGAGGAATGTGAGGAGCTATTCAGCCTGGCCCAGAGTGAAGTCGCAGACTCCACCTCACTTTATGAATTTACCGGACAGGTCAATCTTCATTTCTCCGCCGACGATAAATTCGAACTCATCAAACACATGTGGCATGTCGCATTCATAGACAATGTGCTCGATAAATACGAAGAAAGCTTGATTCGTCAGGTGGCCGATCTAATTTATCTACCCCACAGCCAATTCATCAAAGCAAAGAGCCTTGTTAAACATGAATTAAMYAAGGGCTAAGAGCTTGTCAATTTTCGAATACAAACCCTACTTCAACTCAACAAGCTATAGCCGTAAATGAATACAAGCGCAATACAAAAGATACTAAAGCATGGCTTAACTAACGCTGTACTTATTTTTATAATCTGCCAGCTCACAAGTTTAGCCAATGCCAGTAATACCGATGATTCAAAACACAAACACGCCATTCTCCAGGCCCAGAATGGTCATTATTCACAGGCCTTAACAACACTTAAATACCTGGGTAACAAGCATTCAAAACCCAATCGTTTTTTTTATGATTATATTTCTATTCTTGGCTGGGCTGGAGAGTACCCACAAATAACAAACCACGCCAAAGACCTTCCGTTGAAACAAGCGCCTAGGTATGTCTTAAACACACTCGCAATCGCCTATCGACAACAATTACACTATGCCCGGGCTGAAAACGTATATCGAGTCATGGGCAAGCGTTTTCCAGGCTTCCTTGATGGGAAAATTGGTCTCGGCCTCGTTTATGTTGATCAAAATAAAGTCAACTTAGCAGAGAATGTTTTATTACCACTGAAAAAATCGCACCCGGATAACGTTGACCTACTTAACGCTATTGCCTATTTACATGAAGTACAAAGCAACCTTATTGCCTCACTATCCATTTACCAACGCCTCCTTACTATAAACCCCAACGACCCTCTCATTCTTCGAAAAAAAATACTAACCCTCAATAGTATTGGCGCATCCCATCTTGCCAACAGCATGATCAAAGACCCGTCTCTATTTAGCAAAGACGAACTTGCACGCATTCGAACAAATATGGCTGCCCACCAAATTCGCTGGGCAGGAATACCTCCGGAACAAGAGGAAGATCATTTCGATGAAATTGAAATAGCCATTCACACACTGAAAAAAAATATACGAGACTTTCGCTCTGAATTTGGTGCCACATCCCCATTCACATTAAATGCTCAATTTGATTTATTAGTGGCACTTAGAAACAGGCTCCGAATGAATGAAACAATTAGCCTGTACAAAGAGTTAATCACTGCAAACATCAAAGTACCTGCTTATGTACAAATAGCGGTGTGTGACGCCCACCTCTACCTTGAAAACCCTGATAAAGCCGAGGCGTGTTACTTAGATGTAAAACAGGCTGTGTCGCAGGAAAATATCAATCTTGACCTCTCCCTTTTCTATGCCTACATAGAAAATGAAAAGCCAGATACCGCACAAGCCTGGATTAAACAGGTAGCCGCCAAACAGCCGCCTTATATTTGGGGCAAAGGGGTAAAACCTCTTCGCAAGCCCAACCCTAAAAAAACACAATCTGAAACTATCGCTGCGCTGAGTATCGCTTATGCTGACAACCTGCAGGAGGCAGAGCAACAGATTGAAGCACTTCACCAACTTGCCCCCTACAATACAGACCTTCGTAAAGAGCTTGCTAATATTGACTACTGGCGCGGCTGGCCACGCAAAGCCCAGGGTGAGTACGACATTGGTCTCACCCAGGAACCAAAACACCTTGGCTTGCGCATGGGCCAGGCCCGAAATCAGCTTGCGCTCAAGCAATACGAAGAAGCAGAAATATCAATCGATTCATTATTTGGCCTCTATCCAGAAAACAAAGGCATTGCCGTACAAAACAAACTGTGGGGCATCCACAACATGCGAGAGTTTAAAACTGAAGTTAATATTTCAGATAGTAATAGTGCCAGTAATAACCTTAGAAAAAGTGATAATGGAAGCCGAAGCCTTGATATTAGCAGCTACCTTTATACTCGACCTATTAATTATAATTTCCGCATTTATGCTCATCAACATCACAGTCAAGCAAAGTTCAAGGGCGGTGATGGGCGCCTTAACCACATAGGCGGTGGCTTTGAATACACGGCACCAACTATGTTTTTAATGGCAGAAGTTCATCAAAATGAATATATTAGGCAGTATCAGGGAGCCAAAAATAGACTTGCTTATAGTATTAATGGACGGTTCACCCCCAGTGATCATTGGAGCGTCTCATTTTCACAGGAAAGCCTCAGTTCTCAAACACCCTTAGCCGCGCTGTATTTTGACGGCACGTATGCAAAGTCACTATCAATGGGCATACAATATCGCTGGCATGAATCAAGGACAGCAGGCTTACAACACGCTTACCTGGATTTTTCTGATGGAAACAAGCGCCATAGCTTAAACGGATTCTGGAAAGAGCAGTGGTACAGCCAATACAATTATAAATTTTCAACTCGGGTTGACCTCTATTCCTCAACAAATTTAAAAGCAGATGAAATCAATCGTAATTCTGACGATGTAACTACAACCCCTTATTTTAACCCCGAGATGGACTTTTCAGGATCAATAGCACTAGAAAATGAATGGTTGAGCTGGAGACGCCACGAAGACTCTTTTTATCAACGCTTAATCCTAAGCACCGGTTTCTATACCCAAGCGGGATATATTCCGAGTGGGAGCAAGGGAGAAGCGCCAGTTCAGGAGGCTTTGGATAACAAATTGAAATATGGCACTGGAAATACTTGGGGCCTTCAATATGAGCACCGATGGACTTTCAACGACCGCTTTGAGCTAATTTATGGTGCTAAACGCGCAAATAAGCGCTACGACCTGAAAGACGAGCTCTCATCAAGCTACTACTTATTGCTCGACTGGAGATTTTAATGGCTTTTAAGCCTCTTATTTTTTTATCGCTATTTCTTTTTAGTCAACTGAGCCTGGCCGCTAATAGCTACCTGTCTCTTTGTTATCACGATATTCGTGATGATGTCGACGGCATAGTGGACAAGGACCAAATGGCCGTTAGTACGGACAACTTGATTGCTCAGTTTGAGTGGTTAAGGGCACACAACTACCATGCCATTAACCTTGACGATATTATTGCGGCTGAAAAAGGTAAAAAAGAATTACCCGAAAATGCCTTTTTATTAACTTTCGATGATGGTTACAAAAGCTTTTACACCCATGTACTACCGCTATTAAAAGAGTATCAATACCCCGCTATTGTCGCTCTGGTTGGCAAATGGTCACAAACACCCGCTAACCAACACGTCAGCTATGGTGCAAAAGAATTAAAACCGCGTGATTTTTTTATGAGTCCGGAAGAAATCCGAACGATTAGTAAATTAAAGCTCGTTGAGATAGCCTCACACAGTTTCGACTTACACCGTGGAGTTTTATCTAACCCACAGGGCAACACCCAACCTGCTGCCGTTACGTTCCAATTTGATAAAAAAGAACTCCATTATGAAAAAGAAGCCCAGTATAGAAAACGAATATTTACTGACTTACAACAAAATAATCAGTTTATTCAAAACCTAACAGGACTTAAACCTCGAGCTATCGTATGGCCTTACGGAGCTTTCAGCTTACTCGCTGAAGAAATAGCGACGTCTTCAGGCCATAAATTTTCATTAACACTTAGCGACGGCCTTAATAAATCTCCATTTAAAGACTCAATAAACCGTATACTTATCCAAGGCAATCCTCCTCTGTCCGACTTCGTCTATTCACTGCGTCATGTTGATGCGGAAGAACCTGTCCGTGTTGCCCATGTCGATCTTGATTATGTTTATGATGAAGATCTTGCGCAAGAAGACAAAAATTTAAGCCTGCTACTCGACCGTATTAAATCGATGAAAATCAACACCGTTTTCTTACAGGCATTTTCAGATCCCGATGGCGATGGTAACGCTGACGCCCTCTATTTCCCCAATCGCCACCTCCCGGTCCGACGCGACCTCTTCAATCGCGTTGCCTGGCAACTTAAAACCCGGAGTAATGTTAATGTCTACGCATGGATGCCCGTATTGTCTTTTCAGATACATGGCACAGAAGGCATGCGAGTACAGCGTCTTGAGAAAGATAAGCTAGTAAGCGATAGTACCGGGTACTTAAGGCTCTCCCCCTTTAATAATACTGCTCGGAAATTAATTACTGACATTTACGAAGATCTTGCTCAACACACTAATTTTACTGGGCTTCTTTTCCATGATGATGCGTACCTAAGTGATTACGAAGATTTTAGTCCTGCCGCACTTCGTAGTGCTGAAAGTATTCTGGGCATGCATAATTTAACAATTGAGGATTTAAGAGGTCCTTTAAAACGGGAATGGCAAGCTATTAAAACCCACAGAATAACGCAATTGACTATAGACCTTACTAAAAAAGTAAAACATTACAGGCCCTCTATAAAAACAGCGCGGAATATTTATGCTAATGTCGTTTTAAATAAGAATAGTAGTGAGTGGTTTAATCAAAGTTATCCCGATATGTTAAGAGCTTACGACTACACCGCCATTATGGCGATGCCTTATATGGAACAGTCTGACAACCCTCAACAATGGTTAATGGCTCTCACAAAAAGTGCAGCCATTCACGATCCAGCATTCAACAAAACACTATTTGAACTTCAATCTGTAGACTGGAGAACAAACAGCCCTATTCCCAATGACACACTAGCAAGCCAATTTCATTTACTGATGCGCCTCGGTGTCAAGCACATTGGCTACTACCCCGATAACTTTTTAAAGCAACAACCAAGTATAGATACAATAAGGTCCAATATGTCATTAAACACTTCACCCTTGGCATTGTAAGTTGATGATTGAGCTTTCCACATTCAGTGACATAATTTTTGGCTTTGCCCTCTATTACCCCCTCTTTATGGCCTATTTATGGATGGCTGGTGCGCTGATTTATTATTTTCGTTGGGAAAGAAAGGAGCAGGCGCAGCCTCCCCACAGCGACACACCACCACCCATTAGCATTCTCGTACCCTGCCATAATGAAGGTGACAATGCTCTTGAAACAATAGAACAACTACTACTTCAAAACTATCCGAGTTTTGAAATTATCGCCATCAATGATGCCAGTACGGACAAAACAGGTGAAATTCTTAATCAACTTGCGTCATTGCATAAACAAGTTCGTGTAATCCATTTTAATAAAAACATGGGGAAAGCGGCCGCACTCAATATGGGCGCGATGGCCTCAAACAGCGAATTCCTAATTTGTATTGATGGTGATGCCCTGCTAGATGAAAATGCAGCTAGTTGGATAATGAAACATTTTATTAATGGCCCACGAGTCGGCGCTGTTACCGGTAACCCGAGAATAAGAACACGGTCGTCACTACTGGGGAAAATTCAGGTTGGCGAGTTTTCGGCAATCATTGGRCTCATTAAACGRGCCCAACGAGTATATGGGCGAATTTTTACTGTATCGGGTGTAGTCTCAGGCTTTCGAAAAGCCGCTCTACACCGAGTTGGATATTGGTCTACCGATATGATCACTGATGATATCGACGTGAGCTGGAAGCTACAGCTCGATCACTGGGATATCCGCTTTGAGCCAAGAGCGATGTGCTGGATCTTAATGCCTGAAACGTATTCAGGCTTGCTACGCCAAAGAATACGCTGGGCACAGGGCGGAATTGAAGTCGTTCTAAAGTATTTTAAAGATATGGGCTCCTGGAAAGCACGACGTATGTGGGTAGTTTATATAGAATTTATCACCAGTATCTTTTGGTCATTTAGTATTATTGCCACTATTATACTTTGGGTTTTAGGCTGTTTTATTGACCTACCCGAAGAAATCCGGGTCCATTCTTTATTACCCAGCTGGGGCGGTGTTCTCCTAGGCATCACCTGCCTTATACAATTTGCCATTAGCCTTTCTATTGAATCCAGTTATGAAAAAAACATATGGAAATATTATTTCTGGATGATCTGGTTCCCCATTGCTTATTGGTTAATTAATGTTATAGCCATTGCCCTAGGTATTCCACGCGCCATATTTCGAAAACAAGGCACTCCTGCAACATGGGTTAGTCCAGACAGGGGGATTCGTGACAAATAAATTCATTCTCGAAACCCCTAAGCTTCAGACTCTACGGCTAAAATATTCATCAGCCTTACTCACACTAATCTTTTGGATTATCTGGTTTTATTTGTGGGTACCTCTTATCACGATTGCGGGTTGGTGGTTTCAAATTCGTTTTTTCCAGAAAGAACTCATCATGGTGGAAGGCTTCGAAGCCTTCATTCAAGCTTTGCCTACTTTTATTGGTACTACTCTAGCCCTTACAGGCACCCTCGCTCTTTGGGCTCTATATAACTTTTCACGTTTCAAGGGCATGGACCGTCGCAAACCCTTAGCCCCTATTCAGAAAAGTGATTTTCTACAACTGCTCAATATTTCGGAAGCCGAGCTTGATGCCGCTCAATCTAATAAAATCTCAACGATAGTCATTTCAGAAGAAGGAAAAATCACATTACAAGAGAATAAACTCGACGCTATTCACAGCTCTTTAAAGGCAGCAGATGAAAACGACTGACATAGTCTTTATTAAGAATAGCTCTGCGCTATACCGTATTGATCGTTAGCTCTGCTTGCTAACTTCATCTTCAAGGTAACGAATAAGGTCGATGAATTCAGGTTCACATTGCGGATTAACTTCAATTAACAAACGATGCGCTTCCAGTACACTGCGTCGCGCCTCCTCTTCATCACAATTATCGCAGGGCAATTCTTCAAGCGTCTTTGTATTATCGCTAGCAACTGGAGCTTCTCGAATAATCCTAAAGAGCTCATCAAGAGACATAGCCTCAAGTGTCTTTAAAATACCGGGGTTTTCACAAAATAGAAGCGGGACAATGCCGTAGTGACGCTTGGTGGATAACGCAAGCTTTGTAAGTAATCCTAGTGTGGTGCTATCAACACCTTCTGTTTCTAGCAAATCAACCAGCACACTTGTTACATTGTCATGTCCAAATATGCTTTCCACATAGTGATTAAGCGAGGCACACAAGGTGACCCTGACATCACCGCTCATTCTGATCAGGTAATTGCCGTTGGTCTGACCAACAAAGATTTTGCCTTTATCCATGCTGCCTGATTACCGTCATCACCGACACATCATCTGGTGCCTTTTCGATTTTATCAATACCCAGCTCTCGACAGATAGCATCATGCCCCCCTGCCGGGCCAACACGTTTGCAGGCTGCCAATATTAACTGCTCTTTCTCTTCCATTGAGTCGCCGCTAACACAGTCGAACAAACCATCTGAAGCAACAAGTAAAGTGAAGTTCTCAGGAAGTACCATTTCCTCAACTGACCAACTAGCGTCCTCAAACAAACCGACCGGTTTACCTTTTCCCGGTAAAAATTCCACTTTATCTTCAGTAATCATGATCGGCAAAGGCAATTGCGCGCCCATAACATAGCGCAGTACATGGCGATCAGTATCGATAGAACCGGCAAAAATGGTCAGATGTTTATCCAACTCCAGAGCCATAATATGCCGATTAACGTGCTCAATAAGCCCCTCCGGCGCATTCAGTAGCGCTGCGGGGTCTCCCTCATTGATATGCCGGCGGATGATCTGGCGAATAATGTAACTCAGCATGATGGTGACGAAAGCCGAGGAAGCACCATGACCGGACACGTCGGCCACATAAAAAAGCAAAAACCGGTCGAAGGCGACGGAGTAACCGATAAAATCGCCACTGAGAAAGAGCGAGGGAACTATTTGATGGGAGGCGGTGTATTCACCCTGGCTCAGAGGGCCATGAGGCAGTAAGTTGAGCTGTATCTGGCGGCCGGCCATCTGATCCATGCGCAAAATATTCAGGCTGTCCTGCAGCTCTCTATTGGCCCGCTCCAGCTGGCCTCGATAGTCCATATTCTCCTGATAAAGATCCTTGAAATCTCCGGCTCGAGCAATCGCTCGAAACAGCTCATCTCTATCAAAGGGTTCTATTAAGGCATCAATAGCACCACGACGAAAAATCACGGCTATATCTTCAGGCGTCGGGTCGGCGAAAATAACGATAACAGCTAAGCCAGAATCTCTACAACGCTGAGCGAAGTGCTCGTCAATCTCGCTTGAGTGCTCATCTGCCAAAATATCGAGCAACATTAATACGGGAAGAAAGTCTGGAATGGCGAGAAGCGCCTCATCCCGGCTCGCAACGCAACGTACCTGCCAGTCTTGCGACTGAAGATCTTCCGTCCATTGTTCCCTACGCTCAATATTCGAGGAAACAATTAAGGCGCGGCTATTTGACACCTCTACACCTCTTTACTGACCAATTGAAATAACTGTTAAATACTGCCTAATTATAGTCATCATCACCGAAATCATCTTCAACCTCACCATCATTAATCAAAAACTCACGACGCTGCAAATAGACATCTCTAATAAAGCTATATCTGTCACCCTTAATTAGCTTTTCAGCTTCAAGTAAATCGGCTCTTTCTGAAACAACTTGAACACCATAGATTTGATTGCGTGTCGGCACATGATCAATTTCCCCTATGGGGTTGAAAACACTATCAAGCAGAAGCCCTGGTGCATCTCTCATTGTACTTGGCCCCAACAGTGGCAAGACGATATAAGCGCCCTCGCCAGCGCCCCAAGTACCAAAGGTCTGGCCAAAATCTTCGCCATCTGACTTTTCGAGACCCGCATGCCGTGCCACATCAAAAAAGCCGGCGATACCAAAGGTCGAATTGATCAGTAGCCGACCCGTGTCATTTCCAGCCTGACCTGCTTTACCCTGTAGTACATCGTTGACAATATTGAGCACTTCACCAAGGTTAGAGAACATCCGCGACACACCACGCTCCAAAAAATCGGGCGTAACAAAACGATAACCCTTGGCCACCGGCTTTAGCACCCAGCGATCAGCTGTATCGTTAAAGGAAAACATGGCTCTGTTGTAACCCTCGAAGGGGTCGTTTTCAGTTGAGCCCGCAATCACCAGCCCCGGCATCAACAAAGCAAGTAACAATATATGCCTCATTAAACTAACTTTCAGCAACATCTAAGGTTCCGTCTCGTTTATTAAGAATAGTTCAATTTAAACTGGGGCTCATTCTAGTCAAACTTTATGTTGGATGATAGCGGCAAATAACAAAGCAATTCCACCTTTCCTGCGCCCACAAAAAAGCCCTGCTGTTACAGGGCTTTCTTACTCAAGATCCTTACCCGCTAGCACTCAGAAACGGGCCACTTCAGAGGATGACCACAATGGGACAACCCAATATTTTCTGGTTACGGGGCAATATCTGCACAAGTGAACTCGTAGTGCAGGTAATAGTCTGCCTCAACAGGACGACTCCACTGACGCTCCAGGTCCCAACCGTAGGGGCAGTAGGTTGCCATTTGTTGGTGCAACGGTGCCAACGCTGCTTGAGGAGTATCCAGTTTATAAGCCGCGCGGATGATGAAGGTTATCCCTGGCAAATGAATTGGCTCTTCCACAACATTTGTATTTATTCCACTCCGCTGCTGTTTTTCATAGGTCTTCAGAGGTAAGGCCTTGCGAGTCATAAACTTTTCATGCGATGTTTTATCGTAAATAATCACGGCCTCATCATTACATTCGATAATATTATCGACAAAGTTCATATCATCAGCCGCATCGACACTTTCTTCACAATTGACTTCAGCTGGAGCACTCTTATCCCCACTAGCAGCGAATAAGCTGACTGGATACAGCGCGCAACATAACAGGGAAGTAACTAAACAAACTCTCATGAATTTATAACCTCTAGGCACACGATATAATGGTACAAATAAAACAGCCGGAGATTCTGCAATCTCCGGCTGTAGAACACAACACCTAAAAGATGCTACATATCAGACACTCAACCTAGAATTTATGCTCAAGTCCAACACCAATCCAATCTGAATCGTCAGCAGCGGTGCTTTTATCCAGTGTGGTATAAAAAGCAAAGACCTTGGTTTTTTTACCCAGCTTCTTATCGAGACCGAAAGACATCATGTCAGCATCGTTGTCAGACTCGTCATCATCCGACTCGGTGTACTGAGCTTTCAAAGTGTATCCGTTACCCACTTTCCACTTGGCACTAACGTGCCAGCTGTCTTCATCCAGCTTCATGCCGGTTGTAGCACTGTCGCCTTCTTCTGCATTCTGCCACATGGCACCCAAAGTGACGGGGCCGATGGGGAATTGGCCGACAACACGAAAGATGTTGACGTAATCCTTACCCATGCCCTGAGACTTACTGCCTGATTTAACATTTTCATCAAGAGCTACAGCGACATACACACCATCAACTTCATATTGTGCAACAGCAGAGTAGCTATCGAAGAAGCCATCTTTATCATTATCGCTACGATCTTCACCGAAGATGGTCGCAACAGAAGCAGAGAAGCCACTAAATTTAGGGGTGGTGTAGTTAACGATGTTGGAGGCACGAGTCTCACCCGCCATCACCTGCTTGATATCGCCTTCGAGATCGTTAAACAGGTCAACCTTCTTCTGTGCCATTTTTGTTGGGGTATCGTGCTTACCGCCCCAGACAGTACCGAAGTCACCTTTTAAGCCGCCGATAATATTTCGCTGGCTAAATGTATTACCGTTCTTGTCACCATCGTCCCAATAAGACTCGTACTCAGCCTTATAGATAACATAAAGCGTATCCGTCAATTTAGCTTTGCCTTTAACACCAATACGCGAGGCATTGCTGTTCAATTCCATTTGGTCATCAGTACCATTGTCATCGTTAACAACACTGATATTTACCTTACCGTAAACACTGCCGTCGATTGGGCCAACTGCATAGGCAGAAACAGGAAGTGCCAGTGCTGATGCAATCGCTACGGCCAAAGTGGTTTTTCTCATCATAGTCCCCTCTTAGATTGGACAATTACGCTAGTAATAGAAGTCTTAGACCTCTGCTTTGAACTGGGCGTTATTGTGGGAACTTAATATGACAGGGGGCTTACTTTTTCATGACAGTTTGATGACAAGGCCACTTAAGCCCGGTAGAGAATGGAGAGGTCCAGCAACTGTTGAATAATACTCTCACCCATGGTGACAAGCGCTTCGGGATCTGTGTGCTGTAATTCCAGGGCAACCTGCTCGAGAGCCAGACGGCCACTTAGCTGGCCATCTTCAAGCAATTGCAGTAAGCGCATGGTCACCGCATTACTTTCAAAGAAGTGTATTTGCTCATCGGGGCCACGATAAACCACCAGCGACGTTGGCTGCTCGGGTGCTTCCTGAGGCTGATAATCAAGGCCGATTTTGTGGACTGGGTAGTTGTAATTCAAACGCCAGGCCAGAGGTGATATTCGCAGACTCACATCGAGCAAAGTAGTGGACGGATTAGTATTAATGGTCTGTTGAGGTAGTATTTCGGGCGAGACATCGAGCGCTAACTCAACCCACTCATAGTGAGTCAGTTCGAGGACAAAGGGCAAACCCTCGGGAATACAGGTTTTGTCTTCGCGTAAATAGAGCAGGAACTCCTGGCTGATCTCAAGGAAATACGGTGTATGACAGCGATGATCTCTGACAAATCCCCGCACCAGATGATGCCAGTTATCATCGCTCATTAAACCCCGTAGCACAGGAAAACCGCCACTTAAAAAGGCTTCAATGTTGTTGTAGATAAGGTCGCGATAAATCGCCACACGACGATCTTCAATATCAGCCGGTGCCGGGTTTGCTACCGGGTCTCGCAGGTGAGCCGCAAAGGCGAATTGGCCTGACTGGAAAGACAGCTCCGCATTATTTTCATTGCCCTCATTCACCCTGGCCATAGTCATCGACGCTACGTCTGAAGCTCACACTGATCACTATCGGCATTTGTCGGCGAGGTATTAATAACATCTTTCTGTCGCGTTTTTATAGTGCTCACTTCTGCAAGTAATTCATCTACCGGGGGTAAATTAAAATCTCGCTCAAGCAGCGTGGGGAAAACCCCGAAGTGCTGATAGGCGCTATCAAGTAAGCGCCAAACCGGGTCAATCACATCGGCACCATGAGTATCAACCAATAAGTCTTCAGCCTCGACGAAATGGCCGGCAATATGACCGTAGGCAATCCGATCGCCCGGTAGTGCAGCGAGAAAATTTTCCGCCTCGTACCCGTGATTGACACTATTAACATAGATGTTATTCACATCGAGCAATAAATTACAGTCGGCCTCTTCTAGCACTGCGCAGAGAAAATCAATTTCACTGAGCTCCTGCTGGGGGGCTGCGTAATAAGAAATATTTTCGATGGCCATGGGCTGTTCTAAGAAGTCCTGCACCTGACGAATTCTATTGGCGACAAATCTCACTGCATCGCCAGTAAAAGGAATCGGCAAAAGGTCGTAGAGATGGCCGTCGTCACTGCAATAACTAAGATGTTCGGAGTAGCAACGCACCTGGTGGTCGCGCATAAACTGTTTAATATTTTTTAACAATTCCCAATCGAGCTCGGTGGGGCCAGCGATGGACAGGGATAAACCGTGGCATAACAAGGGGTAGCGCTCGGTATATTCGCGCAACTGGCGACCGAAACGCCCCCCTACATTGATCCAGTTTTCAGGGGCCACTTCCATAAAATCGACCGCGTCATCAGCACTCGAAAGTGCCTCTAACAAACTGCGCCGTAAGCCCAGCCCGGCCCCTGTTACTGGATACTGATTACTCATGCGACCTTACGATTTACCGCCGCACTTGCCTTCGCCACATTTTCCTTCGGCTTTGGCTTTGCCTTTGCCTTTGCCTTCACCACACTTGCCCTCACCGCATTTGCCTTCGGCTTTGGCTTTACCTTTGCTTTCACCACACTTACCTTCACCGCATTTTCCTTCGGCTTTGGCTTTACCCTTACTTTCACCACACTTGCCTTCACCGCATTTGCCTTCGGTGTGCTTACCAGCCACTTCATAGCCACTACTCAGTTCACTTAACTGGAAGGGGTTGCTTGCTGCAGATGCAACAGGTGAGAGTGCAACGGACACCATAAATGCTGCACCAACTGCTGCTGCCAAAGGTTTAATTGTTTGATTAGCCATTTGTAAATCTCCAAAAATTATTGTTTAACAACATTGGTTACAATATTTATTACAACATTGCGTTTATTTAGCCCGCCTCTGTCATCTTGCAAGCTGCAATATATGACCGAGCACTGGACACTTAGTTTCCGCTTAGCGGAAAATTTATAATAACGATAAAAACCACCCACTGGCAATGAATGGGCTGTTCACAATGAATTTGTAATGACACTATTTAGTTGTGCAGAGCTGCCTTCACTTTTGCCAACTGCTTTTGCAGGCGCTTACCCGATACCGGCGCGATGGTTTTCAATTGTTGTGCAAAGGAAGATACACGATATTCTTCAATCATGTGACGGTAAGCTTCAAGCTCAACGAGTATCTCCTGCGGATACTCCTGTGCCTCAGCCTGTAAGGCCTGCCACTCTTGCCAAAAACCATCTACTTCAGCCATTACAACGCTATCTTTACTGCCTTCGCCAATGCGTCGTTCCACACGTACCAGCGCCGCCTGAACGTAGCGCGGGTACTGTCGCAGCCAGTGCTGGGAGGTTTGACTAATAAAGCCTGTGCCATAAAGAGCTGCCAGCTGTTCCCGTATATCTTTAACCACCACGGGAAAGCGCTGTTCATTTTCACGCAGTAGCCCGTAAAGCGTTTTTAAGCTTGCCGCTTGCTTGAGCAGCAACGATTCAAGCTCATTGGCAACGGTGACAATGTTAGCCTTACCCCGCTCGACACAGTCAGCAAAGCTGTTCTGGTCTCGAGGTATCTCCTGCCCTTCAAAACAGGCCGTGCGAAAAGCAGCAAAAATAATGTCTTCATTTAGCAAATCACGCCCCGGTAAATGCGCCGCTTTCAACTGCAGATCCTTACCTTTTAAGAGTGACTTGCGTAAATATTTAGCAGAGGTCGAGTTTTCAAGTATTGCCAGTCGTACCAAGGCGGTTCTCGTTTTATTATTGGCCAGCTCTGGCGTGTCATAAACACGGACAGATACGCTGTCACTATCATCATTTAATGCGGGATAAGCGCGTATTTCATGCTTGTCTTTTTTGATCACGCTGAGCGCGGGCAGCTCGCCAAAATCCCATTTCGTCAGCCCAGATTTTTCCAGGCCAGCACTGCTATCACTCTGGCGAATAGTCGCCTGTACGCGATCTCGATACTTGGCTTTCAGTAGCTCTAAATCGCGTACGCTTTCCAGTAACTTGCCCTGCTCATCGAAAAGCCGAAAGTTCATTCGATAATAGGTTTCGAGCTTATCGGGTGCCCAACAATCGAGGGGCACGTCAACACCGCTCAAACGTTTTAATTGCTTTCCCAACCCTTCATGCAGGGGACGATTATCCGCTGCCAGTAGCGGTAACACCTTGTCGACAAACGACGGCACCGGTACAAAGTGCTTACGCCACTGCTTGGGCAGCCCCTTCATTAAGGCAATACATTTTTCACGCAGTAGACCCGGCACCAGCCAGTCGAAACGATAACGGGGCACCTGGTTAAGATGTTCAACCGACAGGTCGACGCTCACGCCATCCTGCTCATTACCGGGTTCAAACAGGTAACGCAGTTGATAATCGTGATCGGCCCAATGCAAAGTTTTCGGGAATTGCGCCTCCTCACTTTCCAGCGGTTGGTTCTGCGTTAACTGCTCACGGCTAACATAGAGCAGCTTAGGCTGACTCTGCTCGGCCCGCTTGCGCCAGCGCTCAAAGCTGGCAAGGCCGATGATATCCACCGGCAATATTTCATCGTAAAACTGCTGCAAGGCAGACTCATCGGCCAAAATATCGCGCCGTCGCAGGCGGTCTTCTAGCTCGTGGAGATCATTGAGAATAGCGCTGTTATGGGCGAAAAAGGCGACCTTTTTATTACTGCTGCCCCGCCGTCCGCCAGAGCAACTATTGCCGTAAAGCCCTTCTACTAATGCCGACTGAATAAACACCGCACGCGCCTGCCTAGCATCGATACTGCCAAATTCCACTTGCTGACGCTCGACAATTGTCAGGCCATACAAGCTTTGTTTTTCATAGGCCATCACCTGACCACGGGCCGCGTGGTAGTGGGCTTCACTGTGGCTTTTCTTCACCAGATGAGCGGCCAGTTCCGGCAACCACTCCGCATTAAAACTGGCGCAGTGATGGGCAAAAAGGCGCGTCGTTTCAAGCAACTCAATCGCCATCACCCACTTCGGTGGCTTTTTAGCCAGGCCAGAACCGGGGAAAACATGGAACTTACGGTTGCGCGTGCCGAGGTACTCGCGACTCTCGTGGCGAAAACCAATGTGGCTGAGCAAGCCCGTTAACAATGCTTTATGAATACGCTCATCATCGGCAGGCTGCTTTTTGTATTCGAGCCCGAGGTCACGACAGGCCGTATGCAACTGATGGTGCAGATCGCGCCATTCCACCATACGTAAATAAGAGACAAAAGATTTTTTACAGTACTTGGCAAATTGATTGCGCGTCAATGCCTGGCGCTGTTCTTCGAAATGCTGCCAGAGATTTAAAATGCTCATAAAGTCCGAATCTTTATCGAGCCACTGGCGATGCTTTTCATCCGCCGCCTGGCGTTTATCTGCTGGACGTTCACGGGGGTCTTGAATGCTCAGCATGGCAACGATAATCAGTACTTCGCGTAAGCTGCCCTGCTCCGCCCCCGCCAGCAGCATGCGGCCCATGCGTGGGTCGACGGGAAACTGCGATAGTGGCTTACCCGTAGGCGTTAATTGTTCCTGCCCATCGACGGCATCCAGTTCTTTGAGCAATAAAAAACCGTCATTAATTAAACGGCTGTCGGGCGGTTCAAGAAAGGGGAATTCCCGCACAGAACCAATGCCCAGACGCATCATCTGTAAAATAACCGCCGCCAAATTGGTGCGCACAATTTCGGGATCGGTAAATTCAGGGCGCTGCAGATAATCCTGCTCGCTGTAAAGACGCACACAAACACCTTCACTAACTCGACCACAGCGGCCCGAGCGCTGATTGGCACTGGCTTGCGACACAGCCTCGATAGGCAAGCGCTGCACCTTGGTGCGATAGCTATAACGGCTAACGCGGGCATAGCCGCTATCAATCACGTAGCGAACACCAGGCACAGTTAAAGACGTTTCAGCCACATTGGTGGCCAGCACAACGCGAGTTCCGCGATGGGCTTTAAAGACTTTCGTCTGCTCGGCAAGGCTCAAACGGGCGTACAGCGGCAGTACATCGAGGTGGGGGAAATTACGCTGGCGTATTTCTTTTGCCGCTTCACGAATTTCTCGCTCGCCACTGAGGAACACCAATACATCACCCCGTTGCGGTAAACGCAGCAATTCTTCAAGGGTATTGGCAATACCACTGGCCAGCTCTTCGTCTTCGCACAAAGGTCGATAGTTAATTGCAACCGGCCAGGTTCGGCCGGAGACTTCGATCACCGGGGCATCATTAAAATGTTTGGAGAAGCGCTCAACGTCGATAGTCGCCGAGGTAATAATGACTTTTAAATCAGGGCGCTTGGGCAGCAACTGTTTGAGATAGCCAAGCAGAAAATCAATATTCAGACTGCGCTCATGGGCCTCGTCGATAATCAGGGTGTCGTAACGATTAAGAAAACGGTCGTGCTGAATTTCAGCCAGCAAGATGCCGTCGGTCATTAACTTGACCAATGTATTGTCGTTGCTGTGATCCTGAAAGCGCACCTGATAGCCCACTAGTTCACCCAGCGGGGTATTCACTTCTTCAGCAATACGCTGGGCGACGGTACGTGCGGCGATGCGCCGAGGCTGGGTGTGGCCAATTAGCCCGGTAATGCCCCGCCCCATTTCCAAACATATTTTTGGCAGCTGGGTGGTTTTACCCGAGCCGGTTTCACCGGCGATAATGATCAGTTGGTTGTCGGCGATGGCGTCGCGTATTTCTTCACGGCGCGCACTCACCGGCAAAACTTCGGGGAAACTCAGGGGTGTGAGAAGTTGACGGCGTGTTGCCACCAGTGCCTCAGAGGCCAGCGCCTGTGTCGCCAGTCGCTGTAAATCACGATCGACGGACTTGCCCTTGCGGCGACGCTGTTCGATATTTTTAAATTGGCGAGAAAAACGAAAGCGATCCCGGCTCATGCACCCGCGGATCGCTTTGCGCAGCGTCTTTTCATCGACGACAGTTTGCTCTACATCTGTACTACTCTTTGTCTCTGTCACTTGGTCAGCAGTGCCATACCCTCTTCAAGGCCACCCAAAGTTAATGGAAACATACGGTTGTCGACCAGTTGGCGAACACGTTGAATTGAAGGGGTGTGCTCCCAGTAATCCTCACGCACCGGATTTAACCAAATCACCCGATCCCAGGAATTGGTCACACGATCCATCCACTCAGCGCCAGACTCTTTGTTGTAGTACTCGACACTGCCACCCGGGCTTTCGATTTCATAGGGCGACATGGAGGCGTCACCAACAAAAATGATTTTATAATCGGAGCCATAAGTACGCAGCAGATCATAGGTTTCTGTCTTTTCCTGAAAGCGACGAAAATTATCACGCCACACAAAGTCGTAAAGCATGTTGTGAAAATAATAATATTCCAGGTGCTTAAATTCTGTTTTAGCCGCAGAAAACAACTCTTCACAAATCTTTACATAGGGATCCATCGAACCACCGGCATCAAAGAAAATTAACACTTTTACAGCGTTTTTCTTTTCGGCCACCATTTTAATATCGAGCAGACCGGCGTTCTTTGCCGTGGAGCGAATGGTGTCATCGAGATCAAGCTCTTCCTCTACACCCACCCGCGTAAACTTACGCAAACGGCGCAGGGCGACTTTAATATTGCGCGTACCCAGTTCGACGGAGTCATCGAGGTTGCTAAACTCCCGCTTCTCCCAAACTTTAAGCGCTCTCTTTTGCTTGCCCTCACCGCCAACGCGAATACCTTCGGGATTATAACCGTCGTTACCAAAGGGAGACGTGCCACCAGTACCGATCCACTTATTGCCACCTTCGTGTTTACCCTCTTGCTCTTTGAGCCGCTCTTTAAAGGCTTCAATCAGCTTTTCGAGGCCGCCAAGACTTTCGATCTCCGCTTTCTCTTCATCCGTTAAAGACTTTTCAAATTCTGAACGCAACCAATCTTCGGGAATCAGCGCYTCRAGAAAATCYTCAAGAGTGTCCAGCTCCTCAAAATACAGGGCAAAAGCGCGATCAAACTTATCGTAATTGCGCTCATCCTTCACCAAACAGGCGCGGGACAAAAAATAGAAGTCTTCCATATCCGCAAAAGCGATACGTTGCTTCAGGGTTTCCAGCAAGGTCAGCAACTCATTAATCGATACCGGCAGGCCACCCTTGCGCAGTGCGAAAAAAAAGTTGAGTAACATTACTTGGCATCCCTTCGGGTCATAAAGGCCAGTCGTTCGAGCAGGTGTACGTCTTGCTCATTCTTCAACAAAGCGCCGTACAAAGGCGGGATCGCTTTGGTGGCGTCGCGCTGCTTGAGAATGCCGTCGGGGATTTGATCCGACATTAACAGCTTCAACCAGTCGACCAGCTCTGAGGTAGAAGGCTTCTTTTTCAGGCCAGGAATCTTACGCACGTCGAAGAAAATATCGAGGGCTTCGTCAACCAGCTCTTTGGTAATGTTCGGGTAGTGAACATCAACAATTTCCTGCATGGTTTCACGGCTGGGGAAATTGATAAAGTGAAAGAAGCAACGACGTAAAAAGGCGTCGGGCAACTCTTTTTCATTGTTACTGGTGATAATCACGATGGGGCGACGTTTTGCAACAACACGCTCGCCGGTTTCGTAGACATGGAATTCCATTTTGTCGAGCTCGAGCAGCAAGTCATTGGGAAATTCAATATCGGCCTTATCAATTTCATCAATCAACAATACCACCTGCTCATCGGCAGTAAAGGCCTCCCAAAGTTTGCCTTTCCTGATGTAGTTGTTGATGTCGTTAACATCATCGTTGCCCAACTGAGAATCACGTAGGCGAGAGACCGCATCGTAATCGTACAAGCCCTGCTGAGCCTTGGTGGTCGACTTGATGTGCCAGGCGATAAGTGGCATACCAAGGGCAGTTGCCACCTCTTCTGCCAGCATGGTTTTACCCGTGCCTGGCTCACCTTTAATCAGCAGCGGCCGCTCTAATGTCACGGCTGCGTTAACGGCCATTTGAAGATCACTTGTCGCTACGTAGCGTTCTGTCCCGGTAAATTTCATTATATTCCCCCTCGTTAAGGATTTAGTTATCACTTTTAAACTTATAAATAAAAGCCAGACATTCTATCGATTCAGCCGCATTGATACCATCCCCTTCAATATAAAGAAAAAATATGTCGAGGGTCTTGAACCCCAATGACATCATTCAGCATCTATTACAGACAAATCAACGCTGCTAATATGCCTCGTCAATTACTCGGATCACAACAATGCCCTCTACACCGCCCCTAAGCGCATCGTCAGATACCGCCTTCTTCGGCCATCCCAAAGGTTTATTCGTCTGTTTTATGACCGAGATGTGGGAGCGTTTTTCCTACTATGGTATGCGCGCTCTGCTGATCTTTTACCTCACCCAGCACTTCCTGTTTAGTGATGAAAAAGCCTACCTCATTTATGGTGCTTACTCAGCACTGGTCTACGTCACACCAGTGATCGGTGGTGTGCTGGCAGATCGATATTTAGGCTCGCGTAAAGCGGTAACTTTCGGCGCTATCTTATTGGTTCTTGGGCACTTAGGCATGGCAATTGAGGGGCCTGTCGCTATTGATTCTGCCGGGGGCATCAGTCGTGATCCTTTCTATCTACAAATATTCTACCTCTCCCTCGCCTTTATTATTTGTGGCGTTGGCTTTCTAAAAGCCAATATTTCCACCGTGGTTGGTGCGCTTTATAGCCACGACGATCCGCGCCGAGACAGTGGTTTTACCCTGTTTTATATGGGTATTAATATCGGGGCTTTCTCGTCTTCTTTACTCTGCGGCTGGCTCGGCCAAACCTATGGCTGGCAGTACGGCTTTGGCCTGGCAGGCATCGGCATGCTATTCGGCCTTGTAGTATTCCTCAGGGGGCAACAGCACCTGCAGGGCAAAGCTGAGCCACCTGCCACTGCTCAGCTCACCACGCGGATTTTTGCCGGCCTCAATCGCGAACAGCTCATTTACCTGGGCGGTTTCGGCGGCGTATTCGCCATCTGGCAATTAGTGCAACACCAAGCGCTGGTTGGCCAGGCTCTGAGCGGTTTTGGCGGGCTGATGCTGGTCGTCATTCTGGCCTATGCCTTCCTCAAGTGTGACCCGGTGGAACGCCACCGCCTCTTTGTCGCCGCTACGCTGATCCTTTTCTCCGTGCTCTTTTGGGCGTTGTTCGAACAAGCAGGCTCATCACTCAACCTCTTTGCCGACCGCAGCGTTGACCGCGTTCTATTGGGCTATGAACTACCCGCCTCAGTGTTTCAATCCTTCAACGCCTTCTTTATATTTCTATTGGCCCCGGTATTTTCCATCCTCTGGACACGCCTTGCCGCGCGCGGACGCGAACCCTCAACACCGGTGAAGTTTGCCCTCGCCCTGTTTCAGGTCGGCCTCGGCTTTCTGGTATTGGTCTTCGGTGCCCGACTCGCCAGCGAGGGTCAGGGCATAGGCATGATCTGGCTGGTACTCATCTACCTTTTCCACACCACGGGCGAGCTTTGCCTGTCGCCCGTTGGCCTGTCGATGATTACCAAACTGAGTGTGCCGCGCATTGTCGGCATGATGATGGGTGTGTGGTTTCTCGCCTCGGCGGGTGCCAACTTTATCGCCAGTAAAATCGCCCAGTTGACTAGCAGCACAACAGCTGACGGTGAAGTACTCGATCAGGCGAGCGCACTGGCTAGAACCCTCGATGTCTACAGTAATGTCGGCTGGTTTGCCGTAGCTATTGCGGTGTTTTTATTGATGCTATCGCCGCTGCTGCGCAAGGGAATGCACGGAGTGCACTGATCTCCCAGTCAAAAACTTAAACCTGCTCCCTTGAGCATCTCAGCCTTAACAACTCGCGGGTCTGGGCCCAGCAAAGACCTGCCAGGACCTTAGCGCTTTAATAATTTATATAATTCGCCAAACTGTTGCGTTAAGGGGTGTGTCGGAGCAAGGTCTATAAGTGGGCGAAAGCTTTCATGGGATTCACGCATTTTCACCGAGCTGGACAAATAGACTGGGAATACGGGTTGTCCATCGGCAATAATTTGTTCAACAATCTGATTAGGCAGGTTCGCTCGGGCCTGGAATTGATTAACGATAATCCCTTCCACCTTGAGCAAATCATTATGGTCATCCCTTATTTCATCAATAACATCTCTCAACATATACAGTGAGTTACGAGCAAAGGAGTCACAGTCAAAGGGTATTAAGCATGTATCAACCGCAATCAACGCCGACAACGTGAAGAAATTGAATGCGGGGGCCGTATCAATGAAGATCAAATCAAACTGATCTTCAAGCTGAGTTAGCAAGTCCCGCAATTTATATATTTTGTGTTTACTTTCGAGTTTAGACTGCAGGTCTGTCAGCTCAGGGCTGGCTGGTAAAACAAAGAGATTGTCATACGGCGTGTGATGAACAAAGTCCATTGGCTCATTTTTACTTAATCGAGCATTAAGACATTGCTTAAAGTAGTCAGCCACGTCTGGCAAAGCTTCTTCAAAGCCCGCGCCTAATAAGTAGTGGCTGCTGTCACCCTGAGCATCAAGATCAACGACCAGGGTGCGCAAGCCATCATTGGCGGCGATAGCGGCAAGATTACAAGTAATACTAGATTTTCCAACACCACCCTTTTGATTAAAAATTAGCCTTTTCACACGCCACCCTCATTATTGAACTTTCTGTTATTAAACCTTTTATATTTAAAGGCGCAACCCTACTTTAAAGAGGCTCCACCGAGACAGCCACCAATACTAGACAATGGGAAAGTTGAAATTCTCGATGTACGAATTTTCAGCCAGCCCTGGCTCTTATCAATTATTATTACTTTCAATACACGTTTTTTATATTCACGATCAGCACTATCCTCGAACACGCGCCCTTAATCTCGTGGCCTACGATGTTAGCAGAACAGTCATAGGCCCTGCCCCTGCCCGCTTTCATCATTAAAATCTTCCATCTCCTCAACAGTATTCTTCTCCGCGCGCGTTTTTAGCAATTGCCAAACACAGAGGTTTAAAGCATAGAGGACGAAGAAGCTGAAGCCCATCGGGATCAGCACACGGCGCACGCCATGCTCCATGGTTGGCTTTATCAACTCAAAGGCGGCGATAGCCCAGGCCGGCGCGAGATAAGCCATGCCTTCATAGGGGAAAGCTGGGGTTAATAAAAAAGCCAAACTTAGCATGCGAAAAAAGGCTCTGAGCGGATACCAGGGTATGCGATGCGTGGCCCACCAAATGAACGGTGCGGCCATTAATACGCCAAGAACGTAAGCCACGCAGCCCCAAAAGTAGTTTTCCGGTGTATACATAATTATCCTTTCTAGCAACTTTTGGATTTATTATAACTCTGCCAATAAAGCGGCTGCTAAATCCCTTTAATCAACCCAATAGACGATGTGTTCTTCAATACTGTCAGGGTGAACATGGGCTTCGGAGGTCACCCGCCCACTCACTGATATACCCGCCTCCCGCACTGATTCAGGGTTACCCGATACCAGCGGGTGCCACTCGGGCAGTGGTTCGCCCTCGTGTCGTAGGCGGTAGGCGCAGGTCGATGGCAGCCAATTGATGTTTTCAACATTGTCGGCACTGAGCTGTATGCAGTCTGCCACTTTTTCAAAACGCTGACTGTAATTTCCACAGCGACAGCTTTCCGTATCGAGCAGCTCACAGGCGAGACTGGTGAAGTACACTTCATCGCTATCAAAGTCTTCGAGCTTAACCAAACAGCAGCGCCCGCAACCATCGCACAGCGCTTCCCATTCCTGAGGGTTGAGATCATCAAGCGGGCGGTTTTTCCAAAAGTCCGGCGCGAGTTCAGCCATTAAAGCTTCTCGTTGCGCGCCCGCACGATCTGCATATATTCATCAGTAGTCGATGCCACTTGCAGGTAATAGCCTTGCTGGTCAAGCTGAGACAGCACCTCTTTGATATCGGCCTGAGCCAACTTTCTCTCTGGCGTTAGCTTTAAAGTCATCGCCGACTCGAGCTTACCCAGCTGCTTTAGCAACGCTTCGGGTACGCCCTCAAGATCTTTCTCAAAAGGCACGTAAAGATAGCAGTCACTTTTGTTTGCGCTTCGATAAATTTTACACAGTACAGTCATAGCAATTCTTTGTTCACTTTTCATCAGTTTTTGTACCAGCCTGTAATTCACTGGCATGGCTCAACAGGCTTTCACCGACCGCGTCATAACGCCAGCCACTGGCCAGCACCTCGGGCAATTGCACTTCGCCGTAGGCGATGGAGCGCACCAGAAATTCCAGATCGACTTTACGCGCTAGTACCTCGGGTGCCAGCTCCATTTTTTCAGCCGCAGCCACCACCAGTTTGCGGCAAGATTTCAACATCGAGCCATGTTCACGGGGAATGGCCTTGGGCAATAATGCGGGAAAACCTTTGCCGTCGTTGTCCTCAATCTCAGCGAAAATAGATAATATTTTCTCGCCGTACAAACGCAACTCTCGCGGATGGAGCACATTCGTCCCTTTAAGCTGCCCCATATTCAGCGGCGGCTTTAAGAATGAAATCGGCAATAAATCTTTATCGGCAATAATGCGTCCACGGGGACGATTTTCTTGCCGTGCCTCGCCTTCGCGCCAGGTCGTCAGGGCCTGCAAAATAGCCAGCCCGCGCCCATCGAGTTTCCACGCACCTTTGACACGGGTGTAATACTTTTCGGGTGGCTGGACGCGACGGGAGTTTGCCAATTTTCCGAGCATTTCATCTTCCACCCAACTCAGACGCTGCTGGCTTTCAAGTTGCTCGACCAGGGCCTGATAAACAGGCAATAAATAATGCACATCTTCTGCGGCGTAACTTAACTGCGAGTCACTTAGCGGGCGCTGCAACCAATCGGAACGGGTCTCGTGCTTATCCAGCTCAACACCGGCCAGCTCTTTCACTACACCGCGATAACCTACAGAAAAACCCAGCCCGCAATAAGCGGCTGCGGTTTGTGTATCAAACAATGGGTCAGGTAATTGGCCAAGACTGTGGGCCAGTGTTTCCAAATCTTCCGAGCAGGAGTGCAATACTTTAACGACCTTGGGGTTCGCCAGTAAATCGATCAAGCCCTGGGGTTTAGGTAACGCTATAGGGTCAAGCAACCAGGTGGTTTCACCGTCACACAACTGCACTAAAGCCAGTATCGGGTAGAAGGTGTCGGTGCGAATAAACTCTGTATCCAGAGCGATAACGTCAACTTCTTGCCAACGTTGCGCGGCTTTTTCCAGCGCCTCGTTGTCGGTGATCATAATGGCGGGGGAATTAATAGCCGGGGAATATTCGCTGCTCAAAAGAGTTTACTCAACATTAATTTTGGAGGGGGTTTTATCTAGGGAGCCTCTGAACAATCCATGAACTCGTATCTGACTCATTCAGAGACTCCCTCGGTCTATAAATATAAAAAGCGCTGCATTTAAATTAAAGTACGACTACTAAACGCATGGCTCAAAGTACCGCCGTCAACGTATTCCAGCTCACCACCCAGTGGCACACCGTGGGCTATGCGCGACACGCCAACGCCTAAAGCCTGAGCATGGGTGCCGATGTAGTGGGCAGTTGCCTCGCCTTCCACAGTCAGGTTAGTCGCCAGAATTAACTCTTTAATTTCTTCGTCAACCAGGCGCTGTAGTAACTGATCGATGCCAATTGATTCTGGGCCGACACCATCAATCGGCGACAAATGCCCAAACAGCACAAAATAACGTCCGCGATAAGAACCGCTTTGCTCAATGGCAAACAAGTCGGCCGGGGTTTCAAGCACACACAGCAAGTCAGGCTGACGCCGCTGATTGGCGCAGATTTCACACACCGAGGCTTCTGTTAACATGCGACAAAGCTGGCAGCGCCCCACTTTTTCAACGGCTTGCTGAATAGAGGTCGATAAGCGAGCCGCTGCGCGGGGGTCTTTATCGAGCAAATACAGCGCCATACGCTGGGCCGACTTAGGGCCAACGCTGGGCAGGCAGCGCAAGGCGTCAATAAGTTCGTCAATAACCGGGCCAAACATTATTCAGCGTGCCTGATTTTAAAAAACAAACGCAAAACAAATGTTCGTAAAATAAACGTTCTCAAAACAAAGAGGTTTCCCATTAAAAAGGCATTTTAAAGCCAGCGGGCAAACCCATGCCGGCGGTCAAGTTACCCATCATATCGCTATTTTTAGCCTCTACTTTACGCACGGCATCATTCACCGCTGCCGCTAATAAGTCTTCAATAATTTCTTTATCTTCTGTGAGCAAGCTGGGATCAACCGTCACCTTACGCACATCGTGACGACCGGTCATGACCACTTCAACCATGCCCGCACCGGATTCGCCTTTGACCTCAATATTTTGCACTTCTTCCTGCATCTTCTGCATTTTGCCCTGCATTTCCTGGGCTTGTTTCATCATGTCGTCGAGCTTCATGGATTACTCCTCAATTCATTTATTCCATCCACATTTTTACGAATGCTGTGAATACGCTTTATTAACAGACTATTTCTACTCAACTACTTCGTCAATCGGCACCACGGTGGCTTCATTTAAGCTCGCACCAAAACGCTGCTCGAGGGCTTTGGCCACAGGGTCGTCTCGTAAGGTTTGCACGGCCAGTGCCTGTCGTTCGGCACGCTTGCGCAGGCGGTAAAGATAAGGCGTTTCAACAGTGACCTGCCCGATAACAATTTCAACCTTTAGCGACTGCTGAAAATGCTCACCAAGCGCATCTGCGAGGCGCTGTTGATAGGCGGGATCATAGACCGCATCGTGCCCTTTCTCCAGACGGAACAACAAACGCTGACCGTCGTTTTCTTCCACCACAGAATTTGCTGCCACCGTCGCGAGTAAACCTGAAATAGGCAAGGCATTACACAACACCAACCAACGCTCATTATCAAGGCTGCTTAAGGGGTAATCACTAGCGGGCAGACTGGTGGGCTGGGCTTTATCGACAACCTTAGGGGCTGCTGCCGCAATCTCTATTGATTGCGGGCGAGTCGATAAAGTCTGGAGGGCCGAATTTGTAGCTGTAGCAGGTGCGACTATAGTGGTTGCGGCTTGTATCGGCTCTGCCTGTATCGACGCTACGGGCGATGGCGCAGCAACAGGTGCCGGATTTTCACTCTGCTCTGGCGCGACCGGCGGCTTAAAAGCGGGGGCTTCATTTCGCGGCGCGACATCGGGAGCAAGCGCAGGTTGCGGCTCTGCCTCAGTTTTAGTTTCTACCTTTATCTCAGGCTCGGACGCAACTGCAGCAAGGGGCTTAAAGGCTGGCGCTGCAGGCGTGGTGTCCGCCACCGCGTCCAGCGCTTCAGGCTTTTTTACAGGCTCCACCACCTCCTGGGCGAGAGCTGTATCAGCCGTCATAACAGGTGCCATCCTTTGGGGTGCTGCGGCTTGAGGTGCTGCGGCTTGAAGGGTTGGCGCAACGGGCGGTGTAGCCGGCGCTTCTACAGCGGGCACGGGCAGTGGCTTCATTGCCATTTCCGGTGCAGGCTGAAAGGCCAATAAACGTAGCATCACCATTTCAAAACCACTGCGCGGGTCGGCCGCCAAGGCTAAATCGCGCTTGCCGAGCAAGCAAATCTGGTAGTACAGCTGTACTTCTTCACGGCCCAGGCTAGTCGCCAGACTGGTGATCATCTGTTGATCGCCGAGGCTGTTATCTGCGGCTTCGGGCACCACCTGGGCGATAGCGACACGGTGCCACACCGAGAGCATTTCACTGAGGGCCGCACCGAAGTCCGGCGCGTGCTCGGCCAGCAAGGCAACCTGTGCCAGAACCTGCGAGCTATCGCGCTCGGCGAGGGCTTGGCAAATAGCAATAATCCAGCTGCGGTCAATACTGCCGAGCATGGTGCTCAGTTCAGTCTCGCTAAGCTTACCGCCGCCGTGGGCAATGGCCTGATCAGTCAAACTCAAGGCATCGCGCATACTGCCATCGGCAGCGCGGGCTAAAGCCCATAAGGCAGCTTCTTCGAAGGGGACTTTCTCTTCACCGAGGACAAAGCTTAGATGTTCAACAATGCGCTCGGGACTGAGGTTTTTAAGATTGAACTGTAAGCAACGCGATAAAATCGTCACTGGCAGTTTCTGTGGATCGGTCGTCGCCAACAAAAACTTAACGTGGGCCGGTGGCTCTTCCAACGTTTTTAACAGGGCATTAAAACTGTGGGTCGAGAGCATGTGCACTTCATCGATCAAATAGACCTTGAAGCGCCCGTGGGACGGCATGTACTGCACATTGTCGAGCAGCTCGCGTGTGTCTTCGACCTTGGTACGCGATGCCGCATCCACCTCAATCAGGTCAATAAAGCGGCCATCAGCAATCTCAGTACAGGCACTGCACTTGCCACAGGGAACCGAGCTAACGCCCTCTTCGCAATTCAAACACTTGGCGAGAATACGGGCGATGGTGGTTTTACCCACACCCCGAGTACCGGTAAACAAATAGGCGTGGTGCAGGCGGTCATTGTCGAGGGCGTTAATCAGCGCCTGCAGCACATGCTCCTGCCCCGCCATTTCGGCAAAGGTACGCGGACGCCATTTGCGGGCCAGCACCTGATAGCTCATCGTTTCTTTGCCTCGATAGAAGTCGGCGATTGAAAACCGCACATTATGAAGGAGGGCATTATACGGAGATAGAGAATACGTAGATAGAGAATACGTAGATAGAGAATACGTAGATAGAGAATACGGAGATTCGGACAGCCTATTCAGCGGGAATTGTCATCGCGCGCAAACAAGACGTTGGCGCAGTGCATAGGCAAGAGAGAATTAGGTGGCAACCCTCATCAGCCACACCCCAGCACACGAATTATCTGCTACCGTTGCTCCCTTCCAGGCCTGGCGGAGTTTACAGACGTTCATTGCGGGGGGACCGACAAGGGTCACCATAGCGGTGCGGATTATGGTGATTTCAGGTTATGAATGCAACTGGATTATTGAGAATTGCAGATACGGATAAATGAAGCCCTCAGCAGACTCAAATAACGAAAAGGCAAGAAATGTTAATGCCATGTCTCATCCACCAGGCCTTGGCATCCCCCTTTGTATAGTAGAACTAACTTGATAAGATTTTCATGCTTAGGCTGTGCTTCCAGGAAACTCTATCGACGGGATATAAGCGAGTGAACAGTGAAGTCCTACAGTGTTGAAATAACCACTGTATTGACCCACTTCTGAATTTGCCATTAATAATTTAAATGAAAGCGTTTCTGCTGGCTTTCCTGGTTAAACAGACTCCAGTTTGCTGAATACTGCCATTACTATTCCTTTCAAGCGAACGAACCTACCACTGCCTTTGCTCTAAAACTTCACCCTAAACCCAAAGGTGCCTTGCAGGCTGTTACTGTCGCCAACAGCTTCAAGGCTGGTGCCGGCGGTGATTTCACCGTACAGGCTGTAGTCCTCATCGCCCCAATTGTAGCTACCGCCAATGCCTAGCTCACCAAACAAATCATCTGCTTCGTTTTCAAGTTTGAAGCCGTGAATTTTTACGTCGGTGTCACCGTCAAAGTCGTAAATGACGTTGGCAATGCCGTAGACATAGCTTCTGCGGGTTTGACCGTTACTGTCCTGCCAGCTCTTTTCCTGGTTGAGGGCGAGGCCGAGACGGGCTTTGAGGCTGGTGAAGTCGTCAAGTTTGACGCGCTCACCAAAGCTGCCGGTGAAGTCGTCACCATCAACTCGGCTATAGGTCAGCTGAGCTTGGGGGATAAGGCTGCGTTGTGTGTCCTTGGGGTTGCTTTGTTTGTCGCCCAGCAGGTAACGCTGACCAAGTTCAACGGAGGCGCTGATTCCCCGCGCATCGATGTCGCCGCGGCGGGTAAGATCACCCAAACGCTGAGAATCAATGTCGGTTTTGCTTTTGCTCAGTTGCAGTTGGGTGTCGCTGTAAAAACCATTCACGCCGTACCAGGTGCCACTGAGGCCGAGGCTGTAGTGGTCCGTGTCGATGTCGCCATTACCTGAGGTGGAGTTAACATCGGTGGCGGTTTTGCTGTAAGCGCCGTTGATACCGCCGACAAATTCGCCGTCTTCATCACTACTCAGGGGAATGTCGATACCAAGTTGAATTTGGTGCTCTCGGTTGTCCATGTCGGTACCGGTGGTGCTGGTATCACTGTTGATGTCACTGCGACCACCACTGAGGCGTAACCAGAGGCCTTGGCGGTCGGGCTGGCCCGAGTCGCCTTGCTCACCCAGACCGACGTAACCTTCCGTCACTGATCCATCGGCCCAACGGCGATTACCGACCCGTTGTTGCAGGGTGGGCAGGCTGTTAGCCAACAGCAGGTTTTGACCCAGGGCTTCGAAGACCGGGGCGGCTGGGGAGAATAAAGGTAGTGTGGGTGTGGGTGTGGGTGATACGGGTACTCCTTCAGAAACTAAAGCCCAGTCGCCATCTGTTTGTTGTCTCAGCGTGTAAGCAAAGGCACCRCCAATCACGGCTTGTTCGTTGCTGGCGGTGACAAAGTCACCATCGAGTAAAAAGCTACCATTAGAGCTGCCRCTGACTTGYACRAYYTCTATGCCGTTAACGGTGGGGRCACCKGTACCRCCGGCGTTTTGGACATTCACCGTGGTGTTGCCGCTGGTATCGCCRTTGATGGTCAGTAAGTCGGTGGCTGAGGCATTATCACCCAGGGCGGTATCGATGTTCAGCAGGCCGTTATTACCGATGTAATTGCCATTRAYGGTAATGCTGTCGTTGRTCTCACCATCCTGCATTTGTAAGACACCGCCGTTGGTGACATTACCATTGATAATGCTGGCACTGGGGCTGTTACCCATGCCGTCGAAAAGGCCGCCATTGGAAAGCACTAAGTTACCGGTGAGGGTAAAGACGGTGCCGGCATCCAGTACGCCACCGTTGGTGACGGTTAATACGCTATTGGTTAAGGGCCTGGTATCAAAGACATCGTTGGCAAAAGAGATGGCGCTACCAGCACCGATGGTGACGGTTTCAATACCGACCATCAGGCTTGAGTCAAAGGCACCATTGGAGCCTGCAAAAGTAATACCGTCGGTGCCATTACCGCCGTCAAAGCGGGTCACGCCGCTAAAGTCTCCACCGTTAAAGTGCAGCTCATCATTGCCTTCAAACAGTAAAATATCCCCCACAATCGCTGAGCCTGTATTGGCGGTTATCAAGGTATCGGTGGGGCTAGTAAAAGGAGAACCCGGGACGTTATCTTCAATGGCAATGCCAGAGGCGGAGCTGACCGTGCCGCCATTGAGGGTGATGTTATTCGTATTGCTACCCGAATTAAATAAAACAATCGCCGCGCCAGTGCCACCGGTAATATCATCCGCCGTGGTAATGCTGGCATTGCCGCTGCCTCGGTTTCTGGTAGAAATTCCACGAG
>NVWE01000017.1 GCA_002746135.1 Cellvibrionales bacterium | reverse complement strand
TGAACTTGAATTACAACATGCCTTTTCAAAAAAATTAACTTTGGAATCATATGCATGAGCAACAACACTCAACAACACATAGATCACTACACCTTAGAGACAAATAATCTTTGGGATAATTGTTAATTTACAAACCTCATCACCGTTTAATAAAGGCTTTCTAGCTTCTCCTCTAGAAGCACTGTAATCTCAGTCCTAATTTCGTTCACGATGCCGTGATGCCCACCATTAAATTCAACAAATCGCACATCAATGCCATGCTCTCTTAAAATACGCTCGGCGCTTCTTCCGCCGGTGATTGAAACAACACTGTCTTTATTCCCGTGAAACGCAAATACTTTCGCTCCGCGTCGAATGGGCGCGTCGCCAAGTAAATCTTTTGTCAGCTTGCCCGATATTGGAATGATATAAGAATAACTATCACCGTGCGTTAACGCTTGATAATAAGCCGTCATGCCACCGCCAGAAAAACCCAACAAAATTGGCTTTTCAGATGTAGGGAACTTAATAGCAAGTATCTCTACGGCTTCATTGATCGCCTTGCCGTATTGAACAAAATCCGCTGGACTCCAGGGCCACGCACTGCCTCGGTTCGAAGACACCGGACCTTTAAGCAGAATAATTCGCGCAGGCACGTCCAAGTGATCCAAGACGTTGTCGTAAAAATCCTGTGGCGTGTCACCATTGCCATGAAGCGCCACTAGCAATGGAAGCGTATCGCTTCGACTGACCTCGCCTGAATATTCCACAATATAACTAAAACTAAGGCCATTGGTATCAACATCAATAGAAGGGTCGGTAAACCACCATTTCGCTAAAACAAGTGCCAGAAATATAGGAATATATTTTTTCATAGGTTACCTGAAAGGATAGTAAACTGGGGGTTGTGTAGTGATCGCAAACCAACTACTAGGACAATAACAATAACAATGACAATAACAATGACAAATCGATTCCCTCAAATTTTATCAACGTTACTTTCGACTTAGCACCTGAAAATACCAGTTTCGCCAAGCAACGCTTTCATGAGCGATGTACAACTTAAAGGCTTTCGAGAGCTTGTTTTTCTCGTCGTCTGACAGAGGCAAACTGCTTGCCACTGCATACCACTCAGTGTTCATCAACGTTTCCATATCCACCCCTGAATCGGGGTCTTTTACATAGACTTCTCTATCGAGGTCATATTGTATTACTTTAAAAGCAGACTGCTCCACCAGCGCTTGTTTCATTGGCCCTACGTCTTCACCGTATTTCTCCTCCAGCATTTTAAAAAACGCCTTACAGTTTGCAATGACAATGTCCGCATAATGCGCATTGGTTTCATTCAATATGAACCCCGCCTCACTAAAGTCGATGTCTCGTGCAACCAAATAATCGGTGTGATGTGAAATCAAGTCTAAATATTTTAAGGTCTCCTTCGAATCAAGGTACATCGTCGCCGCGTTAGAGAAAATAATGTCCGCATGATTTGGTAGAGAAGAGCCCCAACTTAAGAAATTTTCTAGAAAAATCCCTTTAATGTTTTTATGTTGGCGCTTCACCGCGTCCCATTTCGCCGCATATCGATCACAAAAATCCACGCCATAAAAACAAGCCTTAGGATACCATCGCGCCAACACGCTTAATAAGGCGCCAGTCCCGCAGCCATGATCGATTAACGTGAAATTCCGTTCGGGGAAATTAGTTTCAATAAAGATCCGAAGTAGCTCCAACTGCCTTGAGCCTCGAATATCGAGCATGGTACCGAAGTCTTCATCGTATTCATTCGACATATCAATTCATCACCCTAAGAGCCATTCCACCTATTGATTATAATAATACGTGATTCAATAAACCAAAATTGGGCTACATTAAACTGATAATTTCGAACCTTACGCACCACAGCGCGTCCTATAGAGCTGCATTAAGCCCCATGACCTTGACCTAACTCACTGAAAATCACGAACTAATTCTAAACGCACAACAGAGCGCAAAAAAATCAGCCGAATTCAATACGGAGGCTTTTTACTTTCTTCAAGATATCGCCATAGCGAAATGCCTCACACAGCCCAAAGCCCTTAACCTGGCGAACTTTGTAGCGATTAAACAAGGGCGCACTCAGTCCCGCAAGAAAACGGCAATACTGCGTCAGCGTAGCCTGCGTCGCCATTTTGTTGGCAAGGTGTTGATCTAGATCCGTCAGGGCCTGAACCAGCGCATCATCTTTAGGCCATTCAACGTGCACAGAATACTCCAACTGAGCAACCTGGTTACGACAAACACTGCAATGCCCGCAGTTCACCGGGGCGTTATCATCATCGAAATACTGGCCCAAATTTCGATTAAGACACTGATCCGATTCAAAAAACGCGATCAACCCGGCGATGCGTTGTATCTCCTGCTGCTCTTTACCAATAAAGTATTCAAAGAGCGTCTCAGCAAGCGCGGGGTTCGATAAAACACCCCCGTCCACCGCATACACTTCCGTCTTACGCTTCGATTCAAGCACAATCAATTGCTGCTGCTCTAGGTATTCAAGCGCCGTAATCGCCCGCGCTCGCTCGCCACCGTAAGTACTGAATAACGCATCGAAGTCAGGCACGCCCCATACTTTTTTAAAGGCCGTGCTGGCAAAAATAGCCGAAACAAACTCACGTCGTTCACCCTGAAAGGAAGCCAAAATCGCTTCTTTTGGCTGCACAAACTTGTATTTGAAGTCAGCAAAATAAGCATAAAGGGGCTGCAAAACATGCTGTAACTCTAATTGCACTAGAAGTGTTTTCAACGGCAGCTGTCGAATATTACTCGCATTCGACAGCCCCGTAAGCTGTAGTTCCCACTGCCCGTTCTGAGTTTCTTCTCGGATATTATCGATAATATAGCGAATACCCTCGGGTTCCGGGGTGTCGCCATAGATAAAGTTCTCAACCACGTTCAAGCCATCAAGATTTGCCAGAATAATGCATCGCGAGGGCAATCCATCACGCCCTGCCCGGCCTATTTCCTGACTATAATTCTCGATAGATTTGGGAAGATCATAGTGAATAACAAAACGTATATCGGCTTTGTCGATGCCCATACCAAATGCAATCGTAGCCACTACTACGTCTAATTGACCGGCCATAAATCGCGCCTGTATGGCTTGTCGTTTTTCATTATCAAAACCCGCATGATAGGCTGCCGCCAACACGCCATTTTGACTCAAAAAATTTGCGACTTGTTCAGCACTTTGCTGCAAGGTGACGTAGACAATACCCGCCCCTGGTTGCGCTTGAACTGATTCAAGTAATTGTGTGTTTTTGGCCGCGGTGCTTACTGATAACACCGATAGATCCAGGTTCGATCGATAAAACCCCGTTTGTACGATATGCGTGGGCGCAATATCAAACTTGTTGGCCATATCCTCTTTCACCGCTTTCGTAGCGGTTGCTGTGAGCAACAACACCAGCGGGATATTCAAGGCCTTACAATAGGCCGGCAGCTTTAAATAATCCGGCCGGAAATTATGCCCCCACTCGGAGATGCAATGCGCTTCATCCACCACCAACATAGACACCGCCACCGACTCTATAAACTGCCGAAAGCGTTCATTTTTAAAGCGCTCAACCGAGACCATTAATATTTTCGTACGGCCCTGGCGCACATCGTCCATGACCTGCCGGTTTTCAGCGGGAGACAAMGTCGAGTCAATACTCGCAGCCGGTATGCCCTGTTTCTCCAGAAACACCAGCTGATCCTTCATTAGCGCCAACAAAGGCGAAACAACCAACGTCAGGTGAGGTAAATGCAATGCCGTTAATTGATAACACAAGGACTTCCCCGAACCCGTGGGAAATATCGCCAGTGATGAGTGACCATTGAGTAAYTGATCCACGGTTTGCTGCTGCCCTGAACGGAACTGGTCAAAACCAAACGTTTGTTTAAGTGATTGATGGATATCAACGGGCATAATTTTCTCTTGTGTAATCGCCAATTCATGGCACGGAGCAGCGTGTATAAGACAGTTTACCTGAGCCAGCGTAGGCAATAAACTAACGCATCGAACATAGAGAGAGTTATCGATAAGATCGACAGCCCCCTTATAAAAGTCGACCAGCCCGCAATCCACAAAACACTTTAAAACTAAATAATTGGTCACACAAAATTGGCGCGCCCTAAGACGGCGCTCACTTTTTTTGAGGGCGCCCTATCCGGTCCCGAGAATAGAGAAAACAACACAGATCAATCAAAGCACTATTGGCCATTGATATTTCTTATGGGCCTGGCGACAATGGTCAACGCGTCGATCCAACGTATAACAGTAAAGCCGGCTGCGTTAGCAACGCCTCCGCTACACCTAAAAATAAAACACGATTAATGGCCTGGATCACCATGCATTTTTTCGTTAGGTCATTCATTTAAGACTATTCGAAATAAATCTAATGGAGCTAGACAATGAAATCCGTCATCTGTGACATGCTTGATATAGAATTCCCCCTGGTTGCTTTTACTCACTGCCGTGATGTGGTTGTTGAAGTCAGTAAAGCCGGCGGTTTCGGAGTGCTGGGTGCGGCCGCTCACACCCCTGAATCCCTTGAAATTGAACTCAATTGGATCGACGAACACATCGAAGGCAAGCCCTACGGCATTGATTTATTGATTCCTACTAAGATGGGCGATATGAGCGGCATGGTATCCTTTGACGATATAATCGCAGCCATTCCCGCAGGCCATAAAAACCATGTCGAACAAACACTGGCCGATCATGGCATCGATAATAAAAATCTTTGGAATTTAGATTTCATTGGCGAAATGGCCAAGGGGTTAGGCTCAGGAAAAAATAGCGCGCAAAACGGCAACACCGAGGGCTTTGGCTCAGCGAGCAGTTTACAAGAAGAAGGCGCGAACGTAATAATGGACGTGGCCTTTAAGCACCCCATCAAAATGATTGTTAACGCCCTCGGCGTCCCGCCGCAGTCAATGTTCGACAAAGCTAAAGAACACGGTGTAATCACCGGCGCTAGCAATTTCAACCCTGGAAAAGGCATGATAAATTTGTTCGTCACTGGCTTTAATTTTCAGAACTTCTTGAGCGATTCGTGACGGGTCAGTTAAGCGACTGCGAACCTTGAAGGTGTCGTACCAATCAACATGAAGGTTGCCACGGTTGATGACGTTGAGGCCAATATCCCACACACCTTTAGTCAGGTAGGCGGTGTATTCAGCCCAATGCCTGGCCCAGGGTGAATAAATAGTATCCCCATCTTTAATCCAGCCGGTTTGTTTTCGGCTGTTTTTGGTTTTCTTTTGATGCCAGTGACTAACCCCTGAATACTCATTGCCCCTTTGTATAATAGTGGCATCAGTGATCGGCATTGCCTGCGCGATGTTTGAAAGAAGAAGTATGGGTAGAAAAAACAAACAGTATTTCATCAAGTAGTCCGTAGTGTTTATGAGTTAATCTCGCAGCCTTACGAGTGTCTATTCCTTTAGTGGTATCAGATCTACCTAAGACACCTTATTTTTGGATTGACCAGATTATATTTGTAGAAGCTGGATATTCATTTTTACTAAAGATAGGCGGTAAAATTTTGCGATAAGAGGGTGATACTTGTTGATGAAATGTGATGGAGTCAACGTTTAGCGGGCTATTATATAGCCAGCAGTGATGCCTGGAATTCCCTGAAGGTATGCGTGTTTTTACTCCCATGCTGCGTGTGGAAATACAGGTGTTACTTAAATACAAGGAGCGAACATTAGTCATATCGTAAAAACCCATATAAGTACTGGCGAGTTCGCAGAGATAGTTACATTGTTTAATCGGGGTCTGTCCCCGATTGTTATGACAGGCTGGCGCAAGTCTCTGCATCAATATCGGAGCGTATATATGGGGCAGTATTCGTAGAAGTACATATAGGCGCTGGCGAGGCCGTAGAGGTAGTTACACGGTTTAATCGGGGGCTATCCCAGGTTGTTGTCTTGTTCTTATAGCACCGTCGATCGAGCCGTTCAAAAATAGGAGGGTGCTTGATTACGAGACCTGATCCTGCTTTTGCAGTGTGGCGCGGAAAGGCCTGCCCCCATTTTTTTAAAGTGGTACAAGATCAGTTTGTCCATCCGTGTTGAGCGACTTGTTATGAGTATATTCTCAGTATGTGGTCGATTTGTAATTAAAATCACCATTAGACGTTTCAATAATAATTTTATCTATTTTCCAGCCATTTTCTCGAATAAAGTCTATATTACTTTTTTGCTTTGAACCTTGTTCAGGATAGTTGTTGGCAGTGATACTTAATATAGCTGTTTGTTGATCTGCTTTTTTTAGCGTAACTTGGCTATCACTTGGCAATACCGCTTCAGCCTTAAAAAGTGTTAAAAAACTGCTAAGCTGTTCTTCTTTAATTCCACCAGTTTTTTCTCTGACAACTCCTCGCGCTCTATTGCTGATGTATTCTTCAAACCGCTTATCTTCGAAGCTATGCATATCTTGAATCGATGCTAGATATCTTTCATAGATAAGTTTAGGGTCAGCTTCTTTTGCACAAGAAGCCAGTAAAAATGAAAATAAAAAGACTACAAAAAGATTGCGATTAGTATTCATAATTTCTACTCATAGCGCCTGCTTCAGCTTACGTAAAAAGGGGCGAACTTTTTTGCTTCGCAAAAAATGTGACACTTTTTACGGTCAGCTGCAAGCATTTGTTAGAAGTTTTTGATATTTGATACTGCATTCTCTATAGCTATACCAAGTATTTCGTGTTGTTTTTCATCTAAATGAATACCATCTATTACACTAGCTTTTGTCACACTACCAGCATCAAAATAATGGACTGAATGTTCTTTAGCAATTCTTTCTAGCTCACCAGCTAACCCAATACACCGTTTTTCAGACCCATTAAATTTATTTGCAATAGCACCTTTTGGCTTGATAATTTGGGGCGGTGCTATAACCATTATTTTTGGTACTGGCATTTCTGGTTCAATTGGAGCTTGACGAATAATTTCAATCAGTTTTACTGTGCCTTGAGCTGACATCCATGCATTATTTTCATGTGTGCACTGAAAATCATTTGTGCCAAGCATAAGAATAACTAACTCTAATGGCGAATGCATTTCGATAACTTGCGCCAAACCTTCTGCACCATCACGCCCTTTTTTAAAAGGGTCGCTCCATACCGTTCTTCGCCCATTTAGACAATTTTCAATAACTCGAAAATTTCTCTGTTTTAATGTGAGTTCTCTTTCAAAAATACCTGTCCATCTTTTCTCGAAAGGCAGACGCTTTCTTGTATTTGGGATAATTCCCCAAGTCAGAGAATCAGAATATACGAGAATCTGTTTCATAGTGTTAACCTTGTACAACTTCTAACGCCTTGCTCAGCTGCAATTTAAAGCGGCATGTTTTTGCGAAGGCAAAAGAAGTGCCGCTTTAAATTGTCTGCTGGAGCTATTTGTTATGTGATTTTTCACTTAAGCACCTTATTTATACTTTCAATTAGTTCTTTCCATTGCTCTTTTTCACCCTGAGATAAATCGCTAGCCGTATTTTCCCTTGTCCATCGAATATAGGATTTAGCCAACCGATATTTTGAGAAACCGTCAATTTCGCTTGAAAACAACTCGACAATGGGCCGACCGCTTTGCTCTTTAGATATTTGTGAAGTATCAATCCCAAATTCATCCTTCGCCACCTTAACTAAAGTATCTCTAAGAAGATCCTCTATTTCAGCTTTTGGTACTCCACAAAAATCTGTGGTTCTAAGGATTTTTTTATTTCCAAGAGTGTGTACTAGGTTTTCTTGTTGCGCGGCTTGATCACCTGCCGCATCTGAATCGAGTAGCGCTGCAACTTTCAATTTATGAGCATGTAATATAGTTGCGTAATAGACAACTTTTCCAGCAGTATTGGCAAAGACCAGCGCGATTTTTTCATTTAAATTAGATATGCCCTCGTCTCTTAACATCGCAGCTGTTGCCTCGATGTACCAATAATCTGTTATTCCCTCTAATATTAAATTTCGTTGTTGGGAGAATAAACTATTGGCAAGGTCATACCCTAATGCTTCCTGAAGAGGTAATAAACCAGCAGGATCTTCAGACGATATGGTTAAGTGAACCTTAGTCCCGTCCTCTCTATTTTTCATCTCAACTACTTTCACTATATCCAATTCGTCAGGCCCCACAAGAAAAGGGGAGTGAGTTGTGAAAATAGTTTGGTTATTGCTTGAAAGCCTAGATATTGTTCCCCGAAAATCTCTTTGCTTGAGAGCATGCAAACTCATTCCTGGCTCATCTAGCAAAAGAATAGCGTTTTCATGTTTATCCATTGTTTCCGAGAAGAACACTACAAAAAAAGATACCAACCATTGGAATCCCTCCGATCTTTGGTCGAGTTCAATATCTACGCCAAGATCATCTTCAACCACAACTTTCAAATATTGACCGTCGGCGGTTACTTTTAGTTTGTCAGCTTCTGGCCGATCAGGGTTTGGCATCCAAACAGATCTAATTTCTTTTGTAAGCCTGACACTGGCGGAATTTAACTGGTAACTTCTGCTGTCTAACGTATCTCTATATTTTTTAAGAGCGTCGGAATCATTTATATTAGGGCTTGGTGTGCTTCCTAGGTCGGCTAACTCTCTCGCAGTAAATCCAAGCAGTTTTAGCAAGCATAAATTGCCATAGTCATAATACTCATCATCGAGTATATTTTGCTCTACCCGTTGAGCAAGATGCTCTAAATGTATTGACGGCTTAACCTTAAAATAATTATTAAATAGAATGAATACTGGAGTTCTTTTGTCTAGAGTTTTTAAAACCTCATCTCGTTTTTCATTGAATTTTATAGACTCAATAAGTCCTGAATGCCTGGCTTCCTCTTGCTCATTACTTTCTTCGACAAACTCGTAATTATCATCTAGCCATGCGCTTAATGAATTGGCTACATCTGTAGATATTGTTTTATTATCTTGCCATCCTGTCGTTAATTCTCTAAATAAAAATGATGGCTTTTTAACTTCTTCAGCGGGATCTGATTTAGAAAACTGCTTATCCATATGAGATGCCATTCTTGCAAACAACTTACTAACATCCTTGAAAACTATAGCTTCTGGCGCATCAACCAAGCTATGGTATCCTTTATTATTTAGGTTTCTATAGAGCTTGTATTTGCAGTCATGATATTCCTTAGGTATTAACTCTTTGTCACTATTTTCAAGTTCAAAGTAGCCAGTGACCACAGTTACATCTTTTGGATCAACTTTCCCTGTTGTAATATCGTTGTATTTTGATCTTGGGTAATCCCTTAGCGCTTCAAAACCACTAATATCGCTTGGTTTATTAAGTTGTTGTAGCGCCTTAAGCAATACAGTTTTGCCGGCCTCATTCGGGCCAACCAAAATGGTTTTCAATGTTTCAACATTGAATTCTSSWGRSWYKWTWRYSSKSCKATARWKTTGAACNNNTSMTKTKWYTWWKCKSWSWAYTKWCWSCTWKYWMTRRWKKKMCMAMTTMTYWTKTATWGSMSMTAACAGTTGACTATACAGAATCAGAAGTTAAGTAATTAGACAGATTCTGTATAGGATCGGGTTATATAGTTAAGTTGATATGGTCTTCGCTMATTTTTCTGATTTGCCTATTTATTGTTGATAAAGCCGATCAAGCCTCCCTCGAACCTGCTCCAAGGAATACCCCGCCTTAGCSGCCGTCGCCAACAAYTCATCRGCACTYTTATYTTTCGCCTGAGAAAGCATCCACAAAATMGTRCAACGAGTACCCGTRCGGCAGTGRGCAAAWATWGGGCCWTCRTTRGCAGMRATTGTCGCCCCAAARTKTTCWRCATTTTCATCSGTKATTGCKGTGCCGACCACSGGCTGATAAATATATTCAATACCGTGGGCTTTSGCTTCTGCTGCAATTTCGGCGGCTAGCGGCTGGTCTTCACCTTCGCCATCGGGTCGATTATTGATAATYACTTTAAAGCCCTGGGCGGCAATGGTGGGGATATCGTCTTTGCTAATTTGGCTGGCGACGTGAAGCTGTGGCGTGAGTTGTTTGCTGTCCATTTTTTTATTCTCTTTATTGGGCGGAGTAAAGGTGTGCTTTTGTATTAATTAAACAGGCGCTAACTTAATTGTCTTTTAAGCGTAGGCTGTCGAGGTTTTTTTGCAGGAGTTGCAGGTGTTCTTCAAGCTGGGGGCCTTTCTGTTGGGCAACGCCGATAGCCAGTACGTCGATAACCGCGAGGTGGGCGATGCGTGATGACAGAGGCGTATAAATTTGAATGTCTTCTTTCACATCAATGGTAATGGGGATGGTGGCGGCTTCGGCAACCGGTGACTGGCTGGGTGCCAAGGCGATGACTTTTGCGCCCCGTGTTTTGACCAGTGCAATGGAGTCGAGCAGGGCTTTGGTGCGTCCCGATTGAGAGAACGCAACGACCACATCATCGGGCGAAAGAGAGGTCGCCGACATGTTTTGCAGGTGGGGGTCGGAGTAGGCGGCGGTCGCGAGCTGTAAACGGAAGAAGCGATGCTGTGCGTCAAAGGCGACGGCGGCGGAGGCACCAAAGCCGTAGAACTCTACCCGCTTGGCGGCGCACAGTGCCTGCACGGCGCGCTCGAGCATTTCAAGGTCGAGGTTGTCGCGCACCTTTAATAAGCTATCGACGGTGGAGTCGAAGACTTTAAAGGAGTACTCGGCGGTGGAGTCGCTATCGGTGACAGCAATTTGGCCGATGCTAGGGCTGGATGCCAGCTGTTGAGCGAGGGCAAGTTTGAAGTCTTGAAAGCCATTGCAACCCACGGCGCGGCAAAAACGCACCACGGTGGGCTCGCTCACCTCGGCCTGTTCGGCGAGGTCGACAATGCGCATGCGGATCACTTCACCGGGTTGGGCGAGTACAAACTGGCCGACTTTGCGTTCTGATTTGCGCATCGCCTGGAGTTCATTGCTGATAGTTTGTGTGAGTGCTGCGGGCTTCAAGGGCCGATCTCCGTTTTTAATCCCGACAAATTGTAAGTTATTTACAGTGGAAAGTATTTTTATCAGCCATGTATTCATACTGTGAAAGAAAAGAAGACTCTTTGCTCGTGACCGTAGGAGGCACAACTGCATGGATGCAGGCGGTAGAGTAATGCAGGAGCAATTACCGAGGGATGCCGACATCGAGCGTACTATGGATGTATTTACAGCGAGTCTCGAGTGAAGAGTGTTCTTTGACTACGGCTTCAATGCGTACGTGAATCACAACAAGTATCGGCAAGCGCGAGCACGTAATCTGCTAGAATCCTCCGCCCATGGATGTTACCTCAATAATCGATAGTCTTAATGCYGCCCAACGCGAGGCGGTGACCAGTGCCAAYGCCCATCAGTTGGTGTTGGCCGGTGCCGGTAGTGGCAAAACTCGGGTGCTGGTGCACCGCATTGCCTGGTTGATGCAGGTCGAGGGTTTGTCGCCTTATCAAATACTCGCGGTGACCTTTACCAATAAAGCGTCGCGGGAAATGCGTGAGCGCATCAGTGATTTGATCGGCTTTGCGCCTCAGGGTATGTGGGTCGGCACCTTTCACGGCCTCGCCCATCGACTGCTAAAAATGCATTGGCGCGATGCCGGTTTGCCCGAGGGYTTTCAAATACTCGATGCCGAYGAYCAGCTGCGTGTCGTCAAGCGGGTGTAYACCGCGTTGAATATGGATGCGGAGAAGTGGCCGCCCCGCCAGGCGCAGTGGTATATCAAYGAGCARAAAGATGAAGGCCTKCGCGCTGCCCATATTCAGCAAAGCCCCGAYCCGTTTTCGGTGGCGATGCTGCAAATTTATCGCGRTTACGAAGAGGCTTGCCAGCGCGGCGGRCTGGTYGATTTYGGCGARYTGTTATTGCGCGCWCACGAGYTGTGGCTGAATAAGCCGGAGCTGCTGGCSCATTATCARGATCGYTTTCAACATATTTTGGTGGATGAGTTTCAGGACACCAACAGTATTCAATACGCCTGGTTGCGCGTGCTGGCRGGCAATAAGCTGGGCATGACGGCGGTGGGCGACGACGATCAGTCTATCTATGGCTGGCGCGGTGCGAAGATTGAAAACATTCAAAACTACACCCACGATTTTGAGGSSGTMASCACGGTGCGSCTSGAGCARAACTACCGCTCCACGGCGACCATTCTMAAAGCSGCSAATGGGGTGATCTCSCAAAATGCSAATCGYCTSGGYAAARYCCTGTGGACCGATGGCGAAGAMGGCGAGAWGYTRTCGCTSTACGCCGGCTTTAATGARCAGGACGARGCGCGYTTTATTGGCGAGCGCATTCAGGACTGGATYGCCAARGGCAATATGCGCAGCGATGTGGCGATACTYTAYCGYTCYAACGCYCAGTCGCGGATYCTTGAAGARGCYCTWYTGCGYCTGCARATYCCCTATCGCATTTAYGGCGGCCATCGYTTTTACGAGCGCCTSGAAATYAARAAYGCCCTSGCCTAYYTRCGYYTRTTAATGAAYCGYCACGACGATGCGGCCTTYGAGCGGGTGATYAATACCCCSACGCGCGGYATYGGCGAYAAAACCGTRCAGCGTTTGCGCGATACGGCCCGYGCCGCCAATCAGTCCATGTGGGCGGCGGCCGAAAGCGAGGTCGAAAATYTACCRGCCCGCGCCAGTAATGCAGTGCGCGGSTTTTTGGCSATGGTGRTGGAGCTGGCCGAGGATTATCAAAGCCTGACGCTCGATGGCCTGRCWGATCARGTWTTRGARGCATCGGGCYTGCTGGAGTTTTATCGCCGYGAAAAGGGYGAGCGCGGGCAAACCCGTGTCGAAAACCTCGAAGAATTGATTAATGCCTGTCGGGCCTAYGAAGCGCCCGACCCCGATACCCCCGCCCTGCCCCAGTTTATTGACGAAGCCGTGCTYGATGCCGGTGAGCGCCAGGCCGAGAGCGATGAAGATGCCATCCAGCTAATGACACTGCACTCCGCCAAAGGGCTGGAGTTTCCGCTGGTGTTTATGGCCGGTATGGAGGAAAACCTCTTCCCCCATAAAATGTCGCTGGAAGAATCCGGCCGTCTCGAAGAAGAGCGCCGCCTGTGTTATGTCGGCATTACTCGGGCGATGGAAAAGCTCTAYMTGACCTTTGCKGARACACGGCGGCTYTACGGGAAGGAGAGTTTCAATCGGGTGTCGCGYTTTATCCGYGATATTCCCAGTGATGTGCTCGAAGAGGTGCGGCTGTCGGCCAATGTCTCTCGCCCCACCAGCTTTGTTAAAAAGGCGACGCTGAGTGATGATGGTGCAGGCTCAGGTTTGGGCCTCGGCCAGCAGGTGAAGCACAAGATATTCGGCGAAGGCGTGATACTCAGTTTTGAGGGCAGTGGCCCCAATGGCCGGGTGCAGGTGAACTTTGCCAATGAAGGCACGAARTGGATGGTGCTGCAATATGCGAAGCTACAGCCTGCATAATTAATAAAAAAATAAGGTGATGAGAAAATGATAAGAAAATTAGTAATCAGTGCTCTGGTACTTTTATTAGCGGCYTGTGGTGAGCAACAGGCAGTAAGCCCCTCTGCGGGGGGCGCTGCCGTCGAAGCGCAAAAAACCTTCAAATGGAAGCTGGTTACTACCTGGCCGAAAAATTACCCCGGCCTGGGTATGGCTGCAGAAAATTTAGCGACACTGGTTGATCGTATGAGCCAGGGTCGYCTTAAAGTGAAGGTTTACGGTGCKGGGCAAATGGTGCCTGCGATGGAGGTTTTTGATGCCGTCTCACAGGGTACGGCAGAAATGGGTCATGGTGCGGCGTATTACTGGAAAGGAAAGGCTCCWGCTTCTGTGTTTTTCACCTCGGTGCCCTTTGGCCTTAATGCTCAGGAAATGAAYAGCTGGTTGTACCACGGTGGCGGCATGGAGCTGTGGCGCGAAACCTATGCGCCCTTCAATCTCGTACCCTTTGCGGGCGGCAATTCCGGTGTGCAAATGGCRGGYTGGTTTAATCGKGAAATYAACAGCCTTGAAGACCTRCAGGGTTTGAAAATGCGCATACCGGGCATTGGTGGCGAGGTAATTACTCGCGCKGGYGGTGAGGCGGTGACCATCCCCGGCGGTGAGCTTTACACGGCTATGCAAACCGGGGTKATCGATGCCACGGAGTGGGTCGGCCCCTACAATGATCTGGCCTTTGGTTTTCAYCARGTGGCGAAATACTACTATTAYCCAGGTTGGCACGAGACGGGTTCGACCCTGGAGTTAATCATTAATAAAGATGCTTGGGAGTCTCTGCCCGACGACCTGCAAGCCATGGTGGAAGCSGCGGCGCGGACRGTGAATCAAGACATGCTCGACGAATACACCGCCCGCAACAATGCGGCRCTGGTGCAGTTGGTCGAYGAGCACGGCGTGCAATTGCGCCGCCTGCCAGATGATGTGCTRATTAAGCTCAAGGCCATCACTAAAGAGGTGCTCGATGAAYTGGTYGCCAATGACCCGCAGGCGAARAAGACCCGCGATTCACTGCAGGCCTTTCAGTCGCAGGTCACGGATTACCACGAAATTTCGGAAGAGGCTTACTACCGTGCCCGTCGTTTGGGGGTAGAGTCGAGAGTACAGCCGTAAATTCTTGTGATTAGTGGTTTTCGGTGCTAACAATAAAGGTACGTTTAGCTTTTTTCTCGTTAAGCCTCGACTAAAGAGGCGTTTAAGGAGTGAGCCGTGACCAGTGTTGTTTCTATTTTTAAGAATAAAGCCCCCGCCTATTACGCCTATCGGCGTCCCGGCCCCGTGTCTGAAGGTGTTCGGCTAATGCTGAGCTGTATGGGCCTACATTGGTTTCCGGCTCTCAAATGCTGGACTAATGCGCCGGATGACTGGATACAGGAACAGGTGCAGGTCTTGTTGAGTCAGTATGACGGGCGACGCTTTTAAGGCGTAGTACGTATCTTTCGAARATATACTTTTTATAAAGTAAGTGCTTACTTGGTGTATTGCTGCCGATAGGCCAGTGCTTCTGTGCCAGAGGGCAATTGCATCAGCTCTATCATGTTGCCATCGGGTTCTTCAAAAACAACAGCTTTTACAGTGCCATAACCCTTGAGGGGTAAATTCATTGGTTCGGCATAACACGCAATGCCCACCCTTCGGGCGTTCCTGTGGTGTCCCGTAATGGCGTTATTGGAACACTAGTCGTTTGTAGCCCTAAATAACTTCGCTCGTACGGTATCTCGATAGCGGCCGGGGGGGACGTTGAACTGGCGTCTGAAGAGCTGGGTTAGAAAAGACACATCCTGATAACCACAGCGATTGGCGATTTCCGCCAGCGACAGGTTGCTGTGTTGCAGTAAGTCCTTGACCGCATTGAGGCGTAATTCCTGCAGGTAATTGAGCGGGCTTTTATCGAGGGCACTTTTAAAGCGCCGATTAAAGGTGCGCAGGCTCATCTCAAACTGTTCGGCGAGGGCGGCAATGTGAATRGTTTTGTGGAGGTTGTCCTGCATCCAGATTTGCGCTTGAACGATCTGTTCGTCCGGGTGCTGGGTGGCTTCACCGCTGTAGTACTTGGTGGGTTCGAATGAGTTGCGAATCTCATGGAAGAAGTTGCGCTGCACGATATTGGCCACCGCTCGCCCGTACCAGCGWTAGACGATATTCACCATTAATTCAGCCAGGGCGTTGATGCTGGCGGCGCAGTAGAGGTTGCCTGCGCGGGTAATAAAGTACTGGCGGGTGAGCTTAACCTTGGGGTAATCGCGCTGGAATTGATCGAAATAATGCCAGTGGGTGGTGGCGGTTTTGCCATCAAGTAGGCCCGCTTCCGCCAGATAACAACAGCCGGTGCCGACGGCGCTAATAATAGAACCCTGTTCGTGATGCTTGACCAGCCAAGGCAAAAATTCGCTGTGGCGACGAATGATGGGGCGTGGGTTGCGCCAGAAACCGGGGATGTGGATTAAGTCGCAGCGGCCAATCTCATCGTTCAGAGATGCCGTCGGCGTAAGGCTAAAACCCGATGATGAGGCGACAGCTTCTCCACTTAGCGAGATGGCGTGAATTTCGATGGGGCGGGCATCGCGCCTGTTGGCAAGGGCTGAACCGGCCGCAGTGTTGAGGATTTCAATCGGCAGGGTGGCGCTGGTCGCGAGCAGGTTTTCGCTCAGCAGCACTGCGACGCGGTAGGGTTCTTCCATCATAGGCTCCGGTTATGGGCAGCTTGGCTGAAATGGCATAGGGAATGGCCACTATAGCCATTAATGACAGCCTTCGCACCGCTTAAACTCAGCTAGGTTATGTTCAATCKATGGATAAGGTAGCAACACACAATGTCAATTTTGCCCGTTATTGTCGGATACGGCGGTGTTAATCCTGCCGGAAGAAGCTCATTTGACCAGGCTTACCGCCGCATGGTGCTGGAAAACCTGGCGCAGGAAGAGCAGGAAAAAACCATTGCCGGTTTGGCTTGCATGATGAAGCTGGTCAGTTGGAATGGTTCCGCTTATGAAGATAGTGCTGGAAAAAGCCACAGCCGCAGTGAAGTTGCTGCGCGCTATGCCGCCGAGGTGTGCGATAAAACGTTGATTCGTCGTATCGAACCAAACCACTACGATCCCGATGCCGCCTTTTGCCAAAAGACACTGGTGACAGATTCTTCTGAAGCGACGATGACATTTCGTACCCGCCGGAAAAGTCTGCCCGAAGAGATACCGGAAAGCTGGCAGGTCACGGACGTTGCAGACGGTACGGTGGAAGTGACGATTAAAGGCCAGCAGGAATGGCGCATCCCGACCACACGCAATATGCCGGTGAAAGCGGCGGGCCAGTTGCCCAGTGGCTTTGAGCCGGGTGAACTCTATAACTCGCGCTTTCAGCCTCGCGGCTTACAGTTGGCGCTGTTTGGCGCCACCGATGCGGTACGTTCCATCGGTATTGATTGGCAAACCATTTGCGATGCGGTACAGCCCGATGAAACCGGCGTGTACGCCTCCAGTGCCATGGGCCAGTTGGCCGATGAAGGCCTGGGTGGCTTGATGTCTTCGCGGCAGTTGGGTGGGCGACCGACTTCTAAACAGGTGCCAATGGGCTTGACCAGCATGCCCGCCGATTTTGTGAATGCTTATGTGCTGGGTAATCTTGGTCATACTGAATCGGTCGCCGGTGCCTGTGCCAGCTTTCTATACAATTTGCGTGCAGCGGTGAGTGACATTCGCAGTGGTGCGCGCCGTGTGGCTGTTGTGGGCTGTGGCGAAGCGCCTATTCTGCCTGAGATCATGGAGGGCTATACCAACATGACCGCGCTGGCTACAGAAGCGGAAATGGAGGCTTTGGGTGATAGCGATCCCCGGCGCTACAGTCGTCCCTTTGGCGAGAATGCCGGTTTTGTGATGGGCGAATCGGCGCAATATATTGTACTGATGGACGATGCGCTGGCGATTGAGTTGGGTGCTGATATTTTTGGCGCGGTGCCGGATGTGCACGTTGATGCTGACGGTATTAAAAAATCTATTTCCGGGCCAGGGCCGGGTAATTACATTAGCTTTAGTAAGGCAGTGGCCACTGCGCGTAATATTCTCGGTGAAGAGACCGTGCGCCAACGCAGCTTTGTTATGGCTCACGGTTCGAGCACGCCGCAGAACCGAGTGACCGAATCGATTATTTTTGATCGTGTTGCAGAGGCTTTCGGTATTAGTGACTGGCCGGTGTGTGCGGTTAAAGCCTTTGTTGGCCACTCACTGGCCCCCGCCAGTGGTGATCAAATTATGACGGCCATCGGCGCGATGCGCCACGGTTTGATACCTGGTATTAAAACTATGGATGCCGTTGCCGATGATGTTTATCAGCAGCGCCTGAATTTTCCCTTGAAGGATTTACCGGCCGAGAAAGACGTGGCCTTTATTAATGCCAAAGGTTTTGGCGGCAATAATGCGACTGGGGTGTTGTTCTCCGGCCGCATTGCTGAGCAGATGCTGGAGAAACGCTACAGCAGTGAATGGAGTGATTACTGCCAGCGCCGCGAAGCAACCCGCGAACAGGCGGCCGATTATGAAGCCCGTGCCGACCATGGTGAGTTAGCGCCGATTTATCGCTTTGGTGAAGGAGTGATTGGTGACGATGAAGTCTTGATTTCCGATCAGGCCATCAGCCTGCCGGGCTACGGTAAGCCTGTACCTTTGACCGGTGAAAATCCCTACGACGATATGCTTTAGGTGTTCATACTTAAGCTGCTCTTATAAAAGGTGCAGCCTAAGTATTGAGCCCGATATCCCGCAGTTAGTCCTGTTCCGCCAGATACTGATCTTTCAGCTTCACATAGTTGCCTGCTGTATAGGGGAAGTAGGCAATTTCACTGGGTGTCAGCGCGCGGGCCTGTTTACAGGGGCTGCCGAAGTAGAGGTGGCCGCTCTTTAAGGTTTTTCCGGGTGGCACCAAAGTCCCTGCGCCGATAATGACATTGTCTTCCACTACCACGCCGTCCATGACGGTCGAGCCAATGCCCACCAAAATACAATTGCCCAGTGTGCAGCCGTGAAGGGTGACATTGTGGCCAACGGTGACATCGTTGCCGATGGTGGTTGGCCAGCCGCCGGGGTTGTAGTCGCTGGCGTGGGTGATATGCACGACTGTACCGTCTTGAATGCTGCTGCGTTGGCCGATACGAATGGAATGCATGTCGCCACGAATCACTGCGCCGGGCCACACCGAGCTGTCGTCGCCGAGTTCGACATCGCCGATCACCGTTGCCGCAGCGTCGACAAAGCAACGTTCGCCAAGTTTAGGAGTGTGGCCATTAAAGCGGCGGATAGCGGGTGATTTGTCGAGTGGCATGACTGTTGTCCTGGAAGTTGGTATGAGCTGTTATTATAGCGGGCTTTACGACTAGGTTTGAACGGGAGTCTGCGGTGGCTAATGTGATTAAACGCTTTATAGCAGGGGCGGTGTGTCCCCGCTGCAGCGAGATGGATAAGCTGGTGGTCTATCGGCAGGACGAGCGGGATTATCGTGAATGTGTCAGCTGTGATTTTGCCGAAGAGATGTTGTTTACTCAGCCCTCAGCAGATCTTGAAACCCGCGCCAATCGGGATTTAGACCGGCAGGCGATTAAGTTTGTCGATGCTTCGGAGAAAAAGTAGTGGGCATGGTCTGAGATTAGTCAACACCCGTTGTCTTAACGCTGCCCTGCCCCAGTGATAAATTTACCGCCAATGTGTCAGTGAGACAGGGCCAGTGGGTGATTTCAATTCCCCAGGCAATCTCTTGGCTGGCATTCTGGTCGAAGATGCCACTATCTAAGCGCAAGTAGTCCCGTTTGAGTTGCTCGGCAATGCCCTGGGCCATGAGGTCTAATTGATTGGCCAGAGGTTCGCCGATTAATTGATGAATGATGAGGTTGGAGCGCGTCATATCCATCGGGATTAAAGGCTCATTAAACTGTTGGGCAAAGTGTTCGTTAACCTCTTCAATCACACGATGGGCAATATAGGCCTGAGCCATAAGCGTAGCGAGCGCGTTTTGCCCTGTCAGCTTTTGGCCGTTTAGCGTTTGAGCATTTGAGAGGGGTAGAGCCTGGTCAAATGCGCTAGTACAAAAATTCACCACCGCCTCAGTGTATTCGCAACAGTTAGCGTTGATACCAATAATGCTCAGCACATCGACAAACTCCACAACATGTTCGATATAGCGCACCACAAAATCGAGTAATACGGGCACGGTGTCGTCGAGTGGCGTTTGAATAGCGCGGTGTAATGATGGCGTTTGCAGTGATAGCTGCGCCGTTAGCTGCCCATTTTTCGCTTCAAGTCTTTTGGCATGCTCAATACTTTGACGGAGGATGTTCGTGCTCATGATGGAAATTTAGTCAATATTGCCAAAAAAGCAAACTCGTTTCAGGTCTGCGAAAGAAATTGAGTTCATTGTAGAGAAATAAGGCCAATCCGTTTCGCAGTTGACTTGTGTCAAGTGCTTGACGTGATGGCGCAGTGGATGATGGATTAATAGGTGCTTTCGGCGGTGACCTTTCCGCAGAGCTTCTGATACAATGCGCGCCGCGCCAGTATTACGCCTGTTGTACTATCGGCTGTTTTAGGGAGAGACGGTCGTACAATAGACGGCATTTGCTGGTGACGGAAGCGACAGAATGTCGCAGGTGTTTCCCGCAATAAAGAACAGGATGCGGGACATATTAGAGGGGTTCAGAGTGTCAGTGCTGGCCGGGGTTGGGCTCACTGCGAAGCTTTGTTGAGTTTCTGAACAAGATAAATAAAGTAATACGGAGAGGATAGGTTAATGGTATCTAGAGTAAAGCAGCTTGTCGTGTATGCGCTAAGCCCGCTGTTGCTGCTATCTGTTGTGGGGAATTTTGCCCATGCAGAAGATGCACATGCAAGTGGGTGGAGTTTGCTGAATATGCCCCGGGGCGTCANCKGTRTKAGYMAYGATATWTATGACTTRCACATGSTYGTSGTMTGGATCTGTGTRTGGATCTCGGTGGTGGTTTACGGKGTGATGTTTTACAGCATGTTTGCYCAYCGCAAATCRARGGGYGCCAAGGCGTCAAAYTTYCACGAGAGCACCACGGTYGAGYTGYTGTGGACCATCGTTCCCGTGTTGATTTTGATCTGGGTSGCYTTCCCCTCWACSAARGTRYTGATCGAYCTCTACGATACCAGTGAAGCTGATATCGATATCAAGGTGACCGGCTATCAGTGGAAATGGCAATACGAATACCTCGGCGAAGGCGTCGAGTTTATGAGTGAGCTAACCACGTCTGAATCCGCTATTTATAACCTGGAGCCTAAAACAGAGTTCTATTTGTCTGAGGTTAATGAGCCCCTGGTACTGCCAATTGGTAAAAAGGTACGCTTCCTTCTGACCGCCAAGGACGTTATTCACTCGTGGTGGGTGCCCGATCTGGCGGTGAAACGCGATGCGGTGCCCGGTTTTATTAACGAAACCTGGGCCAAAATCGATGAGCCCGGTATCTACCGTGGTTTTTGTGCCGAGTTATGCGGCAAGGGCCACGCCTTTATGCCSATCGTCGTMCATGCYGTKWCCGAAGMAGAATATGCMRYTTGGCTAGCGGRKAAAAAAGAAGCYGCSGCCGMGMTRCGCGARATGGCCAAGCAAACCTTCACRTTTGAGSAGYTRATGRCYAAAGGTGAAGRSGYTTAYAACCGMTCSTGTGCGRGTTGYCAYKCCGGYAATGGTGAAGGNMWTCCCNGGTGCNWTTCCCNGCTCTNMAAGGNYAGTGCMGTTGCYCTTGGCCCRGTGGCCRAKCACCTCGACRTTGTSGTTAACGGYGTARGTGGAACYGCAATGCAAGCCTTCGGTGSWCARYTRTCAGARGTYGACYTGGCMGCGRTCATTACYTATGAGCGCAAYGCCTGGGGCAACGATGTCGGTGACATGGTGCAGCCCATCGACGTACTTAAATTCAAACAAGGCCAATAGGGGAGGAATTAATATGGCACACGGTCCCGCAAAAGGTATTGGTCGTTGGTTGTTCGCCACGAACCACAAAGACATMGGTACGATGTACCTATGGTTYAGTTTTTCAATGTTTTTACTCGGTGGTGCGTTCGCGATGATTATTCGCGCCGAGTTGTTTGCCCCGGGTATGCAGCTGATCAAACCCGAGTTTTTCAACCAGATGACCACCATGCACGGTTTAATCATGGTCTTCGGCGCCATCATGCCCTCCTTCGTGGGCCTGGCGAACTGGATGATCCCTCTGCAAATTGGTGCGCCGGATATGGCCCTGCCGAGGATGAATAACCTCAGCTTCTGGATTCTACCCTTCGGTTTTGCCCTGCTGGCTTCTACGTTGTTTATGGAAGGTGGTGCGCCTAACTTTGGTTGGACATTCTATGCGCCACTGTCCACCACTTACGCGCCCGACACAGTTAACTTCTTCATCTTTGGTATTCACATAATTGGTGCTTCATCGATTATGGGATCTATCAACATCATTGCCACGGTGCTCAACTTACGCGCGCCTGGCATGACCATGATGAAATTGCCCCTCTTCGTCTGGACCTGGTTGATTACGGCTTTTTTATTAGTTGCTGTGATGCCCGTTCTGGCTGGCGCCGTTACCATGATGTTGATGGATATCAACTTCGGTACCAGCTTCTTCGATGCCGCGGGTGGTGGTGATCCGGTACTGTTCCAGCATATCTTCTGGTTCTTCGGGCACCCCGAGGTGTACATCATCATCTTGCCGGCCTTTGGTGTGATTTCTGAAATCATTCCCACCTTTAGCCGCAAGCCGCTGTTTGGTTACTCCTCGATGGTMTACGCGACGTCGGCGATTGCCTTCCTGTCGTTCATCGTCTGGGCTCACCACATGTTTACCACGGGYATGCCMATCGCCGGTGAGTTGTACTTTATGTACGCCACCATGCTGATTGCTGTACCGACGGGGGTGAAGGTCTTTAACTGGATTACCACCATGTTCAAGGGTTCATTGACCTTTGAAACGCCAATGCTGTTCGCCATTGCCGTGGTCATTCTGTTTACCTTTGGTGGTTTTACCGGTCTGATGCTGGCGGTTGCCCCGGCGGATATTCAGTACCACGACAGTTACTTTGTGGTTGGTCACTTCCACTATGTCATGGTTGCCGGTGCGGTCTTCTCCATGTCGGGTGCGGTTTATTACTGGCTGCCCAAGTGGTGCGGTAAAATGTACGACGAGACCATGGGCAAAACACAGTTTTGGATTGCTTTTGTCGGTTTTAACATCGCCTTTATTCCCCAGCACTTTTTGGGACTGGCGGGCATGCCACGTCGCTACGCTGATTACGCCCTGCAGTTTTCTGACTGGAATATGGTCTCGAGCATTGGTGCCTTTATGTACGGCGCGGCACAGCTGATGTTCCTCTATAACGTTGTACGTACTATCGCTGCTGGGAAGCCCACTAGCGAAGAGAAAACCTGGGAAGGCGCACAGGGTCTGGAGTGGACATTGCCGACACCGGCGCCTTTCCACACCTTCTCTACTCCGCCAGAAGTGAAGTAGGGACGGAGAAAACCTGGCATGCCAATCAACGCGACGCAGAAAATCACCCTGAAATTAGTGGTGGCGGCGATTGGCATGTTTGTCTTTGCAGTGTTTGTAATGCCGCCTTTGTATGATGTGTTTTGTGAGCTCACCGGAATCGGCGGTAAAACCAAGGGACAGTATGAGGGCGCGGCAGTCGCTGTAGATGCAGAGCGTGAAATTAAAATTCAGTTTGTTGCGACCAATAATGGCGCAATGCCCTGGGAGTTTTCCCCACTGGACTATCAGGTTCGAGTTCATCCGGGAGAGAAAACAGCCGTCGAGTTTTATGCAAAAAATCCGACATCGAGAGACATGGTTGCTCAGGCAGTACCGAATATCACACCCAACAATGCGGCAGAATTTTTTCACAAAACCGAGTGTTTTTGCTTTAATAAACAAGAGCTTAAAGCGGGCGAAGAGACAAATATGGGGCTGGTGTTTATCGTTGATCCGGAGTTGCCGGCCAGTGTAACAACTATTACCTTGTCTTATACTCTGTTTGATGTGACGGAAGCGACAGAGTCCGCAGTGGCTACGACAAACTAATCACCTGTTAGTGACCGCGCCTGGTAGCGCGGAGTATTGGAGAAATAAAAATGTCAACAGATAGTAATTATTACGTACCCGAGGAGAGCCGTCTGCCGGTATTGGGTGCCCTGGCTCTGGGCCTGATGGCACTTGGCGGTGGGCTTGTGCTCAACGGCGACGGTAGCAGCATACTTTTGGTCGGAGCCGTTCTGCTGGTTGCGGTGATGTATATCTGGTTCCGCACCGTGATTCGGGAAAATATAGCGGGCATGAACAGCGCTCAATTAAAGCGCTCCTACGTTTGGGGCATGAGCTGGTTCATCTTTTCTGAAGTCATGTTCTTTGCCGTTTTCTTCGGTACGCTGTTYTATGTTCGCACYCTRGCASTGCCCTGGYTGGGYGGCGAAGGYGACAGGAGCGACATGATTCACCTGGTGTGGCCGGACTTTACCGCCCAGTGGCCACTGATGGAGACGCCCGCTCAGGCTGCGGGTAGTAATGAATTTATGGGCCCGGAGCAGAATATGAGCTTTCCGGGTTGGGACAGGCTGTTTCACTGGCTGCCCCTGTGGAATACGATTATTCTGCTTACCTCGAGTGTTACCTGTCATTTTGCCCATCATGCGATGAAGCACGATGATCGCAAGAAATTTAACATCTGGCTGGCGGTTACTGTTCTTCTCGGCATCATCTTCCTCTTCCTGCAGTATGAGGAATACCACGAAGCTTATGTTGAAATGGGTTTGACGCTGGAATCTGGAATTTACGGCAGCACCTTTTTCATGTTGACGGGCTTCCACGGCTTCCACGTCACCATGGGTACTTTCATGCTGCTAGTTCAGTTGATTCGTGGCCTTAAAGGACACTTCAGCTCCGATGATCAATTTGGTTTTGAAGCTTCTTCCTGGTACTGGCACTTTGTTGATGTGGTTTGGGCAGGACTATTTTTGTTTGTTTACGTACTGGCTTAAATAGCACTTCCAAGCCCAACATAAAAATGGCCAGGTAAATACCTGGCCATTTTTGTCACTGCCTTTTGTTATTTATGCCTGTTTTATTGCTTTGGTTGTATTTGCACCGGCTCCGCATGTTGAGCGTGGATTTTTTTATCCCAGGGCGCGGTGCTAAAAAGTTGGCCGGTGTAATAGCCGTACACAATAAGGCCCATCATCGAGCTAGCCAGGGTGATGCGAATACCCAGTGAGTAAAGTGTGCGGCGCTTTTTATCGCCAAAATCTTTTACTAAAAATACCAGCCCGCTACTTAAGCTGATTACAATGCCGATAAATAACAGCACAATGACGACTTTCAGCCACATTACAAATCTCCAGATAATTGGGGTTTTATTTAAGCACATATGAGCAGCTCTGAGCACACAAGTCCTAAAGAGACATTTCGCTGGCACTGGAACTGGAAAGTGCTGGCTTTTACTGTGTTTTTTTTACCGCTGACCCTGAGTGCTGGATTTTGGCAGCTGCACCGAGCTGAAGAAAAAAGAGAAATACTCGCCGCTCAGGGTGCCTTGCAGAATAAGCCGCCGCTGATGTTCTCCAGTTTGAGGAGTGGTTTTGAAGCCTCTAAGGATGACGATGATACGCATCTGGCGCAGCGCTATCTGAGGGTGATTGCCGAGGGTGACATACACCCGCAGCAGGTTTTTTTGCTCGACAATCGGGTGCGCGGTGGGCGGCCGGGCTACGAGGTCTTGTTACCGATGAAAGTGGAGCTGGGGACTGGAGAAATCACCTGGCTGATGGTCAATCGGGGTTGGCTGGCCGGGGGGCTGGATCGCAGTCAACTGCCGACCCTACCGGCCATGCTTGAGGGCTCAAGGGTCTCGGGTTACCTGTACAAGCCCCTGGGTGAGCCCCTGTTGTTGGCCGCAGATGTGTGGGCAGCCAATGAAACGCCGCTGGTGATTCAGCATTTTGATCAAGCTAAACTTGAGCACTACCTTGGCACCAGTGTTTACCCCTACATGCTGCGGCTTGAAGAACGCCACCCCGCTTCCCTGCGGGTTGACTGGATCATAGTCAGTGCCCAGCCTGAAAAACATACGGCCTATGCGGTGCAGTGGTTTACCATGGCCCTGGCTCTGATGATCTTAACGCTGTTTGCCAATTCGAATATTGCCACCTATTTTACCCGTCGCCCGGCACAGACTGAGGATGAGTAAGGGAATGAACGAGAGTTTGAAGAGTCTAGCAAAATGAACGAAACGAGCAATAAAACGAATAGTAAAACCAGCAAATTACCGCTGATATTAATTATCATAATTACCATAGCGGTGATGTTGAGTGGCTTTTTACTGATGCCGGGGGACGATGGAGAGCGCAATCGTTTATTGTCCATCCTCGGTACGAATAATCGAGGCACCTTGCTGCAGCCGGTAGTTTTAATGGCAGACATGCCCCTGAGCGATCAACAGGATGAACCCTGGTTGTGGCAGGAGCAGGCTCCTAAGTGGCGTTTATTATTGCCTTTCGTGGGCGAGTGTACCGAGGCTTGCCGAGAGTTTCTGTATATCTCGCGGCAGGTGCATATTCGTCTCGATAAAAAGTCGCAGCGCGTAAAGCGGGTGTTCCTGAATCTTGGTGCCCCCCTCGACGACGAAATGAATGCCCTGCTAAAACGAGAGCATCCTTATTTGACGGTGGTGCGTGGTGACGAGGCGAAATTTTTGGCATTGCTTGGCGCTGGCAATTCCCACTGGTCGGCTGAGGCGTCTCGCCTGTTCGTGGTGGATCAACAGGGCGTGGCGATGATGTATTACAGCCCTGAGCACGAGGGCAGTGATTTGCTGCGTGACTTAAAGCATCTGATTAAATACTCTCCGGAGCTATAAGTCATGGCCCCTGCCAAAACCTCAATGCCCAGGCCGGGTTACCACCTTGCACTATTTGCCACCTGTCTCGCCGCCGTGGTGGTGATGCTCGGGGCTTTCACTCGCTTATCGGATGCCGGCCTCGGTTGCCCCGACTGGCCCGGTTGTTATGGTCATTTAATGTGGCCGACAGAGGCTGAGGAAGTGGCTCGTGCCGATGCCCTCTATCCGGACATGCCGGTGGATACGGACAAGACCTGGCCAGAAATGGTGCACCGTTATTTCGCCAGTAGCCTGGGCTTGTTTATTATCGCCCTGAGCGTGATTGCCTGGCGGCACCGAGAGGCGCGCAATTACCCCTTCCGCCTGCCCCTGTTTTTGCTGTTTTTAGTGGTCTGGCAGGGCATGTTCGGCATGTGGACGGTGACCCTGAAGTTGTGGCCGCAAGTGGTGACGGTGCACCTGCTCGGTGGTATTAGTACCCTGTCACTACTCTGGCTTTTTACCCTGCGCTTAAAGAATCAGCGCTGGCAAATCGATAGTACGAGCTGGGGACAGTTACAGGGTCTACGCCCGGCACTTATTGCCGCTGTGGTGATTGTCTTTCTACAGATCGCCCTCGGTGGCTGGATTAGCTCTAACTATGCGGCGGTGGCCTGTGTCGATTTCCCTACCTGCCGCGGCGAGTGGTGGCCGGCCATGGATTTGGCTCAGGGTTTTAATGTCACACAGGGCATTGGCCCCAATTACCTGGGTGGTTTGATGAATAGTGAAGCGCGTGTCGCCATTCACATGATGCACCGCCTCGGCGCCGTTATTACCAGTGTTTATCTACTGGTTTTTAGTGTTTTACTTTTCAAGGTTGCCCACAGGGGTGTGCGTCGTATGGCGGTAGCAATACTGGCGGTACTGGCGGCGCAGGTGGCTCTGGGTATCACCAATGTACTGTTAGTGATCCCCCTGCCTGTTGCGGTATTGCATAATGCCGGTGGTGCGCTGTTATTAGTAAGCCTAGTTACACTGGGCACAAAAATGTGGATGGCCGAGAAGCCCGTCGAGCAGGATTAAAATGAGTACATTAGAGCTGGAAAACGAAAGATCAATTTGGCGCGATTATCTCGAGCTGTGTAAGCCCAATGTGGTGCTGGTGATGATCGTCACCTCCGCTATCGGCATGTTTATGGCCGTACCGGGCATGGTGCCGCTGGATATATTGGTGCTGGGTAATCTGGGTATTGCCCTCAGTGCCGCGTCGGCCGCGACCATTAATCATCTGGTCGATCGCCGTATTGATTTGAAAATGGCGCGCACCCTGAATCGTCCGATTGCCAAGGGGCGTGTCGGCACCTATCAGGCGCTGAGCTTCTCCGCCGTGCTCGGTGTACTGGGTATGGGAATTTTACTGAACTATATTAACGCCCTCACGGCGTGGCTGACCCTGGCCTCGCTATTGGGCTATGCGGTGGTCTACACCCTATTTTTAAAGCGCGCCTCGCCGCAAAATATTGTTATTGGTGGGCTGGCCGGCGCCGCCCCGCCACTGCTGGGCTGGACGGCGGTGACCAACGATATTCACGGCTACGGTTTACTGCTGGTGTTGATTGTCTTTATCTGGACGCCGCCGCATTTTTGGGCGCTGGCCCTGCACCGCAAGGACGAGTACGCCAAGGCGGAYGTGCCGATGCTGCCGGTCACCCACGGTGAGCGCTATACCAAATTGCATATTGTGCTCTACACCATATTGCTGATCATCGTCACGGTATTGCCTTATCTAGTGGGTATGAGTGGCTGGTTGTATTTACTCGGTGCACTGGTCTTGGGTGGCGGCTTTCTCTATTGGGCGATTGTTTTGATGGTCAGCGACAAGCCGAACCTAGGCATGGCGACCTTCAAATATTCCATCGTCTATTTATTGGCTTTGTTCACCATTATGCTGGTCGACCATTACTGGATCGTGCCCCCGGTTTTAAAAATAGGCCTTTAATGCAATCTTCAATAAGTGGGAACCCGCGTGGCTGATGATCCTAAGGTAAAACGAAATATACGACTGATTGTCGCCGCAGTGGCAATTTTTGCCGCTGTCGCCATTTTTTCTGTGGGCAGTAAGCTCTCGGGGCCGCGTATTTTGAACCAATACCAACTGCGCGACTACGGTGCCAGAGTACTCGAGGAGCCGGTGGCGCTGGCTGAATTCACCCTCAGCGACCACCGTGGCGCCAGTTTTGGCTTGGAACAAGTTCGCGGCCAGTGGACCATGGTGTTTTTCGGTTTTACCCACTGCGGCGATATTTGTCCGACCACCATGGCGATATTGGCGCAAACCTATGGCGCACTGAAACCTGTGGATAAAGCTGACCTGCAGGTTGTGTTGGTCACGGTTGATCCAGCGCGAGATAGTGCCGAGCAGCTGGCCAAATATTTGGCGCGTTTTGATAGCAGTTTTATTGGTCTAAACGGTAGTCAGGAAGAGCTGATGGCTTTCGCTCGGCAGTTACTCGTCGCCTACGAGCCTGAACTGGAGGGTAAAGATAATTATCAGGTAGCGCACAGCGGTAATCTGATGCTGATTAATCCCCGAGGTGAATTACACGGTTACTTTCGTCCGCCCTTTGTTCATGGCAGTCTACGTGTCGCTTGGCGCTCGATTCGGGAAACATTTTAAGTTCGTTTAGCGCGGTCTTATTCTGCCCCGCAGTTCGGCCTATCGCTAAAGATAGACAAATAGCCCGGCAGCGGGAATAATTCTCTCAGCAAATATAATCACAATAAACGAGCGCCGGTATTTTCACTTTTGTGTCGATAATGACCGGCCGTGCTGCAAGGGAATAGTTCTATGAAATTTGGTGTACAAACACTGTTTGGGGGGCCGGTGGCTTCACAGCCGGATTATATTATTGGCACCGCGAAAGCGCTGGAAGAGCGTGGCTTTAGCAATATTTGGGTTGCTGAGCACGTGGTTAACTTCCCAAAGTACGAATCGACCTATCCCTACAGTGATGATGGCGTGCCGCCCTTTGGTGCCGATACGGGCATTATTGAACCCTTCACTGTGCTGAGCTTTCTCGCGTCCCACACCTCTACCATTAAACTGGGTACCGGCATCACCATTTTGCCCCAGCGCAACCCGGTGTATCTGGCCAAGCAGGCCGCCGATGTCGATGTGCTTTCCGGCGGGCGCATGGTGGTGGGCATTGGCACCGGTTGGTCGGCGGAAGAATTCGGCGCATTAAACGTACCCTTTGAGCACCGGGGCAGCCGCACTCGAGACTACCTGCAGGTGGTGCGCAGTTTGTGGTGCGATGAAATTTCCAGTTTTGAAGGTGAATACTATTCCCTGCCCGAGTGTGTACAGGGCCCTAAGCCAATACAAAAGCCCCATCCGCCGCTGTTCTTTGGTGGTGAGAGTAACCCTGCCCTGCGTCGCGTGGCAGAATTTGGTCAGGGCTGGATGGGCTATCGCTTAACCCCGGAAACACTGCCGGAGCGACTCGAGAAACTATCGAAAATGCTGGGGAAATACGATCGTTCGCTGAGCGATATCGAAATCGCTATTTCACCCTACGATACCGAATGTAATTTGGATACCGTCAAACGTTTTGCCGACCTCGGCGTTGAGCAAATTATTCTGGTGGGTTTTGCCGATAGCCTTGAACAGATGGTGGAAACCCTGGATAACTACGCTGAGACCCTGATTGTTCCAGGGGCTAATATTTAAAGCCTGCAGATATTCATTATTTTCAATAAAGGGAACCGTATGAGCGCTTATGTAATCGTCGATGTCAAAGTCACCGACCCTGAGGCCTATGAAGCCTATAAACAGATCGCCCCTGCCGCCATCGAAGCCTTTGGTGGTGAGTACCTTGCCCGTGGTGGCGCGGTCGATGTTTTTGAAGGCAATCGTACCCCCAATCGCACAGTGATTTTAAAGTTTGAGTCGATGGAAAAGGCCAGGGCCTGGGTCGATTCGGAAGAGTACCGCGAGGCGAGAATGGCCCGACATAAATCGGCGGTGTCTCATATGATGGTAGTTGAAGGCGTATAGCGGCGCGTTAAGGTGGCCATACTCTAAGAGCACAGAGAAAAATAATAATGATTAAAGCCTTCGATCACGTCGCCATCCCCATTCAAAAAGTGGATGAAATGATCGCTTTTTATCAGGCCCTTGGGTGTGAAGTAAGTGACGACTTCGGCAAGCGTCTGTATTCAATCCATTTTGGCGATAATAAGATTAATTTCCATACCCCGGAAATTTGGCAGTCGGGAAAATTTTCCCTGCGTGGGCCAACAGCGCAACCGGGCTGTGGTGATTTTTGTTTTGTCTGGGGCGATACGGAGGTCGCACTGCATCAATTGCTCACCCAGTTAAATGCCGACATTGAAGAGGGTCCGGTGGAACGAATCGGTGGCCGCAATGGTGGCCGGGACAGCGGCACCAGTGTGTATATTCGTGACCCGGACAAGAATTTACTGGAGTTTATGGTTTATCCGGATTAGTCATTTGTCGGCAAAGCCAGCCTTGTTTCATCCCTATGTATGACCTCTACGCCTGTAATCGTGGTGATACGGCGCGCTTCATCCTCGGTAAGCCCGGCGCTAGACAGCTTCATGTGATTGGATTGAATCCGAGTACTGCCAATCGTGAAAAGACGGATACAACGGTCGCCAAGGTTGAACAGGTGGCCTTGCGTCATGGCCATGACGGCTTTGTGATGGCCAATCTCTATCCGCTGCGGGTCACCAATCCGCAAGACCTGCCTATTGAGCACAATGCACGATTGTCACGGCGCAACATTCTTAAAATTGTTGATAGTTTTGGTGTCGAGCCACCGTTGGTGTGGGCCGCCTGGGGCGTTAATATCAGCTCTCGACCCTATCTATTACGGGCCTGTGTAAAGCTGCATCGGGAGGTTGCTAGTCGAGGGGGACGCTGGCTGTACTACGGCAAGTTGTGCCAGCAGGGTCATCCCAGACACCCTTCTCGACTTTCCTATCAATGGACATTTACTGAGTTTGATATGTCAGCCTATCTGGCGGCTATGGTTTATTCTGGCTAGAAGCCGTCACGTAGAGAACACCTTAAAGCACCATAATGGCATCCATTTCTACCAGCGCATCTCGCGGTAGTGATTTAACGCCAATGGCGGCGCGGGCTGGATAAGGCTCGGCAAAAACTTGCCCCATTATTTCATTTACCTTTGGGAAGTGAACCAGGTCGGTGAGGAAAATATTTAACTTAACAATGTCAGATAGTGAGCCGCCAGCCGCTTCGCAAACTGCGCTTAGGTTGGTAAAAACTTGTTGAATTTGTTCACCGATTTCGTCGGAGATCATCGCCATGGTCGCCGCTACTAGAGGAATTTGCCCGGAGAGGTAAACGGTATTATCGACTTTAATCGCTTGTGAATAGGTGCCAATCGCCTGGGGGGCGTTGTCGGTGTGGATTACGGCTTTATTGGGCATGGTGCTATTCTCGAGATTATTTATTGAGTTGGTCGAGTTTAATTTTTTATACGATACACAGCCTGCACGGATTTTAGACCACGAATCCTGCGCATAATATTGGCCAGGTGGATACGATTTTTTACACTGATAATTAAATTAATCATGCTGGAATGGGTGTCTTGCTCTTTGATATTAATTTGGTCAATGGTCGCATCCTGCTCGGTAATGCGTGCAGCCAAGGTGGCAACTATGCCGCGATCCGAGTAGACCTCCAGTTTTAATTCGACAGGGAACTCTCCTTTGACCGAGGGTGACCAGCTCAGTGGCATCCATTTTTCTGCATTTGACCGAACATCATTGAGGTTTTTACAGGAGTCGCGGTGCACTACCAAGCCTCGGCCGGGGCTGATATGGCCGAGAATAAGATCTCCAGGTATAGGGTGGCAGCAGCGCGCAAAGCTGGTGATCAGGCCATCGGCATTATCGACCAAAATAGGCGAATCGAGTTTTGGTGATACAGCTTTGCGCTTATTTTCAGGTATTAACACATTGGCGACGGCATAGGCGACGCTGTTGCCGAGGCCGATTTGTTGTAATACGGACTCGAAGGTATCGGCGTCGGTTTCTTTTAGTAGGTGTTTGATTTGTGATTTTTTAATGTCGTGATAAGAGGAGCCAAAGCTATTTAGTGCCCGGTCGAGAAGGCGTTTTCCCAGGTCAACGGACTCATCATGTTGTTGTGTTTTCAAAAAATGGCGAATGGCGCTGCGAGCTTTTGCTGTAAGGACAAAATTCAGCCACGAGGGGTTTGGCTGAGCACCGGGCGCGGTGATGACGTGAATACGTTGGCCGCTTTGTAGAACTTCTGACAACGGGCTGAGTGTGCCATTAATTTCACAGGCGACACAGGTATTGCCGATTTGCGTATGTACGGCAAAGGCGAAGTCGACGGCAGTTGCCCCAGAGGGTAGTTCAATAATTTCGCCCTGGGGGGAAAAGACATAGACTTCGTCGGGAAATAAATCTGTTTTAACATGCTCGATAAACTCAAGAGAATTACCCGCTTGCTGTTGTATTTCGAGCAGGCCTTCGAGCCAGCGATTAGCGCGTCGTTCATTGCCTTGAGCACTTTCGATACCGGACTTGTAGAGCCAATGAGAAGCTATGCCGTAATTGCCGAGGTCATCCATTTCAGTGGTGCGGGTCTGTACTTCGATGGGGATTCCGTCAAGCCCAACTAAAACGGTGTGCAGCGACTGGTAGCCATTAGATTTGGGAATGGCGATGTAGTCTTTGAATTCGCCGGGTATGGGTTTGTAGAAATTGTGCAATATGCCCAGGGTGCGGTAACAGTCATCAACATTGTTGACGACGACCCGAAAGGCAAAAACATCGGTAATGTTTTTGAAGGAGCGTTGTTTGGTTTTCATCTTCTGGTAAATGCTCCAGAGATGTTTTTCCCGACCGCTAACAGAAGCTTTAATACCGGCGAGACTGAGCTGCTGTTCGATAGCTTCTTTAATATCGGCAACCAGCTCATTGCGGTGGCCGCGAGTTTTGTTCAGCGCTAGTGCAATGTTTTTGTAGCGCAGAGGGTAAAGCGCGGCAAAGCCGAGGTCTTCAAATTCAATACGAATATCATTCATGCCCAGTCGCTGTGCCAGGGGGGCATAGATTTCCAGCGTTTCACGGGCGATGCGCCGGCGTTTTTCGGGCTTGAGAACACCGAGCGTGCGCATATTGTGTAGCCGGTCAGCAAGCTTTACGAGGATGACGCGAATATCCCGGGCCATGGCCAGGGCCATTTTCTGAAAGTTTTCGGCTTGTTGCTCTGCTTTGGAAGCAAATTCAATTTCGGTTAACTTGCTAACGCCGTCAACCAGCTCTGAAACAGTTTTACCAAAGCGCCAGCTAAGCTGGGTTTTGGTTGCATTGGTGTCCTCGATAACGTCATGCAGCAACGCTGCCATTAAGCTTTCGTGGTCCATGTGCATGTCGGCAAGAATGGAGGCGACGGCGATGGGGTGGACGATATAGGGGTCACCACTTTGTCGAAATTGCCCTTCGTGACTGCGCTCGGCAAACTTGTGAGCGCGCAGAACCTTTTTGACTTCGGCAGGTTCGAGGTAGGAGGAAAGCTTGTCGTTGAGAAGATCGAGCGCTTGCAAGTCTTTCCTCCGGGTGATGACTTACTCTTCGATGATGGGTGGAGCTGTATTCTCATCGGCGTTGAGGTTGGCAGTCAGCATATCCAGTGAGAGAATTTCGTGGCTCTCTTCTTTTTCCTCAAGGATGCTGGCATCAATCAGGCCGTCTTCAATTTCACGTAGAGCGACGATAGTGGGTTTGTCATTTTCCCAGGGAACCATAGCTTCTTTGCCGCCAATGGCTAATTGGCGAGCGCGTTTGGAGCCAACGAGAACCAGCTCAAAACGGTTTTTAACGTGATCCAGACAATCTTCAACGGTGATTCTAGCCATTAAAACTTTACCTTATTTATAACGCGATTAAATTTCTACTCGACCAGATATTATAGTGAAAAAAGTTARTTTATAACAGCAATTCTTTTATCAGGCCCTGGTGTTGGCGCTGCTGCTTTTTGAGCAGTAATTTTCCGCTGCTGATAATCAGCGCTAGCTCTTCGAGGGCGGTGGTAAAAACATCATTGATGATCAGGTAGTCGGCAGCAGCGAAGTGAGACATCTCGGCCTGTGCCTCGGCGATGCGCTGGGCAATTACTTCTGGCCCGTCCTGACCGCGTTGGGTGAGTCGTTCGAGCAAAGTGTCCCTCCCCGGGGGCAGAACAAAAATGCTGACGGTGTCGGGTAGCTGCTGGTGAATTTGAGCCGCGCCCTGCCAGTCGATTTCGAGGATTACATCGCAGCCGCTGGCCAATGTGTCGTCAACCCACTGCCGAGAGGTGCCGTAGTGGTTGTCAAATACTTCGGCGTGCTCGATAAAGGCTTGTTGGTCAAGCATTGCCTGAAACTGCTGTTTGCTAATGAAGTGGTAGTTCACGCCATCGCTTTCACCCGGACGCTTGGGCCGGGTGGTGTGAGAGATGGATACCTGAAGGTCAGCTCGTTTCTCAAGCAGGGCGGCGACGAGGCTGGTTTTGCCCGCTCCGGAAGGTGCTGAAATGGTGTAGAGGGTGCCGCGCTGGGTCATGTTGGGGTGTCTCTCCTGCTATTCGAGGTTTTGCACTTGTTCGCGAATTTGTTCGATCAGTACTTTTAATTCAACGGCGGAGTGGGTGGTGGTCGCTGCTTGGGATTTTGACGAGAGGGTGTTTGCCTCACGATTTAATTCCTGTAGCAGGAAGTCGAGCCGCCTGCCGACGGGCGATGTACTGTTGAGGGCGCGATAGAACTCTTCAATATGCGTTTCTAGTCTATCTAGTTCCTCGCCGGCGTCGCTTTTGTTGGCGAGATAAACCAGTTCCTGTTCGAGCCTTTCTTCATCGAGCTGGGCGGTGACTTGCTCTAGTTTGCCTCGTAGCTTTTGTTGCTGCTGCGTCATGAGCTGGGGCAATACAGTGCGGGCATGGGTGACCTCGAGTTTAATTTTTTCTAGCCGTTCGCTGATAAATGTGGCGAGACGGTCGCCCTCACGGCTGCGAGCATCGACCAGCTTGTTTAGAGCCTCCGCGTAAACGTCTAGCGTTGCCATCTGTAGAGTCTGGGCGTCGACCTGGTCTTCCTGCAACACGCCGGGTACTTGCAGTACGTCGATTGGTGATAGAGGCGCTGACGAATCCTGCATTAATTGTTGAATTTCTTTACAGGCATCAAGGTATTGGCGCGCGATATCGAGGTTAATGCCGCAAGCGTGGCCCTGGGCAAGTTCAATGCGCAGGGCGCAGTCGATTTTTCCGCGCTGAGCAAACCGACGCAGTTTTTCACGATAAGTAATTTCGAGATGGCGCAGAGTTTCTGGTAGGCGAAAGGTGGCTTCGAGGAAACGGTGGTTAATGGAGCGCAACTCCCAGGTCAGTGTACCCCAGGGGTATTTGGCACTGGCGCTGGCAAAGGCGGTCATACTTCTTGGCATGCTTGCTCGGGCTCGATGTTGCGGTCAGCGCCCATGTTAGCAAACACAGGTGGCAACTCAAGGGACTAATTTCGCTACAATAGCGGCTCCTGAGCATGACCAGTATTTGTTGCTCGCTTTAACATTCGTATTAACAAGGATCATCCTATGTCGCGCCCCAGTGGACGTCGTCCCGAACAACTTCGCAGCGTTAAAATCACCCGCAACTTTACTCGCCATGCCGAGGGCTCGGTGCTGGTGGCATTTGGTGATACCAAAGTCATTTGTACCGCCAGCGTTACTCCCGGCGTGCCGCGTTTTCTGCGTGGCAAGGGCCAGGGCTGGGTCACGGCGGAATACGGTATGTTGCCGCGCTCAACCAATTCACGCATGGACAGGGAAGCAGCTCGAGGTAAGCAGAGTGGCCGAACCCAGGAAATCCAGCGCTTGATCGGTCGTTCATTACGCGCAGCGGTAGATATGAGTGTCCTCGGTGAAAATACCATCAATATTGACTGTGATGTTATTCAGGCTGATGGCGGCACGCGCACGGCGTCGATAACAGGCGCCTATGTGGCACTGGCCGATGCGGTTGAGTATCTACTGAGTAAAAAGCGCATCACCAAAAGTCCTTTGCAGAGTTTTGTMGCGTCAGTTTCTGTGGGCATCTATAAAGGAATGCCGGTACTGGATCTGGATTATGCCGAAGATTCTCAGGCTGAAACCGATATGAATGTGGTGATGAACAGCGATGGTGGCTTTATCGAGGTGCAGGGCACGGCAGAAGCGGCGCCGTTTAACCAGGATGAGCTTAACGCAATGTTGGAGCTGGCCAAGCGTGGTATTGCTGATCTCGTTAAAGTTCAGCGCATGGCATTGGCGCAGAGTTGAGTTGTTCGCTTACAGCTCGTGTAGATCGTAGTCGACAATTACCGGGGTGTGGCTAGAGAACACCTTGGCTTTGTAGAGTACGGCGTATTCGACCTGGTTGACGAGGGCTTTGGAAATAATCTGGGTATCGGTGCGCCATGCGTCGCCGCTGCCCATCTCCCCTGATGGCCACCAGCTGAACTCATCATTGTCTGAGTTGGAAATACGAAAAGCATCAGCATAACCAATTTCGTTGTAGAGCTGGTTGAGCCATTGGCGCTCTTCGGCTAAAAAGCCTGATTCGTCGCTATGGCTCTCTGCGTTTTGCACATCGATTTCACGGTGGGCCATTTGCCAGTTACCACAGAAAATATAATTTCTGCGTTTGCGGGTAATTTTAAGCATCTGGTTTTGTAGCCCGGTAAAAAACCGGCTTTTCATTTCTCGTGTGGAGGCGCCTTCACCACCTTGGGGGGCAAGTAGGCAGGCGACACTGGTGTGCTCAAAGTCGGCCTGCAGGTAGCGCCCGTCCATGTCCTCGCCCGTGGTGAGGCCGAAACCGAACATTATTGCCTTGGGTGCCTGGCGGGTGTAAATGGCGACACCATTGGTTTGCGGGGTGGGTGAGTCAAAGAAGTAACTGAAATAGCCGTCGAGCTGAAACGCGGGGCTATCTTCAAGCTCTGGTGCTTGAGCGCGTAAGTCTTGCAGGCAGATAATCTCTGCATCTTGCTCCTTTAGCCAGTCGAATAGACCTCTCTCGGTAGCTTGATGGATGCCGTCAATGCATGCACTTATTAAACGCATATTCCTACCTTCTATTTTTAATGATCTATGATACCTTAAGCGGCTAAACAGGGGAAAATGTTAAGTCTAATTTCTTACTGCCGTGTGATCTCCACTGGAGTTCTCAGTTAAATACATTCAATTGAATTGAGTAGATGAAAAACTATCAACGAGAGTTTATTGATCTGGCGCTTGAGCGCCAGGTACTGCAATTTGGCGAGTTCAAATTGAAGTCGGGGCGAGTAAGTCCCTATTTTTTTAATGCAGGGAATTTCAATACGGGTCGAGCTCTGGCAGTCCTGGGCCGTTGTTATGCCCAGGCCATCGTCGATAGCGGCCTTGATTTCGACATTATTTTTGGCCCGGCCTATAAAGGTATTCCTCTGGTTGCGACGACCGCTGTTGCGCTGTCTGAGCTCTACGGCCGCGATGTGCCCTATTGCTTCAATCGCAAAGAGGCTAAAACCCACGGGGAGGGTGGCAATTTAGTAGGCGCACCTCTGAGGGGGCGCGTACTGATTGTTGATGATGTGATTACCGCTGGTACTGCGATTCGCGAAGTGCTTACTATGATCGACACTGCTGGGGCAGAAGTGTCTAGTGTGTTGGTTGGGCTGGATAGAAAAGAAAAGCGCGATGACGGTTTGTCGGCGATACAGGCCCTCGAGCAGGAGTTCTCCCTGGACGTGAAGTGCATCATAGATATCGCCCATATTATGACTTATGTTAAAGAGCAATCCTCAAACGAGGTGATAGCGGAAGCAATAACGAGCTATCAACAAAAATACTGCCTTTAAATTGAAGTCGGTTTGGAGAAAATTATGAAAACCTTTAGGGCATCTTGCCTGGTTTTACTGATGCTGAGCTGCGCCAGTCTTAGTTATGGCGCCGTAAGCGCAAAACTTTATCGCTATATTAGTGAGGAGGGTATTGTTGTTATTGATGACAAAATACCCCCGCGTTACGTTACCCAGGGTTACGATATTCTTAGTATTAGCGGGCAGTTATTGGGTACGGTTGAACCCACAGTCCCCCAGAATGCTGTTGAGAAGGCCTTGCGCAAAAGGGCTCTGGCTGCCCAGGAAAAGGAAGACCGCTTTATTCTTGTTAGCTATAGCTCTGTAGCGGAAATATCGTCGGCGATGGCACGTAAGCTTGGCCAGCTCGATAGAGAGGTAAAGGGAATAAAAACCAATATTAAGAATAGCCATAAGCGAATTGCCTTTGAACAGCAGAGAGCTGCAAACTACCAGCGTGGTGGTAAGTCAGTACCCGGTAATGTAAGAGATACATTGCGAGAGTTAGAGGCCGAGGTGAAAAAATCTAATGTTTTATTAGAGATAAAACGAAGTGAATATCTCAAAACGGAAGGCCGTTATCAGGGGTATATTGAGAGGTACCATCAACTAAAAGCTTAAAAGCCTCTGATTGATCAGACCTGTAACTGTGGACTTTGGGCGTAAGATGCGAGCTCAAAAATTAATCAGAGGCTTCCTTTAAGCTGAGGTCGAGAGCTATAAGATTAGATTGGGGCCTGATAGATGGCCTTGTCGATCGCCAGCCATTGCTCTTGCCAGTGAGTTGTCGGCAGGCACGTGAAATTAGTGCGTACAAATTGTCGAATTTTCCCTTCTGCAATAACGAGTAATAGTTCGGCAGCCGCTGAGGCAGGCAGGCTGGTTCGGCAGTTTTCTCTAAGCTCCCCTTCCCTTAATACCTGTTTAATTTGAGATTCTATCCGTGCAAAAAGCTGGTTGACTCTAGTATGTAGGCGTTCAGTTTCACCGGTTAAAGCATCGCCGGTAAGGATGCGGGATAGCCCCGGATTTTTTTCTGAGAAGCTTAATAATAAGGTGATAATCATTCGACAGCGCTCCTGAGTACTGGGCGCATCTTTGACGATAGTATTAATACGGCTAAAAAGAGTGTTTTCAATAAAATCGATCAGACTTTCATAAATTCGGGCTTTACTGGGAAAGTGTCGATATAGCGCAGCCTCGGAAACCCCTACTTTTTTTGCCAGTGCGGCTGTTGTGATTTTTTTATGGGGTGATTCTTCAAGCATTTCGGCCAATGCCTGAAGGATGGATTCACGGCGTGATGGAACAGGTTTTTTTGAAGACGGAGGCGCTGTCATTGTCTCGATAAGGTCTCTATTTAAGTTAGCAATATATGATAGGCAATGATTTTGTTAGTTGCCCTGATTAGTAATCAGTGTGCCGACCCCTTCATCTGTAAATATCTCCAGTAATACGGCATGACTGACACGGCCGTCAATAATATGGGCGCTGCGAACATTCGCTTTTACCGCATCCAGGGCGCAGCGTATCTTGGGGAGCATGCCACCACTTATGGTGCCATCGGCGATGAGCTCATCAACTTGTTCAGTGGAAAGCCCCGTCAGTACAGTGCCTTCTTTGTCTTGTAAGCCAGAGATATTGGTTAGTAATAATAATTTTTCGGCTTGCAGGACTTCGGCAATTTTTCCGGCGACAAGATCGGCATTGATATTGTAAGAGTTGCCTTCCTCATCAACACCAATTGGTGCGATAACAGGAATAAAATCCCCGCCTGTTAGCATATCGATAATGGATGTATTGATATGTTTAACTTCACCGACCTGACCAATATCGATAATCTCCGGTGCTTCCATTTCTGGATTGTTTCGTGTCACGAGCATTTTCTTTGCGGTAATTAGTTGGCCGTCTTTGCCGGTAATGCCAATGGCTTTACCACCAGCATGATTAATCAGGCTAACAATTTCTTTATTAACTGCACCACCGAGAACCATTTCAACGACATCCATTGTCCTGTCGTCAGTGACTCGCATGCCATCGATAAAAGTAGATTCGATATTGAGTTTTTCGAGTAATTCACCAATTTGTGGCCCGCCACCGTGGACGATAACAGGATTGATGCCGACGAGTTTCATTAGCACGATGTCGCGGGCAAAGCTTTGTTTTAGCTGGTCATCAATCATGGCGTTACCGCCAAATTTAATGACCAGGGTGCGGCCGGTGAATTTTTGAATATAAGGTAATGCTTCGGTAAGAATATTTGCTGTTTGCAACGCATTATCACGAGATAGAGACATAGTGCCAGAAAACTCCAAAGTCCTTTGTTAGCGGAAGAGCCGTTTGTTAAAAGGGCAGTTTTGTATCAGGTAATAGAAAAACTAATTTTTGTTTGATCTGGTGCTGCAATCTGGATAGTACTTGTTGATTATCGGCCTCAAACCGGAACGTCAAATGAGCAGAAGTGTTAGATGCACGAATTAATGCCCAGCCTTCGGGGTATTCCAAGCGTAAGCCGTCAATGGTAATACGCTTGGCCTCGGGGAAAACAYCTTCTGTAAATTTTTTCACAAGGGAAAATTTATCATTTTCTGGAACGGCAACGCGTAATTCGGGGGTGGATACGGTGGTTTCAAACGCTTGGGTTATTTGCTCGAGGCTTTGCTCTCTTTGATTAATGATTTCGATTAAACGTGCAGCAGCGTAGAGGCCATCATCAAAGCCATACCAGCGGTCATTGAAGAAAATATGGCCGCTAAATTCACCACCGAGGGGGGCGCCGGTTTCAGAAATTTTTTGGCGAATATGGGAGTGTCCCGTTTTCCACATGACCGGATTCCCGCCATAATTACTAATCAAATTATTAAGTCGACGGGTTGATTTAACATCAAATACAATATCAGTTTCCGGGTAGCTACCAATAATATCGCGAGCAAAAATCATTAATAATTCGTCGGCCCAAACGATATTGCCCTCTGCAGTGACTGCGGTTAGCCGATCGCCGTCGCCGTCAAAAGCAAGTCCAAGGTCGGCTCTTTCGTGCTTGACGATGGTGATGAGATCTATAAGATTTTCGGGGTCAGAAGGATCTGGTGGATGATTAGGGAAGGCGCCATCAATGTCACAATAAAGGGGAATGATCTCACAACCCAGTGCTTCAAAAAGGGCTGGTGCTATAGGCCCCGTTGCACCATTGGTGCAATCGATTACTACGCGAAGTTGTTTTGAGGCGGGATTAATATTTCCTAGTACGGCTTCAGTATATTGATTACGGATATCGAGCTGTTTTTCCTGGCCTTGCCCACTTTKCCATATACCAGCATCCATAGCTGTTTTTAGACTGAGAAGTTCGGCGCCGGAAATAACTTGTTGGTTATAATAAATTTTAAAGCCATTATCTGCTGCGGGGTTATGGCTAGCTGTTACGATGACACCAGATTCCACGGTATCCATTGTTGCCAGCGCAAAGTTAAGTAAAGGCGTTGGCACAAGGCCAATATTAATGATATCGCAGCCTGTAGAGAGTACGCCCTCAATGAAAGCGGCTTTCAAGCCAGGGCTAGATATTCTACCGTCGGCACCAACAAGCAAATTTTGCTGCCCGCTGTTCACCATGTCGGAACCGATAGCTTTACCTAGTCGCTCAGCGAAATTTTTAGTAATTTGGCTGTTTGCTTTGCCCCTGATGTCATATTGCCTGAATACTTCGGTAGTAGAATTATCTTCCTCTACAGCCGCTGGTACCTCCGGATCAGGGCTTTTAGGTCCGGTTCTTTTTTGGGTGAGTTTTTCTTGGATTAATTGATTCAGTTCAGCGGGCGTTAGGTCTGTTGCATCGAGAGTTGATGCWTGCCTGATGCGAGTTAACTGGTAGCGAATTAAGAGAACCGATAGTAATAGCCCGATTAACAGCAATGCCAAAAAGCAGAGGATAAAATAAAGAACAGGTTTTCCAACCGTATTAATCAGCTTGGATGACACTGAAAAACGCAGTTGCCAGTCAGCTCGGCCTTTGACAGGAATGGTTGCTTGAAAGGGCGTATTTGAACCGCCACTGGAGACAATAGCCTGGGGAGCAAAACCATGGGTAAGTTGAAGCAGTTCTGTTTGGCCCAGAGTGGGGTCTGCTTTACTAAGTACAGCGTGAAGATTATGTACTGAAAGGTTGACGATTAAACTGCCAACGACTTTGTCGTCATCAGAGACAGGAGTGGCATTGACTATCAGCCAGTCATGGAGTTTAACCGCTGTTGGTTCAAGTTGTTTGCCGGCAATGGAGTTTTTGGCGAGAGTGATACCGACAAAGTTCTGTGTTTCTTCGAAGTAAGGGCTATTGACAGAAACTAATTTGATTTCAGCCATTTCGGGTAATTGATGGCGCAGGAAGTTTTTGTATTCTTTTATTTGTGCGACATTTTCTGATTTTAATAGATTGATTAATGTTTGATCTTTGGCAATGCGATTAAGCTTTTCATCCAGTGCTTCGAAGTAGTTTGCGATTGCTAAAGCCTGATCTTGAGCTAAAAATTCTGCTTTCTGTGTRATTTCCTCGTGCCAGGGTTCGATGACGAGCTTGCCATAAAAGAGCTGGGTTAAAAAAACGGTATAAATCATAATCAACACAGAGCCGGCAACTACGAGAGGTGTTTTTATGGCAGAGTTGAAATCTGTTGGTAGCTTCATAATCACCCTTGTGTGATAAAAATAGCCATTTTGTTCAAGGCTGAGAGGTTTTCGATAAAGAGGCGATATGTTCAATAAGCCGCGTTGCTAACAGGCTTTTATTCATTGTTGGCAGTTTTTTACTGCCGCCCGGCTCGACGAGCAATACGCGATTGTCATCGCTGTTAAAGCCAATCGTTGAATCAGAAACATCGTTGGCGATGACCAGGTCGAGCTTCTTTTTTTGTAATTTTTGTTTTGCATAATACTCGAGGTTTTCAGTTTCTGCCGCAAAGCCGATAGTCAATGGCCGTTTGGGGTGGGCCGCGATTGTGGCGACAATATCAGGGTTTTTAACTAACTGTATAAACATGTCTGCATCAGTTTTTTTAATTTTTTGTTCGGCTACGCTGGCGGGTCTATAGTCTGCGACAGCAGCGGCAGCAATAAAAATATCAGCGCCATCAATCTCGTCTAAGGCGGCGGCAAGCATGTTTTCCGCTGATTCGACAGCGATAGTTTTGACACGCTCTGGTGGCGCGATTTGTACTGGCCCGCTGATGAGCACAGTTGTCGCGCCTGCCTCCATGGCCGCTTGAGCCAGGGCATAACCCATTTTGCCGGAACTGTGGTTAGAAATATAGCGTACAGGGTCTAAAGCTTCACGGGTTGGCCCGGCGGTGATGACAACTTTTTTACCGTTCAATAAGCCCGTGGCAAACAAGGTGCTGGCCATTGTGCACAGTGCTGTGGGATCTTCCATTCGGCCTTCACCCACATCGCCGCAAGCCTGGTAGCCGACAGCGGGGCCAAAAATATGCACCGTCTGCGCACGTAGTTGTTGYAGGTTGCTTTGCGTGGCGCTGTTTTCCCACATATGTTTGTTCATTGCAGGCGCAATGGCGATGGGGCTGTGACTGGCAAGGCAGACAGTACTGAGCAAATCATTGCCCTCGCCATGGCATAGCCGGGCAATAAAATCGGCGCTGGCCGGGGCAATCAGAATGAGGTCGGCCCAACGGGCAAGTTCAATATGCCCCATGGCTGCTTCGGCGGCCGTATCGAGTAGCTCGAGATTAACGGGGTTTCCCGATAGTGCCTGCAGGGTCAGGGGGGTGATGAACTCTGTTGCAGCCGGGGTCATCACGACGCGAACCTCAGCACCCTCGCCTTGTAGGCAGCGGATTAACTCGGCACTTTTATAGGCGGCTATGCCCCCGGTGACACCGAGTATTACCCTTTTGTTGCTTAGAGAACCCATGCGGCCCCTTTTAAAACTCAGAATTGGCGCTAAGATAACACTTGCTAAAGGAATTTCGTAGAAATCATGGAAGGTTTGCGATGACGATCAAAAATTGGCCGGAGGGAGAGCGCCCTCGGGAGAAGTTAATAAATCAGGGGCCGCGAGCACTTTCAGATGCCGAGTTGTTGGCGATATTTCTGCGTACGGGCATTGCCGGTTTGTCGGCAGTTGGCCTGGCGAGAGAGYTGTTGATTCAGTTCGGTAGTATTTCCGCATTGCTGAATGCCGACCTTAAGGCTTTCTGTGCAGTAAAAGGTTTAGGCCCGGCTAAATATGCCCAACTGCAGTCGGTGCTAGAGCTGGCCAGGCGACATTTGGGAGAGCAGCTGAGTAGAGAGCAGGTGTTTACGAATCCAGAAACAGTCAGGCAATATGTGCGCACACATTTTCAGGGTTATCAGCGCGAGGTTTTTCTCTGCCTCTTTCTCGATACTCRTCATCGCTTAATAGCCACAGAAGAGTTATTTCAGGGCACTATTGATGGCGCCAGCGTCTATCCCCGGGAGGTGGTGAAGAGGGCCTTGCAGCACAATGCGGGGGCGGTTATTTTTTCGCACAACCATCCCTCTGGTATAGCGGAGCCCAGTGGTGCGGATGAGCAAATTACTCGGCAGCTGAAGGAGGCTCTGGCATTGGTTGATATTCGGGTACTCGATCATATCGTCGTTGGCCGCGGCGAGGAGGTCTCTCTGGCTGAGCGAGGCCTGTTATAGACACTCGAAAAGAACGACTAAAAACAAATTTAATTTGATTCGTAATGCTTGCTCTGGTATAAAGCACGGCTCTTTTCACCGGCATACTGTTCCCGCTTGTCTGAGACAAGCAACGATTGAGTAGTAGGGCTGGTCGTCACGACCCCAGAAATTAACAGTTTATTCAGATTAGATAGAGGCAACAAGATGTCCAGAGTGTGTCAGGTCACCGGCAAGCGTCCCATGAGCGGGAACAATGTTTCCCATGCAAAAAACAGGACTCGCCGCCGGTTTGAGCCCAATCTTCATACCCATCGCTTTTGGATGGAAACAGAAAAGCGCTTTATCAAATTGCGTGTTTCAAGCAAAGGTATGCGCATTATCGATAAGCTCGGCGTAGAGCAGGTTATTGCTAACATTCGCGCCGATGGCGGCAAGGTCTAAGGAGAAACAAGATGGCTAAGTCAAACAGAGATATAATCAAGTTAGTCTCCAGTGCTGGCACTGGTCACTACTACACGACCACCAAGAACAAGCGCACCATGCCTGAGAAGATGGAGATCAAAAAATTTGATCCCGTTGTTCGCCAGCACGTTGCCTATAAAGAAGCGAAAATCAAATAAGCTGATTTTCACTTTTGGTGAGTTGAAAAAGCCCGGTATTGCCGGGCTTTTTATTGCCTGTTAAATRCTGACACCATAAAGAATGACTTGAGGCTCGATAGCCATGCCCGAACTGCCTGAAGTAGAAACCACCTTGCGGGGCATTCGCCCGCATTTGCTGAAACAGAAGATGCAGAAGGTTGTGGTGCGCCGCCCTACGCTGCGCTGGCCAATACCCGAAGACCTGCCCACCTTGCTGGTGGGTAAGACAGTTGAAGAGGTGACGCGGCGCGGTAAATACTTGCTGCTGAAATTCCCCCACGGCCACGTGATGATACACCTCGGCATGTCGGGTAGTTTAAGCCTTGCCGCTCAAGGCACAGTTGCGGGTAAGCACGACCACGTTGATCTGGTCCTCGAGAGCGGCTGGATACTGCGCTACAACGACCCGCGTCGCTTTGGTTGCATACTCTGGATCGAGGGCGAGCCCCTTGAGCACTCTCTACTCGCCAATCTTGGCCCGGAGCCACTGAGTGATCTTTTCGATGACGACCACCTTTATCAGTGCTCGCGGCGCAAAAGCCTGGCGGTGAAAAGCTTTTTGATGGACAGCAAAGTCGTTGTCGGTGTGGGTAATATCTACGCCAATGAAGCGCTGTTTCGCAGTGGTATACACCCCCTGCGCAAGGCGAATCGTATTTCCGCGAATCGTTACGCTCGTTTATCAGAGGTCGTGCGGGAAGTCCTTGCTGCAGCGATCGAACAGGGCGGCACAACACTGCGCGACTTCGTCGGTGGTGACGGCAAGCCGGGTTATTTTAAGCAGGAATTACAGGTGTATGGCCGTGGTGGGCAGGCGTGTGTTGAATGCTTGACGACCTTGAAGGAAGTGCGCCTTGGGCAACGCAGCACGGTGTATTGCCCCCACTGCCAGCGCTAGAGCACTGACAGCTTTAGTTAAACTTTTTGCTCAGTGCTGTTGCTACATTGGGCGGTACAAAGGGAGAAATATCACCCGTTAAAGCGGCAATCTCTCTGACCAGGCTGGAAGAAATATAAGAGTGCTGTTCCGAGGGTGTCATAAAGATGCTTTCAGCCGCGGGCGACAGGGCGCGATTCATATTGGCCAGCTGAAACTCATATTCAAAATCGGAAACGGCACGCAGCCCCCGCAGTACCGCATCGCCTTCACAGTCTTTGAGAAAGTTGACCAACAAATAGTCAAAGCCTTTAATTTCAACATTGTTTAGATGAGACAAGGCCTCTCTGGCAAGATCACCGCGTTCATCCAGTGTGAACAGGGGCTTCTTCTTTTCACTGCGGGCAATGCCGACAATGACGTGGTCAAAAAGCTTACAGGCTCGCTCAATCAGGTCGACATGACCATTGGTAATCGGATCGAATGTGCCAGGGTAGACGATTGTTTTCATAATAAGCGCTCCAACGCGGAGCGCGCATGGTAAACAATTTGTTGATCTAGCTCAATTAGCTGGGCTGACGGGCAGAGTCCGCTAATTGGATAGGTGGCTTGGGCGAACACGATAAAGCTGGCAAGTGACATCCCCCGCCGTTTTATGGCGGTGCAGTTGCCAGTGTGCAGGCATAAAATCCAGTACCTGACGCGCGGGTGCTTCGATATAAATCATCGCGTCTTCCGCTAGCAGGCTCGTTTGTTGGGCCAGAGTAGCAACGGCACTGGCGAGTAATGCGGAGTCGAAGGGTGGGTCGAGAAAAATAATATCGAAGGGAGCAATGTTATTCGCATTTTGCTGCAACCAGCTGAGTGCGTCAGCGTTCAATACCTGGGCGGACTGTAAATCGARTAATTTAATGTTATCGCCCAGAGCGCGAGCGGCAGCATTGTTTAATTCGAGCAAAATAACCTCGCCTGCGCCACGCGATGCTGCTTCCAGCCCCAGTGCGCCAGAGCCGGCAAAAAGGTCGAGACAGCGGGCGCCTCTTAAATCAGCCGCTAACCAGTTAAACAATGTTTCCCGCAGACGGTCGCCGGTGGGGCGCAGGCCCGCAATACCGGGAAAGCTGATGCGTCGTCCCCTGTATTGCCCGGCGATGATACGAACCTGGCCGCCAGTTCGTTTATTCGTGGCTTTGCGTGGCAATTGGCCGCTCCTGATTGAAGGTAAAAATGATAGGATACACAGCTTGTCGTAGTACCGGAAAAATTCGCAATGTCCTCTGAACAAGAGCCACCGCCAAAAGCTGAAAAAAAGGGTTTGTTTTCTCGATGGCGCCGTAAAAACAAGGCTGATGAGCCGGCCCTGTTAGCACCTACAGAGGGTCAGGATACACAGGCATTAAAGCCGATTAAACAGCCATCTGACTCGCGACACGAGTCGCTTAATAACCCTGAGTTACTTGAGCAAGTGGCAAGCCCCGATGGTGTGGCCTCTGCGGCCGAGGTCGCGTCTGCAACACCTTCTGAGCCTGAAGCTCCAGCCGAAGCACTGGCTACTGCTTCGCCCCCCATTGCAACACCTATGTTGAGTGCGCCAGACCAGCCCGAGCCTGAAAAAACCAAAGCTGAGTCTCAGAGTGAAATACCGGGAAACCCCTCGACAAAACCGGAAGACACCGAATCCGGGAAACAAACGGGGGAAAAGAAACGCCCCAATCGTTTTAGCCGTGCTTTGTCACGCACAAGCGCTGGCCTGGGTGCCTTTTTTCTGGGTTATAAAGAAATCAGCGACGAGCTACTTGAAGAGCTTGAAACTCTACTGCTGATGGCCGATGTCGGTGTCGATGTCACTACCGAGATTATTAGTGAGCTAACGGATCGAGTGAAGCGTGGCGAGCTGAATGATAGTGATACCCTCAAAGCAGAGCTACACCGAGTGTTGCTCGATATTATTAGCCCCTGCGAGCAGGCTCTGGATGTCTCCGGTAAACAACCCTTTGTGTTACTGGTGGTAGGTGTCAACGGTGTGGGTAAGACCACAACCATTGGCAAACTCGCCCAGCGCTTTCAAAAAGAGGGTCACTCGGTGATGCTTGCAGCTGGCGACACCTTTCGCGCAGCGGCGGTCGAGCAGTTGCAGGTTTGGGGCGAGCGCAACAATGTGCAGGTTGTTGCCCAGCACACGGGGGCAGATAGTGCCTCGGTCATTTACGATGCTGTCGAATCGGCCAAAGCCAAAAATATCGACGTATTGATTGCCGACACGGCGGGCCGTTTACATACCAAATCCAACTTGATGGAAGAGCTGGAGAAGGTCAAGCGGGTCATGGCCAAGCTGGATGAAGCCGCTCCCCACGAAGTGCTGCTAGTGCTGGATGCGGGCACCGGTCAAAATGCCCTCAACCAAATGCACGAGTTTAATCAGGCSGTGGGYATTACTGGCCTGGCSYTGACSAAGCTYGATGGYACSGCYAARGGYGGYGTTGCYTTTGCTCTGAGYCGRCGTTTTAAAGTACCCCTGCGCTACGTTGGTCTGGGTGAAGGTGTTGATGAYCTRCAAGTGTTTCGYGCCGAGGATTACGTTAAAGCCGTATTGTCGGAAGTCGACGATGGCCTATGATCGAATTTGATAATGTCAGCAAGCGCTATCCGGATGGCCACGAGGCGCTGAGTCAGGCGAGTTTTACATTGGACGCGGGGGAAATGGCCTTTCTTACCGGCCACTCCGGCGCCGGTAAAAGCACCCTGTTAAAACTGATTATGCTGATGGAGCGACCCTCCGGCGGTCAGCTGTTGGTCAATGGCAAAAATCTTAGTCGTCTACACAAAAGCCAGATACCCTACTATCGACGGCGTGTTGGCGTGGTTTTCCAAAACCACCAGCTATTGTTTGATCGCAGTGTCTTCGACAATGTGGCCCTGCCGATGCAGGTTTCTGGCGCGCAGCACCGCGACATAGAGCGCCGTGTGCGTGCCGCCCTCGACAAAGTGGGCCTGCTCAGCAAAGAAAAACTCAACCCCGTGCAACTATCCGGYGGTGAGCAACAGCGCATCGGCATCGCCCGGGCGGTGGTGCACACCCCGCGCATCCTGCTCGCCGATGAGCCAACGGGCAATCTCGATCCCGAACTCTCTACTGAAATAATGAAACTGTTTGAAGACTTCAGGAATGTCGGTGTCAGCGTACTGGTGGCGACTCACGACATTGCGCTGATTTCGACTATGGATGAAAGAGTGCTTACCCTGGATCACGGGCGACTGTCGGAGGCGACATCCCTTGCCCCGGCATAAGAGCGATACAGCCRCKGCGCAGCAGCCCCGTCGCAGTGGCGCGGTAGAAAGCCGTCGCAGTCTTATCTCGATGCTGAAAGCGTATATTCACAACCATCGCAAAAATGCGGCGGAGAGTTTTCATCGCCTGGTCGGCGAACCCCTGCAAAGTGTTATGACAATGTTGGTTGTCGCAATCGCCCTGGCTCTGCCGGCCATGCTCTACGTTGGAGTGTCGAGCCTGCAACAACTCAGTGGCAGCTGGGATAGCAGCGCGCAAATGACCCTGTTTCTGAAAAAGGGTGCCAAAGATAAGGCCATTAAGCGCTTGATCGAGCAACTTGAGTCGAACGATGAGCTTGCTGAAATACACTATATTTCTCCCAGCCAGGCCCTCAATGCCTTGCAGGACAGCGCCGGTTTTGGTGAGGCTTTAACCTTGCTCGATGAAAACCCCCTGCCACCGGTTTTGTTAGTGGTGCCAATTACTGCCATCGAAGCCGATGTGCCACGGGTTGAGCAGCTGGTGAAAACGCTGGCGAAGCAGCCTCTGGTCGACGAAGTGCAGCTTGATATGAAATGGTTACAGCGCATGCAGCAGATACTTGATATTGGTCGGCAAATCACCGTGCTGTTGGGCGGTGCGCTATCGTTGGGCGTGTTACTGGTGGTCGGCAATACGATTCGCCTGGCGATAGAAAATCGCCGTGAAGAAATTCTGGTGGTGAARYTGGTSGGKGGYACYAATGGCTTYGTRCGRCGRCCCTTYCTCTACACCGGKYTKTGGTACGGYGTGTTYGGCGGMKTKATSGCCTGGCTGGGSGTWRTGATTGCCCAATTTTGGCTGGGAGCAACGGTGACCCGTCTGGCGGCGCTGTATCAAAGTGACTTTACCCTACAGGGTATTGGGCTTGATGGCATGCTGGCACTCATCGCCCTTGGTGGTGCCCTGGGTTTGGTAGGGGCGGCGTTTGCTGTGGGCCGACATATCGCACAACTTGAACCGTGATTCACTAGGCAAAACAGGCACTTAAATGAACTTTTACGGCCTTTTGTTATCCAACGCAAGAGTGGTAAACTACGTCGCTGATTTTAAGAGGTTGTTATGAGTACGAGTCTTCAATCGATTCAATGGATGGCGCCAGGGGGGAACCTAGGGGCCTACATGCAGGGTGTAAGCACGATTGCAATTCTCTCCGTCGAGGAAGAGAAAGCCCTCGCTGAACGCCTGTATTTTGAGGATGATGTCGATAGTGCGCGTCAATTGGTAATGGCTCACCTGCGCTTCGTGGTGCATATTGCCCGCTCCTACAATGGTTATGGTTTGCCACTGGCGGACATTATTCAGGAAGGTAATGTGGGTTTGATGAAAGCGGTTAAGCGTTTTAACCCTGAAAGGGGTGTGCGTTTGATCTCCTTTGCCGTGCATTGGATCAAAGCTGAAATTCATGAATATGTTCTGCGCAACTGGCGCATTGTTAAGGTTGCGACTACTAAAGCTCAGCGCAAGTTGTTCTTTAATCTTCGCGGCGCAAAAAAACGCCTGGCCTGGCTGACTAATGATGAAGCCAAAGCCATCGCGGAAGATTTGGGTGTTGAAGTCAAACATGTGCGTGAGATGGAAAAACGTCTTTCAGCCCGAGATGCTGGCTTCGATGCCTCGTCGGATGACGATGACGAGAGTGCCTATCAGGCACCCGCTCTTTATCTTGAAGATCGTGAGGCTGACCCCGCCCTGTTAGCCGAAGATGCCGACTGGGAAAGTGATAGTCAGGCTCGATTGGCCACCGCGCTGGGTGAGTTGGATGAACGCAGTCAGGATATTATTCGCCAACGCTGGTTGAGTGATGGCAAGGCAACCTTGCATGAACTGGCGGATGTCTACGGTGTGTCGGCGGAACGTATTCGCCAGCTCGAGCAAAACGCCATGAAAAAAGTGCGCTCTTTCCTCGAGGCTTGAATCCTCAAAGTTAAAAAGCCCACTAAAGTAAGTTCAAACTAAAAAAACCGCGAATTTCGCGGTTTTTTTAGGGGCAAAGCAAAGGCCGAAATCAGTGGTATGTAGCTAAGATCCAGTGTTATCTTTTTCTGTTGTAACCAGGTGATAGACAGTGAGTTCAAATAATACCGACAGCCGTTTTTTGCCGCTGCTCGTTTCCATCAACGGCTTTTTGGCCGTCGGTCTGGGTGCTTTCGGTGCCCACGGGTTAAAAGCCTTGATTGCCCCGGAGTCGATGCAGTTGTGGCATACCGCCGCTCGTTACCAAATGTTCCATGTCGTGGCGTTATTGGCCTGCGCGTTTTTTTCTTCAACCTGTGAAGCGAACTCTCGTGCTTCGTATTGGTTAGTTGTTGCAGCTTGTCTATTTGTATTGGGCATCATATTTTTTAGTGGCAGCCTTTATCTCCTCGCATTGACGCAGAAAAGCTGGCTCGGCATGTGTGTGCCAGTGGGCGGGGTGTTTTTCCTGCTGGGTTGGACTAGCTTGACGATGAGTTTTTTCCGGCGGTGAGTGTAGCGATGACAGAAGTGAAGAATTTCCGCCCCGAGTATAAGAAAAAATCTATCCGCAGTTATGTCTTGCGCAGTGGTCGCATGACTGAGGGACAGCAGCGTGCCCTTGAGCAGCATTGGCCCCACTTTCGCCTGAGTTTATTTGCCGGGCCAATTGATGATTGGGCTGGGGTCTTTGGCCGCGTGGCACCGGTGGTGCTAGAGATAGGTTTTGGCATGGGCGATTCATTGTTGGCCATGGCCCAAGATGAGCCGGATAAAGACTTTGTCGGTATTGAAGTGTATCCACCCGGTGCGGGACGACTGGTTAATCGCGCTGCCGCACTGGGTTTGACGAATCTGCGGGTTTAKCTTGCCGATGCGACAGACGTGCTGGATGACTGTATTCCSGAYGGRAGYGTGGAYMGGGTGCAACTCTATTTYCCCGAYCCCTGGCATAAAAAGAAACACAAYAAACGYCGTMTYRTNYAAYANGGWKTTTGTCGMMWWGATTCGAACAAAACTCGTTGATGGTGGTCAGTTTCATATGGCCACCGATTGGCAGCCTTATGCTGAATATATGGTCGAGGTGATGTCGGTAGCTGAAGGTTTTACTAATTTGGCCGGTGATGGGGTTTATTCGCCACGGCCCGATTATCGCCCGATTACTAAGTTTGAAAAACGTGGGCAGCGTTTGGGCCACGGTGTTTGGGATTTACTCTATTGCCGCAAGTTGTAAGGGCTGGGCAGAGTGTTGTTTTACGTATTTAATCGGGTATTATCTGCCCATAAAAAGGAGCCTGGAAAGGTTCTCGTTAAAGTTAAAGTATTAAAACAAAGGACATTTAGATGAAGCTCAAAAAAATAAAATATTTACCCATTGCCCTAGCAACATCACTTTTTTTAGTGGGTTGTGAAGAAGCTGCTAAGTCTAATGTCGGTGCAACAGTGCCTGCGGCAGTGGTACTGGAATCGGAAATACAAAAAGTCAGTTACATCATGGGCACGAATATCGGTGGACAAATTAAGGGTGAGGCTTTTGAGGTTGATATCGCCTCTCTGACTTTGGGTTTGAGCGATGCAGTAGCAGGCAATGATCCACAATTGTCTGAGGAAGAAGTCAAAGCGGTGATTGAGGCTTTTCAGGCTAGGATGATGGCGGAGCAGGAAGCGAGTGTAAAACTGGTTGCTGAAACTAAYTTGCAGGAAGGTGAGGCCTTTTTGACAGAGAATGCAAAAAAGGATGGCGTCGTAGTACTGGAAAGTGGCCTGCAATATAAGATTCTCACGGCGGGCTCCGGTGTAATTCCCGCGCCGGAAAATACCGTTGAGGTTCACTATGCGGGTACTCTGATTGACGGTAGTGAGTTTGATAGCTCAATTAAACGCGGCGTGCCCGCTCAGTTTGGCGTTACCCAGGTGATACCGGGTTGGGTTGAAGCCTTGCAACTGATGAAAGAAGGCGCCAAGTGGGAGTTGTATGTGCCCGCAGGCCTGGCCTACGGCCCGGGTGGCACGGGTGGTTTGATTGGCCCCAATCAAACGTTGATCTTTGAAGTTGAATTATTGAAGGCATCTGTGGGTAATGACGCGGGTTAAGGCGAGTCGTTAAAGCAGACGAAAAAAAAGCCTCTAACGGGGCTTTTTTTTCGTCTAGGTTTCCCCACGACTAAACGCGTTTAAAAAACCTTCGCTAGCCATAGCAGCAGGGTCGGTAGTGTCAGCGCGGTCAACACGCCCGTCAGACCCAGGGCGAGACTGGAAAAGGCACCGCAGAGCGGGCTAATATCAAAGGCCCGTGCCGTCCCTACGCCGTGGGCATTAATACCCAGGGTAAAACCCTGCAAGCGCTCATCTTTTACACCGATCAGGCTTAGCAATTTCGGCCCGGCGATGGCACCGACCACACCGGTAAAAATAACCACACCAGCGCTCAATTCACCCAATGCACCAATTTCTTTGGCAATGCCCAGGGCGATGGGGGTGGTGACAGATTTTGGCGTCAGTGACAGCAGGGTTAAAGGCTCAGCGCCGAACAAATAAGCCAGGGTTACCGCGCACAAGGGCGCCGTAATGGCACCGAAAAACAAGGTGATTAACAGGGGCTGGGCGAGTGCGCGAATGCGTTCGAATTCCCGGTTCAGAGGTATTGCCAGGGCAACGGTCGCCGGGCCGAGCAGCCAGTAAAATGCGCTGTTTGCCTGCTGGTAGCGGGTGTAGTCGATATCAAARCTATAAAGCAGGGCGGCGATTAGCAGGCAGCTACTCATTAAGGGGTGTAGCAGTGAAAAATGCTGGGCTTTTTGAAAGGCCCACAGCCCTGCGAAATAGGCGCAGAGGGTTAGCACTAGCAGGCTGGCGGCGATGAATAATTCCATGARATCGGCACTAAATAGATTCATCGATCGGCGATATCGGGAGTCAGTGCTTTCAGCACCAGGCCCGTGAGGGCAACCGACAGCAACGTGCCACCCACGATTGCCGCCAAAATTGCGGGCCATTGTTGCTGTATCGGTTCCGGCAGAAAGAAAACACCAACCCCTGCGGGTATAAAAAACAGTGAGAGCAAGCCAATAAGTCGACCAGCTGTTTTCGTCAGCCACTCGGGCGGCTCAATTTGGCGGAGAACAAAAAAAAGTAAAATCATACCCAACACCGGGCCGGGCACGGCGATGGGTAGCACTTGGGCGAGCCCCACCCCGAGTAACTGAAACAACACTAATACACTGAGCCCTTTCAAATAGTCGAGTGCATTGCTCATTAGCGACAAACCATTAGCGCTTACGCAACAATTGATAAATGCTGAGGAGAGCCATCGCGGCGAAGGCGACGAGTGTCCACGCGGGGATGCTGAGGCTGAGGAAGGTCCACTGCACCTCAGCGCAATTGCCGTCACCACTGAGCAACATGGGCAGGGCTTCGCTGATGGGCAGAGCGTCAAACAGGTAATCAGCAGGGGGGCCGCAAGCGGGCACTTTTTCYTCGGGCAGGCTCTGCAGCCACAACTGACGAATGGAGAAGCCAGCACCGGTCAGTGCGCTCAGGCTGGTCGCTGCGGCGTAGCGTTTTTGGCCTGTGCTGCCGGGGTTGTGGATAAAGRCCAGCAGGGCGATAAGGCCGGTCATAATGACAAAAACTCGCTGCACGATGCATAAATAACAGGGATTGAGATCCATTTGGTGCTGCATATACAAAGCCACCAAAATCATGCCCGTCGCCCCTAAAAACAGGCATAAATTGAGCGTGCGAATACTGGGCATTATCGAGAGTTCCTTTTAGCGAACGGTGACCGCAGTCGGGGCCATAGCGGCCGAGCGCAGTTGTTGTGAATGGGTGAGTAGCCGGGCCATAACGATGGAGAATACCTGCTCGACCTCTTCATGGCGATCAACAATCTCGGGCCAGGCATCGCCCAGTGGCAGGGGCCGACGGAGCCGCTCGCCAACGCGGTTGAGCATGATGGGGATCAGGGTGTTATCAGCATAGCTTTGCAGCCAGCGAATCTCCGCTGCGCGGTGGTTGAAGTGTTGGGCGCGCGCGGGTAGCCAGGCCTGGCAGGTGCCGAGGTGTTGGTAAAAGCGTTGGCAGAAATGCTCGAGGCTCAGTGAGTGATAGGCCTGCCAGTGCGTTGCCAGTATATGGTCAAAGGCAATATCGAGAATTATGCCCGCGTAGCGTCGCCAGGGGGGCGTAAAGGTGCGAATCAGGTTTTGAACTTCTGGCTGTGCATCGGTGTAAACATCGAGTTTGCGATGCAGGGCGATGCCTTCTTCAACAGTGTTGGGGTATTTGCCCTGCAAGGGGCCTTTGACAAAATCGCCGAGCAGGCCGCCCACTTGCCTGTCTAGATTGTCGCCCGAGAGAAGAATGTGGGCGAGGTAGTTCACGACTTGAGGGAGAATTGATACTGCTGATAATAGGCGCTGAGGAAGTCGTCGAAGCTGAGTGTATCAGCGGCTTCAATGGCTTTTTGGTTTTCCAGTGAGTGCGCGGCAAGGCTGATGAACTGTTCTTCAATCGCTGGGTCGAGTGGTGAATCGAGAAAGAACTCACGGTGTTTCTGGGCATGACGCAGGGCCGTTTGGAAATAGGAGCTGTCACTGCTGCGGACTTCTTCAAGCAGTTGCGCAGCCGGTGTTAGCTCAGGGTTTTGTAGTCGCTGTGCCATGGCATTGATGGCCTCGGCATGGGCGTTGCCCGTATGACTTGCGTCGAGTGCCTGGGCGACGGGCTGTAACTGGGTAAAGAGTTCGGCGGCCCATTCCTGCAGAGAGGTTTCGCCATCGCCTCGGCTCAGGCCCAACCCGGGTTCACGGCCGCGATCGACAATGCGCCGCTGGTTTTCAAGAATTTGACCGTATTCACGGTTGTCGGTTTGCGGGCTGTCCTGCAGCAGACAGTGCAGTAAGAAAACATCGAGAAAACGCATCTGCTCGGCATCGATGCCAACCGGCATATAGGGGTTGAGGTCGGTACAGCGCACTTCAATATATTCCACCCCCCGCTGCCACAGAGCTTGCAGGGCAGTTTCGCCACCCTGGGCGGTGCGCTTGGGGCGAATGCTGCTGTAAAACTCGTTTTCAATCTGCAGTAAATGAGGGCTGAGCTGGCGGTATTTGCCGCCCGGCGCTTTGACCCCCACGGCCTCATAGGCGGGATAGGGTGTGGTTAATGCGCCGCGCAGATTTTCAATATAACGCGGCAGATTGTTATAGCAGACAATTAATGATGCCTGGGCATTGCTCTGGTAGCCGAGGTCGCCCATACGCAGGGATGTAGCATAGGGCAGGTGCAGGCTGTGGTCGTCGTTGCCCATCGGTTGCAGGCGGTGGGCGCGATCTTTGACGAAACTGCGACAGACTGCGGGTGCTGCACCAAAGAGGTAAACCAGGAGCCAGAAATGGCGGCGAAAATTGCGGATTAAATCGAAGTAGCGTTCGGTTTTGTAATCCTGCAGCGAGCCCGAATAACTATCGCTTTGCTGCAATACCTGCCAACACGCGTCAGGCAGCGACCAGTTGTAGTGAATGCCGGCAATGGTTTGCATCAGCCGCCCGTAGCGATGGCCCAGCCCGCGGCGGTAAATGGTTTTCATCTGTCCGATATTGGAGCTGCCGTACTGGCCGAGGGGGATATCTTCATCGCGGCCGAGCATGCARGGCATGCTGTTGACCCAAAGTAATTCGTCACCGATATGGCGATAGGTGAAGCGATGGACAGCGTCGAGATTGCCCAACACTTCGTCGATGGAGGACGAAGGCGCAGTAATAAACTCCAGCAGAGACTCAGAAAAATCCGTAGTAATGCTGGGGTGGGTCAAGGTTGATCCGAGCGTTTTGGGGTGCAGTGTGCTCGCCAGTTCACCCGCTGGGGTGACCCGCAGGCTCTCTTTCTCTATACCGCGCTGAATACCGCTCAGGTGACACTGGTTTTTAGTGTTGTTGAGAGCGGCCAGGCGTGTGGTTAATAGCGACAAGGGGAACTCCGGGGTTCAGACTGTAGACTGCTTTTGTGGTAACAGCAGCTTGTTTTTGGCGTCGACTTCGCAAGGGACAACACGAGCGCGTAGCCCCGGGTTTTTGGCGTTGACTTCAAGCAAGTGGTTGAGTGCGCCGTCCTTATGGGGCGAGCGGTAGACTTCCGTCACGCTGCAGTCATCGCGCCACTCTAAAGCCTTGGTCAGGAAGTTATCGTCAATATCTTGCAACACAAAAACAGCCATAGTGTCTCGATCAGGCGCTGAATTGCGGCAAGTGTAACTGATCAGTCCATAGGGGCAAAACTTTGCCGTGCCGTTGGAGGATTAAAGGCGAGCTGTGTAAGGGTAAGTCGGTATTTAGATTTTTAACGCATTACGCGGCATCCAGCCCGGGGTAATTATGTTCATCGTTAGCCGCCCGGTCGGATTTGAGGGCATGTTGTACATCGCCCCAGTGCACGAGTTCAAGGCGGCCATCCTGATGTTCGACCAGGGCGGTGCAACTTTCGACCCAGTCGCCATCATTACAATAGGCGATGCCGTCKATTTGYCGTAATTCCGGCTGGTGAATATGGCCACAGACAATRCCRTCCAGGCCCCGCGATTTACAGGCGTCAACGGCGGCCTGYTCAAAGGCRAGGATGGCTGCRCGGGCATTTTTGACGCGRTTTTTAAGGTAGTAAGCCAGYGACCAGTAGGGYCGGTTTGTCCAYCTGCGGAGGAGGTTKCCCCAGCGGTTGAGRAATAATAAAAAGCGATAACTGATAGTGCCGAATTGTTGATAAATATTGCTACAGCGCACGGCGGGRTCAAATTGGTCGCCGTGGACGATGAGCARCTTTTTACCCATCGCGGTGGTGTGTATGTGTTCGYCAATRATTTCGATGTTCAGCAAGTGGTGGTCGGCCAGTTTGTTGGCGAGATCGTCGTGATTACCGGGRATGTAAATAACGCGGGTGCCGCTGCGGGCAATTTCAAGCAGTTTGTCGAGCACKTGCTGGTGGCTGTYGGGCCAGAGGAAGTGCCGTTTCATCGCCCATAAGTCAATAATATCGCCGACCAGATAGAGCGTGTCGCAGTGATTGCGATTCAGAAAGTCCAACAGAAATTGGGCTTTACAGTCTTTTGAGCCGAGGTGAATGTCAGACAGCCAAATAGTATTTAACTGTTTTTTATTGAGATCAGGGCCTGGTTTAAACACAAATGTGGTCTCTATTTTATATGGGTGGGTGGCGCTATTGGTTTATAGATTGAAGGCCAGATGATTGGCTTCACCCTCTGAAGAGAGCGGTTGCCGGGGAAAGCGGGTGCGACGCCATAGTTGGGCGGCCAGGGCTTCAATACTTTCACTGGAAACATCATTTTTAGTGATCCAACGGGCGACCGTCGCAGCGACATCGGGGTAGCGAACACGAACGCCGCGCCCGCTGTCGAGCCATTCMCGRAAGRTRGCCTGGTTTARGGTATTCATGGTGTAGCCAAGGCCGATRCTCTTGAGKGCCATGGCGTTKGATAATTGTTCGGTCTGTCCCTGTACCGGGCGTACCAGAAGTTTGCAGCCGAGTTGCAGCACTTCGCTACTCAATTCGAAACCGGCATTGCAAACGACGCCATTACAGCGGGCCAAATCAGTGTGGAATTTCACTTTGCTTGGCTTGTGCCATTGAATATTGCCGGTTTTACTTTGCGGTGCCTCGGGGTGATACACGGCAAAGCGGTGATGTTTGAAAGGCTGCAAAAACTGCTCAATTTGAGCGGGTGCTTCAAAGGGCAGATAGACCACGATCAGCTCCTGGTCTATTTCTTCATTGTTGCGTTCAACCGGTGCAATGGGCGGCAGAATTGGCATATCAAAATGATACCAGTGAAAACCAAGAGCGGGCTTTGCCGGGGCAAAGTACTTCATGATCAGCTGTTGGTGCAGGTTGCCGTCGTGCTGAGGTATGGAGAAATTGAAGGCATATTGATGGCCGAGGCCAAGTACGGGTTTGTTGCGTAACTTGGCCGCCCAGGCAGTGATGGGTTCGAAATCGGTCAGCACTAAATCGTAGTCATCCAGCTTCAGTCGGTGGATGTCGCGGAGAAAGGTCAGCGGCGCACTGCGCAGCACCGTTTTGACGGGGCGGATTTTGCCCTCTTCCGTGACGAAGGTCAGGCCTTTATGCAGGCTGAAATTACCGAAGGGCTCCATGTCGAAATACTGCTCTTCTGGGCGGCCAGAAAATAGAAAATCAACCTCGACGCCTTCTTTTTCGAGAGCGGGAGCCATAGCTCGGGCACGGGAAATGTGGCCGTTACCGGTGCCCTGTACGCCATACAAAATACGCATTCGTTAAATTATCTCCATACATAAGGTGGCGACACTGGTGCCAATCAATGCGCCAGCGAGGGTGTCGGTGGGGAAATGAACACCCAGTAAAATTCGTGAAGCGCCCACCAGACAGGCCCAGATATAGGCGGGCCAGAACAGCATGGGAACCAGTGTGGCAACGACGGTTGCACTGAGAAATGCACCTGAGGTATGCCCTGATGGAAAGCTGAACTGATCGGAAGGCGTTATAAAGCTGTGGAAATCTTTAAGAATATCTGCAGGCCGGTTGCGCTTTAAGCCCTTCTTTAACAGGGCATAAAGGGGGCGTTCGAAGCAAAAACTGGCGGCCAGAACGRCGAAGGCTAATTGGGCGGTTGCCAGATTGACGAGCAGCATAAATACCGGGATCAGCACATAGTAAAAGCCATCGGCCGAGTGGGAAATTACTTTGCTGAGATCRGCTAATTGTTGTTGGCGTTTGCGGCACATACACCAGTGAAAAGTGATGAGGTCACCGGTGTGGATGAAATTAAGCAGGCGGAATTTATTGAGCGGTTGCTTGTCCATGGGGTGGAATTTTAATGGCCAAGTATGTCATCGCGATAACAGGGTCATGACGAGGATATGACAATAAGGCGGTATCTCTTTGTATAGGTGGGATACCGCAGCGTATTTCCTATGGAGGTTTGGTTCAAAATCGAGGGAGAATTGACGTTGATCAATGAGCAATAGAGGCAGTGGTGTAAACTGTAAAATATGGTGTTAATTAAACGTTCGTTTATCTCTAAGCGATTGACATAGATACACAAAACATAGATTATGCCGGGCTGATTACCCATCGGTAGGTTTTTTGTTCGGCGGGTATGTTTTTTTACGAGAATTTTTAATCAAAGATGATGAGTCGGGAGTAACAAATGGGCGTTGCTGAGAGTGGAAATATTGGAGCTGCAGTTGCCGGCGGGAAAAGGAATCCTAAGGTAATTATTGTGGGTACTGGCTTGTCGGGTATCTGTATGGGCATCCGTTTAATGGAAGCTGGCTTTACCGATGTGACCTTGTACGAAAAAGCCGGTGGCCTGGGGGGTACCTGGTACTACAACTTTTACCCAGGGCTGCGTTGCGATGTCCCGTCTTATTACTACCAGTACAGCTTTTCGCCTAGCGCTAGCTGGAGCCACCGTTTCTGTGGTGGCCCAGAAATTCAGCAGTATTACGAAACCACTGCGAAAAAATACAATGTTTTCGAGCGCATTAAATTTAATAGTGAGGTGAAGCACTCCGAGTWCCGTGGCGGCAAATGGCACGTTGACCTAGAGAATGGCGATACTGACGAAGCGGATATCTTGATTGCCTGCTGCGGTATTTTGGTGCGACCGAAGTATCCCGAAATTGAAGGCATGGATGATTTTGAAGGTAAAATCCTGCACACGGCTCGCTGGGAAAGAGACATTGATCTGACGGGTAAAAATGTTGCCGTTATTGGCAATGGTTCCACCGGCATTCAAATGATCAAGCCGCTGACCGATATCTGCAAAAAGGTGTACTCCTTTCAGCGTACCCCTCAGTGGATCGTACCGGTACCGAACCGTAAGTACTCCAAGCTCAATGAGAAGATGCTCACCACCTTCCCTATTATTTCCAAAATGTTCCATCATTCCATTAGTTACTTTATGGAAACCATCATGGGTACTGGTGTGATTAAAGACGGTTGGGCCAGAAAGATTGTCGGTAAGGCCTGTCAGTGGAACTTGAACAACGTGAAAGACCCCAAGTTACGTAAAGCACTGACCCCTGACTATGTTGCCATGTGTAAGCGTTTGGTGATGTCGTCTGAGTTTTACCCGGCCATTCAAAAGCCCAATGCAGAGCTAATTTCTGAGCACATTGAGCGCTTTGAAGCGAAGGGCATTCGCACCAAAGATGGTGAGTTGCACGAAGTTGACGTCGTTGCTTTGGCCACCGGTTATTACGCTGGCGAGCACATGATGCCGATGACCATGAGTGTTGAAGATGGCCCCACCCTCGAAGAGCAGTGGAAAGATGGCATCTATGGTTACCGCACCGTTGCTATGCCCGACTTCCCCAACTTCTTTATGGTGATGGGCCCTAACAGCCCTGTCGGTAACTTCTCGTTGGCTGCGATTGCGGAAGTACAGTCCGGTTACATCATGAACTTCGTCGAGAAGTGGGCCAACCGTGAATTTGAAAAGGTCAGCCCCAAGCGTGCGGCTACCGATCGTTTTGTTCAGGATATGAAGGACAATATGGAAGGTACCGTTTGGCTAACCGGTTGTGACAGCTGGTATCTGGATAAAAACGGTGTTCCCGTTTCATGGCCCTGGACGGCGGGCAAGTTCCGTAACGACCTGAAAGTGCCTGACTACAGTGAGTATGAAATGGAGCGTTAAACGCGATTTATCTGCACTGCAACCCGGAGGTTTTCTCGATTGAGAGTGGCCTCCGGGTTTTTTTTGCCTGAAAAATGACCCTGCGGTCGAGTTTGGTCGAGCCGTGGCCACCAGATGCTTGGTGTTTCTCGCAGTGAGTGGGCTATGATGGATCGACAACAATTATTAATAAGATTTGTAAGGGGGTAAGGTGTCTGGAATTATAAGTTATGGTGCTTACGTGCCATATTATCGACTCACACGAAAGGCTATCGGTGGCGGCAGGGGCGAGCGAGCCATTGCCAGTCATGACGAAGATTCCGTCTCAATGTCGGTTGAAGCGGGGCGTGGTGCATTAGCGGCTAAACCAGCGATTGATACGCTGGTATTCGCAACGAATAGCGCGCCCTATGCTGAAAAACTCAATGCGGCGGCGATTTGTTCAGCCCTCGACTTRCCGGCACAGGTGAATACGATTGAGCTGGCCAACAATACCCGTATGGGGTTGGCGGCCCTGTTGCTCGGCACCGATCTTGGCAAAGCCGGGCGCACCTCACTGGTGTGTGCCGGTGATATCGTTGTCGGCGCACCGGGTGGAGCCCGCGAACGCGATAGCGGTGACGCAGCGGTGGCTTTTGTCACCGGGCCGGAAGAAAATGCCATTGCTCGTGTCTTGGGGCGTGCTTCAACGACGTCAGAAATACTCGATGTTTGGCGCTTGCCGACTGATCGCTTTGCTCGTCAGTGGGAAGAGCGCTTTGGTATTGAGGTATTGGGCCCGGTAAGCATTGATACCGCACAACGTGCACTTGCCGATGCCAATGTGGCCCCGGAAGCCCTGGCAACAGTGATTCTCGACGCAACCAATAGCCGTGATGTTGCCGGTATTCCGCGAGCATTGGGTTTAAAACCTGAGCAAGTGGCCGATATGCTGGCGGGCTCGGTGGGGCGTAGCGGGGTTGCCCATGCTGGTCTGGTGTTAGCGCGGACTTTCGATCAAGCGCAGCCGGGGGATAAAATCCTCGTACTGTCGACAGCGGATGGTTGTGATGCCGTCGTGCTGGAAGTGAGCGATAAAATTGCCGAAGGGCGGCCTGAGCGCAGTGTCGATCATTGGCTGGCATCAAGTAATAATGAAATTGCTTATAACACGTACCTAAAATGGCGTGAAATCCTGCCCTTCGAGCCACCGCGCAGGCCTGATCCCGATCGTCCAGCGGCACCCATTATGAAGCGCAATGAGCGTTGGAAGTATGCGTTCTGCGGTAGTCGTTGTGGCAAGTGTGGCCAGGGCCATTTGCCGCCCCAGCGGGTTTGCCTCAAATGTCAGTCGATTGATGAAATGGTTGATGAGCGCTTTGCCGATGCGGCCTGCAAGATCACCACCTACACACTCGATCATCTGGCTTACAGCCTGCAGCCGCCGGTTGTTTCCACCGTGGTGGACTTTGAGTGCGGCGGGCGTCTGGCCTGTGAATTGACGGATGTTGATCCGAGCGATGTCGCGATTGGCGATAAGCTGGAAATGACCTTTCGTCGTTTCTACACGGGTCAGGGTGTCCATAACTATTTTTGGAAAGCACGGCCACAACGCTAGGGGGTGATGTATGGCAAGTAACGGAATTAAAGATCAAGTTGCGATCGTCGGTATGGGTTGTACGCCCTTTGGCGAACACTGGGACAGAAGTGCTGCCGATATGTTAATAGACGCGGCGAGCGATGCCTATAAATCGGCGGGTGTTGAACCCGCTGATGTGGACGCTTACTGGCTGGGCACCTTCGCGAGTGGTATTTCAGGCATGGTGTTCTCGGAGGCCTTGAAAACACCCTATAAGCCGGTAACTCGACTGGAGAATATGTGTGCCACGGGTAGCGAGGCGATTCGCAATGCGGCTTATGCTGTCGCGAGTGGCGCTTACGACCTGGTGATGGCAGTGGGTGTTGAAAAGCTCAAAGATGGCGGCTACTCCGGGCTGGTGATACCCGGGCCGGACGGTGATGGCACGGAGTCGAGCATGACGGCTCCGGCGATGTTTTCACTACTGGCACCTGCCTACTGTGAAAAATACGGCGTCGGTGAAGGTGAGTTGAAAGATGTGCTATCGCACATTGCCTGGAAAAATCATGTGGCCGGGGCAAAGAACCCAAAAGCGCAGTTCCGCAAAGAAGTCTCTCTGGAGAAGATCTGCAACTCGCCACGCATCGCGGGTATGTTTGGCGTGTTCGATTGCTCTGGGGTTTCCGACGGCTCGGCCGCAGCGATTTTATGCCGCGCAGAAGATGCTTATAAATACACCGATAAGCCGATTTTTCTCAAGGCACTGTCCGTTGCGGCTGGCCCAAATGAAGGTTTTATCAGTGAGGAATACGACTTCACCACTTTTCAGGAAGTGGTGGTTTCGGCGCAGGATGCCTATAAGCAAGCGGGCATTACCAACCCCCGTGAAGAAATTTCTATGGCAGAAGTCCACGATTGCTTTACCGCAACCGAATTAGTATTGATGGAAGATATGGGTTTTTCCGAACGGGGTGAAGGCTGGAAGGACGTGATGGAGGGGCGCTTTGATGGCGATGGTGCTCAGCCTATTAATCCCGATGGCGGCTTAAAGAGCTTTGGTCACCCCATCGGTGCCAGTGGTTTGCGAATGATGTATGAAATGTGGCTGCAACTGCGTGGCGAAGCCGGCGAGCGTCAGATTAAAGATCCGAAGCTGGGTTTAACCCACAACCTCGGTGGTCAACCGGGGCGTTGTGTCAGCTTTATATCAATTGTTGGCCGGGAGCTAGGTTAAGGTTGATGGATTGACGGTACTTGTCGATTTTGAGTCGGCCATAAAAAACCCAGCCTATCGTAAGATGGCTGGGTTTTTTTATGGGGCTGTTGTTGTGCTAAAAAGTGAGCGCTAAAGAAGGCGGCTTTATTTACGCTTCATCGCCGCAAAAAAGGCATCGTTACTTTCAAAGCTTTTCAGTCGGTCAATGATAAATTCGGTCATAAGCTCGATTTTCTAGCTGAAATGTCCAACTGGTCTGGAAAATTAAAAAAAGACGACAAATGTATATTGGTGGGTGATTTGAATATAGCACCGCTGGAAAATGATGTTTGGTCACATAAACAATTATTAAAAATAGTAAGCCATACTCCCCTTGAATGTGAGACCATGATTAAATTAATGGAACAACATAACTGGTTTGATGTGATGCGCCATTTTGTACCTGAGCCCGAACGGCTTTATAGCTGGTGGTCTTACCGGGCAAAAGATTGGAAAACATCCAACAAAGGAAGACGGCTTGATCATATTTGGTGCAGCCAGACTTTAAAGGATAATATGAAATCAATGCAGGTCTTGGAAGATGCGCGCGGATGGGTAAAGCCATCGGATCACGCCCCTGTCATGGTTGATATGGAAATCTAAATCATTTGTTTTTATT
>NVWE01000002.1 GCA_002746135.1 Cellvibrionales bacterium | reverse complement strand
TGGAGGTGCGCCTGCCCCGAGCGGAGTGGCAGCGCCTGTTGAAAGCCTCGGCTTTGACGGCGCAGCAAGTATTGCTGCAGCCGGCGGAGCCAGAGGTAGATAATTTTAATAATGAATGACTTTTTCATCTCATAACGGCCCTTCAGTCTGGGCAGTTGGTTGACAAAGAGAGATCATAGTTTCTTTATTTTGTTTGTTCATTAAGGCTAGTTGTTGATGTTTGCTGGCTTTTCAATCAGGGCTTGTTAGAATTTGCGCCCTGTACTTTCACTGGAGTGAGTAATGGCTTGGAATGAACCGGGTGGTGGCAAAGATCCCTGGGGTAACGGTAGTGGTAAGAGCGGTAATCCGCCTGACCTCGACGCAGCCCTGAAAGATATCGGCGATAAATTTGGCAAAATCTTTGGCGGCGGTGGCTCTGGTAGTGGCGGCGGTATTGGTGGCATGGCCATCGTCGGCATCCTGCTAATCATTTCGGTGATTTGGGGTCTGCTGGGTTTCTACCAGATAGACGCCAAAGAGAAGGCTCTTGTTCTGCGCTTAGGTAAATTCCACGAGATTGTCGGCGATGGCCTGCACTGGAATCCCCCACTGGTTGACCTCGTGACCCGCGTTCGGGTGACGGAAGAACGTCAGTATCAGACGCGCGGGCAAATGCTCACGCAAGATGAAAATATTGTAGAGCTGCCCTTGACCGTGCACTACAACATTAAGTCGGTGAAAGATTTTGTGCTGAATGTGAAAGCACCGGAATCCAGTTTGCGCCACGCCACCGACAGCGCCCTGCGCCACGTGGTGGGTAGCAGCGGTCTCGACGAAGTGGTTTCGACGGGTCGAGAGCAGTTAAGTATTGACGTTGAAGAGCGTCTGCAGACGTATCTCGACAGTTATGGCACTGGCATTAAAGTGGTGAAAGTGAATATTCTCGAAGCCAAGCCACCCTCTGCGGTAAAGGCGGCCTACGATGATGTCATCAAGGCGCGGGAAGATAGAGAGCGGGTGATCAACGAGGCCCAGGCCTATGCCAACGGCATCGTGCCGGAAGCGCGGGGTCGAGCGAAGCGGGTACTTGAAGAAGCTAAAGGTTATCAGGCTCGCGTTGTTGCCGACGCCGAGGGTGAGACGGAGCGCTTTGAGAAGTTGCTGCATGAGTATCAAAAAGCCCCCGAAGTCACTCGTCAGCGACTCTATCTCGACACCATGCAATCGGTGATGGAAAACAGCTCGAAAATTTTGGTCGATGTTAAGGGCGGCAATAACATGCTCTATCTGCCGCTGGATAAAATCATGCAGCAGCAAGCGTCGAGTCCAGGCAGAAGCAGTAGTGGTAGTAGCCAKATGAGGTCGCTCTCTTCGGCTGATATCAACCTTATTACGGAAGCGGTGATTGACCGGATTCGCAATCAGTCATCCAATAGCCAGCGCCGGGAGTCACGCTAATGAACCAGAAATTCCCCAGTTTTTTAGTGCTTGTTGTCATCGCGATTACTTTTAGCAATAGCTGTATTTATATTGTTAAAGAAACGGAAAAGGCCGTAAAACTGCATTTTGGTCGTATTGTCGAAGCCGATATTCCCCCCGGCATTCACTTCAAATGGCCCATGGCCGACAAGGTGCATAAATTTGACGCACGTATTCTCACCCTCGATGCCGAGCCAAAGAGCTTTTTGACCCGCGAGAAAAAACGTCTCATCGTTGATGCTTTTGCCAAGTGGAAAATCAAAGATGTCGAGGTTTACTACAAGGCGACCGGTGGTGATGAAGCTGTCGCCCACGCCCGTCTTGGCGATCGTGTTAACGATGGTCTGCGTAACCAGTTTGGTACGCGCACCCTACACGAAGTGGTCTCCGGTGAGCGCGATGCTTTGATGGACAATATTACCGAAGAGCTAAACAAGACCGTCACCGAAACGCTGGGTGTTGAGGTTGTCGATGTGCGTGTTAAGCGTATCGACTTACCCTCCGAGGTCAGTGAGCAGGTGTTCCGTCGTATGAAGGCCGAGCGGGAAAAAGAAGCGCGTGAACTGCGCTCCATCGGTAAGGAAGCGGCTGAAGAAATTCGCGCCGATGCCGACCGACAGGAAACCATCATTGTTGCTAATGCTTACAAAGAGAGTGAGCAGCTGCGCGGTGCTGGCGATGCGGATGCCACGGCGATCTACTCCGCTGCCTATAGCAAAGATCCTGAATTCTATTCCTTTACCCGCAGCCTTAAAGCCTACAAAAGTGCTTTTTCATCGAAGGGCGATATTATGTTGGTTGAGCCCGATAGCGAATTTTTCCGCTATTTGAAAAACTCGAAAGGGCAATCGAACTGAGTCAATCACGGTAAAAAATACAGCCCTCGATTGTCTCGAGTGTTAAGATAGCAGGAGAACCGGGGCAGCCCGGTTTTTTTGCGACTGTTGAGGGCTTATGGGCCCTACACGCCAGGCCTTGGTAGGTAATTGTAATGGCTCAAGATCTACTGGCAGCGCTGTGTTTAGTGCTGGTTATTGAGGGAATAATGCCGTTTTTGGCACCTTCTGGCTGGCGCAATATGATGCTGACTCTGGCTCAAACCGATGACAAAAATATTCGCATACTGGGCCTGGTGAGCATGTTGCTGGGCGCCGGCCTGCTGTTTGTAGTGAAGTAATGCTTAAGATTGAAGATAGGGATTTATGACGAAGATTGATCGCTGGTTATTGCCCGATGGCATTGAAGAGATCTTGCCCGACAGTGCGCTTAAAGTAGAGCGTTTACGGCGTCGTTTACTCGATCTTTATCACTCTTGGGGTTACGACCTGGTTATACCCCCACTGGCCGAATTCACCGACTCCCTGCTCAGTGGTGCGGGTTCAGACCTTGATTTAATGACCTTCAAAATCACCGACCAGCTGACCGGACGGATGATGGGCGTGCGCGCCGATATTACGCCGCAAGCAGCGCGAATGGATGCTCACAGTTTACAGCGCAACAGCCCCAATCGTTTGTGCTACGCCGGCCAGGTACTTTACACCCGAGCACGGGGGCCGCTGGAATCGCGCTCGCCGATTCAACTTGGTGTCGAGTTGTTTGGTGAAGCGAGTTTAGACGCCGATGTTGAAGTCATGTCGCTGCTGGTAAAAACCCTCAGTTACAGTGGCCTCAATGATATCTACCTCGATATCGGTCACGTCAGTATTTATCGTGCTTTGGAACAGGCCGCAGGCCTGAGTACCGAGCAAAGCGCTGAGTTATTTGAGCTGCTGCAGCGTAAAGACGCTGGTTTACAACAGTGGTTGGCGAGCAATGTTGCCGATGCTGATTTGGCTGCGATGCTAGCAGCCCTGCCCGGTTTAGTGGGTGATGCCAGTATGCTTGGCCGCGCCAAAGAGGTGTTGGCGAATGCGCCCGCTGAGGTATTACAGGCATTAAATGAAGTGGAAGCCGTGGCTAGCCAATTGGCCGAATGCGCGCCCAATGTTGCCCTGTTCCTGGATTTGAGTGAGCTGCGGGGTTATCACTATCACACCGGCATTGTCTTCGCCGCTTACACCAGCGAGTCAACATTAGCCCTGGGTAATGGCGGCCGCTATGACGATGTGGGCGAGGCCTTTGGCCGCGCTCGTCCGGCCACCGGTTTTGGCATTGATCTGAGCAAGCTGGCCAATTTGGTCGAATACAGCCACAGCGTTGCGCCGGGTGTTTATGCGCCAGCTCCGGCAAAAAGTGCTCGTAGTGGTGAGTGGGCAAAAGAAATTGAGCGCCTACGTGAAAGTGGCGAGCGAGTGGTACGTGGCTTTACTGGCCAGCATGTAGATTATGACGAGCTACACTGTGATCGGATACTGATTGTAAGTGATAGCGGATTTAAAGTAGAACCTGTGGCCGCGTCTGCGGTCGGTAGTGAGAGCGAATGATGGGCAAGAATGTAGTAGTACTGGGCACCCAATGGGGCGATGAAGGCAAGGGTAAAATTGTTGATTTATTGACCGATCAGGCCTCTGTGGTGGCGCGATTTCAGGGCGGGCACAATGCCGGCCATACTCTGGTGATCGACGGTGAAAAAACAGTTTTACACCTCATCCCTTCTGGCATCCTGCGTGAGAATGTCCGTTGTTTGATCGGCAATGGTGTGGTGATTGCTCCCGATGCTCTGTTAAAAGAGATGGGTCAGCTCGAAGAGAGTGGCGTACCAGTACGCGAGCGCTTGCGTATTTCTCCCGCCTGCCCGCTAATTCTGCCCTATCACATCGCTCTCGATCAGGCGCGAGAAGTGGCACGTGGCAAGGCGGCGATTGGCACAACCGGTCGTGGCATTGGGCCGGCCTACGAAGATAAAGTCGCACGACGTGGTTTGCGTTTGGGCGATCTCTTCGACCGCAGTCGTTTTGCCGACAAATTGCGTGAGGTGATGGAATATCACAACTTCATGCTCACCAATTACTACAAAGCCAAGGCCAGCGATTACGCCGCCACATTGGCATCGTGCCAAGTGTGGGCTGAAGAGTTACGTCCCCTTGTGTTGGATGTTACTGCTGCCTTACATGAAACGCGTGAAGCCGGTGAAAACATTCTGTTTGAAGGTGCCCAGGGCACACTCCTTGATATTGACCACGGTACATATCCCTTCGTGACCTCATCCAACACCACTGCCGGTGGCACCGCGACGGGCAGTGGCTTTGGCCCCCTGTATCTCGATTATGTGTTGGGCATTACCAAAGCCTATACCACCCGTGTTGGCTCCGGTCCTTTTCCCACTGAATTGTTCTGCGAAGTGGGTGAATATCTGGCCGCTAAAGGCCATGAATTTGGTGCCACCACCGGCCGGGCACGACGTTGTGGCTGGTTCGATGCTGTTGCGCTTAAACAAGCGGTGCGCATTAACAGTGTCTCGGGTTTGTGTTTAACCAAACTTGATGTACTCGATGGTCTTGAGAGTATCGACATTTGTGTGGCCTACGAAGATAAAGACGGCAAGCATGTTAGCGCTCCCAGCCATGCCGATGACTACGAAAATATTGTGCCGGTTTACGAGAGTATGCCTGGCTGGTCAGAGTCGACCGTAGGCGCGAAAAGCCTCGATCAATTGCCCGCTGCCGCACGTCGCTACATTGCCCGCATTGAAGAGGAGTGTGGTGTGCCCATCGATATTGTTTCCACCGGCCCCGACCGCGTCGAAACAATCGTACTGCGTCACCCCTTTGGTGGCTAATACCGGTGGCGAATATCGGCGAGTAAGCTCGGCGCTTGATATCGGTACGCAGGGGATAGAATTGATAGGTGATGGCGCACTCAAAAATACAATAATGATTAAAAATAAGGAGTGAGCCATGAGCATCCGAGGAAAAGCCTTTATCGCAGGGGTGTATGAACACCCGCTACGGGAGGCCACGGGTAAAACCGTCCCCCAGTTGCACGCCGAAGTTGCCAAGGGTGCACTGGAAGACGCTGGTCTGACCAAAGACGATATTGATGCTTACTATTGTGCCGGTGACGTGCCGGGCCTTGGCCCGCTGAATCAGGCGGAATATATGGGCTTAAATGTCGCCCAGTTTGATAGCACAGAAGTGGGCGGCTCATCCTATGTGGCCCACGTTAATCACGCTGCTCAGGCCATCGCTATGGGCCATTGCAAAGTCGCATTGATTACCCTGGCCGGTCGCCCCCGCGCCGATGCCAAAGAGAATTACCGTACCCGCCCCGGTGGCGGCCCCCCTGCTGACTACGCTTTTGAAGCACCTTTCCGCCCGGTGGTGACCAATATGTACGGCATGGCGGCGATGCGTCACATGCACGAATACGGTACTACCAGTGAACAGTTAGCCTGGGTGAAAGTCGCTGCCTCCCACCATGCGCAGCACAATGAACACGCTATGTTGCGCAATGTGGTGACGGTGGAAGATGTGGTGAATTCACCGATGATCAGTGACCCCCTACACCGCCTCGATTGTTGTGTCATGAGTGATGGAGGCGGTGCAGTTATCGTCGTTGCGCCAGAAATTGCCGCTCAGTTAAAACGCCCCGTCGTCAAAGTACTGGGTGCAGGTGAGGCGATAAAACACCTCAATGGTGGCAAGGTTGATCTGACCTATTCCGGCGCTCGTTGGTCGGGGCCAAAGGCTTTTGAAGAGGCGGGCGTGACGCCAGCCGATATTAAATACGCCTCAATTTATGATTCATTTACCATCACCGTGGTGGAAACTCTCGAAGACCTCGGTTTTTGTGCCAAGGGTGATGGCGGCAAGTTTGTCGCTGACGGCAACTTGATTTCCGGGGTCGGCAAACTGCCCTTTAATACCGATGGCGGTGGTTTGTGTAATAACCACCCAACCGACCGGGGCGGTATTACCAAAGTGATCGAAGCAGTGCGCCAGTTGCGTGGCGAAGCTCACCCTAAAGTACAAGTCCCTAATTGTGATATTGCCCTGGCCCATGGCACCGGCGGCTTGCTCGGTTCGCGCATGGGCAGTGCAACGCTCATTATGGGAGGCGCCGACGCATGAGTGAATTAAACGGCATGAATCGACCCAGTAAAGTGCGTGCCCCCCGCGTCAATGATGAAACCAAAGGTTTCTGGGATGCGACCGCCGAAGGTAAATTGTTGGTTAAACACTGCAATAGCTGTGGTGAAAATCATTTTTACCCACGCAGCTTCTGCCCCTTTTGCTTCAGTGACGATACCGAGTATTTAGAAACCACGGGCCGTGGCACCATTTACACCTACAGTGTTATGCGCCGAACGAAGGAGCCCTGGGCTATTGCCTATGTGACGCTCGACGAAGGCCCGACGATGATGACCAATTTAATTGACTGCGATTTCGACAAGCTGGAAATTGGCCAGCCGGTCAAAGTGGTATTTATCGACACAGGTGAGGGTACGGCGGTGCCATTTTTTGCGCCAGCCTGAAATTATGTTTTGTATTATTTGGGCATTATTTTTTAATCAACAGAAAAGAGTGGTAGGTAACCAGTGAAAAATTTCAAAATTGCAGTATTGGCCGGTGATGGTATTGGCCCAGAAATTATGACCGAAGCACTTAAAGTGCTGAAAATCATCGAGGCACGCAATGATGTGAGCTTTGAACTGATGCCTGCCGCTTTTGGCGCCAATGCGTACTTCGAATGCGGCCACCCTTTTCCACAAGCCACGATTGATATTTGCGATGCCGCCGATGCCATTCTCAAAGGGCCCATTGGCTTAAGTCACGAGGAATCGCAAAAAATTCCCGTCGATATGTTGCCCGAACGTGCCGCGCTGTTACCTATGCGCCGGCGCTACAATACTTTTGCCAACTTCCGTCCTGTGTCTCTGCCGAAAGAGCTGGCCCACTTTTCACCGCTGAAGCCAGAAATTATCGGTGAAGGTATCGATTTAATTATGGTCCGTGAATTGGTTGGTGGTCTCTATTTTGGTGAAAAAGAGGTCGGCGTTAACGAAGAAGGTTTGCGCTATGTGCGTGAAACCCTGGAATATGATGAAGGGCAAATTAGTCGCATCCTCCACGAAGCCTTTAAAATTTCTATGCGCCGTAAGAAGGTGCTGCACAATATTCACAAAAGCAATGTGCTGAAATCGAGCGTCTTGTGGAATGAAATTATTGAAGAAATTGCCCCGCAATATCCTGAAGTAAAAGTTATCCATATTCTGGTCGATGCCGCCGCTACCATGCTGTGCTTAAACCCCACGCAGTTTGACGTGATGGTCATGGAAAATATGTTTGGCGATATTCTCAGCGATCAGGGCGGCGGTATTCTTGGCTCTCTTGGTTTAATGCCTTCTGCTTGTCTGGGGCCTGATAAAGCTTACTACGAACCTTCTCACGGATCAGCTCCCGATATCGCCGGGCAAAATATTGCCAACCCCTATTCGATGATAGGCTCGGTGGCGATGATGCTCGAAAATAGTTGCGATATGGCCGATGAAGCAGAAAATGTTTGGGCTGCTATGCAAGGTGTTTTTGCCGATGGTTTTTCAACGGCTGATTTAAGTAAGCCAGGTTCTGGTGTCACCATGATTAATACCCAGGAATTTGGTGAGCGTGTAGTGGCGAAGTTAGAAGCGCAAACGCGTTAAATCTTCCCTTTGGTTTAAATAATAAAAAGAGAATAATAATGCCACCTAAAAAACTCTCAGCCTTCCATCGGGGGATGCATCAAGTTGCTTCCACAAGTGCGGGCGCGTGGTTTATGGCCCGCACCCAGCATCACCTCGACCGTATCGTGTTTAGCGTGTCGGGTGGCCGTACCACTATGGCGGGTATTTTAACGGGCCTGTCAGTCGTGGTGTTATCAGCCAAAGGGGCGAAAAGCGGGGTGATTCGCGATATCCCCTTACTGTGTATTGAAGACGAAGCCGAGCCCGGTATCTTCGCTATTGTCGCCTCAAACTTTGGCCAGGGTCACAACCCCGCCTGGTATTACAATCTAAAAGCCAATCCTCAGGCGAGCTGTACTTTACGCGGGCAGAAGCGGGATTATGTGGCGATTGAATTAGAGGGCGACGAATATCAGCGCTATTGGGGTTATGCACTCGATACCTATATGGGCTTTCCTCACTACAAACGTCGTGTCGGTGATCGGCACATCCCCATTTTTGTGATGAAACCTGTTTCAGCCAACGACTAAAATAGCGACTCAAAATGGGAGAATAATAATGTCTGCACAAGCACATCAAAAAACAGTGACTGCGTTCTGTCAGGCTTGGGAAGATCTTGATATAGATGCAGTACTTAGCTACATGAGCGACGATGCGGTTTATCACAATGTGCCGCTAGAGCCCTTGGTAGGGCAGGAACAAATACGGGGCTTTCTTGCTGCTTTTCTCGGTGCTGCGAATTCTTGTACCTTCGAAATACTGACCACTGTCGCCGATGAACAGCGTGTCGTTACCGAAAGGCTGGATAGTTTTTCATTGGGTGATAACAGCTTGTCAGAGCTGCCGGTATTGGGCATCTTTGAATTTAATGCCGAGGGTAAAATTAGTCATTGGCGTGAATATTTCGATTTAAAAACCTGGGTTGATAAGGGTGGCCCCGCGATTGGCTAGCCTGTTATTACTTGTTTGGCGGATTCAAATTTGATAATCCATTTTTTCTAAAGAGTTAGCGCAGAGACCTTTAATTGCAAAAAAATGATTATCTTAAGGCCGTGCTATTTTTGAATTTAGCGGGGCTCTTCTGGGCTGGAAACCTGATTGCCGGTAGTTTCTTAAGTGGCTATGTCGGCCCTGGGTTTATTGTCGCTAGTAGAGCCGTTGCTGGCAGCATTATTCTTATAGTATTTTTTCGCTTTAGTGGGCAGCGTGATATCTTTACGGGTGTTAAAAGCTGGCGCTTGTTAATACTAATGTCATTCAGTGGCGTGCTTGGTTTTCAAATTTTGCTGTACCTGGGTTTGCGTTATACAACGCCCATTAATGCTGGATTGATGAACTCCCTAACGCCACTGGCAACCGCTTTACTGGCTGCCATATTCCTGCGTGAGAATTTACAGCGTAGCCAATGGCTAGCGGCAGCCATAACAATTGTTGGTGTCGGCTGGATATTGAGCGGTGGCCAACTATCGGTATTGCTCGCACTCGATTTCAATATCGGCGATATGCTGATGTTACTCGCGGTATTGTCATGGGGTATTTACGGCATAGTGGGTCGCCGGGTCATGCTGACCATGAGTGCGTTAGAAACCACAGCCATTGGCCTGTTTCTCTCTGTCATCCCGGCTCTGTTACTGGCGACCGTTGAAGGTTTCTATTTTATTAAGCCAGAAGTGAACGGGCTGGTTGTCGCGATACTGGCTTTTGTGTGTATTGGGCCAACCGTACTGTCGTTATTCTGGTGGAATCGGGGCGTACAGTTGATTGGGCCCAGTCAGGCGGCCCTCTACCTTAATGTGATACCGGTTTATGCCATTGTTTTGGCAGTATTCCTGCTTGATGCAACATTGAGTCGTAGCGATATTATTGGTGCTATTTTAGTGTTGGCAGGCAGCCTCTACGGTGGTGTTTCTGCCGTAAGAGGAAATCGAATACGCCAATCGAGCTAAGGATTCGATTTCATATTTCGCATTTAAGTCTAATAACAGCCCCAAATGTTTTAGACTTTATTCGAGAAGTGCGGCATAACTTCGCGAGCAAAAAGCTCAATAGAAGCATTGAGTTGCTCCGGTGGCAGTATGCCCTGGGGTAGCAAGAAGAAGACTTCGTCGAGAGGGATTTTTTTACTGACTTCCTCAATACGCCGCTTTAAGGTTTCTGGCGAGCCGATCAACAACTCGGGCACGCCCTGGCCGAAGGGTTTCATCCAGGTTTCCCACATCCAGGCCATGTCYTCGTACATCGCYTGRGCTTCGGCRTCGGTGGGGGCGCAAATCATAATGCCGCCCCAGCAGGCCTCGTCACCGGGCTTGAAATCGTGGCCACAGTGTTTCGCTTCTTCCCCCCNATTCCTTCCACAGTATTTCAAGAAAGTCGGTGTCGCCAGCCAGCACGATGGGTTTGCCTTTGTGTTTGGCCCAGAATTTGGCGGAGCGCAGACTGTGGGAAAAGCCACCGTAAAGAGGGATTTCATCTTGCCAGGGGCGGGGGGCGATACCGATTTCAGTGACTTGCATATCGTCTGAAACACCCTGCCCATAGGTGGAATACACCGGATGCTGATGGGGATTAACAAAACCCTTTGAGGGGAAGTCCCAGTATTTKCCGTGATGTTGAAAGGTGTCTTCTTTGAGCGCGGTCAGTACGATGTCGACGAATTCGGCAAAGTACTCGCGATTATCTTCATCGACCTGGGTTTTGGCATTCCAGGGGCCGACCGCTTTTAATTGCGGTTGAATTCGAAAGTTGTCGAGCCAGCGGGCCTGGTAGCCACGCACTAATCCAACACCCAGGCGACCCTTCAACATGCAGTCAAGGCTGGCAATTTTCTCGGCAGTCACTAGGGGGTTGTTGGTAGTGGAGACAAAGCCGCAGGGAATAATACGCAATTTTTCACTGTGTTGGCCGAGCCACATGCTGGTCAGGCAGGGGTCGTTGGCGGCTTCAAAGCCTTCAATCTGCAAGTGGTGCTCGGGGTGGGCGAAGGCGAAATAGCCGAGTTCATCGGCCAGCTGGGCGGTGTCGGCTAACTCCTCGAGCATGCGGCGATAGAGCTTCGGGTTTTTGCCCGCCATGCCCGCTTCCAGTTCAGCGCGGCGGCCAACGGTGCAGTAMACGAAWAGRTTRAACTTCAARCYTGTTTGATTCATGGCTGTAAACCTCTTATACAATTAGGGTTTTTAGGYAGGGGCRGCATCGTGCCCCASTAGTGGTGTCTTGTTTWTATYGRSGRTTTATAAATAGCCGTAGGCCGTCCAKCCACCGTCGATATTGAGGGTTTCRCCCGTCATAAATCCGGCKCCYGGGCCRGCRATGAAAAGAACRGCKGCGGCRATATCTTCGACCGARCCCATGCGTCKCTGGGGCGTGCGTTGYTCAATGGCYTCGGCGGCGAGCTTGCCGTCAGTGACGAGTTGATCAATCATTTCGGTGCGAATATAGCCGGGGGCAATRCAGTTGACCCGCACTTTGTATTTRGCGCATTCCACYGCSAKTACGCGSGTCATRTGTTCAACGGCCGCTTTTGATGTGCAGTAGGAAAGGGTTTGTGGGATGGCATTCTGGCCGACGATGGAGCCGATATTGATTACGCAGCCACCGTTACCGGCCTCTTTCATTTGGCGRATGGCAGCCTGGGARCAGAGRAATACCGACTTGGCATTGATGTCCATGTGGCTGTYCCAGTTYTCCTCCGTCATTTTCARYAGGGGYTGAGGRTTGGAAATACCSGCGTTGTTGACCAGWATATCGACCGGGCCGAGYTGCTTTTCAACTTCWGCAAAGGTYGCTGTTACTGCATCRCCAYTYTCTACTTTACAGCCCAGTGCAATCGCTTTGCCGCCCTCGGCTTGAATCGCKGCAACAACGGCGTTGGCATTTTYTGYTTTRGTSGCAATACAGGCCACATGGGCGCCTGCTTCCGCTAGMGYGATGGCTATACCCTTGCCAATACCTCGGCTGGCACCGGTAACGAGCGCTATTTTCCCCTTCAAAGTTTGAGCCGTCATGCTTTATTCCYTGTGTTAATTTGTAGTGYTAATCGCGACCTAAAATATTTTGYGCTTGCGYRCGYTGTTCTACTTTACGGATTTTCCCCGACGAGGTCATGGGRAATTCATCGACAAAGATGACATGGYGAGGGATTTTAAAACTGGCRATRCGGCCTCTCATGCGCGAGAGAATAGTCTCTCCCTCAAGCACCTGGTCGGGTTTGAGAATGACAAAAGCAACGGGGACTTCTGTGAGCCGTGGGTCGGGATAGGCCACGACGGAGGCATCGGCAATTTCGTTCATATCCCGTAGCCGCAGTTCAATTTCGGCGGGCGAGACGTTTTCACCGCCGACCTTGAGCATGTCTTTGTGGCGACCGAGAAAAACCAAATGACCGTCTGCACGGATCAGCGCCATGTCACCCGTGTGCAGCCAGCCCTCGGCGTCGATGGTTTTCTCCGTGGCTTCGGGCTTGTCCCAGTAGCCTTTCATCACCGCGTAGCCTTTTACTAGTAGTTCGCCGGGCATATCCGCCGCCAGATCGTTGCCAGTGTCGGTGTCGATAATACGAAAGTGGTAATCGCTCATGGGATAACCGGAGGCRTGYACCCGYTGYTCCCGGCTGTGCCCTGGRTTTGAGCAGCTGACRAAGGCCCAGGTTTCACTCATGCCAAAGCCCGAYACGGTGGGRCARAACACATCYTGCANCTTTNTCRGCGATGGGAATAGTGCTTTCTATGCCCGAGGGCAGTGTKCCKAGGCGTAATTTMAGTTCTCTGTGCTGTCGTGCCTGGGCATTGAGMAGGTCKATCCAGTGGGCTTCAAAGCCGTGGAGWATYGTCACCYCTTCRGYRACGGCYAAATCRAGGGCCTGTTCKGCRTCAAARGTYTCGGTGAGAATTTGYTTGCCKCCGCTGAGYACACAGGCCATGRCAATTTCRCTGAAGGCATAAATRTGRAACATCGGYAGATAGTTGATGTGCACATCGGTRGCGCTRTARCCRAAGATTTTACTGCGTTCMAGRGTATTGCGRATGGCGATATGGCTGTGCATYACGCCYTTGGGGTGGCCGGTKGTGCCCGAGGTATAGGCCAGCATCATTAAGCCATCGGGATCGACGGCGTCGGTGCGTGCGGCTAAGGCTGCGTCGCTAATCGCTGCRCCCGCTTCTATYAGTTCTTGCCAGTCGCWRGCGTRGGGTAVGGTCTTCTCACCGAGAATGACCACCCGRCGCAGCTCGGGGTAATTGCCAACKCGTATYTCGCYMTCRGGGCCRGRAGMRATATTGTCCATTGATTCGAGCAGCATGCCCTGAAAATCGATGGGCCCCGAGCGGTCGATTGAAATCAACGTCGCGGAGCGGGACTGGTTCACCGTGTAGGCGACATCATCGGTGCGATAGCGGGTATTGAGGGGCACGATGCAAGCGCCAACTTTGGCGATGGCGAACATCAGGTAGAGCCATTCGGGGCGGTTGGTCATCCACAGGGCGACACGTTCGCCGGGCTCAATACCRATGGCCATCAGGCCTTTGGCGACGCGATCAGTTTCTGTTTTTAAGTGGTAATAGTTGAGACGCAGCTCGCCGAAGATAAGTGCTTCTCGGTCGCSATGGTTTTCTGCGGCTGCGTCGAGCAAGCTGCCCAGGGTGCGTTTGCGGAACCAGTCCATTGCATACTCCTCTTTGGCAGGAGATTCCCGGTGAAGCCCCTGTGGCTGAATTAGGGATTATTCAAGTGCGGTCAGTGCATTTTTAAAAGGCTGTTTAGGAATTAACGTCAATCACTATTCGGCCCTTGATTTTACCCGCGAGAATATCACTGGCGAGTTCGGGTACTTTGCTCAGTGGCTCGATACTGTAGATCTGGCGGAGTAAGTCGAGGTCAACCAGCTTGGCGAGTTCGTCCCAGGCGCGTTGGCGGCGCTCAAGGGGAGCCATCACCGAGTCGATGCCGCGCAAGGTGACGCCGCGTAAAATAAAGGGCATAACACTCGCGGGTAAATGGGTGCTRCCGGCCAGACCGCAGGCGGCAACCATGCCTTCGTAGCGCGTTTGCGCCAGCACACTGGCAAGRGTGTTGTCGCCKACGGTGTCGACAGCGCCGGCCCATGTTTCCGCTTCCAGTGGCCCGGGGTCGCGGGCCAGTTCGTCGCGGGCAATAATATGCTTCGCCCCGAGGGCTTCGAGTAGGGGGCGGGCTTCTTCGACGCGACCTGTTGATGCAGTGACTTCATAGCYCAGCTTTGCCAGCAACATAATGGCTACGGTGCCAACGCCACCAGCAGCACCGGTGACAACAATGGGGCCGCTTTCAGGTACGACACCCCAGTCTTGCAGAGCCAGCACACAAAGCATAGCGGTGTACCCCGCCGTACCAATGGCCATCGTTTCTTCTAGGCTAAAGGCCTCGGGTACGCGTACTAACCACTCGGCTTTCAGACGCTGCTTTTGGGTATAGCCGCCCCAGTAGCGTTCTGACAAACCAAAGCCGTTGACCAAAACGCGGTCGCCTGCTTTAAATGCCGGGTTTTTTGATTCGACCACGGTGCCCGCCAAATCAATACCGCCCACCATCGGGAACTTACGACAGATGGGCAGAGTGCCTGTAGTGGCGAGACCGTCTTTATAGTTGACGGTGGAATAGGCAACATCGACCAACACCTCTTCGTCCGGCAGGTCGGCTAGGCTGATTTGCTGCAGTGAAGCGCTGACCTTTTTATCGTTTTTCTCGATAATCAGGGCATTAAAAGGTGTGGTCATGGTGTGGTTTCCCGAAGCAGTTATTCGAAATAACGGCGTTTGCGTTATTTACTTGCTTACGTCAATTTTGGCGTACTGCCCTTTATAAAAGCCCAGTGGCTCTTTATTAGCATTACTCATTTCGTGAACACGGCCGACGATAATAAGGTGGTCGCCACCGTCGTAGAGGTGCTCGGTAGWGCATTCAAAGCGCACGCTGTAATCATTGAGTACCGGTACGCCGGCACGACCTTCGCTAGCATCTGCCTGACCAAATTTATCGGCCTCTTTGGTGGAAAACAAACGGGAGACATCTTCCTGGCCTTCGTGGAGGATGTGAATGGCGAAATCTTTGGCTTCATTAAAGGCATCAAAACTGTTTGCGTTTTTCGCAATAGCCCACATCACTAATGGTGGATCGAGGGACACAGAAGAAAAACTGTTAGCGGTACAGCCTACTTTGGTGCCGTCAGGGGCATTGGCAGTAACAACAGTAATACCGGTGGCGAAGGCGCCAAGGGAGTCGCGAAATTCTCGTGCATCTAAAGTCATGGTCAGGTTTCTCAGTAAAATAGTAATAAATTTTNCAATATAAAACGCCGCAAGCGTCTACTGCTAGCGGGCTTTAGTGTTGTCTGTGCTTGCGCCAGGCCGCGGAACAAGCGGCAACAATCCATTGTAATTGGCTGGAGGCTATGGCCCAAGCCTCTTGATGCACTTAATGTAACATAGGGCCGAGGGATGTATAAAGTGTCAAYAGGCTGACATTTTGGCGAGGGTTTTAATTACATTTGTGACTACGGGTTGGCGAGAACGGCAGGCCGTTGCGAGACTTTGTTGTACCAGGCTTGCAGGTTGGTACAGCTGGCGGGAATGTCTTCTTTGATCCACTTGGCAAAATCGCAGACCACCAAAGTGGTGATGTCGGCCAGCGAATAAAAGTTGCCGGCGACATAATCATTGTTGGCGAGGCGTTCATCAAAGTCGGTGTAAAAGTTCTGTAAGCGCTGGGCTCCGCGTTCGGCCAACTCAGCCGACTGCTCGTAATTGTGCGGGCCAACCACAGCGCGGCCGGCAAAGCCCTCGGACGTATTGCGAAATACTTCAGCAACGGCCAGCAAGCCGTTCATAAAGGCTAGGTGGTCCCACATTTCAACCGTGGCCTTTTCTTCGGGTGTGGTACCACTCATGGAGGGGCTGGGCTGGCTTTCTTCAAAGTAACGGCAAATACCACGAATCTGGCTAATACAGGTGCCGTTGTCGAGCTCGAGCATAGGAATGTCACAAGCAGGGTTTTTAGCRCGGTATTCGGGGCTCAATTGCTCGCCTTTAAACAGGTCGACCGGCACTCTTTCAATATCTATGCCTTTTTCGGCGAGGTAAATATTAACGCGGCGGGGGTTGGGTGCTTTGGGGAAATCGTATAATTTCATGGTTGGGCTCCGTTGTTATTGATTGAGTCTCTGGCTGAGTGGATAGACTGAGAAGGCTGAGTGTTAGTATAGGTTTGATTATATTTAAAATGCGTGCTGCAACTCTGCCTCAAATTATATTAAATTATGTATTTAGAAATGGATAGAGTCAGCACTAAGCACTTTGTTCCCCTATAGATGGAGTCTCTACGTGGCTGAACGCCTCACCGATTACCAGCGCAAGCGCTATACGCGCCAGCTATTGCTACCAAGCTTTGGTTTCGATGGGCAGGAGCAACTGGCGGCTAGCACCGTACTGGTGCTTGGGGTCGGTGGTCTTGGCTGTACGGCGGCGCAATACCTCTGCACAGCAGGTGTTGGGCAACTCATTTTAGTCGACGACGACTGTGTGGAGTTGAGCAATTTGCACCGCCAGGTTTTGCACGGCGAAGGTGATATTGGCCGTTTAAAGGTGGAGTCTGCCCGCGATACTTTGTTCGCTTTAAACCCGGCGGCAGTGATCGAAACTGTGGCGACAAGACTAGACGATGCCGCACTACTCGAGAAGATTCTTAGCTGCCGTGCAGTGTTGGATTGTTCCGATAATCTCGATACCCGGCGACAGCTCAATCGACTTTGTTATCAAACACAAACCCCGCTGGTGTCCGGTGCGGCCATTCGCTTTGAAGGGCAGGTCGCGGTTTACACCATGCAACCATCAACGCCGTGCTATGAATGCTTAAGCCAGCGCTTTGGCGAGCAGCAACTGAGCTGTGTGGAGTCGGGCGTGCTGGCTCCGCTGGTGGGTATTGTCGGCAGCTTGCAGGCTCTGGAGGCCATTAAATTATTAAGTGGCGCGGGCACGGTGCCCGTCGGTAAATTAATGTTATTTGACGGTGCCTACAGCCAGTGGCAAACCTTYCAGCTTGAGCAATGGCCCGATTGCCCTGTGTGTGGCCTTGGTTCTCTCAATACGAGCAGTACGGATTAAATTTTAATATGAACAAAAAAGCACAAGATTTGTCTTCGACAAATAATTCGAGCTCTTTATTGAGCCTCGATCAGGCGCTAGCCCATATGTTGGAGGCTGTTTTTCCTGTTTCAGAATGTGAAACCCTGGTATTGGTTGATTTACCCGGCCGCGTTCTGGCGGGCGATATAACATCACCTATGAATGCGCCACCGGCTAATAATTCTGCCATGGATGGTTATGCCTTCAAATCCGACACCTCTGGCGACAAATATGTATTGGTGGGCAAGGCGCTRGCTGGTGAGCCTTATGTGGGTGCGGTTCAAGCAGGCCAATGCATTCGTATTATGACCGGGGCCGAATTACCGGAATACTGCGACACAGTGGTGATGCAGGAAAATGTAAAAGCAGACGGTGAAATCATTAGCCTTGTAAAACCGCCTAAACCCCAGGCTAACGTACGTTATGCCGGTGAAGATATTGCCAAAGGTGAAACCCTGTTTACAGCGGGGCATCGTTTAGGCCCGGTTGATATCGGTTTGTTGGCGACCATGGGTATCGCCAAAGTGGCGGTACGCCCGCGCTTAAAAGTCGCTGTGTTCGCCAATGGTAGTGAATTACGTGCTCCGGGCGAGGCGCTAGCGGCGGGAGAAATTTACGACAGTAATCGCTATTTTTTAGGGGCCATGCTAGACCGCCTGGGTTGTGAGGTGGTCGATATCGGCGTGATTCCCGATGACCTCGAGCAATTACGAGCCGCCTATAAAGAGGCTGATGCCTCGGCTGATGTGGTCATTACCTGCGGCGGTGCCTCGGTGGGCGAAGCCGACTACACGCGACAGCTACTCAGTGAGCAGGGCGATGTAGGCTTCTGGAAAGTGGCGATTAAACCGGGCAAGCCCTTTATGTTCGGCAAGCTGGCCAGTAGTACCTTTTTTGGTTTGCCGGGTAATCCCATGTCAGCCCTGGTGACTTTTTATCAATTAGTACTGCCTATACTGCAGAAAATGCAGGGTGCGGAAGCTGCGCCGGCTTTAGTTTTAACAGYCCAGGCAAGTTGCGATATACGCCGCAACCGTAGTCGTCTAGAATTTTTGCGAGGGATGTTAAGCACCGGAAGCAATGGCGAGTTAATTGTTACCCCGGATAAACAACAAAGCTCAGGTGCGCTAAGTTCATTTGCTCGCAGTAATTGTTTTATTCTGCTTGATGCGGGTGATCAAGTATTGAAAAAAGGTGACAAGGTCAGCGTGCAACTGTTCGACTCAGTTCTACGTTAAGCCGTTCAATCGAATTTATTAATACAAAATAATAACTTAATAATTGGATTTTAATATGGCAAAGAAAAGAAAACACTTGTTGGATGGTATCACCGTCCTCGACTTAACCCAGCACGTCGCCGGGCCTTCCTGCACACGGATGATGGCAGAAATGGGCGCAGAGATTMTCAAAGTAGAGCTGGCACCCTACGGCGAACAAATTCGCTATATGGGTTATCAGAAAGGTGGCCGGGGTATTTATTTTTTGCAGCAAAATCGCGGTAAGAAAAGCCTGTGTATTGATGCGAAGACGGAAGAGGGTAAAGAAATACTCCATGGCTTAATTAAGAAAGTGGATGTGCTCATTGAAAATTTCGCCCCCGGTGTGATTGGTCGTTTGGGTTGTAGCTGGGAGGTGGTGCACGAGTTAAACCCCGAATGCATTATGTGTTCAATTTCCACCTTCGGCCAAACCGGGCCGCTGTCGGAATTGCCGGGCTTTGATTATATTGGTCAAAGTTACGCTGGCATTACCGGTTTAATCGGCGACCCCGATAAAGCACCCAGTATTCCAGCAGCGGCTCTGGGCGACACCATGACAGGCGCCCATGCGCTGGCGGCAATTAATGCTGCACTTTTTCATCGCGCCATGGGGGGCGAGGCGGAATTTATCGACGTCACTTTGCTCGACAGTTATTTTCACTGCCATGAAATGTATGTGGGTTATTACAGTGCCAGCGACGGAAAACTGGCGCCCAAGCGCCCGGGCTCCCATCACCGCCTCGGTTGCCCGATGGGTGTTTTTAACGGCAAAGACGGCTATATCACCATCATCGCCACGCCACCCCAGTGGGAGCGCATGTGCGATGTGATGGAAATGCCCGAGCTAAAAACCGATCCGCGTTTTGCCGATCCCAATGATAGAATTCGCCGCCGTAGAGAGYTAATCCCCATTATTGAAGAGTGGCTGCAGAGCCATGACAGTGATGCCGCCGCGATTGCCAAGCTTGAAGCGGCGCGCATTCCGGTAGCACCCGTGTTGAGTTTGCCGGAGGCGATGGAGCATCCCCACCTGGTTGAACGCGGCACAGTACGCACCGTCACTCAGCGCGGTGCAGGCACCTTTAAAATGCCCGGCATGCCCCTGCGCTTTGCGGGTTATCCTACTGAAAATGATCTCGAAGCACCCTATAAAGGYGAGCATAATGCCGAGGTGTTAAAACAGTACCTCGATTATTCCCCAGAGAAAATTGCACAATTACAGGCCAGCGGTATTTTGGTGGATGAAGAAATCCCCGCGTCGGACGTCGGTTGATTTTCACAATATTGATATAGGAAGACTATGGCACTTTTTGGCTCGAAGCCCTTATTAAATAGTTACCGCGAGATGGGTGAGCAATTTTACAGTGACCAGCAACCAACACCGGTCGCTGATCCATCACTTATCGCTGTTAATCCCGAACTTGCCGAGCAGCTTAATTTGTCGGTGAGTGAATTGCAGAGCCCCGAGGCCCTGCAAATTTTTGCCGGTAATGGCATCGTGCCCGAAAGCYTGCCCATTGCGACCGTGTATGCGGCCCACCAGTTTGGCGGCTGGAATCCGCAACTGGGCGATGGCCGAGCTGTTTTGCTCGGCGAATTGGTTGGCAAAGATGGCAAGCGCTACGATGTTCAATTAAAAGGTGSCGGCCAAACACCCTAYTCRCGMMGRGGCGATGGYCGCTCGGCWYTRGGCCCGGTGCTGCGCGAATATATYGTTAGCGAGGCAATGGCCGTGCTCGGTATTCCCACCACGCGSGCMCTKGCGGCGGTRACYACKGGCGAGCAGGTGGTKCGRGARTCTKTTCTTCCCGGTGCAATATTAACCCGTGTTGCCAGTAGYCATATTCGCATCGGCACCTTTCAGTTTTTYTCCGCCCAGGGYGATATCGATTCGGTSAAAGTRCTGGCCGATTATGTGATTGATCGGCACTACCCTAAGGCTCGGGAAGATAGCGAAARTACTGAACCCTACAGTGCTTTATTAGCCTGTGTAGTCGAGGCCCAGGCGCGCTTAATTGCCCACTGGATGTCTGTCGGTTTTATTCACGGCGTGATGAATACCGACAATATGCTGGTTTGTGGTGAAACAGTGGACTACGGCCCCTGTGCTTTTATGGATAAATATCACCCGCAGAAAGTCTTCAGCTCAATCGATACTCACGGTCGTTATGCCTATGCCAAACAGCCGGAAATTGCTCACTGGAATCTCAGCTGGCTAGCTCAGGCGCTGCTGCCCTTAATGGATGAGGTTGAGGCCGARGCTATTAMAAAAGCCCARTCAGCGTTRGATARRTTCTCTAAAGTATTTGGCGAAACCTATCAAAARYTAATGGCTGAAAAGATKGGCTTTACARCATCAAGTGTCGAAAYCAGTCAGTTGTTTAGTGACTTATTGGAATTATTGGCTGAACACGATTGCGACTATACATTGACTTTTCGCGCCCTCGGCGACCGGCTTGCCCTTGAGGGCGAAGCCACGATTTCTGATGATATTTTTATTCTGCCAGAGGCATTGAACAGCTGGATCGAGCGCTGGCAGAAGTTATTAGAAAATGAAAAGATTGACGCTACTACGGCCTACCAATTGATGGTGAGTAAAAACCCGGCTTATATCCCCCGCAATCACCAAATTGAGGCCGCTATTCAACAGGCGACACGAGGGGAAGGTTTTACCTTGTTTCACCAATTGATGGAAGTGTTGGCGAACCCTTTTGAATATAGCGACGAGAACAAACAATTTGCAATGTCGCCACAACCTGAGGAAGAGGTTAAGCAGACTTTTTGTGGTACATAACGCTGGATATCGTGGTCACTCAGTGGTGATCGGATAAAGAAAACAAAGGGTAGCGGCCCCTTTTATTTCCCAACGATCGTTGGTTTGCAGCTACTTTTTAGAGCTTTTTCCAGCATGAATTACGTTCCTGTATTCAATAGCGACAAGTAAGCCTCGAATTTGTTCTGATACTGCCATTATTGCCAATACAAAAATACCAAATCTTACGGACATGACAACCCAATTAAAGCTTTCAAAGGGTATATTTTCTGGTGAGATTGATTTTGTAAGACCTCTTGCAGCCAGCTCTATAATCAAAAGAGCTAATATAAAACATGCGTTAACGACTACTTCCTTTTTTAAGCTCGATAGTGATTCTAAAGCCTTTCCAATTTTATGATTCTTAGGGCCTAAGGCAAAGATGTCTTTAGATATGTTGTCTATATAATTAAATATAACCACAGATAACGTAGTGCAAAATATCACTACGGCAGAAAAAGAACTAAGAATTTCAGAGAATATTATTTCGGCAGAACCGTAGGTTATATGCAGGATAAGAAAGCACGCAAATATTGATGCGAGGATAGATAAGCCTACAAAAATAGGCTTTTTAATCCTTTTCCATATCTTTGATAGCAGCATAAATCTCTGAACCTAGGTTTGCTTCTTCGTAATTTTCGGGGCGGGCAATATTAGGTTGTTGGCCTAACTCCATCTGGGGTTCGTCAGTATGCTCACTTTCAAGCTCTGGTAGATTGATAGTATCAATGTTTTCATTGCTATTGTGAGCCTTTTTTCCGCCCCTATCGCCTTCAGTGACTACGCTCCAGCTACCTTCCCCTTCCGCTATATACTCAAGATAATTTGATGTGATTTTTTCAGGTGTTTTTAGCTCGCCTGATTCATTTTTTAGAATGATGTCAATTTCTTCTTGGCCAAATAGCTCTTTAAGTGATTCAAGAGCATCTCTTGCTTTTTTGTTTGTATCAAGAATGTTCGGTGATATTAACTTGAACTCTAAGCGATATATTTTGCTTTTTGATTCAACGATATTCCAGAAAGTACTGGCTTCTGATTTCCCCTCAATAAATACTCTATGGTTATAAACTGAGAGCACTGGTTCTGTGAATGCCGTTTGTAAAGACCTCGCAATATTTTCAGGCGTTCCGAACCTCCAATCTTTTCTAACAAATATATGTTGTGTGACAACATCAAGTACAACAGTTATTGGTATCCAGTTGTCATGTTCAAATTCGACAATATCACCAGGAATTCTTTCACCTGTTTGTTGCTTTTTTAGCTTAGCAATTTTTCCTATATAAAATCTATTTTCTGGATAATCATAGCCATATGAAGTTTTAAGGACATGAAATCCAAGCACGCTGCATAAAACCCCATTACTTTTGAACTCTCGATCTTCTTCTATAGCTGGTAGTATTGCATGCCCCTTTACTTCTGGGATTGGCTTTTCATTAAGGGCTTTTTGAGACTCCTCAACGAGAGAGTACCTTAATATCAGATATTCCTTATCACTCATTATTGTTTCCTTGGTACATATTGTGAGGCTCTAACAGTTTGTTCAACGGAACCCTTTCGCCTGATCATATACCAGGCGTTCATCGTTTACAGCTGGAATTAATGGTTGGGGCTGGGGCACGAAAAGCAGAATCGCTGTCTTTACATATTCCTTGTTGGTAGGGGGTTTAAAACTTTATAAAATGCGGCTCGGCCAGTGCCCGCAAGTCATCGGGCATGGGCACTGACTTTCGGGTTTCAAAGTCAAATAACGTGCCGGTGGTCTCAACCGTTGCCACTGTTTCGCCGGTGGCTGCGTTAATAAACCAGTGGAAAAACTGCTGGGTTTTACCGTGCATTTCCCGCAGGCCGCTTTTGGTGATGAGCACATCACCGGGGCGGAAATTTTGTTGAAACTCGATGTTATATTCCAGTGCGGCACTRCCCAGACCGTGTTCTTTACGGTAGTCCGGTGTCMGGYSKYAGNGSCGTWGNWGGNSGKTGNCMGNRTSGGWGMMGCGCGACATAAAAAAGCGCGGGTGCAAGTTGCCTCGGGTATCGCATTCCCAGGCTTTGACGTTAGCCCGCACCGTTGGCATTAGCTTGCCCATTATTTATCCTGTTTTATTTTCTTAGCGCGAGGCTTGCTTTGGCCGGCTGCTTAGTGGGTGTTTTTAATCGTGGCGCAAGTTACTGGCTGCTCGCCCCGTCGTTGCCTTACACTGCGCAGCTCGCGATGAGTGGCAGGCCAGCGCTCATTATTAGGGACACCATCGTAAAGCAAGGGAAAGTAAGATGCCAAAAAGAGCCACCACAGACCAGCAAATCAATGACTGCTTCGCGGTACTGGCCGAGCTGCGTCCGCATCTGCAGCAGGGCGAGTTTTTATCGACGGTCAGGTCGATGGAAAAAGAGGGTTATAGGCTGGCTTCTATTGTCGACAATGGCCAGGTTGTCGCCGTGGCGGGTTACCGTATTTACAGTAATCTCTTTATGGGCAGGCATCTCTATGTCGACGATTTGGTCACTAGCGAGACGGTGCGTTCGCGGGGCTACGGTGGCCGTTTAATGAGTTGGCTGCGAGAACAGGCCGAGGCCGAAAACTGCCAGGTCTTGCATCTCGACTCGGGCACCCAGCGCCCCGATGCCCACAAATTCTATTTCCGCGAGGGTCTGCATATCGCCAGCTTCCACTTTAGTCAGGCCCTCGATCGTTCCTAAAGCCTGTAGTTACATCTGGCAGTTAAAGCTCGCATTTTTTTAATTATTTCCCCGGAACTCGATGGGGAGTTTATTGCTTGGGTAGCTCGGCAAACTGCTTGGCCAGCCTTTGTGCCGCCGCTTCCATCTCCGCCTCCCCGTAGGCGGCATAGCCAAAAATCAATTGGCTTTGAGACTTTGCGTAGCCCTCGCTGGCAAATTGCGCCACCGCCGAGAGTTCTACATTGGCACTTTTCGCCGCTGCGACAAAGTCTTCGCTCTTTAATTCCGCCCGCAGTTCGGCAATTAAATGCAGGCCACTATCCAGCGGTTCGACACTGAGCCACTCGCCCAAGTGGCGCTCAAGGCTGGCGATGCACTGTGCCTGACGCTGGGCGTACAGGGCACGCATACGGCGCAGGTGGCGCAGGAAGTGGCCGTCGTTAATAAAGTCCGTCAACACCGCTTGCTCGAGGGGCGGCGAGTGCCTGTCCAGTAGCCAGCGCGCACCGGCGATGGGCTCAATTAAGGTTTCGGGAACCACCATATAGCCCAGACGCAGGGCGGGAAACAGCAACTTACTGAAGCTGCCCAGATAGATCACCTGTCCGGCCGTGGCCATGCCATGTAGCGTGGTGAGGGGCCGCCCTCGATAGCGGTGTTCGCCGTTGTAATCGTCCTCCAAAATAATGCTCGAGGTTTTACTTGCCCAGGCCAGCAGAGCCTTGCGCCGCGCCTGGCTTTGATTGATGCCGAGGGGGAAATGGCTGGCAGGGGTGGTGTAAAGCAGCTTTGCACCGCTGGTCGGCAGCGCGTCAACCACCAGACCCTCGCGATCGACGTCGACATAATGGTTGGTCGCGCCAGCCATGGCAAATACTGTGGCGGCGGGTGTGTAGGCGGGGTCTTCGAAGATCACCCGGTCTCCGGAGTCGATAAAGATTTTTGCCAGCAATTCAAAGCTCTGTTGTACCCCCGCAGTGATGATCACCTGCTCGGGCACCACGGTCATGCCCCGCGCCGTGACCAGATAGTCGGCGACTGCCTGACGTAGGGGCCAATAGCCACAGGGGTGCACCGCCAATTGCCAGAAATGACTGCTGTGTTTGAGGCGGCGGCTATAGAGTTGACGCCATATATTGGCCGGAAAGGCCTTGTAGTCAGGAAGATGAGCGCGAAAGGGTAGCGGCTCCGACGTGTGTCGCTGGGGGCCAATAAAATTATTGACCCGCGTCAGTGTGGCGCTGCGTCGGGAGAGCCTCGGCTCGAGCTTGGCAGGGGCATCGGGCCGAGCTCTGACTTTGCTCGGGGCACGGGCGGGCAGCACCTCGGCAACCCGGTGACCGGCCCCGGGTCGGGCCTGAATAAAACCCTCGACCGCCAGTTGCTCGTAGGCCCGGATCACCGTATTGCGGGCAATATTGAGCAGGCTCGCCAGTTGGCGCGAGGCGGGCAGTGGCGCATTGGTTTTTAATGTCCCCTGCCAAATGGCCTGGCGCAATTGTTCCTCGAGCTGACGATAGAGGGGTGTCGGCCCCGCGGAGTCGAGATGCAGGGATTCAAAGGGAAAGCGCTGCCGGTCTTTTAATCTTGTGGGTCGTTTTGTCGCTGCCAACTGGTTCTGCCTAATAGTTAAAAAGTGGATCTTTGTGGGTGCCGCTTTCGAGGGCATAATTTACCGGCATTACGACTCAAAGGGCAAGTTTTTATGCCCCCAATCAATTATCGATTAAGGCTGGAGAAAGTCCCATGAAAGTATGGTTTATCGTTTTAAAGAAAAGAGCGATTCGCGCCACATCTGTTTTGGCTTACTTGCTGATGCCCTTCCTCCTCATTGCGCCCGTGTTCAGTTATGGCGCCTCTGCCACCATTGGCATCGTGGTGTTCGACGGCGTATTGACCAGCGACGTCACCGCACCATTAGAGGTCTTTGGCGCCGCCAGTAAAAAAGCCTGGTTTTCTGATTATGAAGTTGTGGTGATTTCGGCGACACGTGAAAAAACCGTCACGACGGAAGAGGGCCTAAGCTTGATTGCGGACAGCACTATTTATGATGCGCCGCAATTGGATGTACTGCTGCTTCCCAGTGCCTATGACATGGATCCCTGGTTGCAGAACGAAGCGTTAATTGCTTTTATTAAGAGACAGGCAGAATCAACCCAGTGGTTGACCAGTAACTGTTCGGGTGCTTTTTTATTGGCTAAAGCGGGCTTGCTGGATGGTAAACGAGCAACCACCTGGGCGGGTGGTGAGGACGCGTTGGCTAAGGCCTACCCGGCAATTAACGTGCAATACGACCAAAACGTGGTGATAGATAAAGGCGTGATCACTTCTAACGGTGGCCCCGTTAGTTATCAGGCTGCCTTTGCTTTGTTGGCGCGTTTAAGTTCAGAAAAATACGCTAGTGAAATTGCCGAGTCGATCCAGTTTAATCGCTTAAAATCCGCCTTTACACAGCAGTAATAATTTAAGAGTCAGAAATTAGTAGCCAGAAATAAACAGACATTATTGGAGTTATCGATGGAATTAAGTCAGGTCATTACCCAGCGGCGCACCGTTAAACAATTTGATCCCGCGCATCAATTAAGTGCGAAAGAGTTTGAAACACTGATCAGTCAGGCCGTTCTCGCGCCGACTTCGTTTAACCTTCAGCACTGGCGCTTTGTTCGCATTAGTGACCCGGCGCTACGGGCCGATATTTGCAGTGCTGCCTGGGATCAAGTGCAGGTCGTGCAGGCGTCTGAATTATTGGTGATTACCGCTGATATAAAAGCCTGGGAGAAAAACCCCAAACGCTATTGGCAAAATGCAGATACTGAAACCCAGACAATGGTGGTTGCTATGCTGACGGAATTCTACCAGGGGCGGGAAGGGATACAGCGCGATGAGGCTATTCGTTCTGCCGCATTTGCCGCACAAAATTTGATGTTGAGTGCGAAGGATATGGGCTATGACTCCTGCCCGATGATTGGCTTTGACGCAGAAGCGGTCGGGGCGTTAATTAAATTACCGGCTGATCACCTTATTGTAATGTTACTGGCGATTGGTAAAGCAGCGGCAGAACCGGCACCTAGAGCGGGTCAGTTATCTCTCGGCGAGGTGCTGATTGATAATCGCTTTGCCGAGTAGCGGCTCTTTAAAATGCCGGCAAAATCTCATTAATTAAGCGCTGTGTTTGCTCGAGTAAATCGGCGTCATCATTCCCCATGGGGCGCAGGATAAATTTTGAGATTCCCTGCGTTGCATATTCTTCAATGCGCTGGTGAATTTGCTCTGAGCCGATAGCGATGGTGTGGCTGAGGTCTTTGCCCGGTGCCAGCTTACTGAAACGAGCCAGCTCCCTTTGGGCGATATCATCGCTTGTGCTACCAAAGCGAAAGAAGAAGCCGGTGCCGTAGTGGTCGTCTTGAATGCTGCGTCCGCTCAACTTTAAGGCTTTTATAATGGCTTGTTTCGCTCGCCCGGCCGCTTCGGGTGACTCCAGTCCCGCCTGCCAGCCGGTGCCGATGCGGGCGGTACGTTTAATGGCCGCTTCGCTACTACCGCCTATCCACAGGGGTAATTCAGCCTGAGCTGGCAGCGGCGAGATAACGGCATCTTTATATTGGTAGTGGTCGCCAGTCAGTGTCACCGGGTCACCGCGCCAAAGTTGGGTGATAATGTCGAGGGCTTCGTCGGTGCGTTTACCCCTGCCTTTTGTGCCTCGACCCGTGGCATGCCATTCGGGTGCGCGGGCACTGCCAATACCGAAGGCGGGCAACATGCGGCCCTTACTGAGAAAGTCGATGGTGGCGCATTGCTTCGCTAACACAAGGGGATCGCGCAGGGCGGCGGAGGCGACGTTCATGCCGAATTTAATACGCTGAGTGGCACCGGCAATAGCGGCGAGGGCACTGATGCATTCGAGAAAGGGCTCGTCGGAAATTAGCCGGTCGGTTTGCCAGATGGAGTCGACGCCACCGTTTTCGCAGAGCTCAACCCAGCGCCAAAAGTTATCGACTTGCTGAAAGGGAAAGCGCGCGAGGCCGAGGCCGATTCCAATTGCCATTATTGATCTCCAATATTATCTGCAACGCAGAAGAAACGGATGCTCTCTGCTTATGACCGTAGGAGGCATGGATGCCGACACCGAGCGTACAAGGATGTATTCACAGCGAGTCATGAGTAGAGGGCGTCCGTTTCTAATATTTATTGCGTTTAGATGACTACAGCTTACGCAGGCGTAAAATTAGCCGCAGTAAATGCCTCTAAAGTCCGCTGAATATCGGCTTCGCTAGAACCTGCCAATGGCGCAATAATCTGCGTGTGAATGCCAGTGTCCATATCGGCCTGCAAACGAGCACGACATTCCTCGGCGTTACCGATAACGGCAATTTCATCAATCAGGGCATCGCTCATAGCACCGGCTGTTTTCTGCCTGTCTTTGGCGGCCCAGCCCTCGTTGATACCATCGGCGGCATCATCAAAACCCGCCCAGGCGAGGAAGCGGTTGTACACCGGGGTGGCGTAATAGGGAGCGAAGGCGGCGCGGAATAAATCACGGGCAGCGGCCTTGTCGTCGGTGACTAGCACCATGGCGCGGTTGACGATTTCGACCGACTGCCAATCTTTTCCGGCTTTCTCGGCACCGACTTTAACGTGCTCGATCATTTTCGCGAGGGCGCGCTGGGGCCAGAGATTAAAGATCACGCCATCGCCAATTTCCGCCGCCATTTCTATCATCTTCGGGCGTAGGGCGGCGAGGTAAATGGGTGGTGGCTGGTCGATGGGGTCTTGCCGATAACCCTTGCTGTAAAGACCGTCGAGATCAAAGTTGGATTTTTCACCGGCCAGCATAGAGCGCACCATAATGGCGGTGTTCTTCACCCGGGTGACGGGTTTTTCCAGGGGGATGCCGTGCCAGTTGTTCATCATCGTTTGGCTCGACGCACCCAGGCCCATGATAAAACGGCCGGGTAGCACTTGCCCCAGTGCGTTGGCGGTGGCTGCCAATACGACAGGTGTGCGGGTGAAGACCGGGGTCACAGCAACACCGATACGAATAGTTTGGGTGTGGGCGGCGAGAGCGGCAGCGGTGGTTAATGAGTCGGGCGCACCGCCGTCGGCAAACCAGGCGTCGCTATAACCCTCGGCCTCGGCCCATTTTACGCGTTCAATGGTTTCGCTGATTAAAGGGCTGGCGGGCAGGGTAACGGCAACGCGCTTGGGCAGGGTGTTGATGGGTGACATGAGTTTTCCATTCGCTAAGTAATATTCGTTAAGTAAAAAGGCAGTTTCCCATTTTGCGGCCAGCTTATTCAAGCTGTATGCTGAGGCTCAAACAATTACAAGGGGATGAGCATGAGCTCAACCACAGAATTAACGGCGGTACGTGCGGGTCACGAGTTTGATGAAGCGGCACTGCAAACATTTCTCGAACAAAATATCGAAGGCTTTAAAGGCCCAATAAAAATTCAGCAGTTTGATGGCGGCCAGAGTAACCCGACGTTTAAGTTGTTTTGTGGTTCGGGTATTTATGTCATGCGCAAGCAGCCACCAGGTGAGTTGCTGCCCTCGGCCCACCAAGTAGACCGTGAATACCGCATTATGAAGGCGCTGTGGACAACCGACGTGCCTGTGCCGCAAATGCACTGCCTATGCGATGACGTTAGTATTATCGGCACCAAGTTCTACGTCATGGCCATGGTCGAAGGGCGGATTTATTCCGATATTTTACTACCCGATGTGGCTCCGGCCGACCGGCGTGAAATGTACCTCGATATGATGCGCGTACTCGCGGCGGTGCATGCGGTTGATTACAACGCGGTGGGCCTTGAAACCTACGGTCGCCCCGGCAATTATTACGAGCGGCAAATTTCCCGCTGGAGTAAGCAATATAAAGTGGCGGAGATTGATAAGTTAGAGAGCATGGATAAGCTGCTCGAGTGGGTGCCCAAGCATTTGCCTGAGTCGAACGAAACGACCATTGCCCACGGTGATTTCCGCTTAGCGAATATGGTTTTTCACCCCACCGAACCGCGTATTGTCGCAGTGCTCGATTGGGAGCTGTCGACTCTGGGCCACCCACTGGCGGACCTTGGCTACAGTTGTATGGAATTTAATGCCGACTTTTACGATGAGATACGTTTGCGCGGGCCGGATCGAGAAAATCTGGGTATTCCCAGTGAAGAAGAAATGATTGCCGAGTATTGTAAAAATTCAGGGCGGGATAACATTGATAACTGGACTTTTTATGTGGTCTACAATTTATTCCGTTCCGCAGCCATTGTGCAGGGCGTTTACAAACGCGGGCTGGATGGCAATGCCAGTTCGGAGTCGGCTTTAACCTACGGTGATGAATGCCGTAACCGGGCGGATAGAGCCTGGGAGTTGGTGGCAGAAATGGAAGCTTGAATGTGTGTTTAGATTGAAATTCAGTGCAAATAAAAAGGGGCTTAATTAGCCCCTTTTTATTTGCACGTTATTAATGGCTACATTGACAGAAACTGATTTTATAAAATGATGTCAGCCATTAATTCCAGCCCTTCTTTGGTGGTTTCACCGCCGAGTAACATGGTGGAAACGTGGCCTTTTTTACCGGCTTCAATCCAGCGTTGTGATCGCTCGCGAATACGTTCAGCCGGGCCAACCAGGTGAGCGGCATCAACCAATGCATCAGGCACGGCGGCTGCGGCTTCTGCTTTTTTACCCTCTAAATACAAATCCTGAATTTTAACGGCAGCGTCTTCAAAACCCAGGCGCTTGGCGTAGTCGTTATAAAAGTTCTTAGCACGGGCACCCATACCGCCGATATACAGCGCCATATTGTCTTTCAATGGTTTCATGCACTCTTCAATRTCGTCGCCGATAATGACYCGCACRAAGGGGGCAATCTCGAAATCGTCGAGGGTTTTATTACCGACATCGGCAAAACCTTTGTCGATGGGTTCGGCAAATACGTGGTATTGCTCAGGGTCCATCCACACTGGGAAAAAGCCATCGGCATGGCTAGCTGCTGCGCGCACGCCGGCTGGTGTAATAGTTGCCGCAAAAATGGGGATTTCAGACTTGCAGTGCAAGATACTTTTCAGTGGCTTACCCATGCCGGTAGCGCCTTCACCGGTGTAGGGCAGTTGATATTGCTTACCTTCGAAGGTGACGGGGCCTTCGCGGTCGAAGATTTGTTTCATAATGGCGATATATTCTTTCAGTCGTGTCACTGGCTTGCCGTAGGGCACGCCGTGCCAGCCTTCAACCACCTGCGGGCCAGAGGCGCCTAAGCCGACAATAAAGCGGTTGCCTGAAAGTTGGCTGAGCGACATTGCTGTCATTGCCGCCATAGCGGGGCTGCGTGCAGGCATTTGCATAATCGCCGTGCCTACCTTTATCTTGCTGGTATTGGCCAGTATCCAGGTGGCGGTTGTCACCGCGTCGGAACCATAGGCCTCTGCTGTCCACACTGAGTCGTAGCCAAGCTCTTCGGCGAGGCCGATGGCGTCGAGGGGTATTTTTACTGAGTTGCCGGAATAGCCGGTCATTAAGCCGAGTTTCATAGTGTTTGTCCTGCTGGGGTGAAGTTTAGATGTTTAGGTGTTGTTCATTTTACGCTAGGCTACAGGCGTGATTTTTAATTACTTGAAAAGACTAACGATAACAAACTGTCGTGTATGGGGCTAGGTGGCTAGGTGGCCCTGATGATCAGTAGGTGTCGAAGTATTGATGGTTTTTGTAATAGTAGTGTTACTGAAAAAAGCCATAACAATTGGCGCTTAACTTATGGTAATTAACCGGAGAAAGACAGATGGCTCGTTTTGAAAATAAAACCGTGATAATTACCGGTGGTGCCGGTGGTATAGGTTTAGCAGCGGGTAAATTGTTTGCTGCAGAAGGGGCAAACATTATGCTGGTGGATTTAACTGGGGATGCGCTTGAGGCTGCCGCTAGAGTGATTGATGCGGGTGACCGTGTGAGTTACCAGCTTGCCGACGTGTCAAAGCCTGAGCAGGTACAAGGTTATGTAACCGCGACTGTCAAACGTTATGGTGCTGTTGATTGTTTTTTAAATAATGCCGGTGTCGAAGGTGTGGTTGCACCGATTGTTGATTCGCCGGTTGATGCGTTTGACCAGGTTATGGCAGTCAATATTAAGGGCGTGTGGTTGGGCTTGAAGTATGTGATTCCGGAAATGCTTAAAAATGGTGGCGGCAGTATTGTCATAACGTCATCTATGGCGGGGCTTAAAGGTACGCCGAATATTTCGCCTTATATTACGAGTAAACATGCAGTCGTGGGTATGATGCGCAGTGTCTCTCAGGAGTATGCCACCCAGGGTATTCGTATTAATACAGTGAATCCAGCACCCATTGAAACGCGCATGATGCGTTCGTTGGAAACTGGCTTTGCACCGGGGCAGGAAGAAGCCGCCAAGGCCCAGCTCAGCCAGATGATGCCCATGGGGCGCTATGGTGAGCCGGAGGAAGTGGCCAATTTAATGGCATTCCTGTGCAGTGATGAAGCCTCGTTTTGCTCTGGCGGTGTGTATTCTGTCGACGGTGGCGGTTCGGCAATGTAAGTGCTGATTAATCCCTGAAATTATTAAACTGAAAAGCCTGGCCCAGGTCTGCTCCGCGCACTAGGGCCATGGCAGCTTGTAGGTCATCACGTTTCTTGCCAGTGACTCGAATTTTTTCACCTTGAATAGCTACCTGTACTTTGGTTTTTGCGCCTTTTATTAGTTTGACGATTTTCTTCGCCGTTGGCTGGTCTATACCTTGCTTAAAACGTATGGTCAGCGAATATGTTTTTCCGATGTGCGTACAGTCTTCATCGGCATCGATACTGTTTGGATCAATTTTTCGTTTGACGATATTGTTACTGACGATGTCGAGTATCTGCCGGCATTGAAAATCCGACTCAGCTGAGATCGTAATCACATCATCTTTTAAATCAATACTGGCTTTGACGCCCCGAAAATCAAAACGGGTGGTGAGTTCACGCTCAGAATTTTGTGCTGCGTTGAGGACTTCAGTCGTCTCTACTTCGGAGACCATATCAAAAGAGGGCATTGTGTTAATCCTGTATTTCGTTGAGGTTATGCAGGGCTTTAGTCTACTAAAAGACCACCAGTCCACAAAATAGAAGATTGGCATTTGGCTGTGGGGGATTGGCTTGTATCGCTCCTTCTCGACGACTATATTTAGGCTCATTGATGGTTGTAAACCCTTATTACATTGACGCAGGCAGCGAAAATAATGGCAGACGATACAAGAGCCATAGAGGAATGGAAGTCCAAATATTTTGATCAACTCGAACGGTTGGAGACAAAAGAGGCGAGTTGGGAGCAATTAGAGTCGACTTTAAAACGTGCTGTTGGACGTTTAAGTATTGCGGCTGAAGGTCAGAATGAGGCGCTTGATGGATGCCTTGGCAGTTTGCGTCGATCCATTAAGAGCAATGTTAACCATCTTCAGATTGAGCTAATTATTGATGATATTTCGGTCATACTGGCACAGCTGGAAGAAAAAAGTGCGGCCCCGGATCGTTTGGTGACAGACGCACTGTTGCAGTTGATAGCGCGTTTGAATTTTTCAGATAGCCAGCAGAAGGCCTGTAAAAAAATTATTAAAAAGCTCGAAAAATCGGATGATAGCCAGCGCGATAATCTATTGGCTGATACAGCGAACTTTTTAAACACAACAACCATCACTGCTGATACGGGCGGAGCTAGTAGTAAATCATCATTCCTGAGCCGCGTGTTGTCCAGTGCGCCAGCTGAAAATGAGCAGGGACAATCAGGGGGTGAGCAAGCTTTAGGGGCAGTCGAGCCTCCAGACCTTTCCCGTTTACTCCTAAGCCTTAATGATTTTTTTACAGGTCTACCTTGGGCAGTAACAGATAAAAAGGCGTTGGATAGTAGTCTGGCCACAATGAAAGCCGCTAAAACAGTGGATCAGTTACAGACGGCTATTCACCAGCTGGCTGATACTGTATCTGATTGTACCTCCGAAAAGGCGGGTGAAGAGAAGGGCTCCAGGTGCGCTGTTTACAAAGACTGCTTAATTGATCTTATTGATGCCCTGGAAGAAGGTCCGTTGAGGCGTGATCTGGAATCCTTGAAAGTCAGTGTTCAGCTTGCAGATGAGGACGATGCTCTAGAAGAGCTGGCCGAACAATTATCTAGCCTACTTCTTAAGTCGGGTGTTGGCTCTGGCACTGCTGAAGCACAATCACTCTCTTCTGGTAAGCCTTTTGTAGAACGAAGTTCTGAGGCCTTACATGCCTCCTTAAATGATGATGACTCTTTACAGCCGACGATACAGGAGTTATTAATTCGTTTGCTTGAGCAGCTCATTGTGCCAAATAGCCTTCAGGCAGAAGCTGATAAGGTGAAACAAAAACTTGAGAACATGGCTGCTCCTGGGGACTGGAAGCAATTGCTGAAAGATGTCGCTAATCTGATTAACGCAATACGGCTCAGTATGCAGGCTGAAAAGCATGAGTTTGAAAGTTTCTTGCAACAGGTAACGGGTCGCTTGAAAGACATGGATCTTTTTCTGCAAAGTGAAACGATAAAGCTAGAAAGTGCTAAAAGTGATGGCCTGAAATTTGATGAAGATATGCAAAGTAATGTTAAGACTATTCGTGAGGATGTTAACCAGGCGACAGAATTACCCCAGTTAAAGGTTCTGGTCGACAAGAAACTGGCAGTGATTTCTGAGCATATTAATTCTTATCGAATGGCAGAGGACAAGAGAGCACAGCAATCGAAAGAGGATGTCGAGTCCATGCATCAGCGCATGCAGGTCCTGGAAAATGAAGCAGAGTCTCTTAAAAAGGTGATTGTCGAAAAAAATCAGCAGGCTATGTTTGATACCTTGACGAATGTCCCTAATCGCTTGTCTTATGAGCAGAAAATGGAGGATGAATTTGCACGTTGGCAACGGACGGATTTACCTTTGGTTCTTGCAGTATGGGATATCGACTTCTTTAAAAAAATTAATGATAACTTCGGTCATAAAGCCGGCGATAAAGTGCTGGAAACGATAGCCCAGCTACTCAATAAACGTATCCGTAAAAGTGATTTCTTTGCCCGCTATGGGGGAGAGGAGTTTGTTATGTTGCTGCCTAATACCGAGGGAGAGGAAGCCCTAAAATTAGCCAATGATTTACGTGAAAACATTCAAAGCTGTAGCTTTCATTATCGTGGTGAGGATGTTCGGGTTACCGTCTCTTGTGGCTTGAGCAGTTTCAGTCGGGGTGACAGTGCTGATCAGGTTTTTGAGCGGGCGGATAAATCCTTGTATGAAGCTAAGGAAGCAGGGCGTAATCGTTGCGTGCTCGCTGCTGATTAGGTTTGATCCTGGTTGACATAGCTTGCGTGAGAAACGTCAGGGATGATTTAAGGGGCTATTAATCTATTCTTTTGCGATTGAGGTGTTTACTGGTTCACTCCTTTTACATAACATTTCGGTGATAATCGGCACCTAAGACTGATAATGCAATATTGTTAGCATGAAATCATATACGGATACGCTTGATGGGCGATAAACCAAAAGGTACAACTAAAGGTTCCCCCGCTGGGAAAACGAGCGGAGGGGAGAATCTTGTGCGTGTCGATATTGCCCATCTTAAAATGGGCATGTATGTCGTAGAACTGGATCGCCCCTGGTTAGAGACACCCTTTTTAATGCAGGGTTTTGAGCTGCGCAATAAGGCTCAGCTGCGTACACTGGAAAAGTACTGTCAGCATGTGTTTATACGTAGCCGGTCAGTTACACCAAAAAAGCAGCCCCAGCCCGCTGTTAGGGTGCAGCCCCCAAAGCTGACGAGTAAGGCCGAAAAAGGTACTTTTTTCAAGCCCACAGGTCGTGTAAAAAAGCCTCAAAAAAGACGTATTATTCGCTCGCGGCCAGCCTACGAAGTAACATTATCGGTACGTGAGGAGCACCCGGTCGCAGAGTCAGCCTATCGCAAAGGCAAGGCCGATATTAAAGAAATCCTCCACTCCGCCCAGTTCGGACAGATGCTCAATACGGAAGTTGCAGAAGAAATCGTGTCGAGTTGTGTTGAAAGTATGCTGCGCCATCCGGATGCGATGATCTGGATGAGCCGGATCAAACATGAAAGTGAATACACAGCCGAGCATTGTTTAAATGTATGTATTCTCGCCATCGCTTTTGGCCGCCATCTTCACTTTGATGAGGCAGATCTACAGATATTAGGCCTTTGCGGTTTGCTTCACGATGTAGGCAAGATGAGAACGCCCAAGGTCATTCTCAATAAGCGAGGAGCCCTGACAGAAGAAGAATTTGCTGTTATGAAACAGCACACTATTGACGGGCATAAGCTGCTCAAAGAGGACGGGGGCGCCTCAACACTACCTATTGATGTTGTGCTTAATCATCATGAAAGGCCCGATGGCAAGGGTTATCCCCGTGGTTTGAAGGCGGGAGAAATTTCCGAATATGCGCGGATTATTGCCATTGTTGATGCCTATGACGCAATTACCAGTGATCGCTGTTATTCAAAAGCGGTGTCGCCTGTCGATGCCCAAAAAGAGATTTACCAAAATCGCGGCAAGCAATTTGATGAAGAATATGCCTTGGCATTTATGCAGGCTATTGGCCCCTACCCTCCGGGTACAATTGTTGAATTACACAATGGCATGGTCGGTCTTGTGCTCTCAGGACAACGTAAATTTCGCCACTTGCCAACTGTCGTTATTCTTCGCAATGAAGAAAAGCAAGTCATTGATGAGAAAACAGTCGATCTTTACTTGACCGATAGTGGTCAGTTAGACAAGGGTTTTCTTATTCGTCGCACACTGCCGGACGGGTCATTTGACATCAAGTTGGAAGATTTCAAGATTAAGTTGAATGGCGATCCAGGGGCATCAGAGTAAGACCCGACCTGAATAACGAATCCCAATAATAAGATAATTATGGCTTTCCCCGTGCAGGGTGAACGCTATTTCAGCATCCAGGTTTTTACCGATCAGCGCTTTTGCTAAGGGCGAATCGACACTGATATAACCCTTGCTAGTATCGAGTTCGTCGGCTCCAACGATGCGATAGCAGACGCTTTCACCCTCGTCATCTTCCAGTGTTACCCAGGCACCAAAGAATACCCGTTCGCGATTACTGGGTGCGCGATCGACAATCGTTACGTCTTCCAGTCTGTTCGTCAGATAGCGTACGCGGCTATCAATTTCCCGTAAGCGCCGCTTGCCATAAATGTAATCCCCGTTTTCTGAGCGGTCACCATTCTTGGCAGCTTCGTGGACTACTGCGGTTACCTGGGGGCGTTCGACCTTCCACAGCTGTCGCAATTCATCGCGCAACTGTTTCGCGCCCTCACTGGTAATGTAGGGGCTGGAGGGTTCTCTGGGTGGTCGGTAGCGGCCCATGGCTAAGCCGACGTGGAGGGTGAAACAGCAGGCAAATCAAAACCAAAAACCTCACTGTAAAACTGGAGTTCTTCAAGCATCGCTTTCTCGGTATTTTCAGCCTGCCGAAAACCGTGGCCTTCACCACTAAAGGGAATGTACTTCACTTTAAGGCCCTTCTGCTCGAGTGATTCAACCATGGCCTCTGCCTGTTGTGGCGGTACGACTTTGTCTTCAAGACCCTGAAAGAAAATCACCGGGCAATTGAGCTTATCGATATGGTTAATGGGCGAGCGCTGCTTATAGAGTGCTTGCTCGGCGGGATAGGGGCCAACCAGGCTGTCGAGATAGCGCGATTCAAATTTATGGGTATCCCGCGCCAATGTTTCAAGGTCACCAATACCGTAATAACTGGCACCGGCTTTGAACAAGTCATGAAAGGCGAGGGCGGCGAGCACGGTATAACCGCCGGCGCTACCGCCGCGAATCATGATGCGCTCGGGGTCGGCGAGGTTTTTAGCAAGAAGGTATTGGGCACCGGCGACCACATCGTCGACATCGTTAATCCCCCAGGCCCCATCCAGCGCTTGTCGATAGGATCTGCCATAGCCGGTACTGCCACGATAATTCACATCGAGCACCGCAAAGCCCCGGTTAGTCCAGAACTGTATTTTTAGATTAAACCCTGTAGAGGTAGCCCCCGTTGGTCCGCCGTGGCACAAGACCAGCAGTGGCGGTTTTTCATCGGTATTTTTCGAATAGGCTACATTGCAGGGTGGATAATAAAAGCCGTGGGCTTGTTCGCTGCCTTTAGTTGAATAGCCGCCGGTAGCGAAACTGCTTGTGGAAAAAGTGACGGCTTGAGGCTGGGCGTAATTTTCTGTGGCAATGGGCAAGGCGGAAAATTGATGAATAATCGTATGCTGACCCGATTTTGTGTCGAGTTCGACAAGGCAGCCACTTTGTGAAGGCGAAGCACCGATAAACCAGGTGCGATCTCCTTTGCTGATCAATGCGGAGATTTGTGTAAAGGGCAGTTCAACGGTCGTGAATTGTTGGGTGTTTTCATCAATGAGGCCGAGCCGCCAACAACCCTCTGTGGTGTAGCAAGCGGCCAAATTGCCCGCTGTGCAAAAGCCATAGGTCGACATGCCCAGTGTCCACAACGGTGTGGCGAATTCTGCCTGCTGTGGGCATATTACCTTGATGCTTTTTTCGCCGCCTTCGGTGCTTGAACAGCGATAAATATTCCACCATTCACTGCGGTCAGAGACAAAATACAACGCCCCATCGGGTGACCACTGGGGCTGAAAAATGGCTTCGTCAGTACCCCCTGCGATTATTTCAGGGTTGGCCAATAAGCCACCGTCATTTAAAGTTGCCAGCCATAGTTCGCTACCCTGCCAGGGCATTTGCGGATGCTGCCAACTTATCCAGCAGAGTTGTGTGCCATCGGGGCTGAGGCGAGGGTAGGCGTAAAAATCAGCGCCGCTGTGTAGCTCGCTAAATTCGTAGGGTGAGTTGATGGCAAGAGCGGCAATAAAGTTGCGCGGCTCGTTAAGCTCTTCGCCGCTTTGCTCGGCGACGCAAATTAAGCGATGGTGCTGGGCGTCATAACAAAAATCAGCAAAGCGTAGGTTTCGATTGGCCGGACTAATGGCCTCGGGTGCTGCGTCTTTTACCTCTGTATTGAGGCGATAAATACGCTGATCATTCTGTTCGCAAAAGTATAAAACACCAGCAACAACAATATAGGGCATGCCGCCGTATTCATGCACGCGGCTGCGGGCGCTAAAGGGCGCGGGTAGCACATCATTTTTATCGCCCCTGGCATTGCGCCTGACAATCGCACTGCGSCCCCCTTCTTCYGGCCGCGCCTCYAGCCAATARAGATCRYSGCCATCAATACAAAGGTTATCMATCGACGGYGCYGCACTGGCGACYTGCCGGGCAGTGATGGGCGATACCCARSTRCCGTAAGCYGYGYTGTSTTGTGTATTRTCTGCCATYTYAGCCGCCCGCCATCTTCACGCTATACCCTTCTTTTGTCAGTAGYTCRCGWATCTTRTCGCGATGGTCACCCTGTATTTCGATAATGCCATTTTTCACCGAACCGCCAGAACCACAGGTTTGTTTTAACTTTTTCGCCAGGGTTTTTAATTCGGGCTCGGGCAGGGGTACACCGCTAATCGTCGTCGCCGCATTGCCCTTGCGACCGCTGGTTTCACGGCGGATGCGCACAATACCATCACCAGCAGGCGTGGCCGCAGTGTCGCCATCGGGGCTTTTAATACGGCCCTTGTCGGTGGAGTAAACCAGCCGGGAGTTCTTTTTCATGGTGATATCGACTTCCTCTATGGCGTCAGAATAATCTTGCCAATATGGGCATTGCTCTCCATTAACTGATGGGCTTTACTTGCCTCACCCAGTTTAAACTGTGAGTGAATCACCGGCTTTATCGTGCCGTCATCCAGCAGGGGCCAAACCTGTTCTTTCAAGCCRGCGGCAATACGAATCTTGTTTTCAATCGGCTGGCTGCGCAGGGTAGAACCCGTGAGCACCAACTGTTTAAGCATCACCGCACCAAAATCAACCTCAGCTTTTGAGCCGCGTAAAAAAGCGATAGACACAATGCGCGCCTTCGGTGCCGTGGCTTTAATATTCTTCTGAATGTAATCCCCTCCGATCATATCGAGAATCACATTAGCGCCTTTGGTGTTTGCTTTAATACCTTTAACGAAGTCTTCAGTGTGATAATTAAAGGCCTTCTCTGCCCCCAGCTCTTCACAGACACGACACTTCTCATCACTGCCCGCCGTGGCAAATACTCTTGCACCAAAGGCTTTGGCCAGCTGAATCGCCGTAGTGCCAATGCCGCTAGTGCCACCGTGTACGAGGAATATTTCACCCGGCTGTAGCGCAGCGCGTTCAAACACGTTATGCCAAACGGTAAAGAACGTTTCCGGCAGGGCCGCAGCCTCGACCATCGACAAGCCAGCGGGGATGGGCAGGCAAACAGACTGATGAGCCACCGCGTAGTCAGCGTAACCGCCGCCATTAAGCAGGGCGCAAACCTTATCGCCAACAGCCCACTCGCTAACCTCGCTGCCGATAGCAACAATTTCGCCAGCGGCTTCAAGCCCCAATAAATCAGATGCACCGGGCGGTGGCGGGTAAGCGCCCTTACGCTGAATAACATCGGGACGATTAACCCCGGCAGCGGCGATTTTTATCAGCACCTCATCCGGGCCACATTCGGGCAGAGGGCGTTCGCCCAGGCTCATGACTTCGGGGCCGCCGGGGGTGGTGATTTCAATGCATTTCATTGTAGTTGGGTTCATAGAAGGGCTCGACATACTATTGGCTGGTGAGTTTGGGCGTAATTATAGAGGGTGTGGCTAGTAATGGGGTGTGGGCTGTGTTTTTCCTGTTCTAAACCTGAGGTGCTAAACCTGGAAAATACCAGGGCTCTGCATGCTCTGGAATCGCCCAYCGCAGTGGYGACTTGCTACTCRTTTCACTTAGCAGCCCTTCAGTTTTTAACTGACTCAACAAGCGTCTTGCACTGCGTTCCGGCATGGCGCATAACTCCAAAGCTTGCGCCCGATCTATCTCGCCATACATAAAAGCCGTATGTAATATTAGGCCCGCGACAGGTTTAAGCGGYTTATYCATACCCCTTACTCGAAAGTCATTCCTGGCCCGMACATAGCTATCAATACGCTTACGCAGCCCCGCCAAATCGAGCAACTCGCTGAGGTAATCTACCTGATCAATGGCGGTGGTTAACATATAACGACAAAATTCCAGCAAGCCTTTTTCCGACAGTTGCCCCCGCCCGTCGTAATCACCCTGCCGAGGCTGATCGGCCAGGGCCAATGCGGCCTTGTAATGATTATTACCGCTTGCCAGTCCACGGCTTAAGCACCAAACACCATAACTATCGAGCCCGGTCGCCTTCAGGGCGGCATCTGTTATCAATCGTCCTACGCGGCCATTGCCGTCCAGAAAAGGGTGAATCCATGCCAAACGGTGATGGGCCGCCATAATGGCAATCAGCTTCCTGTCGCCGCTAAAGCGAGCGGGTTGATAAGTTTCGCAAAAGCGCGCCATTAAGGCCTGTACATCTTCTGCTGCGGGGGGAATATGCAAGCCAACGGCAACCGGCTGCGTTCGCCACTCCCCGGGTACCACCTTGCCCACAACCGCACCTTGCTCATCCCTTAGCACCCATAAGCTTTCGGGGATATTCAGATAGAATTGCCGGTGAATCTCTTGAATAAAGGCCGGGCTATAGACTTTCATCGCATCGGGCGCTTGCGCCTGCAGCCAGGCTTGCACCGCCATATGCCCGAGTGATTCCTGCTGTAAATCCCGCTTTGCAGCGTCTGCGTTGTAATCCCCCCGCTGAGCAGCCCTTATCTCATGGGGCTGTGTCGCATTACCCTCTATCAAATTAGAGTAATAGGAATTAATCACCCGCATATACGTTTCAAGCGTCAGGCGTGTTTGCTCTGCGAGCTGTCCCGATAACTTCGCCGATTTCTGGCTTAAGGTCATCGCCAAATCGGGCAATGACGAATGCGCCAGTGCTTTATCACTGGGTATAAAGGGCGCAACATCAAGTATTGAGCAGGTCATCCGCATTCCTCAACGCGTAAAAATGCAAGAAGTAGAGCCATTTTGGCCGGTTTTATGGCCGCTTTAAAAGCGGCGCAAGTCATTTATATTATTGGATATTTATTAATAAATACAGGGGTTTGTTGCAATAAACGGCCGCTTTAATGGCCGGGTGGTTAAGGGCGTCTGTAGTGCATGCAATAAATGCTCTCTACTTGAGTAAGCGGGGTGGCTAGACTGGAATTTGGCTCCGTCTAATAAGGAATATACAGGTGTCTGATAGGCAGTTAATGAAGTATGAATATAGCTACGTTTATTGATGTTCGCAGGCTTACCTCCAGACTGAGGCTTTGTGTATCGTTATCAACGCGATGTGATACATAAATACATTTTGTGCTTAAGGGGCGATACACAAAATGCTTTAGAGATTAAAGGAGGATTTACGACTTTAGTTTGTGATTACAAAGTTATAAGAATTGACCATTCTTAGTGCTTTGTTCGTGAATATCATATTTGAGGGTGCGAGCTTAGGTTGCTCATCCCACAGCAGTATGTACTGATAATGAGCAATCCCACAATTGATGGTGAGCTTGTCGGAAGTTGTCTAGCAGATGTTCTGTTTTTCCCCATGCAGGCATAGATGATATCTCTTCATCTGAGGCACTCTTTAGTAAGGAAAACYCATGATAAGAATGATCTGCCAGTGTCGGGCCATTACTGTACTTCCAAAGCTGTGAATATAAAGTGGGTATGTTGACCTGTTCGGCAATGAAGCACTCGTCAAATTCAAGATATGATATTAATTCGTCAATATATTCTTCAGATATTGTTCCAGCGATTAGCAACTGGCCAAAAGCTTTGAAGTTGTTAGTATCCCGGTAAAGGTATTCAAAAATAKGGTGGTTGTTCATGGGCYTTCAATGCCCTGTCTGATCTTTAGGTGGCTGAAATCAGTGTCTAGTTGAGTATCAATTTTGATTTGTTGAAAGGTCGATTAATTGCGTTTCTTGATACAAATTTCCTATGGATTCCTGTGGTATTCGCCATAAAAACCCATGATCTCTGGTGCGCCCATTTTTTTGAGACAAGGTGAAGTCTAGATAAATATTGCCATCATGGGCCATACGTATAAAACGAAATAATGAAGGTGTTTTACAATACAAAAGCCGGTCAAAACGACAGCGTGTGTCACCATTTTTCTGGCGATTAATCGATACCGATATATAAGCTGTTTCGTTGTGTTTAGAAAGTACAGCATCCTCTAATAGGCTGTTGTCATATTCCAGTATTTTATGCTTCTCTTTGTTAATGGTAATCGTGTTTTTATTGGGGCTAAGATAGAAGCCTAAAGRGTCTGCTGTATTGTTGAACGAGGTATAGAGTGCCTGACGTTCTTTTCTGTCATCGTAGTAACCAAATTTTTTAAGCAAGTCGTGTTTGTCTTTGCAAGCTAAATACCGTGATGGCACGCGAGAGAATAGCGTTTGAAGGGTTTTACCGTACTTGGTTTTTAACTCAATGCCCATGAAGTCGGCTTCTTTTGAACTGTTCTGTGGGATGCTTAGGTAGTGCTCTAACGAGAGCCCATACCGGCCACTGCCCTTGCCCTGTATTGGTAAATAGTCTCGTGAGTACAGCCGCTTGAGCTTGGCAGTAAGCACATCAATAGGCGTTTGTTTTTCAAAGCTATTTCGTTTGAGGTGATTAAGCACGGCAACTTTTAGTGCTGCTTGATAGTTGGGCATCGGACGTAAACCATCAGCATAGGGTAGCTTTTCTTCATAAAGTACCGCGCTGATATTCTGAAATTTGAACTCGAAGGATTTTGCCGTGCGCGATGGGTGCGCGGCTGAAAGCTTGCGATAGATTGCGGCTTTGTTCGTGGACTTTGCATTCACSTGATCTTGCAATAGTTCAAAGTAAGCAAGAACAGCTGCGTCTATTTCCGGATTCGACCATGCTGTGTTTGTATTCATGAAGGAGGGAAAGCCTCACACCTGATCTAGTTTAGAATTCATAATGTACAGGCCCCTTTGTATCAGAATAGTTGTCATTGTGCTTGATGTTCCTCAGCTTGCAYCTGYCATCAAACTTTTATACTTTGCCGTTCGACACTCTCTATCAAGGTGATTACCCATGAATCAGCCAGTATCAACATCAGACAGCCACGCCCCCTTGCGCAATGATATTCGTACCTTGGGCGGTCTATTGGGCGAGACCATTCGCGAGCAGGATGGCGAGGCGGTGTTCGCGCTGATCGAGGAAATTCGTCATTTTTCCAAGGCGGCGCTGGCGGGTGATGCCAGCGCGCATCAGCAGCTTGAAAGCTTGATGGCGGGGCTGGATGACGATGCGTTAATTCCGGTCGTGCGCTCTTTCGGGCTGATGCTGAACCTGATGAATATTGCGGAGGAGTACCACCGGGTACGGCGTTTAAGTGAGGCGGGCCACCGCGAGACAAGTCATCGTAAATCACTKCCGCAGTTGCTTACGCACCTGGGTGAGCAGGGTATTTCCAAATCACGCATTGCTGAAACGATTGAAAACCTGACGATTGAGCTGGTGTTAACWGCTCAYCCTACGGAGGTKTCTCGGCGCACGGTGAGCCARAAATAYGACCGTATTGCYGRYCATCTTGAAACCCTCGAYCGGGTTAAYCTCACCGATTACAAACGCAATGCGCTGAAGCAGGAGCTGCGTCGAGAGATTGCTTCCCTGTGGGCCACGGATGAAATCCGCCACAACAAGCCGACGCCGGTGGATGAGGCCAAGTGGGGCATTGCGACGATTGAACAAACCCTGTGGTCGACGGTGCCAGAGTTGCTACGGGAACTGGATTTTAGTCTGCGCGAGCAGTTGGGCGAGGGGCTTAGTCTTGATGCGGTGCCGATTCGCTTTGCCTCGTGGATGGGGGGCGACCGTGACGGCAACCCCAATGTCACGGCCAAAACGACAGACGAGGTGTGCTGGTTGTCACGCTGGCAGGCGGCGGAGTTGTTGCAGAAAGATATTGAGCAACTGCGTTCGGAGTTGTCGATGGCGAGCTGTAGTGACGCTTTGCGCGCAGCGGTGGGTGAGCATCCTGAGCCGTACCGGCAATTATTGCGCGGGGTGCGAGATCGGCTGGTGCTGACGCGGGATAGCTTAAAGGCAAAACTTGATGGCGAGTTAACGGTTGATGACGGTGCGATTTATTTTGATGTGGATGATCTCAAGCAAGCGTTGATGCTGTGTTATGACTCGCTAGTGGGGCAGGGCATGGCCACCATTGCCGATGGTCGGCTGACGGATATTATTCGCTGTGTGAACTGTTTYGGTTTGAATTTAACGCCGCTGGATATTCGCCAGGAGTCATCCCGCCATGCGGAAGTGCTGGATGCGGTGACGCGCTACATTGGTGTCGGCCACTATTCTGAGTGGAGCGAAACAGAAAAGCTGGCCTTTTTAAGTGCTGAGTTAAAACAGCAACGGCCACTGATTCCCACGGCTTTTTTGAATCAAACACTCGACTCCGTATGGCTTGAGTCCTTTCACGCGCAGGTCGATTATTCCATCGACAATGTTTATGAGGTATTGCAAACCTGCCAAACTATTTCCAAGCACCCGCGCAGTAGTTTTGCCAATTATATTATTTCTATGGCCCACTCGGGCTCCGATGTGTTGGCGGTGATGTTGTTGCAACGGGAGGCGGGCGTGACCGAGCCACTGCCGGTGATGCCGCTATTTGAAACCCTGAGCGATCTTGAAAATGCACCGGGGGTTATCGATAACTTATTTAACATTGAAGGCTATGCCGATTCGATTGATCGCTGCCAGCAAATTATGGTGGGTTATTCCGACTCAGCGAAAGACGCGGGCTTTTTAGCGGCGTCGTGGGCGCAATATCAGGCTCAGGAAAAGCTGGTGGAGATTTGCCAAGATCACAAAATACAGCTGCGCCTGTTTCATGGCCGGGGCGGTTCGATGAGTCGTGGCGGTGGTTCTGCCCACGATGCGCTGCTCTCCCAGCCCCCCGGTGCGGTCGAGGGTTATGTGCGGATTACCGAACAGGGTGAGATGATTCGCTTTAAATTCGGCCTGCCCGGCATCGCCTTTCGCACCCTGGAGCTGTACACCTGCGCAACGCTGGAGGCGACGCTGTTGCCGCCACCCAAGCCCTCGCAGCCATGGCGTGACTTGATGGATAAAATGACGGCGTGTTCGCTGCAAAGCTATCGCAATGAAATTCATGCGCCGGATTTTCTTGAATATTTTCACGAGGCAACACCGGAGCAAGAATTACAGCGGCTGTCGCTGGGCAGTCGTCCGGCAAAACGCAAAGCCAGTGGCGGTATTGAAAGTTTGCGGGCTATTCCCTGGGTCTTTGCCTGGACACAAACGCGACTGCTGATTCCCGCGTGGCTGGGTTCAGACAGTGCGCTGGAAACGGCGATTAAAGAGGGTGACCTGCAACGGGTGCAAGAGATGTCGGCAGAATGGCCTTATTTTGCCTCGATTATCGATATGTTAGAAATGGTGCTGGCGAAGGCCGAGCCTCAGGTCTCTGAATATTACGAGCAGCGTTTGGTGGGTGAAACCCTGCAGGCAGTGGGCGCGCAGCTACGTGCTCGTTTGGCCAGTGTTGTGGATTCTGTGAATACGGTGCGGGGTTCAGAAAAACTCTTGCAGAGCAGCCCGGTGATACAACATTCGATACGGGTCAGAAACCCCTACGTGATGCCCCTGCATTTTTTGCAGGCTGAAATTATGCGCCGTTTGCGGGCAGCGGGGGAGAGTCATTCGGCTGCGAAAGAAATTTATGAACAGGTGCTGAAAATATCAATTACCAGTATTGCGGCGGGAATGCGTAATACGGGCTAGTGCTGGGTAGTACGGTGAAGGAATTGGATGGGGTGTTGAGCTATTGAGGTGTTCTGTTCTGGATGAAAAAAACAGGCACCCAGCAAGCCGGGTGCCTGACTGAATTATTTACTGGTCAAATAATTCAACATGGTATCTGCATCGCTGACTTCAAAAGGGTCGTCAGGGCAGTTGTCCATCAGGCCAGACTCAGCAAACAATTGCTGAATTTCGCCATCGACCACATGCATAGAATAGCGCCATGAGCGATCACCAAAGCCGAGGTTCTCTTTTTTCACTAACATGCCCATCAAGCGGCTGAAGTCGCCATTGCCATCGGGCAGCATTTTGACTTTGCTGATGTCGAGCTGTTTTGCCCACTGGAACATGCTGAAGGTGTCGTTGACGCTGAGGCAATAGACCTCATCAACGCCTTGCGCTTTTAGAGCATCATATTTTGCTTCGTAACCGGGCAGGTGGGTACTGGAGCAAGTGGGGGTGAAAGCACCCGGCAGGGCAAGCACAACGATGCTCTTGCCTTTGAAAATGTCAGATGAAGTGACATCTTGCCAGCGAAAGGGGTTGTCGCCACCGATGCTTTCATCACGTACGCGGGTTTTAAAGGTTATCTCTGGAACAGTGCTTTTCATAGGGGTCTCTGTGGTTGTTGGATCTTGCCATTTAATGTCGACAAAATTTAGGCCGCTATTCTACATCAGTAAAACGGGCTGTCTTCGCTTACGGCCTCAGCTTATTGTGCGAAATGTGAATGAAGTGTCAACGTCTAAAAGACGCCTGCAGTGGTGTACCCCACTGTTATAGCCAGAACTGCATCAACAAAAAAACCGCGCAAATAACAGCGCCACAAGCGGGTATTGCCAGCGCGAGAAAGTTGCGACGCTGGTCGCGCCAATTAAGCCTTAACAGCGCCAAATTAACCAGTGTGAAAATGCACAAAATAGTGCCGCTGGTGGCCTGGGCGAGTGTTACTAAGGGCGCGAGCAGTGCGGCGCTCAACACTAATGCGCCAACCAGAAGGGTCGCCGTTAAGGGGGTTTGAGTGCGTGGGTGAACGGCCGCCAAAAAGCGCGGCCCCATGCCTTTCTTGCCCATGCCGTAAAGCACCCGCGAGGCCATAATGATTTGCAGTAGGGCACCGTTAACCACGGCAACGATACTGATAGAGGTCATCACTACAACAGGAATGGCGGTGTTGTGTTCGACAACCAGCACGAGCGGGGCTTTTGACGCGGCGAGTTCTTGCAGCGGCACGGCGGCCAGTGCACAAAGTGTGACGATAAAATAAAGCAGGCAGGCCGTCACTAATGCCATGAGAATACCGCGCGGCATATTTTTTTCGGGTTGCTTCACTTCTTCGGCCATGTTGACCATATCTTCAAAACCAATAAAGGCGTAGAAGGCGAGAAAGGCTCCCGCGCCAACGCCCTGCCAGGCGCTTAGGCTTGTGGGTATCAGCGGGCTATCGGCGTTACTAAAGAGAGCGGGGAGTTTGTCGGCTCCAGCGTAAATCACAAAGGCGAGGCCGAGCAGTTCGAGCAAAGTGGTGATGATGGCGACGCTGACAGAAAGTTTTACGCCCCAGGCGGCAATGGCCGTTAATAATACAATCAATAGTGAAATTGTCAGGGCATCAGCCAATTCGAAAAATACGGYGAAATAGCCACTAAAGCCTCGGGCAATAGTCGCGGCAGAAACGATGCCGGCGAAGACAATGGCATAACCGACCAGGGTCGATAGCCCTTTCAGGCTAAAGGCTTGTTGCACATAGACGGGCTCGCCAGCGCTGACTGGATAAAGCCGGGATAAATGCCCATAGGAATAGGCGCTAAAACTGACCACCAGTGCGGCCAGTACAAAGGCGAGGGGCATAAAGCTACCGGCGATATTGGCAACCTCGCCGACTAGCACATAAATACCGGCACCGAGAATGGTGCCTATGCCGTAGAGTGTAATCTGGGTCAGACTTAGGGTGCGTAGCAGAGGTGTGGGYTTGGCGGTCGGTGTTGTCATGGCGTGATAATATCAACCCGGCAAGGGTAATGTTTGGTGCGGGGTCAATTGGACTGAATTATTTGCTGGCTCGATTTGAGTTTTTACTCCGACTGGGCGGGCATTTTTTGAGAGAGACGGTAAGCGATAAATGAGTAGTGTGAGAGACAAAATTGGCCTGGTGATTTTTGGTACTAATACACCTGCCGGTAAGCTTTTTGATCTGGTCTTAATCTACGCGATACTGCTCAGTGTGGGTGCCGTGGTGCTCGATTCTGTCGTCAGCCTGCACACGCGCTTTGGCATTTGGTTCACCTATATTGAATGGTTTTTTACGCTGCTATTTACGGTCGAGTATTTTTTGCGCATCTATATATCCCATCGACCCTGGCGCTATGTCTTCAGTTTTTTTGGTTTGGTGGATTTGATTTCTATCATTCCGTCCTACCTGGCATTGATGGTGGCCGGGGCTAACTACCTGTTATTGATTCGTATGTTGCGGGTACTGCGGGTTTTTCGCGTACTTAAACTGGTGCGTTATATGGAAGAGGCCAGTGTGCTGACGCGCTCACTGTATTTGGCGCGGCGTAAAATACTGGTGTTTTTTGTCACCGTCATTGTGCTCAGTTTTATCTTTGGTTGTTTGATGTTTGTGGTGGAAGGCCCCGAGCACGGTTTTACCAGCATCCCGAAAAGTATTTACTGGACCATCGTCACCATTACCACCGTCGGTTACGGCGATATCACGCCGCAAACAGTACTGGGCCAGTTTATTTCGACTATCGCAATGTTGCTGGGTTACTCGATTATCGCCATTCCCACGGGCATTATTACTGCCGAATTAGCGAGTGAAATGAGCCGTGTTCGCTGCGAAAGAAGTTGCCACAATTGTGGTCGAGCGAGTCATGAGGCCGATGCTCATCATTGTCGCCATTGTGGTGCAGGCCTGCTAGAGAGCGTTTCTTAAAACGCTGATTGAAGCGCTATCGCAGGCAGTGTTTAATGCGGGCCATCAAATAACTCTGTAGACACCGTGTCATTATTCGTTGGCGGGGTGTGAAAAAATATAAAAATTGGAACATAAACATGGCTGAAAATTACGACGCGGTCTATCAGGCCTCACAACAAAACCCTCAGGCCTTTTGGGCGGAAGCGGCCAAGCTGGTGAGCTGGTCTAAAGAGCCGACGACCATTCTCGATGACAGCAAGCCGCCTTTTTTACAGTGGTTCCCCGACGGTGAAACCAATGCCTGCTTCAATGCTCTCGACCGGCATGTGGCCGCTGGTCGCGCTGAACAGGATGCGCTGATTTACGACAGCCCGGTGACTGGCACCAAGTTGCGCTTTAGCTATCGTGAGCTGTTGGGGCGGGTGTCGAAATTTGCCGGTGCTTTGCGGGTAGAGGGCATCGAAAAGGGCGACCGGGTGATTATTTATATGCCGATGGTGCCCGAGGCGGCCATTGCCATGCTGGCCTGTGCGCGGATTGGCGCGGTGCACTCGGTAGTCTTCGGCGGTTTTGCCGCCAATGAATTGGCGGTGCGCATTGACGATGTGAAAGCTAAGATGGTGATCGCCGCTTCCTGTGGCATCGAGCCGGGGCGGCTGGTGTTGTATAAGCCGCTGCTTGATGAGGCCATCGAACTGGCTAAAAACAAACCTGAGACCTGCATTATTTTACAGCGTGAGCAAGCGCCGGGTGAGATGCAGGCCGGTCGCGATAAGGACTGGCATAAGCTGGAGGCAATCGGCAATCCGGTGGATTGTGTGCCGATGTTGTCGACCGATCCCCTCTACGTGCTCTATACCTCGGGCACCACCGGTGAACCGAAAGGCGTGGTGCGTGATGTTGGTGGCAGTATTGTTTCTCTTAACTGGAGTATGCAAAAAGTCTACGGTGTGGTACCGGGCGATGTCTTCTGGGCGGCCTCGGATGTGGGCTGGGTGGTGGGCCACTCTTACATTGTCTACGGCCCTCTGTTTAATGGTGCCACCACGATTTTGTTTGAGGGCAAGCCGGTCGGCACGCCCGACCCCGGCACCTATTGGCGTATTATTGCCGAGTACGGCGTCAAGGTGTTCTTTACCGCACCCACGGCTTTTCGGGCAATTAAGAAAGAAGATCCGAAGGGCGAACATTTGGCCAAATACGACCTGTCAAAGTTTGAAAGCCTGTTTCTTGCCGGTGAGCGCTGTGACCCCGACACCCTGCATTGGGCGATGGAAAAGCTGCAAATACCAGTGATCGACCACTGGTGGCAAACCGAGTTGGGCTGGCCTGCCTGCGCCAACTGTCGCGGCATTGAGCTGTTACCCGTAGTGCCGGGTTCACCCACCAAGCCGGTGCCAGGTTTTGATATTCGCGTGCTCAACGAGCAGGGCGAAGAGGTCGCTGCTGGGGATATCGGTGCGCTGGCGATCAAGCTGCCTTTACCGCCGGGATCATTTACCACGCTATGGGGTAACGATGAGCGCTTTGTTTCATCCTATTTTAAGACCTTCCCCGGCTACTATGAAACTGGTGATGCGGGCTACATCGATGAAAATGGCTATGTCTTTGTTATGGCTCGCACGGATGATGTGATTAATGTCGCCGGTCATCGCCTGTCGACGGGTGCTATGGAAGAAGTACTGGCAGCCCACCCCGATGTTGCCGAGTGTGCCGTGGTCGGTGTTGCCGATGCCATGAAAGGTCAGGTGCCGCTGGGCTTTGTCGTGCTTAATGATGGCGTTGATCGTGCTGATGCCGATATTTGCACTGAAGTAGTGCGGCTGGTGCGTGAAAAGATCGGCCCTGTAGCAGCCTTTCGCCTTTGCGGTGTGGTTAAGCGCTTGCCAAAGACCCGCTCGGGCAAAATATTGCGTGCCACCATGCGCAAAATTGCCGATGCAGAGAGCTGGAAAATGCCCGCCACTATTGACGATCCGTTGATTCTTGATGAAATTACCGAAGCACTGGCAGCGCTGGGTTATCCGGCAAAGGGCTGATATTTAAAATTGGTATATTAATTGCTTTTCATATGTCCAATTTGTCGGCCTGTTAATTGCTAGTGCTTTCCCTTACTGTGTAAGCCTATTTACAGAAATACTGTCGATAATTATTTACAGATTGGCAGTATTTCCGGTATAACATCGCCGGTCTTTTGTGTGTCAAAAAAATTGACGGAATTCACTAACGACCCCGGGAGGGTTGAGGTTGAAGCCTACAAATATAAGTAAACCAGATTATTTCCATAAGGTTGTCGACTGCCAGCATGCTTGTCCAGCGCATACACCTGTACCTGAATATATACGCCTGATTGCCGCGCAGCGTTATACCGATGCCTATATGGTTAATTGGGAGTCGAACGTGTTTCCCGGTGTGCTGGGTCGTACCTGCGATAGGCCCTGCGAGCCSGCCTGTCGACGTGGTCGGGTTGAAGAMGAGCCCGTTGCCATTTGCCGCTTAAAACGTGTTGCCGCGGATAAYAAAGATGACATTACTCACTTGCTACCCGCTGCTGGCGCTAAGAACGGTAAAAAGCTGGCGTTGATTGGTGCTGGCCCGGCCTCCTTGACCGTGGCGCGCGATTTATCGCCATTGGGTTATGAAATCCATGTTTACGATGAAAACGCCAAGGGTGGCGGTTTCATGCGTAGCCAGATTCCCTCCTTCCGCCTGCCCGACGAGGTGCTGGATGAAGAAGTGGGTTACATCACTGATAACAAGGCCGTAACGACTTTCTACAACACCCGTGTCGATAGCCTTAAAAGCATGCTCGACAAAGATTACGACGCTGTATTTGTTGGCTCCGGTGCGCCGAAAGGTCGCGACCTGCCCAATCTACCGGGCCGTAAAGAAGGTGCCGACGGTATCCATATCGGTATCGACTGGCTGGCCAGTGTGGCCTTTGAACACCGTGAGAGTATTGGTAAGAAAGTTATTGTTCTCGGTGGTGGTAATACGGCGATGGATTGCTGCCGTACGGCGCGTCGCATCGGCGGTGCCGAGGTTAAAGTCATTGTGCGTAGTCCCTTTGCCGATATGAAAGCCTCGCCCTGGGAAAAAGACGATGCCGTCGCGGAAGATATTCCGATTGTCGACAATCACACGCCGCTGGAATTCGTTGTTGAAGACGGCAAGCTGGTGGGTATGCGTTTTGATAAAGTGCGCGCTGAGTATGACAAGAAAGGTCGTCGTAAATTGGTGTCGACCGGTGAAGAGCCGGTGCTCTATCCCTGCGATGAAGTGCTGGTCGCGATTGGCCAGGAGAACGCCTTCCCYTGGATTGAAAGCGAAACCGATATCGAATTTGATAACTGGGGTTTGCCGACACTCGACAAAGTCACCTTCCAGTCGACTAACAGTAAGGTCTTCTTTGGTGGCGATTCCGCCTTTGGCCCAGAAAATATTATTACCGCCGTCGCCCAGGCTCACCAGGCAGCGATTTCCATTGACCTGTTTTGTAATGGCGAAGACCTGAGTGTTCGCCCCGCGCCGCAGACCAATCTGGTCAGCCAGAAAATGGGCATTCACGAGTGGAGCTACAGCAACGCCGTTGGCGATGATCAGCGCTTTAAAGTGCCCCACGCCGATAAGAAGGCAGCCCTGGGCGATAGATTACTTGAAGTGGAGTTGGGCTTTTCGACTGAGACCGGCTTTGAGGAGGCGCAGCGCTGCCTTAATTGTGATGTGCAAACGGTCTTTTCCGAGGCTCTGTGCATCGAGTGCGATGCCTGTACCGATATTTGCCCGACGGATTGCATTAACTTTATCGACAACGATAAAGAGCCTCAGCTGCGTGAAAATCTGCGTATGCCGGCGAAAAACCTCGAGCAGGATCTTTATGTGTCCACTGATTTGCCAACCGGCAGAGTAATGGTCAAGGACGAAGACGTGTGTCTGCACTGTGGGCTTTGCGCCGAGCGCTGCCCGACATCGGCCTGGGACATGCAGCAATTTCTCTACCAAGTTACCAAGGCATCTCAGATATGAAGAGCATAGAGGCAGTCAACGAATTTGTTATTCGCTTTGCTAACGTCAACGGCACCGGTTCGGCCAGTGCCAACGCGATGTTTGCCAAGGCAATTTTTCGTATGGGTATACCGGTTAGCCCGAAGAATATTTTCCCCTCTAATATCCAGGGCCTCCCCACCTGGTATGAAGTGCGGGTCAGTCAGAAAAACTATCTCGGGCGCCGTGGTGGTGTCGATATCGCCGTGGCGATTAACCCCCAGAGCATGGCTCAGGACATGTCGGACCTGAACCCCGGTGGTTTTTTCATCTACGACAACACCAAGGCCCTCGATCTGCGTTTGCAGCGCGATGATGTCAATCTGATTGGCATACCGCTGACCGATATTTGTCGTCGCGAATATACCCAGGCGCGTCAACGACAGTTGTTTAAAAATGTCATTTATATTGGTGCGCTGTCGGCCTTGCTGAGTATTGAGTTTTCGGTACTTAAAGACTTGGTAGGTGCGCAGTTTAAAGGCAAGGACAAGCTCATTGCCTCGAATATTCACGCCCTTGAATTGGGCTATCAGTACGCCCAGGAAAACTTTAGCTGCCCACTGAGTATCAGTCTTGAGCGCCGTGATTTAATCGGCGACCGGGTGATGCTCGAAGGTAACGATGCTCTGGCCCTTGGTGCTGTCTACGGTGGTGCAACCGTGGTGCCCTGGTATCCTCTGACGCCGTCCACCTCAGTGATTGAAGGCTTTGAGAAATACGCCAAGCGCCTGCGTATTGACCCGGGTACGGGTGATCGCCGCTTTTGTGTCGCCCAGGCGGAAGATGAGTTGGCCGCAATTGGCATGGTGATTGGTGCCTCATGGAATGGTGCGCGGGCTTTTACCGCGACCTCCGGCCCGGGTTTGTCGCTAATGGCAGAGTTTCTCGGKCTGGCCTACTTTGCYGAAGTRCCCGCCGTACTGTTTGATATTCAGCGCGCSGGCCCYTCGACAGGCATGCCGACACGTACCCAGCAGTCCGATATTTTTGCGGCGGCCTATGCCTCCCACGGCGACAGCAAGCACGTGCTGTTGATTCCGGGCGATCCGAAAGAGTGCTTCGACATGTCGGCCGATAGTTTCGATCTCGCCGAGCGCCTGCAAACGCCGGTGATTGTGATGAGCGATCTCGATCTGGGTATGAACGATAATTTATGTGATCCCCTGGAGTGGGATGACGACCGCGAGTACGACCGGGGTAAAGTGCTGTCGGCTGAAGATCTCGAGAATATGAGCGAGCGCTACGGGCGCTACCTCGACGTCGACAACGATGGTATTTGCTACCGCACGCTGCCGGGTACTCACCCCGAAAAGGGTGCTTTCTTTACCCGTGGCACCTCACGTGATAAGTACGCGGTGTACACCGAGTTTGGCGACATCTATGTGGAAAACATGGAGCGTCTCAATGCCAAAATGGAAACGGCAAAGACTTATGTTCCGGGCCCTGTGACTTACATGGCCGATAAAAAGACCCGCGATGGCGTGATCTTTTACGGTACCAGCACCGATGCTAGCCTCGAGGCGCTGGACTTACTGGCCGAYCAGGGCCTCTACCTGAATGCGATGCGCCTGCGTGCTTTCCCCTTCAGTAAAGAAGTCACCGACTTTATTGAAAACCACGACAGGATCTTTGTCATCGAGCAAAATCGCGATGGGCAAATGCGTAAATTAATGATTATCGAATGCGATCTCAATCCGAAAAAACTGCTGTCCTACACCCACTATGACGGTATGCCAATGACCGCCCTCGGTGTTTCTGCACACATYAGTGAAGTGCTCGGTAAAAATAATGTAACCCCCTTGCGCAAGCGCAAGGCTGGAGCTTAATCATGAGTTATATACGTCCCACTTTCAGACATCCCGATGCCGAGGCGAATGCCGGTGGCTTTACACGCCAGGACTACGAGGGTGCACTGTCGACTCTTTGTGCCGGTTGTGGTCACGATTCGGTGAGTAGTGCGATTATTCAGTCTTGCTTTGAGTTGGGTGTTGAACCCCACCGCGTGGCAAAGATTTCGGGTATTGGTTGCTCCTCMAAAACACCGACCTACTTTCTGGGTAAATCCCACGGTTTTAATTCGGTACACGGGCGCATGCCTTCGGTCGCGACCGGTGCCAGCATGGCCAATCGCGAACTACTCTATGTYGGKGTGTCCGGTGATGGCGACAGTGCTTCAATTGGCCTCGGCCAGTTTGGCCAYATTGCCCGTCGCAACTTGAATATGAGCTACATCGTTGAAAACAACGGTTGCTACGGYTTGACCAAGGGCCAGGATTCAGCCACTACCGATATTGGTTCACGGAGCAAAAAGGGTGAGCCGAACCCTTATGAGCCCATCGACCTTTGCGCTCTCGCATTACAATTGGGCGCGACCTTTGTGGCGCGCAGTTTTTCTGGCGACAAAGAGCAATTGGTCCCCTTGATTAAAGCGGCCATGTCCCACAATGGTTTTGCCTTTATCGATGTCATCTCGCCCTGCGTGACCTTTAACAACACAGCGGCATCGAGCAAGGGTTATGAATTTGTGCGCGAACATATGGAAGCCACGGGTAAAATGGATTTTGTGCCGGTGCGCTCGGAAATTACTGCCAATTACCCAGCCGGTTTTAGCGAAGAAATTACTTTGCACGATGGCTCGGTGATTCATCTCTACAAAGATGGCAAGCATGATTGTACGGATCGTCGCAGCGCCATGAATGCCATTCAGGAATACAATGAGAAGGGCCAGGTGCTAACGGGCTTATTGTATGTCGATCCCGATAGCCGTGATTTCCACAATATTCAACAGACTGTAGAGCAGCCTTTAAACAGTTTGACTGAGATTGATCTGTGCCCGGGTTCACGTGCTCTGGCTGCGATTAACGCCAGTTTGCGCTAGCGATAGACCTCGCCATTTCACACTAGCCATTGCCCTTCGGTAACCAGGCTCGTGTCGAAATGGCAGTTCTGGGTTGACCGGGGCGGTACCTTTACCGACCTGGTCGCTAGAACGCCCGCTGGCGAGCTACGCAGTCTAAAACTCCTTTCTGAAAACCCCGAGCGCTACGATGACGCGGTGCTTGAGGGTATGCGTATATTGTTGGCGGCCCCCAGTGTCGGCGCTATTTCCATTGCGCAAATTGAGAGCATCCGCATCGGCACCACCGTGGCGACCAATGCTCTGCTTGAGCGTAAGGGTGTGCCCACCCTGCTAGTCACAACGCGGGGTTTTGCCGACGCCTTAAAAATTGGCTATCAAAACCGCCCCGACCTCTTTGCTCTCAATATTCAATTACCCGAGCCACTGTATGAAGATGTGCTGGAAATTGACGAGCGTCTGGCCGCCGATGGTAGCGTTGTGCGGCCATTGCAGGCTGAAAATTATTTAAGCGAATTAAAGGCGGCCTATCGACGTGGCTTGCGCGCGGTGGCCGTGGTCTTTATGCACGGCTATAAAAACCCTGCCCACGAACTGGCCATTGGCAAAATTGCTGAGCAGGCGGGTTTTACGCAGGTTTCTCTCAGTCATGAAGTCAGCCCGCTAGTGAAATTTGTCGGTCGGGGTGATACCACCGTTGTCGATGCTTACATCTCTCCAGTATTAGCGAAATACGTGCGGCGTCTGTCATCAGCACTCCCGGATGTGCCTTTGTTGTTTATGCAGTCGAGCGGCGGATTGACCGATGCGGCGAATTTTCAGGGTCGTAACAGTCTACTCTCAGGCCCAGCGGGTGGTGTTGTGGGTGCGGTAAAAACCGCCGCGGAAATAGGCTGTAGCAAAGTGCTGGGCTTTGATATGGGTGGTACCTCTACCGACGTCTGGCATTACAAGGGCGAGTATCAGCGCGTTTACGAAACTCAGCTCGCGGGTGTGCGGTTGCGGGTGCCGATGATGGATATTCACACCGTGGCTGCTGGTGGGGGCTCGCTGTGTTATTTCGACGGATCGCGTTTTCGCGTGGGGCCGGAATCCGCSGGTGCTGATCCGGGGCCGGCCTGTTATCGGCGGGGTGGCCCGCTAACAATTACCGACTGTAATTTAGTGCTGGGCCGACTGGCGCTTGAGCACTTCCCCGCCGTGTTTGGCCCGGGGGGTGACGAGCGGCTCAGTGTCGATGCCGCACGGGCGAAGCTGGAGGCAGAGGCCGATAAAATTTGCCAACACAATGGCGAGCCACTCTCGCTGGAGGATGTAGCGTCAGGCTTTATCGACATTGCCGTGCAGAGTATGGCGGGTGCGATTAAAACTATTTCCACCCAGCGCGGTTACGACGTTGGCGAATATGCCTTAGCTTGTTTCGGTGGGGCCGGTGGTCAGCATGCCTGTGCCGTGGCTACGGTGTTGGGGGTGGCGAGGGTGCTGATTCACCCTCTGGCTGGCGTGTTGTCCGCATTCGGTATGGGCCTGGCTTCGGTCTCTGCCCTGGCAGATCGAACACTGGCGTGGTCAATGCAATCGCTCAATGAAGCCAGTCTGGCCGAGCAGTTTGCTAACTTGCAGGCTGAGGCGCTTGAGCACCTACCCGCGGAGGGGCTGAGCCAGCTACGTTTGGTAGAGAAAGTCTACATTCGCTACGAGGGGGCAGACACCGTACTCGCCGTAGCTCATGACAGTGGCGCGGTAATGCAAGCGGCTTTTGAGCAGGCTCACCGTGAGCGCTTTTCTTTCCTGCAGAGTGGTAAGGCGTTATTGATTGAAAGTATTTCACTTGAAGCCGTACTGGAGCAAGAAGGACAAGCCTTCGACGCAATGGTGAGTTCGCCGCCCACCAAACCAGATGGAACCTCGCAGGTTTACAGTGGCGGTGAGTATCTGGCGATGCCGATTAAGCAGCGAGAAAGTTTACAGGAAGGCGCTGTCGTATATGGCCCGTTGATGATTGTCGACCGCAATTCGACCACTATTATCGACCCCGATTGGCAGGGTGAGGTGCTGCCCGGCGGTGTCTTGCAGCTCAGTCAAATGCAGGGGGCGAGTGAACGGCGCGAAGTGTCCGTTGAACGCAACCCCGTACAGCTGGAAATCTTTAATTACCAGTTTATGGCCATCGCCGAACAAATGGGTGCGGTGCTGGCCAATACTGCCCACTCGGTGAATATCAAAGAGCGCTTCGATTTCTCCTGTGCCCTGTTTGACGCTAATGCTAATTTGATTGCCAATGCGCCCCACGTGCCCGTGCATTTGGGCTCAATGGGCGAAACCGTCGCGTGTTTGATCGAAGCTCGTACTGGCAATATTCATCCCGGCGATGTTTATCTGGTCAATTCRCCCTATGCCGGYGGCACCCAYTTRCCAGATTTRACCGTGGTKAGYCCKGTTTTTASTRSKSYRWWKARYGSKRMTNNNGGTAGCGTTGAACCGGATTTTTATGTCGCAACCCGTGCCCATCACGCCGATATTGGTGGCATTACGCCGGGTTCAATGCCTGCCGAAAGTCGTCATATTGATGAAGAAGGTGTGCTGATAGATGATTTTCTTTTGGTACAGGCAGGGCAGTTTAGAGAAAATACGATTCGTAAGCTGTTGGCAAGCGGCTCCTATCCCGCGCGCAATATCGAGCAGAATATTGCCGATTTACAGGCCCAAGTGGCAGCGAATAGCTACGGGCTTGCTGAGTTGCAAAAACTGGTAAAAAGCTATGGCCGCGATGTTGTTACCGCCTACATGCAGCATATTCAGGACAATGCCGAAGAGGCGGTGCGCAGGGTAATCAGCACGCTGGATGATGGCAATTTTGAATATGCCATGGACAATGGCGCGCTCGTTAAAGTGGCGGTGAGTATTGATCGGACGCAAGGCCGTATGTGCATTGATTTTAGTGGCACCTCCGCGCAATTGCCCGGTAATTTCAATGCCCCCGCTGCGGTGTGTCGAGCGGCAGTGCTCTATGTGCTCCGTACCCTCGTTGCAGAGCCCATTCCTCTTAATGCCGGTTGCCTACGCCCGGTCGATATTATTATTCCCCCCGGTAGCCTGCTTAGCCCCTCCTATCCCGCGGCGGTGGTCGCGGGTAACGTTGAAACATCGCAATACGTGGCCGATGTGCTTTATGGTGCGCTGGGGGTGTTGGCAGGTTCTCAGGGCACCATGAATAACCTCACCTTTGGCAACGAAAACTATCAATACTACGAAACCATTTGCGGGGGTGCAGGGGCTGGCGATGGCTTTAACGGCGCCAGTGCGGTGCAGGTGCATATGACGAACTCACGTCTGACCGATGCGGAGATACTCGAGCTCCGTTTTCCGGTGATACTGGAAGAGTTTGTCATTCGTTCAGGCAGTGGTGGTGCAGGTCGATACCCTGGTGGTGATGGTGTAACGCGTCGCCTGCGTTTTCTCGAGCCTATGGCAGTGAGTGTTTTGAGTAGCCATCGTCGAGTGCCAGCCTTCGGCTTATTGGGTGGAGGTGAAGGGGCGGCCGGGGATAATAGTATTGTCAAAAGAGACGGTTTCTCGCAGGTGCTGCCTTCTACTGCTAGTTTAAAAGTTGATGCTGGTGATATTTTAAGCTTGAGCACTCCAGGTGGTGGAGGCTATGGCAAGGTAAAATAAAGCGTTTTATTTTGAATAATGTTTTTTTACGTAGTTTACTTGACGGTTGGCGCTTATATAACCGTAAAGCCCCCTTTCTTGTATGCATTTAGGTTTAATAAAAAACAGAGTAGAAACAAGCGGCTGAACATCTTTTTCGCACTTATGTAAATAAGATGACACTTGTTGAGGTAAATGGCTTGACACCCCAACCGCCAAAGATTACCTTTCGCAGACATTAAATAAGTATAAAAGTATGGGGGTGTCATCTTGAAGTATTCCAACTTCAAATCAGTTAATGCAGTAAAGAGTTTCTCAGCAGTGGCGAAAACCACGACCGTTGCAGCAATGTTGCTGGTCGGTACGCAAGCTGAGGCTTTTCGGTTTAAAGTCGGTGAATGGGACGCTTATGCCGATTCGGTGTTTTCAGCCAGTGCGGCTATGAGGGTAGAGAACTCGTCACATGTAGGTTCGGCAAATCCATCGGGCAATGCGAAGATTTTTCGCGATGCAGGAGATGTGTACGCTACCCCGGTTTCACTTTTGACAGACTTTGGTATGGATAAAGACGGCTTCGGTTTCCTTACCCGTTTTTCCTATACCTATGATTACACAATAATGCATAAAGATTGTTCGAACTGTGAGCGGCCTAATGTCTGGCCAAATGCTCCGGCTGGCTTCAACCAGGGTACGCCAGGAACAGAGTTCATAGATGGTATTGACAGTTCAGCGCAGAATTTGGCGGGTAATAAATTTACTCTCTATGATGCCTTTGTCTACGGTAGCTGGGATGTGTTTGGTGGACATCCCCTCAATGTGCGAGTTGGTAAGCAAGTCATTAACTGGGGTGAAAGTAATATCCAGGGTGGTGGTATTAGCCAAATGATGAATCCAACAGATTTATCCAAGGCAACTACACCGGGTACTGATGTTAAAGAAACCTTAATACCGCAAGAATCTGTTTACTTAAACTTTGGTTTTAATGACGAGATTAGCTTGGAGGCCTACTACACCTGGAACTGGCGTAAGTCGACCTTTATTGGCACCGGTACCTACTATAGTCCCTTCGACTTTTTGGGTGATGGTTTTAACCCTGATCTCTTTGTCCGTGGTATTGAAAAGTCTGGTGAAGACGAACCTTCAGGTGGCACCTACGGTATTAATATGCACTTCATCATTCCTTCCTGGAATTATGCGGACCTGGGGTTTTACTATATAAGATCCCATGCATTTAACCCTCGTTTAGGCCTAAATGAGGATTATGTGACTCACCCAGATGCAGCAAGACCTGGTGCTGACACCTTAGCTGGCTACCAGTGGATCTATGCTGAGGACCAGGATACTTATGCAGTGTCCCTCAATGGCGAAGCCTTCTGGGATGCTTCTTTTGCGTTGGAATTCAACCTTAAGACTGATTTTTACGATACGCGTGAATGTCGTAATCTACACGGTATAAGTGGAATTGGTGTGCCCGATTTGGGTGGTGTGACAGTTGGAGCCGCTTTTGGTTTAGGCCCTAATGCTTACTTTGGCAATAATGACGCGCAAGGCACCATCCCTGGTTGTGATATTGAGGCCTCTGATGTTTATACCCTACTAGGTAACTGGACTCGCTCTGTGGGCACGGATTTCTTGGGCGCTGACAAAATAAGTACTATTTTAGATGTGTCTATGGTCTGGATTGATGGCTTATCCTGGGGTGATCAAACGGACAGGGTGAATACAGGTACTGTTGATACAGGCAGGTTTGACGGCGTTGATGCACTTGATCGACCCATTACTGATTTTTCGTGGGGATATACCGCCGTTATGGCATTACAGTATGACAATGCCTTCGCTAATATTAACGTTAGCCCAACCCTGATTTTTGTTCACAACGTCGAAGGGTATACACCTTTCAATGCGGGTGCGATGGTGGAAAATCAGCGTATCATAGTGGCTAAAGTTGGCTTCAGTTACCTCTCGAGCACGACGGTTGATTTGCAATATACAACCTGGTTAGGAACGGCAGGTACAAGTGAAGACAAGGACAACGTCTCCATCGTATTTAAGCGTAGCTTCTAGTCGATGTAAGGCTGCAGCTAACGCGAGCTACAGCCTTACTTCCAGAGAGAAATAGAAGACTCATATAAAAATAAAGCATTTAAAAAGGTAGGTAGTAAAAATGTTTAAAAACAATGAAATAAAGAAGATAGGCAAGGTTCAGGGCCTTGTTGCTGCAGGTGCTTTCGCCCTGTTTGCAGCCTCGCCATTAGCTTTTGCAAAATCGACACCTGAAGAAATTGCAAAGTTAGGTCTTGAAGGTACGGAGCTGACGCCTGCAGGTGCAACCCGTGCGGGTAACGCMGAGGGAACAATTCCCGAGTGGAAAAACGAAACTATACAGGCGCCATCTGATTTTGTRGTGGGGCAATTTCATACGGATCCATTCCGTGATGACAARGTGCTGTTTAAAATAACYGCTCAAAATTACAATGACTATGCCGATAAGTTAAGCGATGGACAGAAAGCGATGTTCAAAACTTATCCTGACTGGTTTATGAATGTGTATGAAACTCGGCGCACAGCCGTATACGCACCTTATATTTATAAGGCGGCTATTGAGAACGCGGCTACAGCTGAAATAGTTCATGCGCCGGATTCGGGCAAAGGTATTGTCGGTTTTAAAAATGCCCATCACTCATGGGCTTTTCCCATTCCGAAGGATGGCAATGAGTTGCTGATGAATCAGGCATCGCGGCCATTGAATACCTGGGTGGACAGTATGGAGCAAACTCTGGCTATTACTTCAACGGGTAAATACACAGTCAACCAACTTTCCATTCAGCAGCACTATAAATACAGCGATCCGGATATTACAGATTTTGATCCTGAAACAGATCACATGCTTTACTATCAGACACTGTTAGCTCCGGCTAAAGTATCTGGTCAAGTGGTGTTGGCKAGAGATCCTACGTCGTTTACTAAAAAGTTTCGCAGTGCATGGGTCTATAGTCCTGGCCAGCGTCGTGTSAAAAGAGCACCGCAGATTGTWTATGAYAATCCKCTRACSGCRAGTGATGGCCTSGCGACMACRGATCAGAAGTGGGGTTTTAACGGCCCTAATGACAGGTTTAGCTGGAAAATGCTTGGTAAAAAGGAAATGTACGTTCCTTACAATGCCTATAARCTTCACGCAACGGATGCTGGCCCAGAGAATATTATTACTCCTGAAGGTCGCTTGAACATGGACTATGCGCGATATGAGCTTCATCGTGTATGGGTACTTGAAGGAACCCTTAAAGAGGGTACTACCCATGATTATGCCAAGCGCACTATGTTCCTAGACGAAGATTCRTACTTTATTATGGTCGTAGATGGCTATGACCGCCGTGGTGATATTTGGCGCTATTGGGAAGATCACGATGTTATGTACTACGATATTGGTATGATGGCTCCAGCCGCGGAATTTCAATACGATATGCAAGCAGGTCGTATGCTGGCYCTTCTTTATGATAAAGAAACGCCACCCGACTTTACTGGCCGTTGGGAGGATAAGTACTTCACACCAGCCTCGGTTCGACGTAATGGTGTAAGATAGATAACGTCATTGGTATATTGAGAAATGGCAGGTGGATAACACCTGCCATTTTTTTTGAGYGAAATTTAATAAGTGGTTRATTTAATACGGTAGTCCGTTGAMTTTTTCTCTCAGGCAGTAAGAGTATTTAAATAGAAAATAAATAGAGTTTATAGGGGTAATAATTTACACTATGTAAATCAATTGTCATTTTGATTGYCRGCGAAAATAATGTGAAAAAATGCCTGCGCTGTAAGTTGTTGAACACTATGTGTAAATAGAATAAATAGAATTTAAGGGGTGTCGAACTTGAAGTATTTCCGGTTAATGGAGAAAAGTACTGGGTCGCAACGACCCGGAGTTGATTTTCTAAATCGCATTTTAGTTGGTCTAATGTTGTTRTCTTTAAGTTGTTTTACCTGGTCAGAACAGTCCTTGCAGAGACCTGTGATGCAATCAAAAATGGCCAGTAATATATTATTGACCGATTCGGTTCATAGTGGTGAGCGCTATATTGCGCCAGGTTTGTATGGGAATATTATTTCTTCGCTTGATGGGATCAATTGGGAACAATCGAATTCACCGACGCAAGCTTTACTGACGACAATCTTTTTTATTGATGATAAAGAAGGCTGGGTTGGCGGTCATGATACTTTAATTTTACATACTACTGACGGTGGCGAAAACTGGGAAATTCARTACGAGGATCCGATTACTGGCGGTGATATTCCCAAGCCAGTCCTGGATATTGTATTCAAAGATAAAAATAACGGTTACGCGATTGGCGCCTATGGCTTGATGCTTGTAACCAATAATGGTGGTRAAARCTGGGAGATGATCGAGACCTCTTCCGGACTTTATGACTTGCTTGAAAGTAAGGAAATGGAGCCTGAGCCAAACTTTAATAGCATGATTCTCTATCAGGATAAGCTACTTATAGCGGGTGAGCTTGGCACAATTCTTCTTTTCGATGAAACAGCTGAAGGCGATGATCGRTGGCAAATAATCGATTCCCCCTACACAGGTTCTTTTTTTGGTATTAAAGAGTTAGATACTGGTGAGTTGTTTATTTATGGCTTGCGGGGAAATTTGTATCGTTCKTCAGACGGTGCGAAAAGCTGGGAGAAAATTGAAACAGGTACGATAGCTAATATTTTTGATTGCTTTGAAACGGCAGATGGAACGCTAGTTTTTACAGGTGCAAGTGGTACTATTTTACGCATGGACAAGGCCGCAATGRCAGCAGAAAAAATGCCCTATCCTCACTTTGATTCACTGATGTCGATACAAACAATAAGAGACGGTGAGTTATTGCTATTTGGTAGCGCTGGTGTAAGGACTATTGCAATACAATAATTATTTATTCTTTGCTCAATGAATACCTTGAGATGAAAGGCGGGCTGATAGCGTAGGCTTTCTACGTTATCTGTTTCTATGTGGCAAAGTAAGAAAGGGTAGTAGTAATGCTAAAAAACAAGATTACAGCATGGGTTCAAAGTAAGCTTTTTTCCAATCGTATTTTAATTCTGTCGATGTTTTGTTTGGTTACCCTGTTTATGGGTTACCACGCATCTTCATTGCGGATGGAAGCGGGTTTTGAAAAACTGTTGCCTTTAAAGCATGGATATTTACAGACGCTGATAAAATATCGAGAAGAGTTCGGTAGTGGTAATCAGTTGATTATTGCTCTCACTCAGGATGAGGGTGATATTTTTAATGCTGAGTTTTTTGAGGCATTACAAGCGGCAAATGAGGAGGTGTTCTTTTTACCGGGTGTGGCGCGACATACTGTAACGTCAATATTGACGCCGAATGTGCGCTATATAGAATTGGTTGAAGACGGTTTTGCAGGCGGTAACGTTGTACCTGCTGAGTTCCGTCCTACCGATGAGTGGTGGCCGGTGCTACGCAATAATATTATCAAGTCGGGCCGCCTTGGTAACTTGGTTGCTAATGATTTTTCAAGTGCTCTGATTCGTGTCGAGCTTTTGGATATGGATCCTTCTACTCGTCAGCCRCTGGATTACCAAAAAGTTTCCCAGGAYCTCGAAGATAAAATTCGTAATGTTATTGAGACTGAYAAAATTAGCGTGCGCATTATTGGTTTTGCTAAATCCACAGGTGATATCGCTGATGGTGCCAGAGTGGTTATGCTGTTCTTTGGCTTAACATTCGTTTTTACGGGTCTATTTCTTTACGTTTATACCGGCTCTGTTAAAGCTACTTTATTACCTTTGCTCAGCGGCCTTGTTGCGGTTGTTTGGCAAATGGGCTTGTTACCCCTGATGGGCTTYAGCCTCGATCCAATGAGTATATTGGTCCCTTTCCTGGTGTTTTCGATTGCGGTTAGCCACGGTATTCAGAAGATTAATGCATGGCTTTGGCAAACKATGTATGGCGGCGTGGAAGATGACTCGGGCAACCCCGTTGATCCCCCACCTGAAAAAGCCGTTGGTGTYACGGGCATGATTGCTGCCCAACGGGCATTTCACGCGCTTTTTATTCCCGGCATTATCGCTCTGATTAGTGATACTGTTGGTTTCTTAACGGTACTGTTAATCGATATTGGTATTATTCAGGAAATGGCGATTGCGGCTACCCTGGGTGTGGCATCTATTATCTTTACCAATATGGTRYTGCTACCGATWCTCCTGTCTTACATYAAYCCAARCAAYCTTGAMAAGCTRCGSACSAAGCATGARCGGGGTGAAATTCGCCGCGACAAATGGTGGAGAATGCTAGGTAAGCTCACCCATACCAAGCCTTCGATTATTGTCCTTGTTATATGTGCTGCTCTGACAGTATGGGGAGGCATTGCCAACAACGATTTGAAGATTGGTGATTCTCAAGCGGGTATCCCCGAGTTACGAGAAGATGCGCGTTACAATGTCGATAGTCGTGTTATCACCGAGCGTTTCTCGGTGGGTGTCGATAAACTCAGTCTGGTGATCGAATCGCAAGATAATGCCTGTGTCGATTTTGATGTGATGAATGAAATTGATCGTTTTGCCTGGCATGTGCGCAACTTGCCAGGGGTGAAGTCGGTGAGCTCGTTGGTCGACAACATGAAGGTGATTTTAACGGCGAATAATGAGGGTAGYCCYCGYTGGTTCGCSCTGTCGCGCAAYCCYAGYACCATGTCMTCYTCCCTTTATCATATGGGTGCTGGTGGCGATGAATTTATGGATGCGGCCTGTAAAGCGATGCCGATTAATATCTTCACCGTGGATCACAAGGCTGAAACGATCAATTCGATCATTAAGGGTATTGCTACCTTTGAATCTACACTTCCCCTTGAAAAGTTCAATCCGCTACTGGCAACGGGTAATGTTGGTATTATTGCTGCGACTAACGATGCTGTTAAAGACGCACAGCTGCCCATCATGTTTTGGGAATTTTCAGCAATTATTGCCTTGACGATCCTTACCTTTAGATCTATTGGCGGTATGCTTTGCATCGTTCTACCGTTAACTATGGTGTCAATACTCTGTTACGCATTAATGGCTATTTTGGGTATCGGGYTGAAGGTGAATACTTTGCCWGTTGTTGCTCTCGGTGTGGGRGTGGGTGTCGACTATGCGGTGTATATTTACAGTAAGCTCGGTCATTATATTGAGGAGGGCCAAACCATCGAAGAGGCCTTCATCCATGCYATGCACACCACCGGGCGYCCGGTTATCTTYACCGGWGTGGTTCTCGGTGTTGGTGTTGGTGCGTGGATATTTGCACCTCTCAAATTCCAGGCCGATATGGGTATTATGTTGACCTTCATGTTTGTGGTTAACATGTTGGCGGCAATTATTGTGATGCCAGCGCTGGCTCGCTGGTTGCTGGTGCCGAAATACAAGGCTGCCCAGGCTGCTTTAGCCAACGGCGGTGGCTCTAAGGCTCATTAGCATTTAAACGAACACAAAAAAGCCCGCTAATTTTGCGGGCTTTTTTGTGTTCGTTTCTTATAAGCATTAATTAGCTTGTTGGACTGATGGTTTAATAGTTGGGCACTGGGGTTAATATTTCAGGGATAAGTCGCCGACTACTGTTTAAGGCGCAAGTACATGACCAAGGTATTTTAAATATTTTACTGATACTGAAATAACAGAGTGCTATTTACACGAAAGATGGTGCCCCCGGAGAGATTCGAACTCCCGACCAATCGGTTCGAAGCCGATTACTCTATCCAGCTGAGCTACGGAGGCATAGGCGGATCTACTGTCCGCCAATTGGCGGGCCGCTATTGTGCCAGCTTTGGCAGGTAAAAAGCCATCGGATTTTGTCACTTGCTGAAAAAGCACGGGTGTAAAGCGACCGTTGTGCTGCAGGTGTTAATAGATTGCCCTGGCTGAGGGTGTCGCGATTATTTGCCCTGCCAGTTTGGCTTGCGCTTCTCAGCAAAGGCTGCAGGTCCTTCTTCGAAATCAGCACTGTGTATCAATGTTTTTACCGAGGGTAGGCTCATGCAGCCCTTAATTGCTCCTTCCAGTTCTAGTTGGTCGAGACTATGCATAACGGTGTTTTTGCTGGTGCGTATTGAAACGGGCGAGCACTGCAACATTAATTCAGCCCAGTGTCGAGCTTCAGCCATTAGCTCAGCCTGGGGCACGACTGCATTAACGTAACCCAGACTCATGCCTTCTTCAGCACTTACGTGACGGCCGGTGAGAATCATGCCCATCGCGGGCTTAAGGCCAATCTGGCGAGGTAGCCGTTGCAGGCCGCCAGCTAATGCGGCGAGGCCTACTCGCGGTTCCGGTAGTGCAAATTTGGCATTGTCGGCGGCAATAATTAGGTCACAGGCAAGGGCGATTTCAAAACCGCCCCCCATGGCGACCCCATTGACGGCGGCGATAATGGGTTTGTTGCAATCAAAGCGCGATGTCAATCCGGCAAAGCCAGTTTCGGGTGTACCGCGCTTGCTACCGCTGGCATGGTATTTAAGATCATTGCCAGCGCTAAAGGCGCTATCACCGGCACCCGTGAGAATCGCTACCCATTGCTCAGGGTCTTCTGCAAAGTGATTAAAGACCTGTTCTAGCTCGAAATTGGCGGGTGGGTGAAGGGAGTTCATTACCTCCGGGCGGTTGATGGTTACGGTGAGTATGTGGCCATCGATCTCGGCGCGGCAAAATTCCAGGTTTTCGTAATTCATCCTTCATTTTCCTTATTCATTATTATTGTTGTGGTGATATATTTTATCGGTGTGTTAATGAATCCTGTATCGACGCGGGGGGAGAGGCCCTTTAACAGCCGCTTAAGTAGGGGCGGGTGTTGAACGATAGTGGTACTCGATAACACCTTTTTTCTCGGTTTCAACCAGATGGCCTGCATCTTCCAGTAAGTCGCAGTGGCCAATAATCTCCGACATCACCGGTACGATTTGCGTTTCCCAGGCTTTGGGGAAGAGTTCTTTGCCGACGGCCATGGGGGTCATCGGGCCGCCGGCTTCGAGAATACGGCTGATCTTTAACAGGCGACGATCTGTAGACAAGCCATAAGATTTAATGAGCTCCAGATGGTCTGTTATGGGTGCGCCATGGGAGGGATAAGTCACACGAGCGGGATAGGGCGCCACTTTGGCTAGGGAGTCCTGGTATTCACTCAATGCCCGGGGTCGCGCATCACCCTTGTTGCGCGGCATTTGAGTKAGGCAAACAGGGGTAATATCGGGCAGCAGGTGGTCGCCGGAAAAGAACAGCTGCAGCTCTTCCTGCCAATAAACCACTTCGTCAGGACAGTGGCCGGGGGTGTGTATCGTTTTTAGGTCGAAACCGGGAATCGCGATGATCTCGTTATCTTTCAATAGATGATCGGGTTCCATTGGGTGGTAGCCATCGGCAATTTTTGCACGCCGTGATATGGCTTTATCGGCCAGTGCCCTGTCGACACCCCACAGGGCGTAGTAATAAAGTTCCAGTTCTTTGCGCTCTGGTGGTGGGCGCATGCGCTCATTAGTCAGCCACAGGTTTTCGTGGGCCCAGAGCTGGCAGTTGGATAATTCGTGAATACGCTGGGCCTGTCCGTAATGGTCGGTGTGGCCGTGGGTGAGCAGGATTCTATCGATGTCCTCCACCCGCAGATCAAGCTTGGCGAGGCCGTTATTGAGGGCCTGCCAGGCTTCATCGGTGCAAATCCCGGTATCGATGAGAATTAATTCATCACCGCTCTGTTCGGGGAAAATAAGATAACTATTGATGTCGCCCAGCCCCGGATAGCCGGTAGGCGTGGGGATGCGGCCAATTCTGCTGGAACTCTCTTTATTGCTAAAGCGTTTAACGCCAACTTCTTCTTTGCTCATTTGTTTGTTTTAGCGGCTTACAGGGCCGCTACCCATCATTGTCAGCYGACAATGATGACCAAAATTGACGTCAATGGGAAGTCATTCAAAGAGATATCGACGCCCAAAAAGCATGGGATCTTAGATTAGCGAGCGTTGGCCGCCGTCGATAACCAGGGTTTCACCGGTCACGAAGCCCGCTTTGGAGGTCGATAAGAAGGCGATCAGCTGGGCGATTTCTTCCGCCTCGCCAAAGCGTTTCATGGGGATGCGTGATACCACCAGTTTCTCCACCTCCGTGCCACCAAAGCTATCGCCGACCATATCGGTTTTGACAAAGCCCGGTGCTACGCAGATAACGCGTATTTGATCCCTTGCCCATTCGCGTGCCAGAGCGCGGGTCAGCCCCTCGATACCGGCTTTTGAGCTGCAATAGGGTGAGTTGTTGGCGACTCCCGTTGAACCGTAAGTGGAACCGACATTAATAATRACGCCACCGCCACRGGACTTCATTACCGGCTGTACGGCGCGTGACAGTACCCAGGGGGCGACGAGATTGACATTGAGCACCTCGCGAAAGCGATCGGGAGAGATATTCTTCGCCGCGGCACCCTCAGTAATACCGGCATTATTGACCAGTACATCAATGCCGCCGTGCAGAGCACTGACCTCGTCGACCAATGTTTGTAGGTCGTCATCATTACTGACATCGCCAGTATGTACGCTGGCTTTACCACTGGCGGCTTCAATCAGTGCTGCGGTTTCATCGAGCTTGGTTTTGTCACGGGCAAAACAGGCGACGTTAAAGCCGTATTCAGCCAGGGCGATGGCAATGGCGCGGCCGATGCCTCGGCTGGCGCCGGTGACGAGTGCGACTTTATTCATAGGGGTTTTCCTTGATAGGCAGGTTTGTTAATGAGCTGTGTCTGGTAGTGCTTCGTTAATCAGTATGCCCTGTAATGTCAGRTCACTAATMTTTTCGTTGCTCATGCCCAGTAAGTCGCTGAGCACCTCGTTATTGTGTTCGCCGAGATAGGGGGCGTCGAGCTGCAGGTCATTGTCAAAGGCCGAAAAGCGCAGTGGCATACCGGGTATTTCAAAGCTGCCCGCGCCTCTGTCAGTTATGGTTCGCACCGTGCCGCGCTCTTGCATGTGAGGGTGTTCCATCACTTCTTTGATTGAAAGAATGGGTGCGACGGGGATATGTTTTTTACCGAGCATTTTAATCGTCGCCGCGTCGCTCTCCTGCGCTTGCAGCCACTCCTCAATAATGGGCGTTAGCAAGTGCTGATTTTGAGCGCGTAGGCCATCGTCGATAAAACGGGGGTCATCGATGAGCTCGGGCATGTCCATGATTTCACAGAAGTCGGGCCAGCGCCGTAAAATTGCGATAAGAATAATGTAGCCGTCTTTGCTTTTATAAACGCCCAGGGGGCCGACAGCGCTATGGTGTCGGCCGGGTTTTGGTGTGTAGCTGCCTTTGCTAGCGCTCACGACACCCACATTCATTTCGTGGCAATGGAAGTAACAGTCGAGTAGGGAAATATCGAGTAGCTGTCCTGTACCACCGGTAGCACGATGGTAAAGAGCGCCATTAATCGCCGCCAGTGCATGGGCGCCGGTCATGGTGTCTCCCAGTGCGGCGAGGGGAATATAGGGGCCGTTTTCTTCGTCGCCTATCATGCCGGTAATCCCGGCATAGGCCTGGCCGATAAAATCATAGCCGGGCAAGGTGGCTAGCGGGCCCGCCTGCCCGAAGGTGGAAATGGAGCACATAATGCACTCGGGGTTGAGCTGCTGTACTTTTTCCCAGCTTAAGCCCAGTCGGGCAATGGCGCCGGGAGCAAAGTTCTCGAGTACGATGTCAGTCTGCTTTACCAGGCCGTAGACAATCTCGCGGCCCGCATCGGTTTTCATGTCGACACAGACACTCTTTTTGCCACGGTTTTGCTGGATAAAATAAATACTACGATCATTGATCTTCAGTCCCACCTGGCGAATTTGCTCGCCGAAGGGTGCCAGTTCAAGCTTGATAATTTCAGCGCYCATCTCTGCCATCATGCGGCTGGCACTGGGGCCAGCGACATGTTGGGAAAAATCGAGCACGCGAATGCCATCGAGAATGTGTTTTTTTTGCATGGTTTAACCCGCCTTTTATAATAATTAATTGTTTGGGGTTTAGTGCCTTGAGCCAGTCCTTTAGAATGCTGTGACAGATTTTAAGAGCTATCACCTGTCAGGGATAGCACAAATAACAATATTCATTTTTCAATAACTCAAAGAGGTGGAATTAAACATGGGTAATTTATTAGCAGGTCAGGTCGCCATCGTCACGGGCGCAGGTCGGGGCATGGGCCGTACTCACGCGTTAGCACTAGCAGCAGAGGGCGCAAAAGTCGTCGTCAATGATCTCGGTGGCTCCGTACTTGGGGCAGGTGATGACGCTAGCCCGGCGGATGATGTGGTCAATGAAATCATCGCCGCCGGTGGCGAGGCGGTGGCCAACTACGGCAATGTTACCAGCGTGGCCGATGGCGAAGGCATGGTGCAGCAGGCACTGGACGCTTTTGGTCGACTCGATATCGTGGTCAATAATGCAGGTAATATCCGCAATCAGCTCTTCGTCAAAATGAGTGAGGAAGAGTGGGACAGCGTCATTGCTGTTCACCTAAAAGGTCTGTTTGCAGTAACAAAACAGGCGGCGGAAATCTTCCGCAAGCAGGGCAGTGGGCGTATTGTGAATACCGCGTCTGAAGCGGGTCTGGGCGGTTATGCAGCCTCGAATTATGCTGCAGCAAAAGAGGGCATTGTCGGCTTTTCTCGTACTCTGGCTTTAGAGCTTGGGCCCTACAATGTCACCACTAACGCCATTCGCCCCCGTGCCGGTACACGCATGGCTGGCGCTGTGGATATGAAAAAGGCGTTGGAAATGGCCCGTGCTGGCAAGTTACCGCTGCCCGAGTTTATGTTTGAAATTGAAGACATGACGGAAGACTCAGAGACCTTTGCYCCCGAGCAGGTTTCACAGTTGGTGGTTTTTCTCTGCACCGATGCGGCTTCCCATATTAATGGCCGTGACTTTATTGTCGGCGGTGGCGAAATCACCCTGGTTTCTCTACCCACCAAAGAGCGCAGTATTTTCAGTGATACCCGTTGGACGCAGGAGCAATTACAGGAATTGATGCCGAAGACTTTGGCCAAGGGCCTGAAAAATCCGGCGGCACCGCGTTCAGTGTAAGTGGGGAGAGGGTGTAAACACYCTTTGTTGAGTGCTAGGTGTCAGCTTTTTTTACACCCTCTGGTTTTTTGTTGTGTTGCCTAATTTCCATTTTTATAACAATGGCTTAGGTGGTTTTTGCTGGCGCTATGATGATGTGTGCCTGCGATATGGCAATGCGTATCTGGCTTTTGGTGTTATTTTGTTAAGCATACGGAGGGTGACTGTTAAATTTGTCAGGTTTCTTTACACTTTGAAAAATGCTAAGGCCTGTGTTTTTCTAACCGATTGATATTAATAGATAAAATAAAAATGGTACGGAGTATGCTTGTTTTCTTAAGCGGAGAGTTTAAATATTGAGGACTTAGCATGCGTATCAATAAACAAAATTTTGGAATCTTTGCCGGTGCACTTCTAGCGCCAGTCTTGGCTCAGGCGACCGTTTTACCAGGTACAGGCTACGTCACCTACGGCGATGCCAACTCCTATTCGCTACCCATTTTGCAGGAGTTTGTCGCCGTAGAAAACCCTGGCCCGGGCAACCYTTACTATGTGCAGTCAACGCCTGGGGCGATAAAAGATCTCATCGTGGTGGCCACTGGGTCTGATGGTAAAGGGGTGACCACCAATGCCGATGGCATGGATAAGGCATACGATGCCCCTAATAGTAGTGGTATTAATTATTATACAACCACTGATGCGGTGAATGATCCCGGTATTTCTGGTGGTTCGATAAACAATAACTACACAACCAGCTGGGATGCCTCTCTGGCCTCAATGAGCACCTTCCTCAGTGGTGAGGATATGGTGGTCTACTTTAATAATAACCAGACAAAGAGCGATGGTACGGCAGCCGAATCGTTGGCGGCCTGGGCGCAGTTGTGGGTGACGGATGCTGCGGGTAACCTGGTCGATGAGGTGTTTGAATTTACCAATCTTGATAGTGCTTACGCCCTCTTTCCCTTTGGTGGTGGTGTCGCCAATGGTGATGTGACGGTTTATACCTCGACTGCGGGTATCAACGGGGCACTTTATGATCACCTTGGCAATAACCCCAATGCGACGAGTGATGCTGAAACGGATTATGTTTTGTCCGGTGGTAATGTACTCGGCATAGATCATAACCTCGGTGCCAATGAGGCTGCTTATGCCTTGATGTTTCCTGAGCTGAATGACTTATTTGCCACTTTATTTGCTGGTGGCGGTGATCTTAGTCTGTACACTTTCCATATCGATTTTCGGCTCGGCTGTGACGCACTTTTCGGTGGCAAAGGAGATGAGGGCTGTAGGGGTGAAACTTCAGGTTACGGCAAGAATCTGAACAACGGCTACGAGCAGATCTTTATTGGTACAGCGGATCGTTTGGGTCGTGTCATCCCTGAGCCAGCGACGCTTCTATTGTTCGGCCTCGGTCTGGCCGGTCTTGGTTATCGCCAGCGCGGCAAATAAATAAGCCTTGGAATTGCTGGAAGAATAGATGTAAGTAAGAGAGATAAGACTGACTGGTAAAGCCCTGCTAGTTAATTTTAGCGGGGCTTTTTATTGTACGGACATTTCTTTGGCGAATAGGGCTTCGTTGCGTGTAATCAGTGCAGTGTTAGGGGTTTGATAGTTGGGGTCTGCCTTTATTCAAGGCACCAATGATAAAGGGGCTGCTCTGCAGGGCCTTTGAGTACGGGGTGGACGGTGTCAATATCCTCCGCGGGCAAGCCCTGGCTAGGTGGCGATAGATGGCCGTATTGTGTCAATTCCACCGGTGCTAGCCGGCCGACAATGTCAGCAAGTGCTGAGAGCTTTATACCCGAACGGACTAGAAAGCAGATGTGGCTTTGGTGCAAGCGCGCACTGTCGATGGTGCCTGGGCTTTCAAGCCCGGCATCAATAGCGGCACAGTTGAGCATGGCATTGAAATATTCCGTAGTGATGTCTTCCCCCGTATTTAGCCACTGGGGTGAGCCGTGGGTTTGTGCTAATAGTTGCTGTAGAGCAGCAGGTATCAATAATATTCTTGGGTTATATGCAGCGATTTTTATTTCCTGCTCAGCGGTTTTCCCTGAGCGGCTGCAGTCTGTATGGCGTCAATTTCGGCTTTCGTGGTGACGCGTTTTTCAAGTGCGGTGTTAAGAGCTTCTGTYAGCCCCTTGAGTTTGGCGTAAACCTCATTTTCATCTCTGCCTAAAGAGAGGATGTTGTTATTGGCACGGRATTTTTCGAGTTCTTCGCGCTTGCTGACAACCTCATTTTCTATGCGGATCTGTTGCTCCAATAGAGCGCTGGTGGTCTCCGCAACATTCTTTTCAATCGCGTCACTGCGAGATTGGGCATAGGTGGCGATGAGGGTGTTGAGTAGAACTGGGAGTATTTCAGCGCGGTAGCCTTTGGCGCTAATCTCAAGCAAATTGCTTGCTTCGAGTGGCGCAACGCTCAGCATTTTTTGGAATGCGGCACCATCGTCTGGTAGCGATCCTTCTGCATGATCTTCGGCACGGAGTTGTGTCAATGTGGCGTCTAGGGTTTTTCTGGCACGCAAYAGRTTCTTTTGTATGAGGCCGTGTTGCAAGCTCAGGTCTACTYTTTCGGCGCCAACCTGGTCGGGAGTGACAGTGAGTAAAACAGCTGAACTTGCATAAATTGCCGGTCGGCTAAAATCGTAAATCAGGCCCAGGCTGGCACCCAATAGTGTGGTGATAAAGAAGATTCGGAGGCGTTGAGACTGGTGCCAGGGGGGGNTNAAAGGGACGCTGGAAATTAATGTCGTCAAACTCTAGGTTTGGTGTGTCGCCGGGATAAGCCCCTATCRGTTCCGYAAGAGGTAACTTGTTGCTGGTCATTCCTCATYCCTGTTGTTCGCATAGCACTGGCAGCCTGATATTACAGCGTTTATTCCAGCAACGTACGCAATTCAGTTTTTAGAATTTTACCGTAGTTATTTTTCGGCAGCTGTGCCACAAAGTGGTAGTGCTTGGGGCGTTTAAAGCGAGCCATATTGTCGATACAAAACGCGTCGAGCTGTGYTTTGTCGAGAGTTGCTGTTTCCCGTTGCACGACAAAGGCGACGACTTCCTCTCCCCACTCGGGGTTGGCTTTRCCAATCACCGATACTTCAATAATGTCGGGGTGCTCAAGAAGTATTTCTTCGACTTCCCGAGGATAAATGTTGGTGCCGCCGCTGATGATTAAATCTTTCGAGCGGTCTTTCAAGGTCAAATAACCCTGAGCGTTGAGCATGCCCATATCGCCGGTATAGAGCCAGCCGTCAACAATGGTCTTTGCCGTTGCTTCGGGGTTTTGCCAATAACCACGCATCACAGTATCGCCGTTAACGAGTATCTCGCCGACTTCGCCGTCGGGGAGTTTGTTGCCATCCTCGTCGGCAATGCGGATTTCAACCGGCACCTGAGCGCAGCCGACAGAGGCGAGGAGTTCGTCCAGTGGCAGATCGTCCCGGCCGAGGTGATCGGCACGGTTGAGGCAGCTAATGGTCATTGGCGTTTCGCCCTGGCCGTAGATTTGCGCGAATTTATTGCCAAAGCGTTCCATTGCGATTTTGATGTCAGCGACATACATTGGCCCGCCGCCGTAAATAATGACTTTTAAATTGTCGGTGTTGTCATCTTTTTCCGGGGGTGTTTCGACCATACGCTTAATCATTGTTGGCGCGGCAAACATCGACACCTGTGGATAGTGCTTGATGAGCTGGAGGATTTCCTCTGGCTCAAAACTGCCGCTTTGGGAAACCACCTGGTGGGCACCGGCGGCAATATTGGGGAAGGCGTAAAGACCTGAGCCGTGGGACATGGGGGCTGCGTGAAGCAGGGTAGCACCAGGCTCAATGGTGTCGACACTGGCGAAGTAGCTTTGCGTCATCGCTATTAAGTTGCGGTGGCTGAGCATCGCGCCCTTGGGCTGACCCGTGGTGCCGCTGGTGTAGAACAGCCAGGCGATGGCGTCGGGCTCGCATTGTTGCAGGGCTAAAGGTGGTGAATTATAGACTTGTTGAAAATCCGTCGAATTTACGCTGATAAATGATTTTAGCGTGTCGATGGTATTGTTTAGCTCGCCAATCGTATCGTTGAAATCGTCAGTAATAAAAGCGTGGCTGGCGGTGCTGTTTTGCAGAATGTAGGCGAATTCCCGGCGGTGCAGTTTGGCGTTGACCGGTACAGCGGTGAGCCCTGCATGTAAAACACCAAACAATACTTCGATGTACTGGGGCGAGTTTTTCATCACCAGTGCGATGCGTTCGCYGGGCTGGCATTGCAGCTCATTTTTCAAATAGCTGGCAATGGCTGCAGCACGTTGTGCCAATGTGGCGTAGTCACAGTGGGGCTCAAGCCCGCTGGACAGCGCCCTGTGTTGAGGGAAGCGGCGGGCCGTTTTTTCAAGCAGGGCGGCAATATTCATTCAGTCAAATCACTTTTGTCGGTTAGGCTTAATCAGCGTTGAAGGCTATGGGTAGAACTTACTTTTCGACTCTAGTGTCAGTAAACGAATAACCTTCAATTAATTCTGATGTTTTTTCGTTAGTGGTGATTTCCGTAAATTTAATTTTAGTGTCGCCGATTAATTCGTAAGCATATTTATCGGCTTTGTCATGGGCGCCATTTTGCTTTTCGTAAAAGTATTCACCCTCTAACCACCAGGTACCTTCGTTAGTCTCTGAGTTTTTGATGACGTTGTATTCATAACTTTTATAAATCAATTGAAAAGTGCCGTCGGCTTTACGGGTTTGTAGCCAGCTGTCTTTGCGATTCTTGTTTTTATGTACGTATTCGCCCGTCCACGCGCCGACGAATTTTTCGAGTTCGGGTGCTTTGCTTTCGGCATGAGTGTTGATGCCTGTGCAGCTGAGTAGGATGGCTAATAAAAAAGTGCTGATTTTCATAAGGGATTCCAGATGTTTAATAGTTTGTGGATTATTGAGCATCAAAAGACTGGCCGCTAATGCCTTTGCTGTYTGGCCCCAGCAGGTAGAGATAGGCAGGCATAATTTGTTCGGGGCTGAGCAGTGTGCCGGGATCTTCTGCCGGGTAAGCAACGGCGCGCATAGGGGTGCGGGTAGCGCCGGGGTTGAGGCAGTTGACGCGAACATTACTGACTTTTTCAAGCTCACCAGCGAGGACTTGTGCAAGCCCTTCGGTGGCGAACTTTGAYACCGCGTAAGCGCCCCAAAAGGGACGGCCCTTACGTCCGACACCGGATGAGGTGAAGACTATGGAGGCGTCATCAGCCATTTTTATGATAGGCAATAGCGCTTTGGTGAGCAGAAACTGGGCGTTGAGATTAACCTGCATCACTTGCTGCCAAATTTGCGCCTGATAGTTGGCGATAGTGGTGCGCTGGCCGAGCATCCCCGCATTGTGTAGAAGGCCGTGTAAGCCGCCAAACTCTTGCTCGATTTTGGTGGCCATGGTTTGGTAGTCCTGCTCGGTAGCACCTTCAAGGCAGAGGGGATAAATAGCCGGGGTCGGTGAGCCTGCGTTTTCTATTTCATCGTAAACTGCTTCCAGTTTTTCAACAGTACGTCCGAGTAGAATCACAGTCGCCCCATGGGCCGCGAAACTGATCGCTGCCGTGCGACCAATACCGCTACCCGCACCAGTGACGAGAATCACTCTGTCGCGAAGGCATTTTTCCGTGGGCTGGTAGGTTTTGGGTTCTTGTTTGCTCATGGTTTTGGTCTTTCGTTAGCTCATTGGTTGAGTCGGTGAAGGTTCTTGTGAATATCAGACAATCAGCAGTTGGTAGAGTTGACGGGAGTCATCGACCAGGTAGTCGGCTCCCCAGTCCTGCGGGTTCTCTTCGTCGTCAATGTAGCCAAAGGCCGCCGCGATAGTGGCGGTGCCTGCGTTGCGGCCGGATTCAATATCACGTAGGTGATCGCCGATAAATACGGTGTGCTGGGGGGCGACGCCGAGTTGCTGGCAGGCCAGTAGTACGGGCTCAGCGTGGGGTTTGTTGTGCTCGACATCGTCGGGGCAGACGACGGATTGAGGTGCTGGCTGCAGGGCGAGGCCTTCGAGTATCGCGTCGGTAAAGCGCCGGGGTTTATTGGTAACGATGCCCCAGGGAATATCGCGCTGGCCGAGGGCTTCGAGCAGCTGCGCCAAGCCGGGAAAGAGACAGGTTTTTTGTGCCAGGTTTTCGAAGTAAATATCGAGGAATTCTGTCCGCAGKGTCTCGAAGTCGGGGTCRCCTTCGTTGCAATTAAAGGCGTGGCCAAGCAGCCCAGCAGAACCGTGGGTGATGATGGAGCGAATATCGTTCTCCGCCAGTGTTGGCCGTTGGTGTCGCGTTAAAATACTATTTATCGAAGTGGTAAAGTCGGGCGCGGTGTCGAGCAGAGTGCCGTCGAGGTCAAATAATACGGCCTGATAGTTTGCGGGTGACATGCACGACTTTCCTTTATATAACGGGCTTGCAAATTGACGGTAGATTGATAGTTGAGACGGATGTTTTTCTAGGTAGGTTTACGGGCATGCATTAGATAGTTGATGCTTACATCCCGCTCGTTAAGGCTGTATTTTTTACTCAGCGGGTTGTACACCATGCCGGTCATTTCGGTCACTTCAAGCCCGGCCTCTCGTGCCCAGCGTGTCAGTTCAGAGGGACGAATAAAACTACCGTAAGTGTGGGTGCCCCGGGGCAGCATGTTGAGCACATATTCAGCACCAACAATCGCAAACAGGAAAGCCTTGGGGTTGCGATTAATGGTCGAGAAATAGACATGGCCACCGGGCTTCACCAGTTGTGCGCAGGCCTTAATGATGGATGAGGGATCGGGTACGTGTTCGAGCATTTCCATGCAGGTGACCACGTCGTAGTTGGCTGGGCTTTGCTCGGCCAGTTGTTCTGCGGTGATTTGCTGGTAGTCAACCTCAACCTCTGATTCCAAGCTGTGCAGACGGGCGATTTGCAGTGGCGTTTTGCCCATGTCGATGCCTTTTACCTGTGCACCGCGTTGGGCCATGGCTTCGCAAAGTATGCCGCCACCACAACCCACGTCGAGTAGATTTTTTTCGGCGACGGGTGATAGCTGGTCTATCCAGTTGGCGCGTAAGGGGTTGATGTCGTGCAGAGCTTTGAACTCGCTATTGCGATCCCACCAGCGGCTGGCGAGGGCTTCAAATTTGGCAATTTCCGCCGCATCAACATTGTGTGTGCTGGGTGAATCGTTGCTGCTCACGTCTCTCTTCTCCGGGTGTCTTTGGTCGTGCTGCTTGCTTGCGGGCTGGAAGCCGTGTGGCGCGTTAGCGCTCGGCCTGTATTTTGGCTTGCCAGGTCTGGGCTTTTTTGACCAGCTCGCGCTGGTCGGTGTGGAGCAGTTGGCCGTCTTCGACCAGCAACTTGCCGTCGACCCAGGTGTGGCTTACTCGACTGGCGCTATCGGTATAAAGAAGCTGCGAAAACGCATTATACAGAGGCTGGCTGGCGATACCGGAAAGATCAATGGCGACCAGGTCGGCGGCTTTACCGACTTCGATGCTACCGGTATCAGTGTCAATGCCTAGTGCTCGCGCACCATTAATAGTGGCCAGCTCCAGTGCTTCGTGGGCAGGCAGTAGCTCGGGGTTGCCTGACATGCCTTTGGCTATCAGTGCAGCGGTGCGCGCTTCGCCGAGCAGACTGAGATCGTTGTTACTGGCTGCGCCGTCGGTGCCCAGGGCGATATTAATACCGGCTTGCTGGAGGGCATCTATTGGGCAAAAACCATTGCCGAGCTTAAGGTTGGATTCGGGGCAGTGAATAACATGGCTGCCGCTTTCAGCCAGTAGAGCAATATCACTGTCGATCAACTGGGTCATGTGCACACACTGAGTGAGCGGTGAGAGCAAGCCGAGCTTATTGATACGTTCAATGGGGCGTAGGCCGTGATCGGCAATACTTTGCGCGACTTCATTTGCGCTCTCATGTAAATGGATGTGAATGGGTGCGTCGAGCTCACCGGCCAGGGTTGCTATTTTCTCCAGTGCCGGGTCGTTAACCGTGTAGGGCGCGTGGGGGCCGAAGGCGATGGAGATGCGCTTGTCATCGCGGAATTCATCGCGCAGGGCCAGGCCCTTGTGGATGTATTCGTCGGCATTGCGTGCCCAGGCGCTGGGGAATTCGAGCACGGGAAAGGCCAGCTGACATTTGATGCCATTGCTGCGGGCGGCGCGGGCCGTTTGGTCGGGGAAAAAGTACATGTCGCTAAAGCAGGTAGTGCCACCGAGTAGCATTTCGGCGATGGCGATTTCTGCACCATCGTAGACGAATTCTTCACTCATCCAGCGGCTTTCCGCAGGCCAGATCGACTCGTTGAGCCAGGTGTGCAGAGGCTGATCGTCGGCGTAACCACGTAATAGCGACATGGCGCCATGGGCGTGGGCGTTGATTAAGCCCGGGATTAATAGCGTATCGGGCAGGTCGTATTGCTGCTCTGCGCTAAAGCGTTGTTGCGCTTCGCCGCTGGGTAGCAGGGCGATAATTCGGCTGTCGTGGATAGCGATACTGCAGTCGCGCAGCACGGTGTTGCGCGGTACGACGGGAATTAGCCAGCCGGGGTTGATCAGAATGTCGATGTTTTCTTTAGGCATGTTTGTCGGGGGTGCTCGGCGTTGGCAACGGGGCAAAATGCGGAGTATAGCCTACTGGGCGAGCACCTGACGGGGTCGGTCAAAATAGGCCTGTCGGTGAAGTTTTATGCTACAATTTCGCGCTTATATGTCGGCAAAAGAGTGCAGTGCCAGTAGAGTGCTGCTGGAGTCTGTCGAGTTTAGGTGTTCGTAACGAGGGAATGGCCAAGTTTGGCTTTTCCGCAGTAGAACAACCCTAAACTCGACAGACTCCGAAGTCGGGCAAGACGGGAATTTCCAGGATATAAGTGGGTATGGTTGAAACAGCCGAACAAGTAGTACCGGTTAATATTGAACATGAACTGAGCAAGTCCTATCTCGATTACGCCATGAGCGTGATTGTTGGAAGGGCGTTGCCGGATTTGCGGGATGGTCTCAAGCCGGTGCATCGGCGCGTTCTGTTCGCGATGAGCGAGCTCAATAATGACTGGAATAAACCCTATAAAAAGTCGGCGCGTGTGGTTGGTGATGTGATTGGTAAATACCACCCCCACGGTGATTCCGCCGTTTACGACACCATCGTTCGCATGGCCCAATCGTTTTCACTGCGCTATCCGCTGGTCGATGGTCAGGGTAACTTTGGTTCGGTCGATGGTGACTCCGCTGCGGCGATGCGTTACACCGAAATCCGYATGTCGAAAATCGCCCATTCTCTGCTGGCTGACCTCGATAAAGAGACCGTYGAYTTCGTCCCCAATTACGAYGAGTCGGAGTGGATTCCCGATGTGCTACCGACGCGCGTGCCCAACCTGCTGGTCAATGGTTCGTCCGGTATYGCTGTKGGTATGGCGACYAATATTCCGCCCCACAAYYTRCGTGAAGTSATCGCCGCCTGTCTGGCGCTGATTGAAAACAAAGACATYAGTATTGATGARTTAATGACCCTGGTGCCGGGGCCAGACTTYCCYACCGCCGGTATYATTAATGGTCGGGCGGGTATTCTTGAAGCCTACCGCACCGGRCGYGGWCGYATTTATATTCGCGCCAGAGCTGAAGTTGAAGTCGACSCAAAGACCCAKCGCGAGACCGTCATWATTAGTGARATYCCCTAYCAGCTRAACAAAGCCAARCTGATTGARAAGATCGCCGAGCTGGTTAAAGACAARAARATTGAAGGYATYTCCGARCTGCGCGAYGAGTCKGATAAAGACGGYCTGCGGGTRGTGATYGAGCTTAAGCGTGGCGAGATGGGYGATGTGCTGCTCAAYAACCTYTACGCYCAAACYCAGCTYGAAAGCGTGTTCGGYATTAACATCGTCGGCATCGTCGACGGTCAGCCGCAAACGGTTAAYCTCAARCGYTTGCTGGAAATYTTCGTGCGCCACCGCATGGAAGTGGTCACCCGTCGTACCACCTTTTTATTRCGCAAGGCGCGGGAGCGGGGCCATATTCTCGARGGYYTGGCCGTGGCKATWGCCAATATCGACCAGGTRATCGYCTTGATTAAAGGYTCRCCAACSCCTGCCGATGCCCGYCAGGGCYTGCTYGATATGGGCTGGASCGCGGCGGAAGTACTGCCCTTTTTAGAGCGTGCCGAGGGTGCCTGTCGCCCCGATGAGCTAAGTGCCCAGTACGGTCTGCGCGACAATAAATACTACCTGTCTGAAGCTCAGGCTCAGGCGATTCTCGAATTGCGCCTACACCGTTTGACGGGTATGGAGCATGAGAAGTTACTAGCGGAGTATCAGGTGAAGCTCGACGAAATCGTTGAGTATCTGGAAATTCTTGGCGATACCGGTCGCTTGATGGCTGTTATTAAAGAAGAACTTATAGCCATCGACGAAGAATTCGGCGATGAGCGTAAGACTGAAATCGTTGATTCGCGCCGTGATTTGACCATTGCCGATCTCATTCCCGAAGAAGATCGCGTGGTAACGATTTCCCATGGCGGTTATGCCAAAACTCAGCCCTTGGCTGACTATCAGGCCCAGCGTCGTGGTGGCACCGGGCGCTCGGCAACCGCAGTGAAAGACGAAGATTTCGTCGAGCACCTACTGATTGCTAATACTCACAACACGATTTTGTGCTTTACCAATGCCGGTAAAGTTTACTGGTTGAAGGTGTTTGAAATCCCCGTCGCTAGTCGCAATGCCCGTGGTCGGCCGATGGTGAATTTATTGCCACTCGACGAGGGCGAGCGCATTACCTCAATGCTGCCGGTGAAAGAGTACCGCGACGACCAGTATGTGTTTATGGCAACGGCCAATGGCACGGTGAAGAAGACCGAGCTGTCGGCCTTTGCTCGTCGTCGCAGTGTTGGCTTGCGCGCGCTGGCGCTGGAAGAGGGCGATCGCTTGATAGGCACGGCGATTACCGATGGTGATTGCGATGTCATGCTGTTCTGTTCCAGCGGCAAAGTGACGCGCTTTAACGAGAACGACGTGCGCGCCATGGGCCGTACGGCCAAAGGTGTGCGCGGTATGCGTGTGCCGGAAGGCGAAGAGTTAATCTCGCTGATTATCCCCGCCGAGGACAAAACGATTTTGACCGTTTGTGCCAAGGGCTACGGCAAGCGGACTTCGCTGACCGAATTCCCCAATTACAAGCGTGGCGGCCAGGGCGTGATTGCCATTCAAGCTTCGGAGCGTAATGGCAAGCTGGTCGGTGCTGTGCAGGTCGATGCCAGTCATGAAATCATGCTGATTTCTGATCAGGGTACGCTGGTTCGCACCCGTGTTGACGGTATTCCGACTTTGGGTCGTAACACTCAGGGTGTGCGCTTGATTCGTGTGCGTGAGGACGAAATTCTCGTCGGCGTGGCGGATATTCAGGAGGAAGATCCTGAGACGAATGCTGCTGAAGACGTAGAAACTGAAGCGGGTGAAAATACAGGTGTTACTGAAGCAGGCTCTGAATCAACTCTCGAATCTGACCCCGAATCAGGAAGCAGTGATGACTGATGACAAGAGTGCCGCTGGCACCACTGTTGATCTGCCCGCTTTGCGTGACCAGATTGATAGCATCGATAGGCAATTACTGGCCTTAATTAGCGAGCGCGCGCACTGTGCGCAAACGGTTGCCGAGGTGAAGGTTGCCAGTGGCGATGCGGTGTTTTATCGGCCGGAGCGAGAAGCCCAGGTGTTGCGCAAAGTAATGGAGGCCAACGCTGGCCCTCTTGACGATGAAGAGGTCGCTCGCCTGTTCCGTGAAATCATGTCGGCCTGCCTGGCGCTTGAGCAGCCCGTTACCGTGGCTTTTCTCGGCCCAGAAGGCACCTTTACTCAGGCTGCCGCGTTAAAACATTTTGGCCATTCGGCGGTGAGTCGGCCGATGACGGCTATCGATGAGGTGTTTCGTGAAGTTTCGTCGGGTGCGGTAAATTACGGTGTAGTGCCTATTGAGAACTCCACCGAAGGGGTGGTGAATCATACCCTCGATAGTTTTGTTGAATCTTCACTAAAGATTTGCGGTGAAGTTGAATTGCGCATTCATCATCACTTTATGCTTGGCGAAAATACTAAAGCTGAGAATATCACTCGGGTTTACTCCCACTCCCAATCGTTAGCTCAGTGTCGTAAATGGCTCGATGCCAATTATCCGGGTATTGAGCGCATACCGGTGAGCAGTAATGCCGAAGCGGCGCGGCGGGTGCAGGGTGAGTGGAATTCGGCGGCCATTGCCGGTGATATGGCGGTGCAATTGTATTCGCTGGAAAAGATTCACGAAAAAATTGAAGACTACCCGGATAATTCGACGCGTTTTCTGGTCATAGGGCGGGATGATATCCCCCCCAGTGGCGATGATAAAACCTCGGTTATTGTCTCGGTTAACAATGCCCCGGGTGCTTTGTATCTATTGTTGGAGCCCTTCCAGGCCCACGGTGTCGATTTGACCCGTGTCGAAACCCGGCCAGCGCGCAGTGGTACCTGGAGCTATGTATTTTTTATTGATTTCGTTGGTCACCAGGACGATGAAAATGTCACGGCAGCGTTGGCTCAGGTGCGTGAAACAGTGGCCGACTTGCGCATATTGGGCTCTTATCCCAGCGCTGTGCTTTAGCCGTTCAGCGCTTTATCTTTATTTGGCCGCGCTAATTTCCCCTTTATATTACTGGTAAAACCCTCTATGTCGTTAATCCCTGCTAATCACGCTATCCCTTGTTATGGCTGATTTATCGCCAGCGAATAATGCTGCGCCTGCTGGCCGACTGTTAGTCGTTGGACTTGGTTTGATCGGTGGTAGTTTGGCGCTGGCGGCGAGGCAGCGGCATCTCTTTAGTGAGGTGATTGGCGCTTCTCGCAGTCCAGTAACTTTGCAAAAAGCGATGGATCTGGGCGTTGTCGACAGGGTGGAAAGCGATTTGCCGACGGCACTGGCGACAATGGAGGCCGGTGATATCGTGGTTGTTGGCGTACCGACATTAACGGTGCCCAATATTATTGCGCAGTTAAAAGAGCATCTTGCGCCAGAGGTGAGCTTTACCGATGTGGCGAGTGTTAAGGGCAGTATTGTTGCCTCAGTTAAAGATATTTACGGTGCGGTGCCGGCACAGTTTGTACCGGGCCACCCTATTGCAGGCTCGGAGAAAAGCGGCGTTGCGGCCTCTTTGCCAGATCTTTACGACGACCATCGTGTCATTCTCACGCCGTTGCCCGAAACGGGTGAGGCGCACACGGCTCGTGTTGCGGCTATGTGGCGCGGCGTGGGTGCAACCGTGAGTGAAATGCCGGTTGAAGAACATGATGAGGTGCTGGCGGCGACCAGTCATTTACCTCATCTACTGGCCTATTCCCTAGTCGACACTTTGGCCGGGATGGAAGAAAACCGCGAAATTTTTCGCTATGCAGCGGGTGGTTTCAGGGACTTTACGCGTATAGCGGCGAGTGATCCGATCATGTGGCACGACATCACGCTGGCCAATAGCGAGGCGATTGTGGAGGTGCTGGATAGCGTTACCAACCACCTGCAAAGCTTGCGTACGGCGATACTCTCAGGTGATAGCGAGCATCTGCTTGGCGTTTTTACCCGAGCAAAGGAAGCGCGTCATCATTTTCAACTCATGCTCGATAACAAGGCGTATCTGCAAACTATGGGCTCCACAGAAATTACATACCGTGTAGAGGCGGGCGGGGTGCTACAGGGCCAGGCCCGGGTGCCCGGGGACAAGTCGATTTCCCACCGTTCCATTATGCTGGGTTCGTTGGCTGAAGGTACCACTGAGGTGTCGGGTTTTCTCGAGGGCGAAGACAGTCTCGCCACGCTGCAGGCCTTTCGCGATATGGGTGTGGTGATTGAAGGGCCGGATAATGGCCGGGTTGTCGTGCATGGTGTTGGTCTGCAGGGCTTGAAAGCGCCAGCTGGGCCCTTGTATCTGGGCAACTCCGGTACCTCCATGCGTTTGCTGGTGGGCATATTGGCGGGCCAGACTTTCGACAGTGTGTTGACGGGGGATGAGTCGCTCTCCACGCGTCCGATGAAACGGGTCGCGGATCCGCTGGCGCTAATGGGTGCTGATATACAAACCGGTGAAGGCGGCACGCCACCGTTGCGTATTAAAGGCAATCGCCCCTTGCAGGGCATTGATTACAAATTGCCGATGGCCAGTGCCCAGGTGAAGTCCTGTGTTTTGTTGGCGGGTTTGTATGCCAATGGCGAAACTTGTGTCACCGAGCCCGCGCCAACCCGTGATCACACCGAGCGCATGTTGAGAGGCTTTGGCTACGACGTGAAAACTGACTGCGGCCAAGTCACCCTGAACAGCGGCGGTACTTTGCAGGGTGGGCCCATTGATGTGCCCTCCGATATTTCGTCGGCGACTTTTTTCATGGTTGCCGCCTCGATAGCCGAGGGCTCGGATATTACCCTCAGCCACGTGGGTCTTAACCCGACGCGCATCGGCGTGATCAATATACTACGGCTGATGGGTGGGGATATTACCCTCCTTAATGAGCGCCTCGCTGGCGGTGAGCCGGTGGCCGATATTCGCGTGCGCTCTGCGGCTTTAAAAGGTATAGCTATTCCTGAAAATCAGGTACCCCTGGCGATTGATGAATTCCCCGCCATATTCGTTGCGGCGGCTTGCGCTGAGGGTAAAACGATATTGACCGGCGCTGAAGAGCTGCGCGTTAAAGAGAGTGATCGCATTCAAGCCATGGCCGACGGCCTGAAAATATTGGGCATATCGGCCGAACCAACCGCTGATGGCATTGTTATTGAAGGTGGCCAGCTACAGTCTGGGGAAGTCGACAGTCTCGGCGATCACCGTATTGCTATGTCTTTTGCTATCGCTGGCTTAAGGGCCAGTGGATCAATTTTAATTCGCCACTGTAATAACGTGGCGACATCCTTCCCGGGCTTTGTCGAGCTAGCCAACACGCTGGGCCTGAAGGTGAGCGAGGAAAATCAATGAATAGTATTAACGCCCCGATCATTACCATCGACGGGCCAAGTGGTTCGGGTAAGGGCACGATTAGTCAGTTGYTRGCRAGTAAATTRGGTTTCCACTATCTGGATAGCGGTGCGCTCTATCGACTCGTCGCCATGGCAGCAAAGCGCCACGGTGTTGCGCTGGATAATGTCGAGGCTCTGGCCGTATTGGCGGCACACATGGACGTTGCCTTTGAGATGGACGCAGAGGGAGGTTCGCCGAAAGTGGTACTGGAAACGGAAGATGTTTCTGACTTAATTCGTGGCGAAGAGGTCGGCGCGCAGGCCTCAAAGGTCGCCGCATTTCCCGAAGTACGTAGTGCTTTGTTACAGCGTCAGAAAGCGTTTGCTCGAGAGCCTGGATTGGTGGCTGATGGTCGCGATATGGGTACGGTAATTTTTCCGGATGCAGGGGTTAAGGTTTTCCTTACCGCGAGTGCTGAAGCGCGGGCTGAAAGGCGGCATAAGCAGTTGATTGATAAGGGGGAAAGTGGTAGTCTCCGCGACCTCGTTGAGAAGGTKGARAGCCGYGATGAGCGYGATAGAACCCGCGCSGTRGCSCCTCTGYTACCWGCRCAAGATGCGGTCACSRTTGATAGYACRGCGCTGAGTATCACCGAAGTTCTTGATGCAGTATTAGATATCGTTGCTCAGCGGCTAAAAATCTAGGCGCTAGATTGTATAAAGAGATTTGAGCGAAAATTTAACCGAAGTTGCTGGTGATCATGCCAGTATTGCACGAGCGGCTTCTTAATGTGAATGACCCGAGAGTCTGGCGACTCGGCTGCGGGCATTGGTTACGAGCAGATTGCGCACAGTAGCGGCGAGCCAACTAGCCCTTTAAATGAGGTATTACCCAGATGAGCGAAAGCTTTGCTGAACTTTTTGAAGAGAGTTTATTAACGGTTGAAATGGCACCTGGTTCAATAGTAACCGGTGTTGTTATCGATATAGACAAGGACTGGGTAACMGTCCACGCWGGWTTGAAATCGGAAGGCGTTATYGCCGTAGAAGAATTTTTCGATGACAACGGCGAATTGGCTGTAGCGATTGGCGACGAAGTRCAGGTMTCGCTGGAGACRGTWGAAGATGGCTTTGGTGCCACTAAAYTGTCTCGYGAGAAAGCGMRKCGTGCTGAAKCWTGGAWWGMRYTKGAARMRGCSYWKGMAGCTGAMGAARTYGTTAWSGGTRTKATTAAYGGTAAGGTTAARGGYGGYTTYACYGTYGAMYTKAAWRSTWTSCGTGCCTTCCTKCCYGGYTCMYTGGTWGATGTKCGYCCMRTRCGCGAWACMTYWCACCTYGAAGRYAARSMRYTRGAATTYAARGTKATCAAGYTWGACCAGAAGCGTAACAACGTTGTTGTTTCTCGCCGCGCAGTAATGGAAGCGATCAACTCTTCCGAGCGTGAAGAGCTGCTCAATAACCTCGAAGAGGGCATTACGCTGAAAGGTGTGGTTAAAAACCTCACTGACTACGGTGCTTTTGTTGACCTCGGCGGCATCGATGGTCTGCTACACATCACTGATATGTCCTGGAAGCGTATTAAGCATCCTTCTGAAGTGGTTAACGTTGGTGACGATATCGACGTTAAAGTGCTGAAGTTTGATCGCGAGCGCAATCGTGTTTCTCTCGGCATGAAGCAAATGGGTGAAGATCCCTGGAGTGATATCAAAGGCCGTTACCCAGAGAAAGTGAAGGTTAAAGCCACAGTGACTAACCTCACTGATTACGGTTGCTTTGCCGAACTGGAAGATGGTGTTGAAGGTTTGGTTCACGTTTCCGAAATGGACTGGACTAACAAAAATGTTCACCCCTCGAAGGTTGTTCAGGTAGGTGAAGAAATTGAAGTGATGGTGCTCGATATTGATGAAGAGCGTCGTCGTATTTCTCTGGGTATGAAGCAGTGCTTCACTAACCCTTGGGACGACTTTGGTGGACAACACGCCAAAGGTGACAAGATCTCCGGTACTATCAAGTCGATTACTGACTTCGGTATTTTTATCGGCCTCGACGGTGGAATTGACGGATTGGTACACCTTTCCGATATTTCCTGGAATGAGACCGGCGAAGACGTCGTTAGAAATTACAAGAAAGGCGATGAGATTGAGACGGTCATTCTGGCTATTGACTCTGAGCGTGAGCGTATTTCCCTCGGCATTAAGCAGCTGGCTGATGACCCCTTCTCCAACTTTATTGCCGAGAATGAAAAAGGCGGCTTGATTAAAGGTGTGGTTAAAGAAGTCGATGTGAAGTTTGCGACAATCACTTTGAGCGAAGACATTGAAGGCATGTTGAAAGCTTCTGAGGTCTCACAGGATAAAGTCGAAGACGTTCGCTCTGTGTTGAAGGTGGGTGATGAAATTGAAGCTCGCGTTATCGGCACCGATAGAAAGAACCGGGTTATTAACCTGTCCATCAAAGCGAAAGATATGGCCGCAGAAAAAGCAGCTGTTCAGGATCACAAGAAGCAAGAGACTGAAAACGCCGCTTCACCAACGACCATTGGTGATCTTATCAAGGCACAGATGGAGAGTAACGACAGATAACTGTCAGTTAAAATAGGGCGATATTGGTAACAAAAAGAAAATGACCAAATCTGAATTGATTGATAGAATTTCACAATTCCAGGATCARCTRCCRCCAAAGGATGTYGAGTTGGCKGTKAAGATGATACTGGAAGAAATGACMCARGCGCTGGTSAATAAYCAGCGTATCGAGATAAGAGGRTTTGGCAGYTTYTGCYTACAYTATCGCAAKCCRCGYGTWGGRCGGAATCCGAAAACSGGAGAAACCGTTGARYTACCSGGTAAAYATGTGCCCTATTTTAAGCCAGGTAARGARCTKCGRGARCGRGTTAACGCTGGAATTGGCAAGTAGCTTTACACTGGTTGTAGTTTAATAAAAAAACGGTAAAGCCTACGCTTTGCCGTTTTTTTTGGAGAGGGAAATGACAAAAATAAAACGATGGATTGGCCTGTTATCACTACTGATATGTGTATTGATCGGCATCTGGACTGTGCAGGATAACCCTCTGGAAGTCCCCGTCACTCTGCTCGGCTTTCCCCTGCTGCAACTGCCCCTTGGTATCTGGCTGCYCGCGGCGTTTCTCGCTGGTAGTGTACTTAGTTATATCGTTAGTTTGCCGGGAACTCTCGGGCAAAGAGCGCAGACTCGACGCTTGCAGCGCCAGCTGGCACTTACTGAGGCCAAGATCRAGAAGCTGGAATCTACGGCCCCTAAAGACTAAAAATACTCGCTACTAAAAGAAATTGAAAATGCCCATTGCCACTATTGATAAACGTATTATTGTCGCTTTAGATTACCCCGATAAACCCTCTGTTCTGGCATTCGCCGATAGTGTCAGTCCCGACCTTTGCCGTTTGAAAATCGGTAAAGAAGTGTTTACCCACTCTGGCCCTGAACTGGTGAAAGCTCTGGTTGAGCGCGGCTTCGATGTTTTCCTTGATCTTAAATTTCACGATATTCCCAGTACCGTTGCCAAGGCCGTTAGCGCTGCGCTGGATCTGGGGGTGTGGATGCTCAATGTGCATGCATTGGGTGGTACGAGGATGATGGAGGCAGCACGTGATGTGCTTGAACGGCAGGGTTCTGATACCCGCCTTATTGCTGTGACAGTACTTACAAGCATGCAAGATGATGATCTCGCTGAGCTTGGTTTAAATATGCCCACAGCGCTGTTGGCATCTAATTTGGCAAGTCTTGCCTGGCAGTGTGGCCTTAATGGCGTAGTGTGTTCGGCACAAGAGGCGAGTCTAATAGCTGATCAGTGTGGGGAGTCMTTTTTGCGAGTCACGCCAGGTATCCGACCTGCCAACCTTGCTGATGGTGATGACCAGCGGCGCACCATGAGTCCTCGACAGGCTATCTCTGGGGGCAGTAGCTATCTAGTCATAGGGCGGCCAGTAACACAGTCGGTCGATCCAGTGTCAACATTACTTGCGATAAAAAAAGAAATTGGCGAAGATGTCAGTGGGGGATGAGCCCCCAATCTTAATTATTTACATGGAGCACTTCGGTGCACGGAGTTAAATATGAAGCATATAAGGATGTTGTTAGCTTGTTTTTTCGCAGTTGTATTATTGGGCTTGAATACTATTGCTCCAGTCTTTGCGGATACCATGGGTGAACCTGGAAAGACTGTTGTAACGAGCATTAATATTAATAAAGCGGATGCGAAAAAAATTGCCGCAGTCTTGTTCAATATTGGCGACAGTAAAGCTGAGGCCATTGTTAAGTATCGTGAAGAGCACGGGCCTTTTACAAGTAAGGAACAGCTGTTAAATATTAAAGGTATCGGTAAGAGTACTCTAGAGAAAAATAAAAGTTTAATTACCTTGTGACATTAAAGCTCTGATAGAAAATAGCCACATTAATATGTGGCTATTTTCTATTTACATTGGAAGTAGGCGGATTTAGATGAGTAAGGTAAATACGGTTTCTAATCTTAACGTTGCCCCCATTGTTATTGATATAATGCTAATAGCCTTAATGGGATATGTAAGTTATTTTTTTCGTTTCGGTGAGTTCGTTTTGCCCCCGTATTATCATCTGTTTATTTTTTCAGCCAGTTTGATTACTGGATTGATATTTGCTGTGTTCAATTCTTACCCTGATGGTGAATCTAGGTTTATAAAAATATTTATTTATTTTTTTAGTCGTGTGATATTGGCGTTTAGTATTTTTATGATGTTGCTGGTATTCCTGAAAGTTACGCAGCTGTATTCGCGTCTTTGGCTGGCTGGCTGGATTGTTCTATCGTTTTCAATTCTGATTATTATTCACTTTACTTATCACCAGTTGATAGCAACACTGCAGGCATCCGGCAAGATGATGAGTGATGTTTTGATCATCTACAATACGAAGCAGGGCTGTCAAACTTTAAAAAATGTGGAGACTGCCGGTTACAGGATTCGTCAGGAAATTGATTTGCAGAGTGATATTTTGGAGGGTCAGAATTTGGCTGTTCGTGTTGAGAATTCTGGAGTGCCGGAAGTCTGGATTAGCATGCCATTTAGCGACTTCGCGAGTGTTGATAAAATCACTTATGAGCTGCGTCACACCCTGGTTAATATACGCTTTATCCCTCAGTTTGATGACGCCAGATTACTTAAACACCGTATAAGCTACCTAAATTCTCAATATACCATTGACCTCAGTTATACGCCTCTCGATGGCTTCAATCGTAGTGTGAAACGGCTGGAAGATTTAATTTTAGCGACACTCATTGGTATTTCAGTGATTCCAGTGTGTCTTGTGATTGCATTGGCGATTAGGTTGAGCTCTAAAGGCCCTGTGCTATTTAAGCAAAAGCGTCACGGTATGGGTGGTGAAAAAATCACTGTTTATAAGTTTCGCAGCATGGAGGTACACAGCGAGGAAGGAGGTGTTCTGACTCAGGCTCAGGATGGAGATTCACGCGTGTCGCCTTTAGGACGTTTTTTACGAAGAAGTAGTTTGGATGAGTTGCCGCAGTTTTTCAATGTACTGCAGGGCCGAATGTCTATCGTAGGGCCGCGCCCCCATGCGTTAGTACATAATGAGTACTATAAGGATCTTGTTGAATCCTATATGTGGCGACACAAAGTAAAGCCCGGTATTACGGGTTGGGCTCAAATAAATGGTTACCGGGGTCGAACAGATACTCTTGAAAAAATGAGCCAGCGGGTAGAGCATGATCTCTGGTACATTAATAACTGGAGCCTTTATTTAGACTTGAAGATTATTTTGATCAGCTGTTATAAGGGGTTTTTTCATAAAAATTCATGCTGAAGTTGGCGGGCTATTAAATAGCCATTAGCTCGATAATATAAGTAGGTTCCATGTTCAATCGTTTTTTTTCTCCAAAGAATAATGCGTACCAGGTGTCAGTGCTAATGGTCTGCACGGAAAATTATTGCCGCTCGCCTATGGCTGAAGGCATGTTGCGACGCGAGTTGATTGAGCGGGGTTTGTCGCAGCACATTACAGTGGATTCAGCCGGCACCCACGTATCAAAAAATAGGCAGCACCCTGATGTTCGTGCTCAGAACGCTGTTTTACCCAAGGGTGCAAAAATCAATGGATTGCGTTCGCGTAGTATCCGGCGTGCTGATTTTTCTGAATTTGACTATATCCTGGCGATGGATAATAGCAACTACCGTAGTTTGTTAGCTATTTGTTCAAATGAATATCAACACAAATTAGCGTTGATAATGAGTTTTGCCCCGGAGCTGGGTGTGACCGAAGTTCCAGATCCCTACTATAGTAATAAAGCGGGTTTTAAGCAGGTGTATACTTTTCTTGAGCAGGCTATTTTGGGTTTAGTGGACTCGATTGATAAAGAGTATGGTCTGTCCTGATTGGATCGTATTTACTACCAACTTTACGGTGTTTGACTTGTTATCTATTTAGCCGGGGCTTTGCTCCGAAATACTAGACTTACTACACTAGCCAGGATGCCGGCATGAATAACGAAAAGGGGTCAGTTACGGAAAAGTTTCTGCAGTACTTCCAGGTTGAATTGGCGAAAACTCCCGAGGATAAACAGGCTGTTTTCGAGGTGCGTTATCGCGTGTATTGTGACGAATTCAGGTATGAGTCCGGCGATCGTTTTCCCGACAAGGCGGAGTGTGATGAATATGATGATAGATCGTTACACTGTCTCATTAGACACAAAAGCAGTGGTATGGCTGCTGGCTGTGTGCGGTTAGTACCCGCGACAGAGGATGCCAGTGATCTGTTGCCATTTGAAAAATATTGCGCCAAAAGTGTCGATACAGCTTTTTTAGAAAGCCTTAAGCTTGATAGAAGAGGGATGGCTGAAGTGTCACGACTGGCTGTCGATCGAGCATTTCGTCGCCGTTCCGGCGAATCTGCAACTCGCTTTGGTGAAATGAGTTCTATGGATTGCTCTGCGGCGGAAAAGCGCTCATTCTCTCTAATTGCCATATCGGCCTTGTTGGCCTGCGCTGCTTTGGCTGATCTGTCTGAGCGAAGCGATGTATTTGCAATGATGGAGCCATTCTTACCTCGTTTGGTGAAATCCTCTGGAATTGCCTGGCAGCAGGCGGGCGAGACAATGGAATATCACGGTGAAAGAGCCTTGTATTACACAACAACACAATCGGTAATCGATAATTTGGTTCCCGGATTAAAAGAGCTTTATGCAGCAATTTATCAACAAATTGCTAAGTCGTATTGAGTGGGGGAGCGAACTACAGCCCAAAAATAACTGCCCTCTACTTATACCCATAATGATTTTAGGGAGGTACACCTGCCTACAGATGCAGGGAGAAATATGGTAATGCTACCTAAACAATTCGACTATGAAACGGCGTTTTCGCGCAATATAGGCTGGGTAACTGAAGCAGAACAACAAATTTTACGCGCCAAGTGTATTGCCATTGCTGGTTTGGGAGGCGTCGGCGGTAGCCATCTACTAACGTTAACCCGCCTGGGTATTGGCAGCTTCAATATTGCCGATCTCGATATTTTTGAACAGGAAAACTTTAATCGACAAGCGGGTGCCAGTATTCGCCATGTTGGCCGTGAGAAAATTGATGTGCTTGCTGAACTGGCACTGGATATTAATCCCGAATTGAATTTAGGTAAGTTTTCTTCCGGCATTGAGATGAATAATCTGGATGCCTTTCTTGACGGTGTTGACCTCTATGTTGATGCCCTTGATTTTTTCGCCGTAGAAATACGCCAGGCTGTTTTTGCCGCTTGCGCTGAAAAGGGTATTCCTGCGATTACAGCCGCTCCTCTGGGTATGGGTGTYGCTTTTTTGGCTTTTTTGCCGGGTCAGATGACCTTTGAAGAATATTTTCGTTTGGCAGGCCAGGCGGAAGATGAGCAGCTACTACGCTTTTTACTTGGCCTGTCGCCAGCTATGTTGCAGGTGAAATACCTGGTTGACGATACTCGTCTCGATCTTAATGCGCACAAGGGGCCGTCGACACCCATGGCTTGCGAGCTTTGCGCGGGCATGGCTGGCACTCAGGCTCTGAAAATCCTCTTAAATCGAGGGCAGGTCCCCGCCGCTCCTAAGGGCCTACACTTTGATGCCTATAGAAATAAAATGGCAAAAACCTGGCGGCCAATGGGCAACAACAATCCTGTTCAGCGCCTGGGTCTAAAAATTATACGCAAACGATTATCTGAAAAACTGACAGTATCTCCTGAGGCAAATGGGGATTCACCGACAAGCTCCATTGAAAGAATACTCGACTACGCGCGCTGGGCACCGAGTGGTGACAATACCCAGCCCTGGCAGTTTGAAATGGTGAGTGACGAGCAGTTTGTTATTCACACTCGAGATACACGCGACTGGTGCGTCTATGATCTGGCCGGTCGAGCGAGCCAAACATCCGTTGGTACTTTATTGGAAAATATTTCAATTGCCGCTCAAAGCGAAGGTCTTGAGGCACAGTTTTCTCTACGGAACCCCATGGCTGATGCAGAGCCAGTTATCGACGTTCGACTGGCAACTTTGACACAGACCAATAAAAAGCCCTCACTGCTTCCCTATATCAAAACCAGAAGTGTGCAGCGTTTACCGCTGTCAATCAGGCCTCTAATGGCACGGCATAAACAGACTCTTGAAGAAGCGCTAGGGCCGGGTTATCGTCTTATCTGGATCGAAGGGCGTCAGAAGAAATGGCAAATTACTCGACTGCTTTTACGGGCAGCCAGCGTTCGTTTGACCATTCCTGAAGTTTACGAAGTCCATAAAAAAATTATTCACTGGGATGCTCAATTCAGTACCGACCGCATTCCTGATCAGGCTTTGGGGGCAGATGCCCTAACAGTAAAAATGATGAAATGGGCCCTACAGAGTTGGTCTCGGGTTAAAATTCTTAATCGCTATTTTGCGGGCACATTGATGCCGAAAATACAGCTCGACCTGCTACCTGCCCTGCGCTGTGCTGCCCACTTTATTATTGTTGCCGACGAACCACGCATGAAAACAGCTGACTATATAGACGGCGGGCGAGCAACCCAACGGTTTTGGCTCACAGCAACCAAACTCAATTTGCAGCTACAGCCAGAGATGACACCGCTTATTTTTTCGACCTACGCACGTGAGGGGCGGCGCTTTACCGATAGTGTTGATAAGCTGGCTGAAGTAGATACGCTGCGACTGGAGCTTGATGCTTTAAGCGGCGGTGAAGTTGATGCGGTCTTTATGGGGCGGCTCGGTTTTGGTGTGAATGCTTCCTCACGCTCCTTGCGCAAGGCTTTACAAGAATTAAAAACGGTACAAAATGAAGGCTGAACAGGGCTTTACCAGCTAACTATTAATTCTCTAAATCAGCAGCCTGTGTAGCACTGGCTGAAATCGAATACCAAGGATGCTATTGCAACGATGAGATCTTTTTATCAAATTATTTTATTTTTTTTTAGTCTTTGTTTTGTCGCACAGGTAGCTGCCGATGGCACACCGGTGACCATAAAGAAGTTATCAGAAGTGCTTTTTTACCCAGTGCGCGACGCACCGGCCACTACCCTAAGTTTAAATGATACCCGTGTTAGCACTGAGCTTAAGGGTATCCTCAAAGGCATCAATGTAAGAGTTGGGGATAGCGTTAAACAGGGTGATATTGTCGCCAACATGGAATGCGAGGACTACGAAATCGCGGTTACTCAAGCTAACGCAGCCCTCACCGCTCAGCGAGCCACCTTAAAGTTCAATCGCTCCCGGCTTAAAAAAGTGACTCAGTTGTCGAAGAAGAAAAACATTTCCACGGAAGAGGTCGAGCGACGCACATCTAGTGCGGCTATTTCTGCAGCGGATGTCGAGGGTTTAAAAGCATCTTTAAAGGCGACTGAGCGAGCAGTTGCTAAATGCGCTATCCGTGCGCCTTTTGATGCGGTGGTGATCTCTAAATTGGCTAATCTTGGTGATTACTTGGTGCCCGGGAGCTCCATATTGCGCTTATTGGACAGGGATAATGTTGAGGTCTCCGCCAAAGTGCAGGAGCAGGATCTGGACTTGCTAAAGCAAGCGAAAGGCATCGCATTTATTGCCAATGATAAGCGCTACCCACTTTCAGTGAGGGCTATTTTGCCATTAATGGAAAGCCGTATACGCAGTTATGAAGTCCGTTTGGAATTTACTGCTGATAAAGCCTATCCGGGCAGTGCGGGGCGTACCGAATGGCTTACGCCTTCTCCCTTCGTGCCTGCAGAGTTATTAGTGAGACGCAAGGGCTTGGGTGTTTTTCTGTCAGTTAATGACAAAGCTAAATTCATCCCTATTGAAGGGGCAAGTGCGGGTCAGCCCGCAGCATTTGGTAAAAACCTTTCAAAAGACAGTTCGGTTATTATTAATGGGCGTTTTAAAATAAACGATGGAGATRKRGTGMKASTYWTYKYCMNNTWATYWWAWRTKMKYMAAAMWSYTGMAAAATCACACCCTAACCAATCTTACCTTTCTGTTGGTTCTTGTCCTTGGCTGGATGTCTTACCAACAGCTTYCKCRARRWSAAGATCCNCNAKTNTMMMTTTWAASTNGRTRSWGRTRYRGACCTATTGGCCGGGGGCAACCGCACCCGATGTAGAAGCCCGTATTACAGGGCCTCTTGAAGAGGGTATAAAAAAGGTTTCAGACATTCGTTTCGTGTCGAGTACGAGCCGGGAGGGTGTGTCCAGTATCCTGGTGCGCTTTGAAGACATGGGCGATATGGATTTCGATCAGCGGATGACAACCCTGCGCAGAGAGATTCAGGCCAAGCAGGACGTTTTGCCCCCCTCTGTTAGCCAGCCTGATATTTTTGAAATTTCCAGTTCTAAAACCTTTCCTACGGCAACGGTCGTTGTTTTTGGCCGCTCTGGTGATGAGGTTCTACAAAGTACAGCTCACAATGTAAGAGAAGATTTGGAGCAGCTTGATGGGGTTGACGATGTCATTGCTTTTGGGGATAGGGAGGCAGAGTTACAGATAGATTTTCTCTCCGACAGACTTGTGGGCTTGGGTATTTCCTCCGTCGATCTTGCCGATACAGTGAAAGCGTATTTTCGGGATCTTGCGGCGGGTGATGTGACGCTGGGGGATCAAAAATGGCTAATCCGTTTGAGTGGCACCAGCAGTGATCCTGCTTATTTGGGTAAATTCCCCATTGCGAGTCAACAAGGGGAAGTGCTGTTACGCAATATTGCCGAGATAAAAAAAGGTCGATCAGATCCACAGGAATTGGTGCGCTACAACCAGCAAGATAGTGTTTTACTCTTATTGTTTAAGAAAGGTAAGGCCAATAACTTAACATTATTAGAGGATGTAAACGCCTATATACAAACGGAAAACCAGCGACTCGACAGAACAGGTGTGCGGCTGCTTCTGTTAGATGACCAAACACAGGCTACACGCCAGGCCCTAGGTGTGATGGAGCGCAATGCATTGATAGGCCTGGTTTTAGTGATGTTCAGTACTTGGGTCTTCTTAGGTTTTAAAATTGCCTTCTTTACCAGTATTAGCATTCCCTTTGTACTGGCGGGTGTATTTTGTATGCTTGCCATAACCGGAGAAACTCTCAATATTACGGTGCTACTCGGTGTCGTGATTAGCTTGGGTATGTTGGTTGATGATGCGGTGGTCGTCGTGGAAGGTATTGACTATCACACACAGCGGGGCCTRGATGGCATCAGTGCGGTGAAAGCCACCATTCAGGAAGTTGCAGCACCTATTGTCAGTGCAGTGCTTACGACAATCGCAGCATTTTTACCCTTGATGTTATTGCCGGGTGTGCTGGGTGACTTTATGCGGGTCGTGCCTTTGGTTGTCAGTATTGCACTGGCGATTAGCCTGGTGAAAGCTTTCTGGATATTGCCGAGCCATGTGCTGGAATTTCAGTCAGATTCGCCGAAAAAAAGTAGAATAGATACATTTCGTAAAAGTACCATCAAACGCTTTAGAAAACATTACACCCGGGCCTTACTAAAAGTTATGCGTAAGCCCAGGCACGCATTTACGGGGCTTGGTTTACTGTCATCTTGCGCTCTTTTATTGATAGTCTTTGGCCTAGTTCGAGTGGACTTTTTTGCCACTGATTTCTTCCGTCTTTTTTATGTCAAYGTCGAAATGCCTGCTGGTACCAGTTTGGAAAAAACCAGTAAAACTTTAAATACTGTTGAAAGCGTTGTTCGCGCGCAACTCAACTCCGATGAGTTGCGGGGTGTGGTTAATTATGCCGGGCAGCAATCTACTGACCAGGGTGCTTATAAAGGTGCAGAGCGGGGGCAGGTGTTTGTTAGCCTGGTGCCCGCTCAAAAGGGCGATAGAAGTGTTGATGACATTATCGACAGCTTACGTGACGAGTTGGCGTCTATACCGGGCCMTAAAAAYATTTCTTTTTTAAGACGGCGAACCGGGCCTCCTACTGCCAAAGCAGTCAGTATAAAAGTACGGGGTGATGATATTGGTGAAATTCGTCGTGCTGTCGCTGCTTTACAAGACATACTGGCACTCACGCCCGGTGTTAGTGATGTGGTTAATGACGACACGACTGGCGGTATGGAATTAAGACTACAGTTAAACCCCGATACCATCACTCGTTCTGGGCTCCATCCTGCCGATGTGGCGCGTACAGTACACCTCCATGCCGACGGCGAAATTGTCGCCAGCATGCAGCACATGGGTGAGAAGCTAAATGTGCGAGTCAGAGCCAAGCCAGTAGAATTGCAGGATATTGATGATTTTTTGAGTAATACCCTGGGCCTGGAGGACGGTAGCAGTGTGCCCTTGGGGGAGTTACTACTCCATGAAGAGCGCGTCACAGTATCGAATATTCGCCGTTACAATTTCAGACGTGCAATAACGGTAGAAGCCAACCTTGACACGRCAGTGACCGATACGCTGACGGCCAACAACCTTRTTCGCGATGATTGGCAGCAGATAGGTATCCAATATCCGGGCGTGAGTCTTGATTTTTCGGGCGAGCTTGATGACATCCGTGAAAGTATCGCTGCGATGGTGGTGCTTTTTGTCCTCGGTCTCGGTTTGGTTTATCTGATCTTAGGCACGCAGTTTAAAAGTTATAGCCAGCCTTTTATTGTTCTGGCCGCTATTCCCATGGCCTTTATTGGTGTGGTTTTTGGATTGTTTATTAGCGCCAACCCGATCAGTTTATTTACACTTTATGGCACCGTCGCACTGGCCGGTATCGCTGCAAACGATGCCATCGTACTCATATCCACCGCAAACAGAAGCCTCAACCGGGGTTGTTCTAGTACTCTTGCGATAGTGCGTGCTGCAAGGCGTCGATTTGTACCTATTTTGATTACTTCTATTACCACCATGGCCGGCCTGTTTTCACTGGCTGTGGGGCTGGGGGGGGAATCATTAACGTGGGGGCCAGTGGCAACGGCTATTGTTTGGGGGCTTGGTTTTTCAACGCTACTAACTCTTTTTATTGTACCAATGGTCTATTTTATTTTTGTACCCTCTCGCCCCCTACATGTATCACTTGCGCTCCCCGGCGAGGCACTGACCACCGTTGATAAAATAAAAGAAAAATTGAAAATCAAGCTTGGGCTCGAGCAGAATGGGCGAGAAGGTCTTGATAAGCTCCTTCAGAACGACTCTTACCGAGCACGTTATGATCTGGGCATTATCGCATTACGCAATGATGACACGAGCGAGGCGATTAAATCCTTTGAATGGTTGGCTGAGCAAGAGCCGGTGGCGAAAGATTTTAATCTATTAGCCGCTCAGGCATTGGTTCGGCATATGCAATGTTTTGAATGGGATATTGGTTATGCGAAGCGTTTTTCCCGCTATACCCAGCGCTTGGAAAATGTAGAGTCCGCAGCAGAGAAAGTGGCTCTGTTACATAAGGCGATGGAAGAAGTACGGGCTCAATATGAGCGGTTAGGAGAGCGAGGGCATCAGTTGTAAGTAAGTTTCACCTTGTTTACTACCGTACTCTCACTCGAATAGTCAACCCAGCCATTACAACCAGTAATGGCTGGGTTGACGTCAAAAAAGAACGTAGTGTTGGTAGTTAAAAGCTATTCACTCATAACGTCTCGAGCCAGTTACTTAAATAACCTATAACTACAGTCAAACGTTGCTCTTAATTAGTTTGTGGTTTTGGCTAATGTGTTTTTAATGCTGTTTGGATTTCGGCCTTCAATTCCCGGGGCAGGTTGTTCTGATTCAGCAGCTGTTTGTACATAGATTCAGCTTGGTCAGCTTGACCATTTAGGGCAAGAGATTTTGCCAGACTGTATTGAAGTTGATAATTATTGGGGTCGATGACAATAGCTTTATTAAGCAATGTTATAGATTCGCCCGGCTGCTTCTGGTTGAGYTTGATCTCGGCCAGAGTGTGTAATGTTTGAGGTGATTCAGGTGCCATATCCAGTGCCTGGCGGGCTAACTTCTCCGCTTCATCGGGTGACTCGTCTCTTAGTAGCCAAGCAATATTGTTCAATGCGCCAATGCTGTCAGGTTTTATGCGTAGTGCATTTTGAAATCCCGCTATTGCCTCGTCATTTCTCTTTAGTAGAAGCAATACGTTGGCTAAACGATACTGAACGGCAAGGTCGTTGGGATTATCTTCCATCCATGKTTTTAGCGTTGCTATAGCGCCGTCGGTGTTATTCAGGCGAAATTGAGCATTGGATATTGCGATAGCGTATTCGCCCTGTTTTTCTATACTAACGGCTTCAGAAAAAAGCTCGTAAGCATATTTAGCATTGTTATTTCTTAGCGCTCTTAAACCCGAAAAATAAAGTACTTGAGGATGGGTTCCGTATTTRCCTAATAGGCTGTCGAGAATAGCGTCGGATTGCTTGAAAGCTTTATTATTCGCATACAGTCGACACAGGCTTAATCTTGCGCGAAAGTGCCGGGGGTTYAGTTGGASTGATTTTTTAAGGTTGCTTAAAACAGTGTCGCCATCTGCTAGCTGGGCATTAACCTTRGCGAGAAGAAAATAAGCTTCGGCAGACCCGGGTTGTTGTTTTAGTAATTGATCTATTGTCTTTTTTGCGGTGTGAAACTGGGTTAGAGCAATTTCAGYTTTGGCCCGTAGTTCGTAAAAAGCTGCTTCTTGAGTCAGCTTGTCTGGCACTTGAGCAATAAGCGCCATGGCTTTATTGGGTTGCCCTTCGTTCAAATAGTAGCTTGCCAGTGTCGATAAGACCTCGAGTGAATCGGGGTTAATTTTAAACGCTCTTTGGACCAAGTTAAGAGAATCTTGCTCATGACCTGAAATGAGTTCGACTTTGGCAAGGTGCATAATAGTTGGGATGTGATTAGGTGATACGTTGAGTGCATCCTTGTATAGCGTTCGAGCAGCATCAAAGTTTGCATCGAGAAGAGCCAGTGACGCAAGGTTGTGTGAGACGGCGGGATCACCGGGCTTTAAAATGAGTGCCTGTCGAAGTCTCTCTGTGGCGCTAATCCTGTCGCCCATAGCAATATGTATTGCGCTTTCAAGAATTAAGGGCTCAGTATCCGTGGGTCGTTTTTGTTGTAGGTCTATTGCATAGTTGAGAGCCAGCTGGAATTCATTATTGTCAATATAACTGGCAACAATCCCGTACTCTGCCGTTCTGAGCTCGGGGTCTAGAGCAAGTGCGTGTTCATATTCCTCTCTAGCCCTGCTAGATTGCCCTGCTGCACGATAGCTTTGTCCTAGTTCGAGATAGTTTTCAGGATTACTAGCTTCCCGCTCAATGACCTGATTAAAATAAGCGACAGCTTCCGTAGAAGAGCCTTCTCCCTGAGCTATTTTACCAAGCAGTTTCATGGCTTCAATATCATCAGGGTTGCTCTCATTTACTTTGCGCAAATAAACAGCGGMCGTTTCTTGGTCGCCAAGAGCAAGGCTGATCCCGCCTAATAACTTGTTGGCTGAGATAGAATCTGGATAYGTGTTGTGGTAAGTCGTTAGTAAGTTTTTTGCGTGCTCAATTTCGCCGTTTTGATAAGAGGCAAGGCCAAGATAAAAGGTTGCAGGCATGTGGTTRGGGGCGTTGTTAAGTACCTTTTGCAGCGATTCTTTAGCATCTTCGTGACGGTTTTCGAGTGTGGCGATGACCCCGCTGGCGAAGTCTATAATTAAGGCGTTATCGAGTTTTTTGCGTGCTTGTTCGAGATCATCTTTCGCGTCGTCAATACGGTTTAGCTGGATATAAATGAGCGCGCGTTGAGCCAAATTGATACCGTTGTGCTCGTTATATTCAATCGCCTTCGAGTAGGCGGCAGCAGCGGCTTCAAGATTGCCCTGCCGTTGTTCAAGTAGGGCGAGTTGTTGCCATGCAGGCACATAGTGTGGGCTTGCTTCAAATACCTGATCTAGCGTTTGCCGCACTTCCATATACTTATGCTGTTCAAACCGGAGTGCTGCTATGCCCGTATTTACACGGGGGTCGTTAGGGGCCAAATTTACGGCTTGTTGAAAAAGTCTTTCTGCGGCAAGAAAATTCGCTAAGGTGGTGTATGAGCGCCCTTTTAGCGTGAAAAGGTGCGCTTTATCCTTAATGGATTGCAGGGCTCTGGGTATCTTCAAAGCGACAAGGTCGCTATATTTCCCTTGAATGTAATAGGCCTGAGCGAGGGGTAATAGAGCAGATTCTGGGGCCAGCCCCTGTTCCAGTGCTATGCGTAGCTCTTTTTCAGCCGAAGGGCCGTCGGGTACGTTCAGATAAGTCTTACCCAGTAGCCAGCGTGCTTCACTGTTACTGCTATTAAGCAGAAGTACATTTTTTAGCTCAATAATAGCCGTTTCTTGATTATCTTCAGCCAGGGCCRCCTTTGCCCGGTTAAAATATTCCTCCTCAGTCGGTTTGCTACAGGCCGAAAGCATACTTAATAAGCTGAGTAATAAACTAACCACCAGGGTTGTGGTTAGTAAACGGCTTTGTTGGCGAGTGCTAATCATTTGTCGATCCTTCTAGGGGCTGGATAAATTCTCTCTTCAGGGTAAGCAAGGTGCGCTGAAGAGAGAATTATATTTTATATATCTAATCAGATTATTTTACGGGTTAATGGTTTTTGAGGAAAGTAATAGCCTGTTTTTATAGGCTGTCAAAATCATTATTTGAATGGTTTRSGCATGTGAATTGTTTATATCTTGAGTGCGCGCTTATCGTAAAGCGTAAGATGACATTTACCGTTTATTACGGAAAAGTAAGGCCTGAAACAAAAATTTGGGTAAAAAAAAGCACCAGCTTTTCAGCCAGTGCTTTTTTTCGTGCTATGCCCAGTGGCTATTAGGCTGCCAGGTTGGCTTTGTTGATGGATTTGCGTCGAGATGCACCAAGCATCACTAAGCCAAGCCCGAGTAAGGCGACACTGCCCGGTGTGGGAATGGGCTGGCTGGCTTGGGCGCGCTGCGAAACGTGATTGCTGAGCGATAATTCATACGTGCCCGCGCTAAGGCCTTCGCTTGTTACTGAAAACAAGGCCCAGTCGTTGAGACTAGAGTTGCTGCCCTGGTTAGTCACCGATACGTTATTGAAGAGAAAGCCGCTGCTTGAACTGGCTACACCACGCAGGGYGTCTATGCCAGAGAACCCAGCACTCCACTCAAAGACAACGTTTCCAGATGAATCATGAATAACGATGTCCAGGTTTGCGGTGGCTTTTGCGAGTACGCCAATATCAGGGGCGACAATTGCGGCAAATAAATCAAGTCTTGCCTCGAAGCTGAAGGCGAAAGTGCCCCCTGCTTGACCCACTACAAAATCGATGGTGGTGGAGGAGGTGGTGTCTGCGTTAGAGAAAGCCAAATCAAGGTCTGTAGTGTTTCCCTCGGCAATGACGCGGGTTGCAATTGTCGTTGCTACCTGGCCGCCAATCAGTGATTGCTCGCTAATGATTTGAGAATCAGACCATGCGTAAGTATTCGTTGCGGAGGCACCTTCCAGTGTGAAGCTGTTCTCCACGGGGCCTGTTAGGCTATTAAATACCGAGCCAGTACCCGTTGCAAAACCTGCGTCAGAGAGGTGGCCGGGATTTCCTCCATTGGTATCAGTGTCTCCGCCGGGGCCGTCAAGGTTGGCAGAGGTAGTTGAGGTTGTTGCTGGTAGATCGCTTATGCCGCCTGTGCCTTCAATGTTAATGAAGCCATTTCGGATTTCGAGATCGGCATAAGCGTAAGCATAGGCTTCCGCTTTTTGCGCGCCGCTCACGCTTAGGGCTATACCCAGCGCGGCAACGGGGAAGATTTTTGAAAATGTCATCATTTTTTTCTCCGTGAGTTTTATCATTTTACTTGTTGATGGCTGAGTGTATTAGCCGAGCTTCAGGTTAATGTAAAGCAAGCGGCGGGCCATCTTTTTAATATGGTGGTTTTTGTTTTTTTAAATCGTTATATTTCAATCTCTTATGTTGAGTCCGCCTCATTCGCATACGCGCTTGGGGGCTTTATAAGTCAATGCATAAAGTCAATGTGTAAAAAATACTGACACTGGTCGGGAGGAATTTGTTTGTTTGTTGGGCCGCGCTCTTCGGTTTTCAGGATGCGCTCTTTAGGTTCCTCTCTAACCCTTTGAAATGGTTGTTGATTATGCGCTTTCTTTGCATTTATATCGTCAATGCCTAAAGTGTAAAATTTCCTGACTGCTGGGCATAGACTGGGTTGATTGAGCTGGTGGTGTTCTTGCGAGGCATACCGCACCGTGGATAACGGGGGGGGGGCTTGCTATGCTTCTTTTGATACAGACACGCGAGCATTGGGGGATATACTTTGCACTCGCCTTATCAAAGTTTACTGATTAAAGCYTGGAAYTTCACCGCCTCTTTGTCGCCCTTCAATGGACGTGGTCGCTATGACCGTGACCAATTGCTCGGTTCTGCTCTGAAGACGGCAAAGGTTGCGGGTTTTCGTGATGATTCTTTCCTGGAGCCTTTGGGTGAGTTGCTGTCGGCGCTCGATGCCGATAATGACTTACATGCCTTTGGCCGTTTTTATATTCAGCAAATGTTGGTGGGTTTGCTAACCAATCGTGCCAAATTGGAGGCGCTGTGGGAACAACGCCCCGAGATACTTGAGCAGCCCGTTAAGGCTCCTTTGATTATTTTGGGTCTACCTCGAACGGGCACGTCGTTTTTATTTGATTTGCTGAGTGAGGATCCCCAGCACCGCTATTTGACGAACTGGGAGGCAACGGTCGGGCAGGTGCCACCGCCGGGTCGCTATAGCTGGGCTAATGACCCCCGCCGTAAACTGGGTCGCCACTTGCTACGCTTCCAAAACTACCTTATTCCTCAGATGAAGGGTATTCACACCTTTCACCTCGATGGGCCGGAGGAATGTACATCGCTATTAATGCAAGGCTTTTCAACGCTGGCTATTGCGGCGATGTTTAATGTACCCGCGTATTCACAATGGCTAACGACGGCTGATCATGAACCAACCTATGTGCATTTCAAGCGAATTCTACAAAGCTTGCAGTGGAAGTACCCGGGTGAACGCTGGTTGTTGAAATCGCCGTCGCATATTGATGCGGTAGATTCGATACTGAAGGTTTTTCCCGATGCGCGCTTTGTGCAGATGCATCGTGACCCGGTGAAGGCGGTAGCATCGTTTGCCAGTTTGTGTGCGGCTTTTCGTGGGCTTTGTTCAAATTCTGTTGATATGGCGGAGGTGGGCGAGCAGGCGTTGGATAGATTGGCGACTGATTTTGAGCGCTATATTGCTGTGAGGAAGCAGTGCGATGCTGCCAGTTTTGTTGATTTACAATACCGGGATTTGATTGATAGACCAATGGAAACRGTTGGGGCGATTTATCAACACGTTGGTTTGCCCTTCTCTACTGTGGCGCAGGCGAATATGACGGCTTATTTAGGTAAACCCCGTGAAGGTGGGGGGCATCAGTATCAACCAGAAGATTTTGGCCTAACTGCTGATGCTATTCGTGGCAGATTCCAGGCTTATATTGATACTTTTAATATCCGCCTTGATGATTGAGTGCTTTGTTGAAATGAGGCAGAGTCAATGACGCGTTATACGGCGTATTTATCAACCTTGACAATTCTGGCTTTCATCGTGGTTTTTGGCGCTAATGGTGCGCTGGGTTTACTCTATGGCCTGGCCGGGCTTGCGGTACTTTCGGCGGGGCTRTTGATGCTGAAGGTCTTTCGTCTGGCTTCGCGACAGGCGAGTTGGAAGCCTTCTATACGCTATTGGGTGAAAGCCCATGTGTTCTTRCATCTGGTGCCGTTGAGCTATCTTGTACTGCAATTTTTTAGCCAGCCAACGCTGCAAACTAATGGGCTGTATTTACTGCCGGTATTACTTTTCTTTTTCAGTGGTAGGCAAACTTGGCGAGTGCTTTTTGAGCAGTTCGGCTCGAAAATGTACCGCGTCTTCTTTGCTGGTAATACCGGTATGATGGTGGGGCATGTGGTGCTGATTAGTCTAGGGGTGTTTTATGATAGCCGCTTTGGTRCTGATTTTTTTTGCCGGGTGTTGACGGGGTATTTCGTTATACACCTTCTCATTTTGGGTGCTGCGGTGGTGAAAATAGAGGCTGATCTTACGATTGCTAAACCCCTGGGGGCTGCAAAAATTTAGGCTATATCCTAAGCTTTTGTTGCGCCACTGTTCTCTGGTGATGGTGCTGCTTTTAGCCGTTTCGCGGGTATTCCTCCCCAGACTTCTCCGGCAGCGATACGCGTGCCTTTCGACACCACTGCGCCTGCAGACACGATAGCGCCATCGCCAATAATCACATCTGACATAATCACGGCTGTGGCGCCGATGGTGACGTTGTCGCCAATATGAATAGCGTTGAGTGAAAAGTGTGAACCTTCAATAGCGTGGGAAAAGAGGGCTGCGTCGTGACCGATAATAGTGTTGGCGCCGACGAAGGTCAGGGGTGGGTCAAGTATAGCGCCAGCACTGTAGGTGTTGTCGCCTAGTTTTGCACCCAAAGCAAGATACACCAGCCGCATAAGGGGAACGGGAAGAAAGTGAGTGCGAATGAGGCTGTTAAAAATGAGCAGATAAAAGAGAATGTTGACCTGAGCGGTGAATTCTTCTCTAGAGCCTTCGGGAAGATAGCCTTCCTGCAATGGTCGGCGATGTAAGAAAATCCTGTAGATCAAAAAAGCGTAACAATAAATAAAAAGAATACCGCAGAGGGTTAGTACAACACCCCGGAAGTCGCCCAGTGGCAAACTGCCGAGTAGCCGCTGGGTGGTGAAAATACCGCAACCGACTGCGCTCCACAGTAAAACCTGGAAATAGAGAATTTGGCTGAGCGTTATTTTGCGCATAAGAAATGGCCTTTGGAGTGGGTGTTGTTAGTGTAGCCCCGGGTTTTACTTTTGGTCGTGGTCGCTTGTTAGGATTTGTGGATGCAGTGCAATTTTTATCAATTCTGAGAGGCGCGTCTTAATGTCATAGCTTTGGGCCGTTAATTGCGCTTTTCTTGCGGCATCTTTATAACGGGTCTCATCTAAAAGTTGCTTGGCTAGCGTRCGTATTCGGTTTATACCTGCGTACTCGCTTCGCAGTGATTCGCCAATACCGGAGCGCGTTAGGTTGTTCATGTTCAAGTGTTGRTCGAGATTGCCTGCAATGCCGAGTACCGGAGTGCCGCTTTGAATCGCCTGATAGGTGCTTAAACTACCGCCGTTACAGATCATTAAGCTGGCCCTTGCGGCTGCTTTGTCGCCGGGTAGGTAGTCGCTGATAAACGCGTTGTGAGGGGGGGTTGATATGCGCATTCTCCCGGCGGTGGCRGCGATAACCGTGACTGGYAGGGTGGCCAAGGCGTCCAGTACAACGGGCAGTAAACGGGTATTCCCGGATGAGCCCAGGGTGACGTAAATAATGGGTTTGCTTTCATCAAGCTCATCCCACCAAGGTGGTGTTTTATTGCGGGGTGACCAGGGTAGCGGGCCGACATAGTGGGCGTTTTTAGCCGTGGATGAGATGGGGAAATATTTGGCCATATCGGCCAACCACAGGTGGTCTGCATCGGAATAAACAGCGCGTAGATCATAGCCGAGGCTTGGCATGCCGTATTTTTTGCGTACTTTATTCAGGGGCATACAGTGGGCGGCAAACACGAGAGGGCGACTTAGCTTGAAAAGTACTTGTGAAAAGTATACGCCAAAGAGTGCGGTCATGGGCAGTTGAGGTACGCAGTACTGGTTGTTGGAATAGGGTGTCCAGTACGTGTTGGAAATGGCTGCGTAGGGGATGCCTTTGAGCCGGGCGCTAACAGAGAGGGATAGACGGAAATCGCCAATGATCAGATCTGGTTTAATCGCTTCTATTAGCTTAAGGTCGTCGTGCACGTAGCGCTCGAGTACCTTGGCGTCGTAGAGTCGTTTGCCCTTGGCGAGTGCGTCCAGGAACTGTGAGCTGCTGATCGACCACAGGTCGTGATGAAAGCTGGCTAATTCAGGGAAAAGGTCTTTGTASCGTGGGTCGACGGCAAAGCTAATATCATAGGTGGATTTATTCAGCGCCATGGCGAGAACGGCGGGACGAGCAACATGGGCCAGAGTGACGGCTTCCGCAATGAAAAGTATTCTAGGTTTACGGGTTGAAGGCATAACCTGCTGCGGTATTGCTGTCATGATTTTTAGACTCTAATTTTTACATCGCTTACTATCGCTTCGATAGATTGATGTTTAGTTTGCCTGATATTAAGTGTTTTTTGTCGTTTAAGGCAGAGAAGGTTTTCGCTTTATTATTTATTAATGGGACGGTTATATAATGAAACGGCTTTATCGTGTGATTGGGGCAGTATTTTTGGGCGGTCTTATTCTGGCCTGCGGTGAGAGTACTACGAGTACTGAATATGTCGAAAATGCTAAAGCCTTCATTAATAACGGTGAATCGAGCGCCGCGACTATCGAGCTTAAAAATGCCYTAAAAAATGATGCGAACAATGCTGAGGCGCGATGGTTGTTGGGCAAGGTTTATTTCGGTCTGGACGACATGTTCGGCGCTGATAAAGAGTTGCGACATGCTCGGCAGCTCGACCATTCTGTTAGTGAGGTTTTGCCCTTGCTTGCCCAGGTTTTTCTCCGACAGGCAAAATTTGATGTGCTGCTGGCATTACCCATAGATAGCTTGGCCGGTGAGCCGCTGGCGATAGTGTTGTCTACTCAAGGCCTGGCCAAACTGGTACAGGGTGAGAGCGAGGCGGCGAGTGAGTTAATTGGGCGCGCTGTCAACGAAGCGCCCCAGTCGGCATTTGCTCAAATGGCAAAGGCTCGCCTGTTACAGGTCGGTGGTGATACGGGTTTAGTGCGTGYGCAACTCGATACTATTTTTGCCATGGATCCCGACTACTCACCGGCTTTTAGCCTGTTAGGTGATCTTGAGTCACAGCAAAATAAGCTTGTCGAGGCGGAGCAAGCTTACATCCGAGCGATTGATACGAGCACATCTGACGTTACAAAATTTAGCGATCGCCTCAAGCGATCTTTAGTGCTTATYGCTTTGCGAAAATATGATGCCGCTCAGGCTGATGCGACCTATTTACTTKACAGGGCACCTAAACATCCCGGTGCCAATTACGTGCAGGGCTTGATTTACTTTCAGCACAAAAAGGTGGCTGAGGCTCTTGTGTCAATGGGTCTGGCTTTGCCCGCTAAACAGCGCTACCCGCAAATACTTTATTATTTGGCAGCCCTGCATTTGCTGGATGGTAATCGTGAGCAAGCGACTGCTTATGCTAGCGAGTTTTACGCTATTGCCCCTGGCAATGTTGCAGGTCGGAAATTGCTGGCAACTATTCGTCTTGATGAGCAGGCGTACGCAGAGATGGAGGCGCTACTTCGTCCGGTGCTTGCCCTGGGTCAGAATGATGCGGGGGCAATGAATTTGCTAGCGAATGCTTTGTTGCAGCAGGGCAAAACTGATGAGGCCATCGATTTATTGTCAGAGGTTGTCGAGTTGGAKCCGGATTCGCCAATGGCACAAATGCGCCTAGGTGCGGGCATGTTGGCGGGCGGAGAGCAGGCGGGCATTGAACATATTGAATCGGCCCTGCGCTTAAATCCGGATTACCAGCAGGGTGAGATTTTATTGGTGTTGAACTACTTGCGCCAAAATAAACTGGATAAAGCCTTGCGGGCCGCAGAGGCTTATCGTGATCGTCAATCGGATATTGCTACACCTTATAATTTGTTAGGCCGCGTACACATGGCGGCCAAGCGTGACGATAAGGCGCGGGAGGCTTTTCAAAAGGCGCGAAAAGTGGCGCCGGGTGATCCTTTTGCCTGCCAGAGCCTCGCTTTGTTTGCTATGCAGAATAAGCAATATAGTGTTGCTGAAGGTTACTATCAGGAGATACTCGAGCACCATCACGATTATTTGCCGGCACTATTAAAGCTGGCAGCTTTGAAGCAACTTGAGGRCGATGAAGAGGCTGTCACCGGCTATTTAGAACGTGCGATGGAGGCTGATCCAGCGGCTTATCAGCCACGTTTAATATTGGCCCGCTTGTCTTTGTCAAAGGGCCGCCCTGAAAAAGTGGCTGTGTTGCTGAATGGTTTGGACGGGGCTGGTGAAAACTTTGAAGTTCTGCATGTGGTGGGGCTTGCTCACCTAGCGGAAGAAGACTACCACTCTGCCCWGGTGGCTTTTGAAAAGCTGGTACAGCTCAGGCCTGATACAGCGGCGGGTCATTATCTTTTAGCTCGTGCCTATGAAGGTACCGGTAGGCATGAACTTGTCGAAGAGGGTTTGCGTAAAGCGATTGAGCTTGCGCCGAAGTACATAGAGCCTCGAGTGGCGCTTGCTCGTTTGTCGTTAAAAAAGAAAAACAATAAAGCCTTTGAAGAGCAGTTAGAGACACTTGAAACGCTTGTACCGGAGAGCCCTGTTGTATGGCAGTTGCAAATTGCTCGGGCAAAGCTGATGGGTGACGAGCAGGGTGTACTGGCAATCTATGAGAAAGCCTTCCAGTTGCAGCCGAGTACCGTGACAATGCAGGGGTTGGCGGGGCAAAAACTAGCTCGTGGTGATACGCGGGGGGCAGTGGCGTTGTATCAAGCGTGGGTTGATGATAATCCGCAGGATGTCTCTGCTCGCTTGGCTCTAGCCAACGTGTATATTAAAAAGAGTGATGGGGAGTTGGCTATTGCTCAATATGAAAATGTGTTGGGCTACGATGCCAATAACTTGATTGCATTGAATAATCTAGCTTGGTTTTTACGTGACACTGACTCAAAGCAAGCGGTTGAGTATGCCTTGCAAGCTGTAGAGATTGATGGGGGAGCAGCGATTCAAGACACTTTAGCCATGGCGCTACTAGCTGACGGTCAGCATAATGAAGCGAAAAATGCTATCGCGAAGGCACTTGGTAAAACGCCGGATAACGCTTCCATGCGTTACCATCGTGTGCAGATCAATCTAGCATCGGGTCAAAAAAATAGTGCTGTCAGTGAATTAAAGCGTTTGTTGAAAACGGGAGAAAACTTCCCAGAGCAAGCGGATGCTGAGGCATTATTAGAGACACTTTCTTCCCGTGATTAACGCCTAGAGTATTGACTTGCGGGTGAGTGCCAATTTTTTCGGATTGTTATGGCTGAGCCATAGTTTATACCGAGTAAGTTGGCGGTTAAATTTTAAAAAATTTTTTCGAAAAATCCTGGAACCAAGCCTATGTCTGCCTGTCCACTCTACCGGGATAAATGGTCGTTATACAGGGTGACGTGAAAGTTGAGCGATTTCCTCCTGTGGCCGCGTATTCACGCGAAATTTGATTCTTGTTGGATGCATAAGGGCGTTTTAATGAAGATTTGTATTTCCCTTTATGTTGCATAATTCACGCTAGATTTGTCTTAGTCTACTTATTCGAGGGTAGTTCGTGCCTATTAAATTAAAAGTCGCTCGTACAGCGGAAGAGCTGGATGATGTTTTCAGGCTTCGCTACGACGTTTATGTGAGTGAGAGAAACAAGTTTTCCGAAAAGCGCGCGACTAGCGATGGGCGTATTGTCGATCATTTTGATAGCTTGCCTGAAGTGGCTAATGTTGTTGCCTATGACGGTGATACGGCGGTAGCATCATTTCGGGTTAATAAAGACTCTGTCATGGGCCTAGTACCTGAGAAATACTTCGATTTTACTCAGGTAAGGGCTCTTATTGCACAGGCTAGTGAGGGGGAGGGCCCTGTGCCGTGCATTGTAAGTGGTAGCATGCTGGCGATTCGCAAGGAGTGGCGACATAAACGCAATGTAATTTTTGCGCTGTTCAAGAAAACAACTGCGGTCATGTGTGCGTGGGGGGMGACTCACGTTTTTGGAGCGGCCAGTGCCGAGACCTTTTCTCTTTATGGACGGCTAGGCTTCAATCCGACTGCCGGCGAAGAATGGGTAGAGTCCGTCGGGGATAGCCTAATACCTATGATGGCTCCCTTTGATAAGGTCTATGCTTGGGCATTTGGTCAAAACCTTCCCGCAAAAAAGCAATTTTGGCTGAACAACTCGCACGCAGAGTTTGAGACCTTATTGTTGTCAGCCGGTGAGGTGCTTTTTCATCAAGGTGATGCAGCGGGGTACGCGTATTCTATAGAAAAGGGCGGTGTTAGCATTTCAAGGCAGGGGGCGGATCGAAAGGAGCTTGTTATCGCTCAACTTTGCAAAGGTACATTGTTTGGTGAGTTGGCAGTATTTGATGGAGAACGCCGGACAGCAACGGCAACAGCTACCATGAATACTCAAATAACCGCTATTAAACGCAAGCAAATACTGGGTTTTACTCGTCGAGACAATGACAAAATGGATCAGTTGTGGTGTTCTTCAAAAGAGCAAGAAAAGTGTTCGGCGACGAGAGCATTAAAGGTAGGTGCTGGGCAAGTAGCTAAGAAAACTGAGGTTGGTGAGTCAGAAGTGTGCAGGGTACTTGGGGTGCGTAGAACCAGTGGAGGGTTGGATTGTGGTGATGGCATGATGCATTCTTTGCATGCGCCATCCTGTGATGATCTCGTGAGTGCGAGCGCAGCGCAGTAGTCGCCGGTGGATAATGTTGCTTCTGTTCTGTGAGCTATGTGATTCAGGCACATAGCTATGTCCAGCTTACCCAGCTCATATGGGCTGAATCGTAAACTATACTGGTCTATAACCTCGCGCTTGTGATGATAAGCATCTCAATTTGGCCCTCAATCAGCGGCCAGGCTGAGAACACGGGATGACAGAGTTTGAGAAGGGTTGCTGTCAAGGCTTTGCGATAACCGTTTGCTCGAATTTGTACGTTAGTCGGTGGCGACCACTAATCAGGGATTGCGACCGCTAATCACCGACTTGTTCGTGTTTTAAAAAGAGTTGTACGACAATAATTACCACACAGGAGGACATGCTGTTCTCCTTGAACGGTAATAGCCCTCGATAAGTTATCGAACGGACGCGGAAGCTGGTAAATGAAAGGATGTAGTGAATGGAAAAGGTAGAAGCAAGATGCTCTGCTAAAACAAACGTTGACGAGCTACCAGCGGGCGCTCAAGGCATTGGCGGTTTTAACTTACCTCACGTTCGTGGTGCGACAGGAAAGTTTCGCTTATTCGGTCACTATGTTCATGTGCAATTCCTACTTCTAGCGTTATTTGAACTTGCAGTCATTTATTCAATTAGCCTTGCGATCTATAATTATTTCATAGTTGTCGCGACAGAAAGCTCAACGTACTTTGTTCCGGAGGTTGGGGCCAAGCTGGCCTTGATGGACGTCGTTTTTGTGATGTTTATGGTGGCTATGGGGCTTTATGATACGCGCCAACGAGAGCGCTTGTCTGGGTTGGTTATGCGCCTGATCGCAGCTTTGTTCTTCGCCGCCATCGCTTTGACGGTGCTTTATCAATTTATTCCACAGCTCTCCGCTGGCGATGGTTTGCTAAAAGCTAGCGCTGTTGCCTCAGTCGCTAGCTTGGCTGTGATCCGGGCTCTGTTCTATAGATTTATCGATGGTCGTGTATTGTTGCGACGAGTTCTGGTGGTGGGCACAGGTAAAAAAGCCTTACTCATCGACAGGCTGCGTCGTAAAGCAGATATGCGAGGCTTCCATCTGGTGGGTTTTGTTGAGTCAGGTGCGAACCAGGCCTCTCCGGTCGATCAGAATCGAATCCTTAAGTTTGATAAGAGTTTGTGTGCCTACGCTCTAGAGAATGATATTGATGAAATAGTTGTCGCTCTTGACGATCGACGCCAGAGTTTACCGACAGACGATTTGCTGAACTGTCGCATGAGTGGTATCGATATTACCGATACTCTCGATTTCTTTGAACGAGAAAGTGCCCTGATCCAACTGGATCTTGTGCAGCCAAGCTGGCTTATACATGCTGACGGATTTAAGCGAAATTTGATTCGCACCAGTGTTAAACGCAGTTTTGATATTCTGGTCAGTGTCTTTCTTCTTGTGCTTAGCGTACCTTTCATGCTGTTGACTGCGTTGGCGATATTGTTGGAATGCGGTGGTAAAGGAACGGTGTTTTACAGCCAGCAACGTGTTGGCCGCAATGGTCGGTGCTTTAATGTACACAAGTTTCGTAGCATGAAAACAGATGCTGAAGCGGATGGTGTGGCGCGCTGGGCGCAAAAAGAAGACCCCAGAATTACCCGTGTTGGGTCGTCCATACGTAAATACCGACTCGACGAGCTACCGCAGTTGTGGAATGTTCTGGTAGGGGAAATGAGTCTGGTTGGCCCCAGACCTGAGCGCCCTGAATTCGTGAAAGAGTTGTGCCAGGCTAACCCCCTTTACAAAGAGCGCCATAGGGTGTGCCCTGGAATTACAGGCTGGGCTCAATTGTGTTATCCCTACGGCGCGTCTGCGGAAGATTCAATGTCCAAGCTTCAATATGACTTATATTATGTGAAGAATCACGGTCTTTTTCTTGATGCCTATACTTTAATTCAGACCGTTGAAGTTGTTCTGTTTAAAAAAGGGTCTCGTTAAGCCATAACTTGTTTTACTTGCGCTCTTGAATTYACCTGGAACTAAGCCCGTATTTTTCAAATAAATTATAAAGTGTGGGGCGAGTAATCCCGAGTGCTTTTGCGGTCTCAGAAACATTATTTTCTGTATGATTTAGAGCCCGTTGAATCGCCTTTCGCTCAGCCTCTTCCCTAACTTGTTTCAGGTTTAGGGGGAGAGCTTCTTTCGAAGATGGGGTTAGCTGTAGGTCTTCGAGAGTGATTTTCGTCCCCTCGCTCATAATCACTGCGCGTTTCAATTTACTTTCAATTTCACGAACATTACCTGGCCAGTTATAACTTTCAATTGCGCTTAGAGCGTCTTTATCAAATCCGCGTATGGCTTTACTGTATTTGCGGTTGAATCTATCGAGAAAAGCTTTGGCAAGGATCAGAGAGTCGCCTTCGCGATCTTTTAGCGGAGGGATGTCGATAGTGATTTCGCTAATACGATAGTACAGATCCTCTCGAAATCGCCCCTCGCTGATATGCTGTGGCAGGTTTTGGTGTGTGGCGCAGACGATGCGTACGTCGACGGGTATTTCTTTTCTACCGCCGACTCGCTCTATCACTCGTTCCTGTAAAAAGCGTAGAAGTTTTGCCTGTAATTCAAAAGGTAGATCTCCGATCTCATCGAGGAAAAGAGTGCCGCCATCAGCGAGTTCGATTTTCCCTGGGGTCTGCTTGGCTGCGCCGGTAAAGGCACCTCTTTCGTAACCAAATAGTTCACTTTCCAGTAGGTTGTCGGGAATGGCTGCGCAATTGATGGCCACCATTTTTTCCTTTGAGCGAGGACTCATCGCGTGCAGCGCCTGGGCAAACAGCTCCTTTCCTGTACCACTGGCGCCGAGCAATAGTGTGGTGATATCGGAGGGTGCAATTTTTTCAACCGTTTGGCAGGCTTTGAGCAGTTGTGGGCTAGCGCCGATGACGCCTTCAAGAGGCATCGCTTGTTGGGCGCACAATAATTGCTGGTTTTCCTGCTCCAGGGTATTCACGCGGTAGGCTCGGTCGACGACGAGTAGTAATATTTCAGGGTCGACAGGTTTTTGATAAAAGTCGTAAGCGCCGAGGCCAATGGCTTTTACTGCATTGGCGCGATCATTGTCGCCCGTGACGATAATGATTTTCGTGGTTGGTGCCATCGAGAGTATTTGCTCAAGAGTGGCGAGACCCTCGCTGACGCCACCAGGGTCTGGTGGAAGCCCAAAGTCGAGTAGTACAACGCCGGGTTGATGACGCCGAAATTGATCAATGGCATCGGTTCTGTCGCCGCTAATGGTGACCTCATAATCATCAAAGCACCAGCGCATTTGGCTTTGTAAGCCGGGATCGTCTTCCACGATTAATAAGTGTTTGTTGGTTCCATTCAACGTTAATTCTTCCTGTTTTTATTGACTAGGTGTYGAGGCAGGGAGGATGATGCGAAATAATGAGCCTTCCCCGGGAGTGCTCTCCACATTAATGTCGCCACCAAGCGTTCTGATGTATTCCCGGCTTTCAAAAGCGCCGATGCCCATGCCGGTTAAACCCTTGGTTGTATCAAAGGGTTTGAATAAGCGGTTGTGGATGAATTCTTTGTCCATGCCGCAACCGCTGTCTTTCACTTCAATGACGGTTTTCCCGGTGCCTTCGAAAAGACGAACAATGACTTGTTCTGTATTTTCAGAGGCTTCCTGCGCGTTTTGTATGATATGGGAAAATACGGTGGAAAGTTGTTCGAAGTCGGCAAAAACACGGGGAATCTGTGCGCAAACTTTGAGTTCAGGTACGGGCAGTTGTGAGGAGTGGCTGTTGATTACCTTGTTCAATAGCTGTGCGAGGTCGATTTTCGTGGTTTCACTGCCTCTAAGCCCACTCCGCATTTGCTCCATTAAGCCTGTCATACGAGCAACAGAGTTTTCGATAGTTAAGATCACATCATCGACGAAAGCGGGCTTGTGCTTGTGTTTTTCGGCATTGGCGATAATGAGTGATTGCTGCGCTAGGATGTTTTTCAAATCATGGACAATATAAGCAGATAGTCGGTTAAAAGCATCGAACTGGCGAGTTTGCAATAGGGCCTGATCTGTTTGAAATTGAGCGAGATGACTGGCGGCCTGTAGCCCCGCTGTTTTTAATAAATCTCTATCTTCCCAGTTGAGGGACGTGTGTGTTTCTGAGCGTCGAATCAGGGCAAAACCGTAGAGCTCAGCATTAAAGTCGAGGGGAATAATCAGCCATGCGCCCTCTATTGCGATAAGCCAGGGCGGCAGTTTCAGGCCAGAATAGAGCGTAGGGTTCTCGTGAAATTCTTCAATATCGATGATCCATGAATTAGCGTTAACAAAGTGAGTCATCGATTCAAGGTCAGTACCGTTAGTGAGACCGGGCTCTGGCATATTCCAGTTGGCGAGTTCTGTAAAAGTATTATTTTCTTGCTTAGCCCAAAGAATACCACCTTCACTGCCGACCAGGCTGGCGATGGCACGGATAATGCGCTCGGGAACGGTATTTTCACTGGTCGCGAGGGTGCGGGTAAACTTTAACCACTCTTCCCGATAGTCGTAGCGGTAGCTGAAAAAATGCTTACTCAGTAGCACTCGTGTTTGGGCGCGAATATTACCTGAGAATAATAAGATGATTAACAGTACGCCGCTGCCGACAAAAAAAGCGATTTGAATGGTGCCGCTCCAAGTGCCGCCGTAGTAGCGAATAAAATAGCCAGCAGCGGCCATCGCGAGTAAATAAACACCCGCGCCCACTACGGTGATCGAATGAAAGATCACATCGCGCGAAACATGAATGCCCAGTTCCCACTTTGGGTTGCGGGCGATGGAAATGGCAATCAATGGTGCTGTAAGGCTATTTACAAAGCCACGTGCCGTCCATAAATTTGGGTTGACCTGCTTAAAGAGTAGAGCCTCTGAATAGAGGAAGAAATCATAGGCGAACATGCCCGCTATACCCAGGCACAGGTATTTGATGGCCCAGCGATCAACTTGCTCGCTATAGCGAAAAATTTGCTCGACCAATAACATGCCTGCGATGGCAATGGTTATCCAGACTAGCAGCGAGCTGTCCTGGGAAATAGAGAGGGGAAAGGGCGTGTAAGGGGTGAGCAGCGGCACTATAAATAGCAGGATAATCGCTAGTGTGAACCCGCCGAGAAAGAGGCTCTTCCAGTTCGATGTCGTGAGCTTCGTGGCATCGAGAGCCGCGCTATCCGGGCCGTGGTGGTTTACCGTTTTAAATAAGAACAGGCACCAGGCACTGTTCTTTGCGAGTTCAACAGCCTGAATTATTATTGGGGAAACCGGGGTTGTGGGGAGTGCCGATATTGCGGACACGGCTGCCCAGATGGTGGTACAGACAGTGGCGAGAATAACCAGTGTGCCGAACTGGCGGCCACGCCAGGAAAAGAGCAGTAAAATCAACAGGGCAAAATAAGCTGCAAAGGCAACAAAATAGCTTATAAATCCAATATTCAAGAACAAATCCTTTCGGCTCAAAAGAAACACTACGAGCTTAACAGCCTTGGTACTGAGTACAAGCTGACAGCCTTTGAGTTCTGTCGCTTTTATCACACCTTTTACCGGTTTTCTGGTGTTAGGAGTCATTGATAATCGTTATAATTTCGCTGAACGGGTTTTGTATATAAAAAGGAAGATTGGCATTTGAACTCAGGGCAGACGATGAAAAAAATTGCAGTGGTTGGATTGGGCTATGTCGGTTTGCCGCTAGCYGTTGCCTTTGGCAAACAAGTGGCGACGATTGGTTTTGATCTAGACCAGCGCAARCTCGAAAATTACCGCAATGGTATCGATCCCAGCGGTGAGGTGAGTGAGGCAGAGTTAAAAGCGGCCAATCAACTGGAGTTCACCAACGACCCCGCTCGCCTCGCAGAGGCAGAGGCCATTATCGTTGCGGTGCCGACCCCAATAGATGAAGCGCGGCGACCCGATTTAGGCCCGCTAGAGGGGGCGTCCCGYACTGTGGGTGCSAAYCTYTCTCCSGGRGCAATTGTGGTTTTTGAATCCACGGTTTACCCGGGCTGCACGGAAGAAGTCTGTATCCCCATTCTTGAACAGCAATCGGGTCTGCCGTGGCTGGGTGGGCCTGAYGCGGGTGAGCAGTCTGATAAGCCGGGCTTTTTCGTGGGCTATTCGCCYGAACGAATTAATCCGGGTGATAAAGTTCACCGTCTTGAAACTATCGTCAAAGTCGTTGCCGCTGATACCCCGCAAACCCTTGAGCGCATTGCCACCCTCTATGAGCGCGTAGTTGATGCTGGTGTGCACCGGGCGGCCAGTATTAAAGTGGGCGAGGCGGCCAAAGTAATTGAAAATACCCAGCGTGACTTGAATATTGCGCTGATGAATGAGCTTTCGTTGATCTTTCACAARCTCGACATTGACACCCTCGATGTTCTCGAGGCAGCCGGTAGTAAATGGAACTTCCTGCCCTTTCGCCCAGGGCTGGTTGGCGGGCACTGTATTGGCGTCGACCCCTATTATCTGACCTATAAAGCGGAAGCGGCTGGGCATCATCCCCAGGTTATTCTCGCTGGTCGCCAAATCAATGACGGCATGGGCAAATACATTGCCGAGCAAACCGTCAAAGGCTTGATCCAAAACAACCGCAAAGTGAACGGTGCGAAAGTTATTGTGCTGGGCCTGACTTTTAAAGAAGATTGTCCCGACCTCAGGAATTCTCGTGTTATCGATATTATTCATGAGCTGGAAAGCTATTGCTGTGACGTGTCTGTTCACGACCCTCTGGCAGATAGTGATGAAGCGCTCGAAGAGTACGGTGTCGAATTGAAGGCGTGGGATCAATTGCCTGAAGCCGATGCGGTGGTGCTGGCCGTTGCCCATCAGTTTTATCGGGAGTCGCCCCTTGCCGACATTAAAAAGATGATGGGTGAAAGTGCACTGCTGATGGATGTGAAATCGGTGCTTGATCGAGAGACCTGCCGTGACCAGGGCATTACCTTATGGCGTTTATAGTGTTGGGTGGCATCGTTGTTTGATCCGGCTATCAAATAAATTGGATGGGACTTGAGCTCAGGATTGAAGCTTGTCAGGTGTCAGTTTTTTTTACACATTGCTTGATGCTTAACTCTTTGTTTTTACTAAGCCTTTGTTTATAAAGCGCTATTGTTTTTGGTGCGATTTTTGCTTGGTATGCGTRGATAGGCTGTGTAATGATTGTCGAATACGGAAATAGAGAGATTCTAAGATGAGCGAACAAAGCAACGATAAGCAAGCGCTGGATCAAGGTATTGACCAGAGTCGTCGAAAATTTGCAAAAGTAGGTGTGGCTGCACCTGTGATAATGACTTTAGCCAGTAAACCTGTGTTTGGTGCTCAATGTTTGTCCCAAATGATGTCGGGGAATGCATCTCACCAAGATGGCAGTTGCCAATTAGGCTGGAGCCCTGGTGGGTGGTGTGGTGATGTTGGGCGAGTTGGCGGTATGTTAACTCGTGACGCATGGGAGGAAGCAGGTTTTATAATGGCCGATAAAGTTTGTAAGGGTAAGGGTAACGGTAACGGTAAATGTACTTATACTGATGGTAGTAAGGTCAGTGACACCCCTTTTTCTGCTCCCTCAGGGTCTCCAGATATAACGATGCTTGAGGTTATTTGTGATCCTCGTATAGATCAAGAGCTACGGCATTGTCTGACAGCATATTTAAATGCAAGCTTGAGCGAAAAGGTATCAAACTTCACTTATATTTTAACAAAGGCTCAGGTTGTTGGAATTTGCGATGGGTCTATCCCCTTGCCACAAGGTTACATTTCTTTAAATTCATTTTTAGATTCAACTTGGAATTAGCTGTATTTGTTTCTGAATAGCGCAGGGTTATTTAAAAAACCACAATAAATCATCTGGTAATAATAGATAAATAATATAGTGCATTTACGGTTGGAATTTAGAATGGTTGCGGGTAGATAATTTGGAAACCTCCTCGAAATATTCTATTCCTTATAGTGATTTTTTACATGTGCGCTGCTGGGGTGACCAGTGCGCTGTGTATCACACGGAGTCCGGTGATACACATGTATTAAATAAGGTTGATGTCGATATTTTGCTGAGCATTAATGAAAAGCCACTATCAGCTAAAGCCTTGTCCGTTGAGTTTGAAAATGTATTWGGTACTAATGCGGGGCAGTACATTCAGACGCTGTTATCTAACTTGGCAAAACTTGGGTTAATACAAACTATTAATACTGAGTCCCCTAATTGAAACTTTCTGCTCTGTCTGGAGCAGAACTGCGCAGGCGTTTAAAAGAGGAAGGTTTAGGTTTAAGTATTGGTCCTTTTAATACAAGTCTCACTTCCTCTCTGGGCGTTGTTGCCGATGGCCTTGAGCARYTATACGGYGCTTTCACGCTGACCGGCGRYGCCGATTTTATTGATTTTCGTGTTTCYCTYAAYTCCCCRCYRGGSCTGCGKCGTTGGTTYCGSCCTCAGGTYRACTTCTCRYTYGAYGGYTTTTTCCCYTTTAAACCCTTRCCGCGAATACAGGCTTTCGCCATGTTYGAGTGGGGTTTAAACTGGTGTATTGCCAATAATGCCCATCAGTATTTRATTATTCAYGCYGCKGTTATYGAGCGAAAYGGSGTGGTTTGCATATTACCYGGTACRCCGGGCAGCGGTAAAAGCACGCTCTGTGCGGGCCTGGTGTGCAAGGGYTGGCGCTTGCTGTCTGATGAAATGGCCYTGGTCTCTACAAAGACGGGTGAAATCTATCCCGTTCCACGCCCGGTGAGYCTCAARAATCAATCCATCGACATTATTCAGCAGTACTCGYCAGATGCCGTGATGGGTGAAGTGGTGATGGATACGGCSAAAGGCACSGTTASTCATATGCGCCCCCCRCAGATGAGTGTTGARMAAAGTGAAAAACCGGGAACCCCYGGCTTGATTRTTTTCCCRAAATATACCGCTGGCGCAGAGCCAAAYYTGGTYYCGTTAACGCAAGCCAGYRCTTTAATGAAAGTYGCTGAAAATAGTTTTAACTACAGCGTGCTGGGTTTRCAGGGCTTTGAGGTGCTGGGTGAGYTGGTTTCAAAATGTGCCTGTTACGAGTTTAGCTATCAGTCTTTAGACGAAGCAAAAGAAACRYTGGAATYGCTGATCTAATGCYGCCARAGTCGATATTAGTGCAGTTYCTGTCGGACTCAATKGRMGAGGAGYTGGTTGYTGACACTMRGRCCTGTGAGCTGTTATTGCGGCAGGCTCGCAGYGCAAATYTACTCAGCCGAGTRGCRRYMTTATGTGAYGAGAAGARMTTAACATCGCGCTTGCCSCAAAGAATGCARAACCATTTGCAAAGTGCTCGCGCAGTKGCAGAGGCAAATCATCGATCCGTTAARTGGGAGACGAAGCAAATCGAGTTGGCATTGTTGGCCGATGATATTCCGTTCTGTCTGCTAAAAGGCGGGGCTTATGTTGTTGGCCAGTCTGTCGCGGCAAAGGGCCGTGTTTTTTCCGATGTGGATATATTGGTCCCTCGAGAGCTTCTCGAAAAAACAGAACGACTACTGATTCGCAAAGGCTGGATGTGTACGAATTTCGACCCCTATGATCAACGYTACTACCGCACATGGATGCACGAGTTACCTCCACTACAGCATATGAAGCGAGGCACCACGCTGGATGTGCATCACGCCATTATTCCACCGACGGCGCGTATAAAATCCGATATTAAGAAAATCTGGGAAAGTGCGCGCAAGGTCGATAAACATAAGATGCTGTATATTCCCGATAATAAAGATCTKGTTTTACACAGTGCTGTACATATGTTTTGCGACGGTGAACTGGAAAACGGGCTGCGTGATTTGTCAGATTTAGATCTGTTGTTACGGGATTTTTCGATCAATGACGATTTCTGGACAAATTTGTTGGCGCGTTCGGTGGAATTGAATTTACAGCGTCCGCTTTTTTATGCCTTGCGCTACACCCATGCCTTGTTAAAAACRCCGGTTCCTGCAAAGATTTTGACAGTGTCAAAACAGGGTTCCCCTGGCGCTTTGGCGGCCAAATGGATGGATTTCTTGTTTTATCGGGCCCTRGCGCCGAACCACACAACGTGTGTCGATCGCTGGACAGGCCTGGCACGATGGATGTTGTTCGTTCGCTCCCACTGGCTTAAAATGCCGCCTTTGCAGTTGGCTCAACATCTGGTGCGAAAAGGTTACAAACGTTGGAAGAAACCTAATACGTCAATTTGAAGGCTTGTGTCCAGTACTGCTTTTTCGTCCAAATACGATTAGTCCACAAAATATAGAAAGTTAGGCGAGCAAGTTCTCGGTTGAGTGCTTGCTCGTAAAGATGTCAACCCAGGGATGCTAAGGTTACGGGGTAGGCGTTCGAGGCAGAGAGAGTTACGTTTTTGCTATTCGAACATTAGCAATGTCAATTAGGGAAGAGACAAAGTCAATGTACGATCGTTTTTATCATCTAAAAGCCGAGCCTTTTCGCTTAAGCCCCGATCATCGCTTTTGCTTTAATCATAAAAGTTATGCCAAGGCGAAGGCCTATATGCAGTATGCTTTTGAGCGAGCTGAAGGCTTTGTGATGGTTACGGGTAGGCCGGGCACGGGGAAGTCGACACTGGTGAATGATCTGGTTGATACACTGTCGTCATCTGGTGCCAAAGTCGCGAAGCTGGTGAGTACCCAGCTCGAGGCTTCTGATTTACTGCGTATGGTCGCTCACTCTTTCGGCATGCAGACGGAAAATCTTGACAAAGCAACGATATTACAGCGCCTGGATAAGTTGTTAATGTCTCACCACAACGATGGCCGACGTGCTCTTCTCATTATTGATGAGGCTCAGGATTTATCACCGTCGGCAATGGAAGAGCTTCGCCTACTGACGAACTTGCAGTTGAATAGTCAGCCTTTGATGCAGATATTTCTGCTCGGGCAAGAAGAACTCCGCACGTTGGTGCAATCGCCTGGGATGGAGCAAGTGCAACAACGGCTTGTAGCCGCCTGTCATCTGGAACAGCTTAAAGAAGACGAAACAAAGGCCTATATTATTCATCGCCTGGAGCAGGTCGGCTGGCAGGGYGATCCGGCAATCAGTAATGCGGTTTATCCGGCCATTTTTCGTTTTACTGCCGGCATCCCTCGGCGAATCAACCAAGTTTGTAGTCGTCTTTTTTTGCACGGCAGCGTTGAAGGTAGCCACAAGTTGGGTATTGGCGATGTCCGAATCGTTATCGCCGAATTGCAACAGGAGCAGCTTACTTTTTCCGATAGCGTATCTGAAATAAACTTTGATTTGGTTGATGAGTACGATGACTGGACTCCGAAAGTGCCTGTGGCAAAGGTATTACCAGTAGCGGAGCCCGCTAGTTCGGCGCTTCAGAATGTGGGCGCAATTATTGATGAGCCAGCGTCGGYTGAAGAGCCAGTACCTGCCGTGGCTACAGTTCCAACCCCCGGTATTGTTCCACGTGCTCAAGTACGAGAAGAAACGGCTAGTGTGGGGCTAGCTAGGCGTAGTCAATTCGCACCGGCTGCTGAGACTGATCGCAGTATTCGGGACAATGTCATATTRCCTCCGGGTCGAGGCGAAAGAGAGATTCTAAAAGAAAGATTGGCAGCTCAGACCGCTGATTTGTCGACAGAGCAGGAAAATAAGCAGGTCGCTATTACAAAAAAAAAGAAGAATCCCGCAGCAGTGAAAATCGACTTTTCACCGGCGAGGGGAAGTGATCTTGGCGATGCTTTGATCAATTCATCAAGGAAAGTCGTGACACCAACAGSAACTAACTGGCTACCTATTACCGCTATTGTTTTGGTACTTATTATTGGTCTGTCAACTGCCGCTATTTTTGTATTGCGCCCAAAGGTTCTGGAGCCTCATATTGACAATGTTCAAAACTGGTTAGAAGCCGACCCAAAAGCGTCGAATGTTGATGATTAATTTATCGCTTCAGCTGAGCCTGTGACCCCGACTCAATAAGACSGCCAATGTCGAAACTTTCAATCTTGCTGACACCCCGCGCTAGCCATTTCCTGGCCAATGCTGGCCTGTCAATTTCGTAGGCTACTAGCTYGAAATCCAGTTTGTCGATTTTGGCTTTCGCTGGTATTTTTCGATAATTTATAAAGACGGTATCGGGTTTAATGGCTGCTATAACTGCCGAYTGTAGATCCTTCCAGCGTTYAATAACCACCCCGCAACGCCCCCAGCCCTTGGCGCGCACAAASACCATAAAGTCGAGATCAAAGCTGATAATGAAGCATTGCCTGGCAACGGGTGCCAGGCACTCACTAATGCAGGTATAAGCTTCACTTGCACCAGCAAACTTAACGGCATCGTCTTTGACTTCAAGATAAGCGGTGACGTGTGGGTGTGCTTGTAGGAGTGTGACTAGCTCGCTGAGCGGGGTGATGCATTGCGAGCTGTAGGTCTGGCCAAGCCGCCGGGGTTCGAAAGCGGGTGTGTTAATTAATTCCGCGAGTTTTAATGCGTCGACTCGGTCTTTGCAGCCGCTCACCCGTTTGAGTGTCGGGTCGTGATATAGCACAGCTTGTTTGTCGGCACTCAATAATATATCGGTTTCTATCGAAAGAGCGCCCGCTTCGATAGCTTTTTCATGGGCGAGCAGGGTGTTTTCGGGGTAGTGTTTTCGGTAGCCGCGATGGGCAACAAGCCGCTGTCGATAGTCGCTACATGAGTTGCTGGCCGGCTCGGTTTTATCGCTCATGGCGGAGACTTTTACATCTCGTCCGGTAAGACATGGCCCTTTTTCCGCTTGGAGCGCAGGTAGCGCACATTGTGCTCGCAAATACCGGAAACCAGGGGCACGGCCTCGGAGATGACTTGCCCACCCTGTTCCAGATGCGCGCGTTTGTGGGGGTTGTTGGACAGCAGGCGAATGGCGCGTTGCGACAACAGATAGCGCAGCACCACGGCGGCATCGGTAAAGTCGCGGGAATCTTCCGGCAGACCCAGGCTCACATTAGCCTCGAAGGTGTCCTGTCCGTCGTCCTGCAGTAAATAGGTGATGGCTTTCGCCCACAGGCCGATACCTCGACCCTCGTGCCCCGACATATAAACCACCGCGCCGTTGCCTTCCTCCAGCATTTGCTCAAAGGCCGCTGTTAACTGTGGGCCACAATCACAGCGCTGGGAGCCAAAAATATCACCGGTCAAACAACAGGAGTGAACACGTACCAGGGGGTTGGACTCATCGCAAAAGCCGGGCAGGGCGAACACGGAGTTGACTGACATATTGGTTTGTAGCAGTTCCCGTAGCGCTTCATCGCCACCTCCCTCGACAGCATTAGCGGAGGCCTGAACATGGGCGAGCTCAACGCGGCGCACAAAGGGGTACCATTCAAGGGGCACTTCCTTGCCGGCAATGATGCGGGGGATGGTGACTGGCCCGAGGATGGAAATATAGGGCTGCCCCTCGCCTTCCGTTATTTCCACCCCGTTGCGATCRAGGTCGACCAACTGGTGTTTGTCGAGTAGTTGCTGGCGAATTTTAGAATCAACATAGCTGAACAAGGCTTGAACTCCATGACTGCATTGCATGGGCAGTCAGTTGATAGCGTAGGGTAGGTCTTAAATCAGGGCTTGCCTGTGGCCCGTGACGCGCTGTTGTTATTGTGCCTCGGCGGCTTCCAGGGTTTGTAAAATCAGCGTATTAATCGTCATTGGGCCAACRCCACCGGGTACCGGGGTATAGGCACTGCTACGCTCATTGAGGCCGCTGAGGTCAATGTCGCCGAGTCCACCGGGGTGAAAACCGGCGTCAATCACGACTGCGCCATCTTTAATCCACTCACTTTTAATGAATTCGGGCTTGCCGACGGCACCGACAATAATGTCGGCACGACTAACAATATCGGCCAGGTTGTTGGTTCGGGAGTGGCAAATCGTTACCGTGGCATGCTCGTTCAATAACATCAGCGCCATCGGTTTACCGAGAATGGGGCTACGGCCAACCACGACTGCATTTTTACCTGACAGTGGAATATCGTAAGCCGCTAGCAGCCGCATAATACCCTGGGGGGTGGCCGAGCCGAAGGCGGGTTCTGACATGGCCATGCGCCCGAAACCCTGACAGGTAACACCATCGACATCTTTACTCAGGGCGATGTGATCAAAGCACAGGCGTTCATCAATTTGTGGCGGCACGGGGTGCTGCAGAAGAATGCCGTGACAGTTGGGATTGTCATTGAGCGTGGTAATTTGTGCCAGCAGCTCTTCGGTGGTGGTGGCTTCGCCGAGCTCGATGGCCATCGATTCCATACCCACGCGCTTGCAGGCGTTCTGCTTCATTCGTACATAGGTCGCGGAAGCGGGATCGCCACCCACTAAAATGGTCGCCAAAATCGGGGCCTGCCCATTGTTGCGGGCCTTGAGTGCGTCGACACGTTGGCTGATTTCTGCCTCGCTTTGCTGGGCGAGTGATTTACCGTCGAGAAGGATGCTAGACATGGGGCTCCGGTGCTGTGGTGAATACTGTTCAAAACTATAGGCTAAAACAAGGTCGCTATTTTGTCATGCTCAGCAGGGAATGAGAAGAATAGAGAGTGTTGGTTAAACAGTTTTTATACGTTGTTGCGATGATTAAAGTGTCTTGATGGATTGACCGCATGCGGGCTGGCGGGTATTATGCGCGCCTTCTGAGGAAGCCAGTAAATCGGGGAATAGCGCAGTTTGGTAGCGCGCCTGCTTTGGGAGCAGGATGTCGGGGGTTCGAATCCCTCTTCCCCGACCAATTTTTATTGGTCGTTAGCCATATCATCGGCTGATAGCTATTTATTAGCTGATGGCTCAGATGATTTGAATCCAGTGCCTGGCGGTAATTTCGCCATGTTATGGTGGTGTTATGCGCCCGTAGCTCAGCTGGATAGAGCAACGGCCTTCTAAGCCGTGGGTCGCAGGTTCGAATCCTGCCGGGCGCACCATTATTAGCGGGTGTAGATTTCGGTAGATAATGAATCACTAGAAAAAACGTTACTAGAAAAGGTTTCATGAGAAAAAAGAGTGCCCCTTTCTCAAAGTAGGGCACACAGAAGTACCCCGCCCGGGCTTGTAAACATAAATCCCGGCGCATCAGTTTAATGGTGGCTGTAGCTCAGTTGGTAGAGCCCAGGATTGTGATTCCTGTGGTCGCGGGTTCAATCCCCGTCAGCCACCCCATTTCCCTACTGTGTAATCTCGACACCTAAAGCCCCATTTCTGTTTTTTCCTGGCCTGTGCTTGCGTCTGCATTTTCTGTTGTTACGTTTTCTAGGCAGGCCGTCATCCTGTAATACTTTCTATGTTTCCTTCCTAAAGCCCCGTCAAATTGATTCGATTGATGGTAAACTTAGCGCCGATTTTTTGGATCTAACCTTGGAGGATTAATATGAAAACAATGAAGGCCGTTGTGGCTCACGAGCTCAACAAGTATTCTGTTGAAGAAGTAACAATTGATGCGCCCAAAGCGAATGAAGTACTGGTTAAAATCAAAGCGACGGGGATCTGTCACTCTGATTTATCCGTCATTAACGGTACCATTCCCGTGCCATTCCCCATGGTGTTGGGTCACGAAGGTGCTGGTGTTGTTGAAGAGATAGGCGAGGGTGTTACCAATGTTGAAGTGGGCGATCACGTAACGCTGTCTTTTGTGCCCAACTGTGGTGATTGCTATCACTGTCTGCGCAGCGAGCCTTTCTTGTGCTTGAAAAGCGTTCCTGATGGTAAAATGATGGACGGCACTTCGCGCGTTAAGCTCGACGGTAAAGATCTCAATGTCATGCAGTTCCTTGGTAACATGGCTGAGTACTCGGTTGTGCCTTCAATGTGYCTGGTTAAAATCGACAAAGACATCGACATGAAAGCCGCTGCGCTAGTTGGCTGTGGTGTGACAACCGGTGTTGGCGCAGCACTGAAAACCGCTGAAGTGAAGCCCGGCAGCACAGTTGCTGTTTTCGGCGCTGGCGGTGTTGGCCTGTCAATTATTCAGGGCGCACGAATTGCCGGTGCGGTTAAAATTATCGCCGTTGAYTTGTCGGATGATAAATTGGCCACTGCCAAAAAACTCGGTGCTACTGACACMGTGAATGCTAGCGGTAATGTGATGAAAGAAATCATGGCAATGACTGATGGCATCGGTGTTGATTATGGCTTTGAAGCCATTGGTATACCCGCTGTTGTTGACCAGGCGCAGAARGTTACTCGCCGTGGTGGCACCATGACGGTCGTGGGTGTGGGCAAACTCACCGAGAAATTGGAATTGAATGCTTTGATGTTCCCGATGACGGGTAAGACCTTTAAAGGCTCTATGTACGGTAGCGCTGAGTTTAAGGTTGATTTCCCCAAGTATCTGGAGCTGTACAAGCAAGGCAAGCTCGATCTCGATAGCATGGTCACGCAGACCTACTCTATTGATGACGTCGCTCAGGCTTTTGAAGATATGGCAGCGGGTAAAAATGCACGTGGCGTAATCGTTTACGATTAATAGTCACGTCGGCACTGGCTTTTAAAGTAGTGCCTGAAAAATCTGCATTGCCTCAGGGGGTGGGTTCACGGTTAATGACCGAGGCTTGCCCCCTTTGTTTTTCTGCGCAAAGTACTTTATTTCACCGCGATTCCCAGCGGGATTTTTATCGCTGCAAGCAATGTGCGCTGGTTTTCGTCTCCACTGTCAATCATCTGAGGGCGGATGATGAAAAAGGCTATTACGATCTGCATCAAAATTCCCCCCATGATACGGGCTACCGCACTTTCCTGGAGCGGCTTTCTAAACCACTATTCCAGCAGCTTAAACCGGCCAGCCAGGGTCTGGACTTTGGTAGTGGCCCTGGGCCAACCTTGTCGTTAATGCTCAAAGAAGCGGGGCATAGTGTTGATCTTTACGACCCTTTTTACGCGCCGCTTCAAACAGTTTTTACTCGTCAATATGACTTTATTACCAGCACTGAAGTTGTTGAGCATCTAAAGGCGCCGGGTTTTGAACTTGACCGTTTATGGGCCCTCCTCAAACCGGGGGGTGTACTGGCAATAATGACCAAACGGGTGATTGGCCAAGCCGCGTTTGCTCGCTGGCATTATAAAAATGATCCCACTCATATTGTTTTTTTTAGCGAACAAACGTTTCATTGGTTGGGTAAGTATTGGCAAGTTGAACCTGTGTTTTATGGCGCAGATGTGGTGTTTTTCAATAAAAATAACTAACAGTCGAACAAGGCGCCAAGTTCTAAATGTATTGAAAAGTGTGAATATTTTCACAGTTGCGGCCATTGTTCGGCTATGATCTGCGGCAGATTATTAATAACAATTAAACATAACAAGGAGGCAATACATGCCCCGCAGTACTGTATTGAAAGGTCTTCGTGGTCATAAAGCAGTAAGTCTCGGTAACTCCCCCCGTTTAATTTTGAGTGTTCTGACAGCGTCACTATTCCTTACGGCTTGTGAAAAAGCGGCAGGGCCAGTGCCCATCAGAGGGCCGGCTGAGGTTGCAGTGGTGGAAATCAAAACGGCTGATGTCCCTCTCAGCTCTGAATTGCCGGGCCGCACCTCCGCTTATCGCATCGCTGAAGTACGTCCGCAGGTTGGCGGTATTATTGCCAAGCGCCTTTTTGTTGAAGGCAGTGAAGTCAAAGCAGGTGATCCCCTCTATCAAATAGCGTCTGAGTTATTTGTGGCGGAAGTGAACCGAGCAAAGGCAGCTGTACAGCGTGCGAAAGCAACGCTGTCGGCAGCTGTTTTAAAGACGGATCGCTACGAAGGTTTGATCAGTAAAAAAACCATTAGTCAGGAAAATTACGACGATGCCCAGGCCGCTTTGCGCGAAGCAAAGGCGAATGTCGCCGTGGCGAAAGCCGAGCAGGAAATCGCCGCGATTAACTTGCAATACTCATTAATTAAAGCGCCTATTTCCGGTCGCATTGGTAGCTCCTTTGTCACCGATGGGGCACTGGTTGAGGCCGAGCAGGAAGAAGTGCTGGCGGTCATTCGCCAGCTTGACCCTCTTTATGTTGATATTACTCAGACCAGTCGCGAGCTGTTAACCATGAAGCGCCAGCTGGCAGCAGGGCAATTGGAGCAGGCCAGCATGGAGGGTACGGCTGTTCACCTGATACTTGAGGACGGCAGTGAATATGCTCGCCCGGGTCGCTTGCAGTTTGCCGAGGTCAGTGTCGACCAAAGTACAGGTGCCGTCACTCTACGGGCCACAGTACCGAATCCGGATACCATCTTATTACCTGGCATGTTTGTGCGCGCTCGCCTTGAACTCGGCCTGCAGAAGTCTGCTGTGTTGGCACCCCAACAAGCGATTACTTATGAATACTCCGGTCGTGCTGTCGCGATGGTGGTGGGTGCGGATAATAAAGTTGAACGTCGTTTGGTGAAAACGGGTCAGGTTGTTGGCGATCAATGGCTAATTTTAGAGGGCTTGAACGCGGGGGATAAAATCATTATTGGCGGCCTACAGAAGGTGCGCCCCGGAGCAGAGGTGACGACGGTAGCGTACAAAGCGCCCACAGAGAAGGGGGCACATTAAATGCCTAATTTCTTTATTGATCGCCCCATTTTTGCTTGGGTGCTAGCCATTATCGTTATGTTGGCCGGCGCTTTGTCGATTACACAGTTACCGATTGAGCAGTATCCCGAGGTGGCTCCGCCCGCCGTATCCATCAAAGCCACAAATCCCGGCGCGTCGGCGGAAACCGTACAGAACACCGTGGTGCAGATCATTGAGCAAAATATGGTCGGTATCGATAACATTCTCTATATGTCATCGAAGAGTGATTCCGCAGGTGTTGGTGAAATCAAACTGACTTTTCTACCGGGCACTGATCCCGATATTGCCCAGGTGCAGGTGCAGAATAAACTCCAGGTTGCCATGCCGCTACTGCCCCAGGCGGTGATTGAGCAAGGTGTAAAAGTGACGAAATCAGCGACCGGCGTGATGATGGTGATTGCCTTTTATTCACCCGATGGTCGCTATGACCGCTATGACATTGCGGATTATGTCGCAGCCAATATTCTTGAACCCATCGGTCGAATTAACGGTGTGGGTGAGGCGACGCTGTTTGGTTCTCAATACGCCATGCGTATTTGGCCAGATGCGGACAAACTGAACAGCTTCAAGCTAACAACACAGGATGTAGTGGAGGCGATTCGTGCTGAGAATGTGCAGGTGCGTGCCGGTGAGTTTGGTGCTGGCCCTGCTTTACCGGGGCAGCAATTAAATGCCACTATTATTGCTCAAACGTTACTGAAAAATGCCGATGAGTTTGGCGATATTTTATTGCGAGTTAATCAAGATGGTTCGAGTGTGTATCTCCGCGATGTGGCACATATTGAGCTTGGCGGTGAGAATTACCAGTTTTTAAATCATTTTAAAGGTGTGCCTGCCAGTGGCATTGTGGTGCGACAGGCCTCTGGTGCTAACGCGCTAGAAACTGCACGCAATGTAAAAGAAAAGTTGGCCGAACTTTCTGTCTTCATGCCCGAAGGTATGGAGGTTGATCTTGGTTACGACACGACGCCTTTTGTAGAAGTGTCAATTATGGAGGTGGTGAAAACTTTATTTGAAGCCATCATCCTCGTGTTTTTTGTTATGTATCTGTTTTTACAGAATTTTCGCGCCACTTTAATCCCGACCATTGCCGTGCCCGTTGTGTTGTTGGGCACCTTTGGAATCTTGCATGCCTTTGGATTTTCGATTAATACCCTCACCATGTTTGGTATGGTATTGGCCATTGGCCTGCTGGTTGACGATGCCATTGTGGTGGTTGAAAACGTCGAGCGCTTAATGGTTGAAGAAAATCTCTCGCCGCGAGATGCCACGCGTAAATCAATGTCACAAATTACAGGTGCGCTGGTGGGTATCGGTTTAGTCTTGTCGGCGGTATTTGTGCCCATGGCCTTCTTCCCCGGCACCAGTGGGGCCATCTATMGGCAATTTTCCATCACCATTGCCTCGGCGATGGTGCTCTCTGTGTTGGTCGCTTTAATTCTAACACCGGCCCTCTGTGCAACCTTACTTAAGCCTGCTGTTGAAGGGCACCATATGAGTAAGGGGGGCTTCTTTGGCTGGTTTAATCGAGGTTTTGAACGTACGTCTCGTTGGTATCAAAATGTGGTGGCTAATGTTATCCGCAAAACAGTGCGCTATTTTTTGATTTACGGTGTCATTGTTTTTGCCGTTGGTTTTCTTTTCGTGCGCATGCCCACCTCCTTTTTACCTTCAGATGACCCTGGTTTGATGTTTACGTTAGTGCAGTTGCCAGTGGGTGCAACCATGGAGCGTACACGGGGTGTGATGGAGCAAATAGAGCACTACTATGCAGAGGAAGAAGCCGACACTATCTCGACGGTTTATTGCGTGGTGGGCTTTAATTTTAGTGGCCGTGGGCAGAACAATGGCCAGTGCTACATCAGAATGCACGACTGGTCGGAGCGGCGTTTAGATTCGCAAAGTGTACAGGCGGTCTCTGGCCGCGCAATGGGGGCTTTGGCGCAGATTAAAGATGCGCGTGCCTTTGTTTTTTACCCGCCGCCGATACGGGCATTGGGTAACTCTGCAGGCTTCGACTTTCAGCTTAAAGATATTGCCGGTAATGGCCACAATGCCTTGATGGCCGCGCGCAATCAAATTCTCGGTGGTGCAGCGCAAGATGTCCGCCTGACGAAAGTGCGGCCCAATGGCCAGAATGACAGCCCTCAGTTTAAGCTCAGTATTGATAGGCAAAAAGCGCGGGCACTGGGTRTATCGATGACTGAAATAAACAATACCCTGTCGACTGCCTGGGCTTCCACTTATGTGAATGATTTTATTGATAAGGGCCGGGTGAAGAAGGTCTATGTACAGGGTGATGCTCACTATCGCATGACGCCCGATCATCTTAAGGATTGGTATGTGCGTAATAAGGAAGGTGAAATGGTTTCCTTTGCCGCTTTTTCCTCGGGCCGCTGGACTCAGGGCTCGCCGCGTTTAGAGCGTTATAATGGGGTTGCCTCGATGGAAATTCTTGGTGAGGCCGCGCCGGGTTACAGCTCGGGTGATGCCATCGCGGCCATGGAAGAGTTGGCCAGTCAGTTGCCGCCGGGTTTCGGCTTTGAATGGACGGGCGGTTCGCTGCAGGAAACCCAGTCCGGCGCGCAAGCCCCACTCTTATATGCTTTGTCACTGGCGGTCGTGTTCCTCTGTTTAGCGGCGCTGTACGAGAGCTGGGCAATCCCTTTTGCTGTCATGCTCGTCGTACCTCTCGGGGTGATTGGTGCCTTGCTGGCAAGTTACGCACGGGGCTTGCCGAACGATATCTTCTTCCAGGTGGGGGTGTTGACCACTATCGGCCTGTCGGCGAAAAACGCTATTTTGATTGTTGAATTTGCCCTCGATTTACAGGCTCAGGGTTGGCAGCTGCGTGAGGCAATATTAGAGGCAGTGCGCTTGCGTCTCCGGCCTATTTTGATGACTTCCTTCGCCTTTATGCTCGGCGTTATGCCACTTGCGATAAGCACCGGAGCGGGTTCTGTGGGACAAAATGCCATTGGCACGGGTGTGTTGGGCGGCATGTTCACCGCCACAGTGTTGGCTATCTTCTTTGTGCCGGTTTTCTTTTTGGTGGTACGCAAGACCTTTACCGGTGATGGCAGCGACAATAAGCCTGAGAATTCTGTCGCAAAAACGCAAAGCGATGGCTTGTCATAGATGACAATATGACCTAAAAATGACGCCCATAATATTTTAAGAAACAGGGTGGGTTGTCCGTATGTTAGTTGTTTTACGAGATCAGGCATTAGTCACGGCAGGTATTGCAGAGCATAATACTTATGCCGTGAATGACTCTATCGTCAGCGAAGGCATGGATGATCGGCGACTCTATTTAATTCAAAAGGGTAGTGTCAGGGTTTCTGGGCGAGTGACCTTGCCCGATGGCCGCCATATCCAGCCGGGGCTTTGCGATCTTGGCCCTGGAGAAATATTTGGTGAGTTGAGTTTGTTTGAAGCGGGCTCGCGCAGTGCTTCGGTAATAGCGCTTGGGGATGTTGAGGTGCTGGAGTTTGATGCCCTGGCCCTCGAGAACTATTTTGATCAGCACCCCGAGCAAGGTTATGTTGTACTCAAAGCCGTGCTTAAAATCGTTAGCGCACGTTTGCGTCAAACAGATCGTCGCTGGGAACAACTCTTTGCCTGGGGTTTAAAAGAGCATGGTATCGATCAGCATTTATAATTTTAACGCCTGCTGAGAAGTCCAATCTCCCCACAGCCGATGGCTGTGTATAATCCCGCTTCAATATATATGCCCCGGAGCTGGGATGGAGCAATTCCAAAATATCGGTGTCGTCGCTCGACTTGAACACCCCGAAGTTGTCGATAGCCTAAAACGCTTAGTGACCTTTCTGCGTGCTGATGGGCGCACGGTGCTGGCGGAGTCAAAGACCGCTGAGTTGCTGGGCGATCCCGCCATCGAAACCATCTCCCGACGCTCTATTGAGCGCGCTGTCGATCTGGTGATTGTCGTGGGTGGTGATGGCAGTATGCTCGGTGCCGCTCGAGCGCTGGTCGACCTGGACGTACCCCTGCTCGGCCTCAACCGTGGCCGACTCGGATTTTTAACCGATATTCATCCCGATGCCATGGAAGAGGGTGTTGGCCGTGTACTCGCCGGTGAGTTTAAAAGCACAGATCGTTATTTACTTGAAATGAGTGTTGAGCGTGATGGTCAATCCATCGGCAAGGGCCTCGCGCTCAATGATCTTGTGTTACATCCGGGTCGCTCGGTGCGAATGATGGAATTCGAGCTTTATATCGACCAGCAATTTGTCTACAGCCAGCGTTCCGATGGTCTAATTATTTCCACCCCAACAGGTTCCACCGCTTACGCGTTATCGGCGGGTGGGCCGATTATGCACCCCAAGCTCGATGCGGTGGTGTTGGTGCCTATGAACCCTCATACCTTGGCCAGTCGTCCCCTTGTTATTAGTGGCGATAGTCAGATTGAGGTACTGGTCGGCACACGTAACGAATTACACCCCTTGATCTCCTGCGACGGTCAGGTGGATATTAGTATCGAGCCGGGCGATGTGATCAAAATTCATCGCAAACCTACGCCCTTGCGTTTGATCCACCCCACGGAGCACAACTTCTACGAAACCTGTCGCGACAAACTTGGCTGGGGTCGACGACTGGACTCTCTACGTCCCGGCGAGAAGGCCCACCGTTAATGGCTGAGAGTGATAACTGGGTTTCTGCGGGCACACTAGCGGCGGGCTTTGATCTTGACTTACTGGTGCTCGCCCTCAACCGCAACGACATTGTCTATCGACTTGTTGAGCAGGGCGAAGGACATGAGCTATGGCTCGACAAGGGTCAGCGGCAGACCGATGTACAGCAGCTTATTACTCAAATTCAAAAAATGGCTGTGATTGAAAAAGCCTTAGATACGGACATGCCTAAGGGTGCTGGCTCCCTCAGTTTTTACTTTATCCGGGTGCCGGTGACGCTGGTTACGCTGTTGCTAGGCGTATGCGGTTTTTTACTGGTGAGTTATCAGCAGAACAGTGTGCACCTACTGACGTTTGTTGATTTCACCTTGAGTGGTGATGGCGGTATACACTTTGTACCTGTTGAAGAGACTTTTTCGTCGGGTGAATACTGGCGTTTTGTAACACCGGCATTTTTACACTTTGGCATTTTTCACGTTGTTTTTAATAGTTTATGGCTCTGGGAATTTGGTCGTCGGGTGGAGCTGATCAGTGGTCGTTCTGCCTATTTAGTGCTGATGCTGGCATTGGCATCGGGCTCCAATGCGGGACAATATTTATGGGACGGCCCCGTACTTTTCGGTGGCCTGTCGGGTGTGGTCTATGGCCTGGTGGGTTATGTCTGGATTCGTAACCGTGTGGCACCGAACCCCTTGTTAAATGTACAGCCCGGTATTATTTATATGCTTATTGGCTGGTTGCTAATTTGCCTGTTTGGTATTGTCGATGTGTTTATCAGTGGCGGTGTTGCCAATGGTGCCCATGTATCCGGTCTGTTGATTGGCATGCTTGCGGGGGCACTGGCAGGACGACAAAAGCCAGTTCAAGAATAAAAAGGTGTAAGTGTGGATATTGAACAAGTGCTACAGGCCGTGACGCCGGATGTTTACGAAAAATTAAAACTGGCTGTCGAAATCGGTAAATGGCCCGATGGCCGTAAGCTGACGGCGGAACAAAAGGCCACCTGCCTACAGGCGGTAATTACCTACGACAGCCAGCATAAGCCAGAAGACGAACGGATTGGGTTTATTGCGCCGAAAAAGCATCAACACTGCGGTAGTACGACGGGTGAAATCGCCGAGGCAGAAAAACCCCTAAAATGGCAGCATTAATCCTGCTCATTTTTTCTAAGAGATAAAGTATGACGATAGAAGTTAGCGGCCATTTGWGTAAAATGGTGGTTGAATTGGCGACGCCGGTAAAATATTTTCTTCCCCTGGACGATGAGCGGGTGCTGCTGAACGACTTTTTGGGCCAGCATATTAGCCTGACTTATGCCGGTGAGATTCACTGCTGCCATTGTGGTCGTAAAACCAAAAAAAGCTTTAATCAGGGTTTTTGCTTTCCTTGCCTGAAGAAACTGGCGCGCTGCGATAGCTGTATTATCAGCCCTGAAAAATGCCACTACGAGCAGGGCACCTGCCGTGAGCCCGAGTGGGGTGAAGAATTTTGTCTGGCCGAGCACGTGGTGTATCTGGCTAATTCCTCGGGCGTTAAAGTGGGYATTACCCGCGCTACGCAGCTACCGACACGCTGGATCGACCAGGGTGCGGTGCAGGCTCTACCCATCATGCGTGTTGCCACTCGTCTGCAATCGGGTTTGGTTGAAGATGCCCTGCGTCAGCATGTGGCCGACAAAACTAACTGGCGGAAAATGCTTAAAGGCGATATTGAAGACGTCGATTTAGCCGCGACCCGCGACCAGCTTTTTGAACTCTGCCAGCCGGAACTTCAGGCGCTGAATGAACGCTTCGGTTTACAGGCGTTGCAGCCTGTGTTGGATGGCGAGTGTGTCGATATTGAATACCCGGTGCTGGAATATCCCACCAAAGTCAGTAGTCAGAACTTTGATAAAACACCCCTGGTCGAAGGCACGCTGATGGGGATTAAGGGGCAGTATCTGATCCTCGACACTGGGGTGATTAATATGCGTAAATTTACAGCCTACAACGTTAGTTTTTCAGCCTAACTTTACTATTATTTATAGAGTGGCCGTCAATAAACGCCACCTATTTACTTAAGACTGTTAAAAAAAGAATATTATTTGTTCGCGACCGTAGGAGGCAGGATGCCGACACCGAGCGTACAGGGACGTATTTACAGCGTGTCATGAGTAGGGAATATTCTTTGCTTCGGTACTGCAGGTCTTAATTTTTGGAGTTACACCCATGTCACTGAGAGATTCCCAGCCAAAAACCATCCGTCTTGAAGATTACAAACCACCGTTGTATTTAATTGATAAAACTGAGCTGCGTTTTGAGCTCGGTGACGATGAAACTCTGGTTAAGGCGGCGCTGCAATTTCGACGCAACCCCAATGCCGAGGCGAATGCCGCAGCAAATACCCTGCGCCTGCACGGGCAGGAACTGGACTTCCGCTCATTGGCTATTGATGGACAGGCATTAAGCGCAGATCAATATCAGATCGGTGCCGAGGAGCTGGTGATCCATCATGTACCCGAGCAGTTTTTGCTCGAATCGGTAGTTGCTATAAAGCCTCAGGACAATACGTCTCTGGAAGGCCTCTATAAATCTCAGACCATGTGCTGCACCCAATGTGAGGCCGAGGGCTTTCGCAAAATCACCTGGTATCTCGACCGCCCCGATGTGATGTCGGAATTCACCACCACGGTTGAAGCCGATAAAAGCCAGTACCCGCTGCTACTGTCTAATGGTAATCCCGTCGACAGTGGTGACACGCCGGACGGTCGTCACTGGGTAACCTGGCATGACCCCTTTAAAAAGCCCGCTTATTTGTTTGCCCTGGTGGCTGGTAGTTTGAGCTGTATTGAAGACAGCTTTACTACCATGAGCGGCCGTGATATTGCCCTGCGCATTTATGTCGAGGAAAAAGACCTCGACAAATGCGACCACGCGATGCAATCCCTGAAAAACGCCATGACCTGGGATGAAGAGGTCTATGGTCGGGAATACGATCTGGATATTTTTATGATCGTCGCCGTCGACGACTTCAATATGGGTGCTATGGAAAATAAGGGCCTGAATATTTTCAATACCTCCTGTGTGTTGGCAAAGACGGAAACGACGACGGATGCCGGTTTTCAGCGGGTCGAGGCCGTCGTCGCCCACGAATACTTTCACAACTGGTCGGGCAATCGAGTCACCTGCCGCGACTGGTTTCAGCTGAGTTTAAAAGAAGGCTTTACCGTTTTTCGCGATGCGGAGTTTTCGGCAGATATGGGTTCGCCCACGGTTAAGCGTGTGGAGGATGTTAACTTTTTACGCACCCTGCAATTTGCTGAAGATGGCGGCCCCACAGCTCACCCGGTGCAACCTGCGTCGTATATGGAAATCTCCAACTTCTACACCCTAACCATTTACGAAAAGGGTGCTGAAGTGGTACGCATGATCCACACCCTGTTGGGGGCAGAATTATTCCGTGCCGGTAGCGATTTGTATTTTGAGCGCCATGACGGCGAAGCGGCGACCATCGACGATTTTATTGCCGCGATGACAGACGTCAGCGGTCGAGATTTTACCACCTTCATGCATTGGTATCGCCAGGGCGGCACACCTCGCCTTGCGGCCAGTGGGGAATATGATGCCAGTGCACAAACGTACCGTTTGAGTTTAAGTCAAAGCTGCCCCGCAACACCGGAGTCTTCCGAAAAGCAGCCCTTCCATGTGCCGATTCGTTTGGGACTTGTGGGTGGGGCTGGCGATTTGCGATTGCACTTAAAAGGCCATGCTGATGGTGAGACTGAAATATGCTATGAATTGACCGAAGCGACACAAACACTGGTTTTTGAAAACGTCGTTGAAGAGCCCATCCCTTCTTTGCTACGGGGGTTTTCAGCACCGGTAAAATTTGAGTTTCCCTACAGTCGTGATCAGCTTTTACATTTAATGCGCTACGATAGTGAYAGCTTTAATCGTTGGGAGGCCTGCAATAAATTAGCGCTGGGCATACTACAGGGGCTGGTTGAAGACGTGCTGGCCGAACGTGAACTGGTGCTTGATGGGCGTTTAATCGAAGCCTATCGCGCCCTGCTGAATGACGAAGATGCCGACCCAGCCATGGTCGCCTTAATGCTGGCACTGCCCAGCGAGGCCTATCTCAGCGAAGTGGCCGAGGTGATAGAAGTCGCGGCTATTCATAGCGCTCGACAATTTGCACGGCAAACACTGGCCGATGCACTACAAAGTGAATTTTTGGCTATTTATCAGGCCAATAGTGAAGCCCTAAAAAAGGCAAAAAAATATTCTGCCACTGGCATACAGATAGCACAGCGCAGTTTGAAAAATACGGCACTGGCTTATTTAGTACAGACCGGCGATAGCGATGCCATTCAGTTGGCCTATGCGCAATTTYACAATGCCGACAATATGACAGACACCAGTACGGCATTACTCGCCCTGGTGAATTGCTCGCTTCCCGCCGCACAGAAGCTGGCTAAACAGGCTTTATTTACATTTTATTCCCATTGGCTCAATGAAAGCCTGGTGGTTAATCAGTGGTTTCAAATGCAGGCCTTGAGCACCGTGCCGGGTGGTTTGAGTCGTGTGAAAGCGTTGATGGAACACGCCGCTTTTGATATGAAAAATCCCAATAAAGTGCGGGCATTAATTGCCGCTTTTTGCTCGGGAAATGCGGTTAATTTCCATGCTGGTGAAGGTGAGGCCTATACGTTTTTAGCGGATCAGGTGCTAATTTTGGACGACCTTAATCCGCAAATTGCCTCGAGAATCATTACGCCGCTGACCAAGTGGCGCAAGTACCCAGAGCTCGCTGGCGGACGAATGAAAGCTGAGTTGCAGCGGGTCTTAGCCAAGCCGGGTTTATCTAAAGATGTCTATGAAATCGTTAATAAAAGCCTGGTTTAAAAGTGATGATTCGCTAGCGCTATTCTGAAACACATTTTGTAAGAATCAACTTGATTTAATCACCTTTTGTACCCATGTTGTAATAGACAAGCTACAAGGGTGGTTAATAATCAATGGAATTTAAAGACTATTACGACACGTTGGGACTTGCTCGCGATGTGACTCAGGATGAGGTTAAACGTACTTATCGCAAGCTGGCGCGTAAATATCACCCTGATGTCAGTAAAGAAGGTGATGCCGAGCAAAAATTTAAGGCGCTGGGTGAAGCTTACGAAGTCTTAAAAGACCCAGAAAAACGTGCCGCTTACGATCAGCTCGGGGCCAACTGGCAGGGTGGCCAGGACTTTAATGCACCGCCAGGTTGGGACGCGGGCTTTGAGTTCAGCGGCGGTGGTTTTACCCCGGGTGGTGGTGAGGCTTACAGCGATTTTTTTGAGTCGCTATTCGGTCAAAGCTTTCGCGATGTTGGCAGGCAACAGCATCCCCATTCCCAGCAGGGAGGTGATCGTCATGCCCGGGTGGTTATTGATCTGGAAGATTCCTTCAACGGTGCGACCCGCAAGATTACCTTTCAGGTGCCGGAAGTTGATCCTCAGGGCCATGTTCATACCCGCGAACGCGTACTGAATATTAAAATCCCCAAAGGTATTACGCCGGGACAGAGTATTCGTCTGGCCGGGCAGGGTGACCCTGGTGTTGGGGGCGATAAGCCCGGTAATTTATACCTCGATATCGAATTCAAAAAGCACCGGCTTTATTGTCTCGATGGTGCGGATATTTCTATTGATGTGCCTATCGCCCCCTGGGAGGCAGCCCTCGGGGCTAGTATTAAAGTACCGACACCCAGTGGACTGGTCGATGTCAAGATTCCTGCGGGTTCTGCCCACGGTAAAAAGCTGCGTTTTAAAGGTAAGGGTTTATCGGGTAAAACACCGGGTCATTTTTATGTGGTGTTAAAAGTGGTGTTGCCGCCCGCCGATAGCCCAGAGGCAAAAAAAACGTATCAGACTATGGCGCAGAACCTGGCATTTAATCCGCGTGCAGAGCTGGGGGTTTAAAGCGTATGACAAACAATGAATTTGAAATCCAGGTCGGCGTAATTATTGACGTTGACTCAGGTCTGACGCTGTCACAGCTCTGTCGCGTCTGTGCGGTACACGCGGATTATGTGATAGAACTGGTTGAAGAGGGCGTTATTCAGCCCCATGGCGAGGAAATTACTCAGTGGTATTTCCCCGGTTTAAGTATTCAGCGTACCCGTAAAGCCCGCCGCTTACAGGCAGATCTGGGTATTAATCTGGCGGGAGTCGCTGTTATTTTAGAATTACTTGATGAGGTTGACTCCCTTCGTCTCCGTTTAAAGGATCTGCAACCATGACCGTCTCCGTTCATATCGTCTGCCCCCTGTGCCTGGGGATTAACCGCGTGCCCAATGATAAGCTCAGCAGTGGTCCTAATTGTGGCAAGTGTCGGCAGAGCTTATTTGGCCATGCACCCCAGGAATTAAGTGCGTCGAATTATCAGAAAGTCATTAGCCGTAATGATATTCCCGTTGTTGTCGATTTTTGGGCACCCTGGTGCGGCCCCTGCAAAGCGATGGCGCCAGCCTATGAGCAGGCAGCAAAGGAACTTGAACCTCGGATTCGAGTCGCTAAGCTCAACACGGAACAGGATCCCTCGGTTGGTAGTGCGCTGGCGATTCGAGGAATCCCCACACTTATCATTTTTGCGGGCGGTAAAGAAGTTGCCCGACAATCCGGTGCCATGCGGCAAGGGGATATTGTTCGCTGGGTGGAAAGTGTTCTCTAATCTATACGTTTGATAGTAGTATCCTCCCACTAATTAATAATAATGAAATGGGAAAAATAATGAAGTTATCACAACCAAGAATTCATCCTCTGCAAGAAAGTGAGTGGACAGACGAGCAGCGTGAAATGCTCGCACCCATTAAGCGGGACGGGCCTTTCTATAATGTACTGGGCACTTTGTCTCGCCATTGGCCGGCAACGCAGAAATTTACCACCTGGGCCTACCACATTATGGGCGATACCTCGAAGCTGGCCCCCCGCGAGCGGGAAATTCTCATCTTGCGTATTGGCTGGTTGTGTCAGGCTGAATACGAGTGGGGGCAGCATGTGATTTTTGCCCGGGATGCAGGGCTCAGTAATGAGGAAATAGCGCGTGTTAAAGAGGGTGCTTCTGCGGCGGGCTGGAGCGACTTTGACGCAAGCCTGTTACGCGCGGTGGATGAGTTACACAGCGATGCTTGCGTTAGCGATAGTACCTGGGCAGCGTTGAGTGAACGCTATAATGATCAGCAGCTAATGGATGTGGTGTTTACCGTAGGCCAGTACAACATGGTGTCGATGGCCCTCAATAGCTTTGGTGTACAGCTTGATAAAGGTGTCGGAGGCTTTTAGCCAAAAAGAGCAAGTGAAATGAGCCGTGTTCTTAAGTCTATCCAGTTTGTTACTTCTATCATTGTTGTGATTTTGTTCTGGCTGATTTATCCGGGAGTGATGGTGTTTTTTTCAAGTATTGTCGGCCTTTGTTACATGATGGCGGCAATCGGTGCTGTTTTTGAAAGCCGCATTGCAATTTGGTTTGCCTTTGCATTTAGTGCGTTGAGCTCCATTCTGTCTTCTTTTGGCGTTGCTCGCTTTATTCAGGGGAATTTCGATTTTTCAGTGGGTAATTGGGGGATGTCTGATGAATTTTACGTACACCCCTATTTATTTGTGATTATTTCTCTAATGTCCACTGTTGTTGTCATCATGCATCTAACGTCTTGGCAATGGATGATTAAGGGTAGTAAAGGTCTTCGGGATTGATTCCCCGCCCTCGTGTCATCAGCTGGGTCGAACTTAGATCATAGGTGCAGGGCCAGCATCCATTACAGTCATCAGAGTTCTAAAATTTATTAATAATCAGTATGTTAGGCGGTAGATCGTCCGCCGCCTAACATTTTTAGATTGGGTGCATTAAGTCAAGAAAATGATATGAAAACACCACTAATGTTTGTTGCCATCCTGATTTTTTGGACACTACCGCTATCAGCAGAAAAAATAAGTCTTGAAGGAAGCGATGTAATTTATTACAAATATCCCGATAATTTTCAAGAGAGTAACCGTTACATCAGAAAGGGAAGTGCAACAAAGAATGGAAATTGTAAGTTTAATAATATGGTGCGACTCGAGGCAGGAGAGCGAATCTTTACTAAAGAACTAGCCTATGATCCGTATACATGTGAATCGCTAATAATAGAAGGCTTATATACGGTCAATCCTAAAAACAAATGACCGAACAAGCGAATACACAGTTGCAACTGTAAACCTCCAGTTTTTAGTGGAACCCTAATTTAGAGTTTTTCGCGGCTCATGTTGGGCCAGATATTTCCAGGGTGTAAGACCAGTCAGTGAGTCGTGTGGCCGTTCTTCGTTATATTCACGCACCCAGTCTTCCGTCAGTTATCGGGCTTCACGTAATGTACTAAAGACATGCATATTGAGAATTTCATCCCGGTAAGTGCGATTGAATCGCTCGATAGAGGCTTTTTGTGTCGGTGTGACGGGCTGGATAAATTCCGGCTGGATATCGTGCTCCTCTGCGCAGGCCGCCAAGGCAGTGGAGATAAACTCCGGTCCGTTATCCATTCTCCATTTCTTGGCATAGCCCCGCCAAGCTATTGCTCGTTTATAGCTACCTGAAATCTACTTATCTAAGAGAGTCATTTTTATTTGTTGCGGGCTGGAGAAAGAGATCTTAGTAAATTAAGTAGTTGGTCAGACGCTACAGGGACTATTATCAGTCCAGAAGAGATTTCGCTATGAATTGTATTACGTACGGCGGGAATGGCATTTATTGTCAGTTCTAAAGAGTTTCCAATGTTTTCCGTAGTTATAGTGCGTAGTTTTATTGTTGGTTCATCGGCAAGTTTTATCCATGCTTTTGAACCTTCAATATGGACAGCCTCTATATCATCAATGGCAATATTTAACTCTATGGTTTCAGGTTCTGCCACGACAGAACATACAGTTAAAATAGTTAAACACAGTAACAAGCCTCTCACTTTTTTCATGGTCATCATGGCCACTTCTAGGATAATTAATAGCAAGGGTTTACAGGCATCCCCTCTGTCCAAGTAGATTCAATTTGATAAGATACTATAAAGGCATTCGATGCGGTGCTAATCTCAAAGTTCCAGTCCATAGGTCCTTCCCCGAACCGTGTAAAGCTAAATGTAGCCGATTGCAGTGGTAGTAGACTCAACTCTTTGATCTTTACAAACGGGCTTGTGTCCTTTACAGAAATTATTGATTCTAGCTTGTTACGGCTTTTGAAAATCATGTTCACTGTTTGGCCAAACTGCCCGGCAATACTTCCATTTCGAGCTAATGATCCGCCACCAGCAGGAGCGAACTGATCCGTCCTTGCTACCTTTATAGTCCTATCACCAAAAACTGGCATTTAGGTAAATCATACTCACGCACTTGTGGTTGTTCGATTGCATTGTGGCCAACAATCAATAATTAGCGGCAATAAAAGCCTTCCACTCCTCCCAGCGTTCGGCTTTGTAGGGAAATTTTTCATGATCGTAGGCCGAGGCGTGAAATTCTTTACCGGCAATGTTACCCGAGACGTAGCCAATCAATGTCATCTGTTCGGCGTACATGGGCTTGTGTTCGGCGGGGACGGTTTTCGCCGCCTCAGCCGACCAGAGACCAGCGTCGCGCATGGTTGCGATAATAGTTTGGGCACCACTATCGCCGACTGGGCTATCAATACAAAGATAGAGGCTGGCATTGCTCATATCTGAGCCATCGAAATACATCTCGAAGTGATTAATTAAGTCCCTTGCGGATAGAGGCATGGCGAAGCTCCTTAAAAACTGGGTTTTACAGTTTGCGGCGAGTGTTGTTGGTAGCCGATAAGTATTTGGCGGAAAGTCCGGCCCTCAGTGTAGCGGACTGCTAAGAAGATGGCAGCTGGTGCAAACAGAGTATTACCACTTTTGCCGAAGGCGCCTTACCCGCGTTGCAGAAATGGGATAACAGCGCCCAAGTGGCCTGATCGTCTGTAGTTGATATGGTTTGCGTCGTTTAGAGGCAGGCACAAAAAAGCCCCTGTCGCTGCCTGCGAGAGGGGCTTTCTTTATCCAGGTAGAGGCTTTAATAGCCTGCTAGCGATTACCGGATTGGATGACGCGATCTGGTTCTATCAAGTTGCCCGAGGTCACTTGCTGGCTCCGGGGATGACTATTACCGTTGTTGTTTGAGCGCTGATTGTTACTACTGGCGCTTCTGGCGTTAGAGTTGCCATTGCCATTGCCATTGCCATTGCCATTGCCATTGCCGCTACTGGTGCGTTGCTGGCTCGAGCGCCGACGCTGTTCACCATTGCCGGCAGGTCGGCTTTCCGAGCTGCGCTGATTGCGTCCCTGGCCATTCTTGCCCGCAGATCGACTTTCCGAGCTGCGCTGATTACGTCCCTGACCATTATTGCGATTGCTCGGTGAACTGCGGCGCGGTTGCGCACTGCGCGTGGGGCGATGACCGGAGCGCGACTCGGGCAGCGCGTGCTCGGGTTCAAAGCCGTCCACTTCTTCGCGGGCGATTTTGCTTTTAATCAAGCGTTCAATATCACTCAATTGCTTGATCTCGTCGGCGCTCACTAGAGACACTGCATTACCGCTGGAACCCGCGCGGGCGGTGCGGCCAATTCTATGCACGTAATCCTCAGGTACATTGGGCAGGTCGAAGTTAACCACCTGAGGTAGCTGGTCGATATCAATACCACGGGCGGCGATATCGGTGGCGACCAGTATTTGAACCTTGCCCTTTTTAAACTCGGCCAGAGCCTTGGTGCGTTGCGCCTGACTCTTGTTGCCGTGAATTGCGGCGGCGTGGATGTTGTCGCGTTCGAGCAATTTTACCAGCTTATTGGCACCGTGCTTGGTGCGACTAAAGACCAAGGCCTGATGCCAGCCTTCGCTGCGAATCAAATGGCTGAGCAGGGCGGCTTTGCGCCCTTTGTCCACGGGGTGAATTTTTTGCTCCACCTTGGTGGCCGTGGTGTTTTGTGGCGCTACGTCAATTTCAACCGGGTTATTCAATAAGCCGCGAGCAAGGTGGCGGATATCATTGGAAAAGGTGGCAGAAAACAGCAGGTTTTGGCGTTTTTTCGGCATCAGCGAAATGATGCGTTTAATGTCGTGAATAAAGCCCATGTCGAGCATACGGTCGGCTTCATCGAGTACCAGCACTTCAACGTCGTTAAAGCTAATGGCATTTTGTTTGTGCAGGTCGAGCAGACGACCGGGGGTGGCGACCAGTATTTCTACACCGCGACGCAACTTCATCATTTGCGGGTTAATTTTTACGCCACCAAAAACCACGGTAGAACGCAAGTTAAGGTGCTTGCCGTAGTCGAGCACGCTCTCGTGTATTTGTGCGGCCAGTTCACGGGTGGGGGTGACTATCAGTGCCAGTGTACGGTTGCTGTTGGCAGCGGGCTTGTCGGCCAGCAGGTGGAGCAGCGGCAGGGTAAAGCCAGCGGTTTTACCGGTGCCGGTTTGCGCGCTCGCCATCAGGTCGTGACCTTCGAGAACGGCGGGAATGGCTTTGGCCTGAATCGGTGAGGGTGTGTCGTAGCCTTTTTCGCTAACGGCACGCAGTAGGGGCTCGGAGAGGCCGAGGGTGTCAAATGTCATGAATCTTTCCTATGTGTAGAACAATAGCCAAATACAATGGTTGCTGAAAATAGAACTATCAGCGCCCAACACAGGAGCTTTTAGCAGCTCGACGAATTGGAAATGTTAGTTGGCGATGTTAAAAGTATCGTTGTAAATACCGAGGTGCCCAATATAAATCGAGTATCGACCAGGGTACTTATTTGGGACGCTTGACAGAGGATGGAAAAGGCACTGATCTTTCTGATGAGGCCTCTTGATTCAAGCGTGTTATCGATGGAACTTCTTATTGATTAGAGGTTCCCGGCTTACGGCTATTTAAATAGCCAGTACGGTTCAGTGCTGGGCCGTACTGGCGCGGGATTATACGCCCCCATTGAGGGAATGGGTAGTCGCGTGTGTATTTTTACTATGGCAATTAGTGATGGTGTCCACAACCGCCGGCACTATGGGGGTGGCCGTGTGTGAGCTCTTCGTCAGTGGCTTGGCGAATGTCTTCGATCTTGACATCAAAGGTTATCGTCTTGCCCGCCAGCGGATGATTGCCATTGAGTATGGCCTGATCACCATCAATAGCGGTGACCGCGACCGCCAGAGGGCCGTTGGGTGTTTCGGCATTAAAGCGCATGCCCACTTCAGGTTTGTCTTCGTCGCCAAACACGGACAGCGGCACATGCTGAACGAGATCGCTGATAAATTCGCCGTAGCCATCTTCCGGGGCAATGGTGGCCTGTACCTGGTCGCCGACATTCTTGCCGAGCAGGGCTAGTTCTAGCCCCTTAATAATATTACCGGCACCGTGCAGGTACACCAGTGGCTCACGGTCAGTGGAGGCATCGAGTTCTTCGCCGTCTTCGCCGGTTAAGGTGTAATGAATGGAAACGACGGATTTAATTGCAATGCTCATAAGGGGGCCAATAAAAGTGGTGTTGCTGTGGAAGAAAAGGCCGAAGAATCAACAAGCCTTAACGTGCTAGCCAGCAATTATGGCGCAAGCCATCCGGGGTCACAAGTCGAAGGGCTGCGAATCCGTGGGTGGTGAAATCGGGTGATTAATCGCTGTTAAATTTCAGCTATTTCACTAATACTGGCGGCTGCCTGCAAATTTTAAACGGCTGAAAACAATAAAAAAGGAAGCACTATTATGAAAATTGGATTTATTGGTCTGGGTAGAATGGGCAATCCAATGGTGGTTAACTTGCTGGCGGCGGGTTCGAAGATGGTGATTCACGACCTTGCACGGGAAGAGGCCAGTAACCTCGAATTACAGGGTGCCGAGTGGGTTGATACGGTCAAAGAAGTGGGTGAGCAATGTGATGTTGTGATTACCTGCCTGCCTGGCCAGCAACAAGTTGACGCGCTGGTGCTGGGTGAAAACGGCCTGTTTAACAACCTGAGCGAAGGCGCTATTTATATTGATATGTCGACCACCTCGGCGGCTGCGATTCAACATATTGGGCAGGAGGGTGCCAGACGCGGAGTGCGAGTGATGGAGGCCCCACTTGAAGGCGGTCTGGCCAATGCCCGAGAGGCAAGCCTGATTATTCACGCTGGCGGTGACGATGAATTGGTGGGAGAAATGGAAGCCACCCTGCAACCCCTGGGTGAGGTGCGCAACGAAGGTGCTTTGGGAAACGGTAATAATAGTCTGGCGGCGTAATCAAAAATTGTTACTGACTTGGTACGGCCAGCACCTTCAGCGCCGGAGTCTTATTAACAGACACAGGAAAAAAGGAAACAAAAGGCACTATGTACAGTGATGAAGACTTGGTTTCGGCTGTTGAGGCCGGAGTGTTTAATAATGATACGGTCGATGCCTTTCGTGCACACGTTGCGGTGCTGAGACAAACCCCCGCCGTCGATGACGAACACTTTCGTTTTATCACCGGCTTTAACGACATTTTTGTGGTTATCGCCTGTGCGCTTTTATTAATTTCCGTTAACTGGATTGGTGCGGCGATAGCGCCTTGGGTCGGTTCTTTCTTGCAAGCGGCTAGCGCCTGGGCACTGGCAGAATACTTTGCCCGTGTGCGACGTATGGCGCTGCCTTCCATTGTCTTATTGCTCGCTTTTGTCGGTGGCGCTGTGCTCGGCGGAATTATACTGCTAAAGAACCTTGGGCTAGCAGAAGAACTTGGTATTGGCTTTGGTTGTGCTGTGGGGGCCGGGGCAGCCTGGTTGCATTGGCAGCGCTTTAAGGTGCCCATCACTGTGGCGGCGGGTATGGCCATTCTAGTACTGGCTGCGGTTATGTTGTTTATCGGTGTAATACCGGCTGCGAAGGATTGGTGGGCCCCCATTGTTTTTATCGGTGGCGTGCTGGTTTTTATCAGCGCCATGGCCTGGGATGCCTCTGATACGCAGCGCTTGACCCGGCGCTCCGATGTTGCCTTTTGGCTCCACCTCGTTGCGGCACCGCTAATGGTACATCCCATTTTTTCACTGCTGGGGGCTTTTGACCACACCATGGGCCTGTTGACGGCGCTCGCCATTACCCTGCTTTATTGCTGTATCGCGCTGGTGTCATTGAGCATAGATCGTCGGGCCTTGATGGTTTCGGCCTTGGCCTATGTACTTTATGCCTTTAATACGCTGTTGCAGGAGTACGGCATTGTCAGCCTAAGTTTTGCCTTTGCAGCACTAACAATTGGAGGTGCGCTCTTGTTGATGTCGGCTTTTTGGCACAGCTGTCGGGCCTTTGTTTTGGGTTTTTATTCCGAGACTATTTGTCAGCGCTTGCCACCACTACAGTAGCCTTTATTTACGCGAGATCTTGTGAATTAGGGGGCGAATTAGAGCGGCAAACTACGGTCGAAAACTACAGCTTTTTCATCTTCGCTTCCATGCGGTTGATGTCGACCAGGCGCTGATCAATCACCGCTGTGTGTTTGAAGTCCTGGCGCACTAGTTTTTTGGCGTAGCGCAATTGCTCCCGTGCTTTGTCAAAAATGCCAGTCAATATGTAGTACTCAGCCCTGGCGACATGAACGCCGGGGATATCCCCGGCTAGGCCACTGGTTTCGGCCAGCTCAAACCACACATCTGGGTCGTTGGGCCGCTGCTGGGCTAGCTTCTCTAGGACTTGTTCTGATTTTGCGTACTGGCGGTTTTGCAATAAAGTTTCGGCCAATTCGGTTTGTAGCGGGTAGCTGTTGGGGTAGTCCTGCTTGAGTTTTTCAATAGCGCTAAAAGCCTGATCAAAATTTTCGCTGGCGCGATCTAATTCGATGGCAGCAAATTGATAAATGAAACGTTCGGGTGATTTTTCGAGCAAACTCTGAAGATTTTTACGCGCCTTTTTATGTTGCCGGGCGGCAGATTGTGCCAGCGCCAGTCCATAGGTGGCTGCTTCTGTCGACAGGGAGTGCCCCTGTAGTTCATTCTTAAAGCGGTTAATGGAGCGCTGAGCATTACCGTCGATGGCGATCAACGCTCGGGTGCGAATAAGGTGGTAATCGAGATTGTCGGGGTAGTAGCGGGTGGGTAGTTGACTGGTACGCCCTCGGGCGTCGGCAACACGTTTCGCCGAGAGCGGGTGAGTGAGGAGGAATTCCGGTGGACGGCGGCCAATATAACGGGTCGCTGCGAGCATGCGTTCAAACATCGCGGGCACAGCATTAGGGTCCATGTCGGCGCGGTAAAGGGTATCAATACCCAGGCGGTCGGCTTCTTGCTCGTACTGACGAGAAAAGCGCAGGCCACTGTCCATGGCTGAAGCCTGGGTCATGGTCATGGCGGCCATGCCTGCATCGCCACCCACCGTCGCGGCGAGAATAAGCCCCACCAGCATGCCTGCCATTGTGGTGTAAGAGCTGGCTTTGCGATTGGCGAGGTTGCGGGCAAAGTGCCGCTGGCTGAGGTGGGCAAGTTCGTGGGCCAGTACCGACGAAAGCTGTGCTTCGTTTTCGGCATATAAAAATAAGCCGGTGTGTATACCAATGACACCACCAGGTACTGCAAAAGCATTCATGGTGGGGTTGTTGATGACGATGAGTTCGAGTCGTCGGTCCAGCAGTTCACTATGGCTGGCCAGACGGTAAATCAAATTTTCGATATAGTCCTGCATCAAGGGGTCATTGAGAGTGTGGACGCGGCTGCGAAACATTTTTAGCCAGGCACGGCCCAGTTCATGTTCCTGCTGCAGGGAGACAATGCCAGAGGTCGTATCGCCCAGCATAGGCAGTTTGATGTCATTAGCGCTGGCCTGTTTACTGGTGGCGAGCGGCAATAAAGTGAGGCTGATAATGCAGAGCAGACTGATGCAATATTTTTGAAAAGAAATTGGCACGATATTCGAGCGTCCTCGGCAGTGGGCTTTGCTCCTTCGTTCTTCATTGAACTAAAATGGAGCAAAGTTGAACAAATTTTGTTTATTTGCAGTTTAACGTATCGCCAGCCAATGCTTCGACTATTATTATGTGCCTCAGTTCAGTCGCCGCCTGCAAGGGTATGTGTGCGACGTCGTGAAGAGTGAATAAAAGGAAAGAGTATGTGGAAAGTCGTCGATAGCTGGATTAATCGCTATTTTGCCGATGAAGAGGCGGTGCTACTGATTATCATGATGGCGCTAGCCTTATTGGTTATTGTCACTATGGGCCAGGTACTGGCACCATTTCTAGCGGCTGTGGTACTCGCTTTTTTATTGCAGGGAGTGGTTAATCTCCTCAAGCGCTGGCGCGTACCCCATTTGTTGGCGGTGGCCCTGGTATTCAGCGCATTTATCAGTTTATTTTTATTGGTGGTTGTTTTTCTTTTCCCGATTGTTATCGAGCAGATGAGTCGTTTGTTAAAAGAAGTGCCGGGGATGATTGTGCACTGGCAGGAAGCGGTTTTACTGCTGCCCGAGCGCTATCCCCACTTGATTTCAGAAGCGCGTCTGGGTGAGTTTATTGCTTATGTGCAACAGGAGTCGGCGCAATTTGCAGAGGCGGCACTGGGTGTTTCTATGGGCATATTTCCCGGTTTGGTGATGGTGCTTATCTATCTCGTGCTCGTGCCGCTGCTGGTTTTCTTTATGCTTAAAGACCGCGATGAGCTGATGCAAAGTACCGCCTCGTTGTTGCCCGAGCGTCGCCCAGTAATGAAACAGGTGTGGGGCGAAATGACGATTCAAATTGCCAACTACGTGCGTGGCAAGGCGATTGAGGTGATTTTGGTCGGGGCATCCACTTACATATGGTTTGTTTTACTGGGCGTTAATTATGCGGCTTTACTGGCATTAATGGTCGGTCTATCGGTGGTGATCCCCTACGTCGGTGCAGCGGTGGTGACGGTGCCCGTGGTGTTGGTGGGCTTGTTTCAGTGGGGCTGGGGAGGGGATTTTTTCTGGTTATTCTTTGCCTACAGTGTGATTCAATTTATTGATGGCAACGTACTAGTGCCCCTGTTGTTTTCGGAGGCGGTCAACCTTCACCCCATTTTAATTATTCTCGCTGTCCTTGTGTTTGGCGGTTTATGGGGTTTATGGGGGGTGTTTTTTGCGATTCCATTGGCAACCTTGGTCAAGGCGCTTTATAACGCCTGGCCGCGCAATGAAGTGCCAGAGTTGTTGTCTGAATGATGTCCTGACTTAACTCATTAGATTTAAGTCCTTATCAATACCCCTTATAAAACAGGCAGTAGCCTGAACCTGGATATGTTTCTATGCCTTTTGTGAAGCCTTTTTGTCCTTTCTTCATCCTCTTAGCCCTGCTGTTTGTGGGTTCTATACAAGCTGCAGAAATTGATAAGTCAGCTTGGTGGCAAGAGGGCAGTGCGAGTGAGGGCGGAGAGCTGGCGGTGCGGCGTAGCCCCAATGACGAACGCCAATACCGTTATTTTCAGCTCGAAAATAAAATGAAAGTGTTACTGGTTTCCGATGCTAAAGCGGAAAAAAGTGCGGCATCACTCAACGTGCATGTAGGTAGTTTTCAAAACCCTGTCGAGCGCGAGGGTTTGGCCCACTTTCTCGAGCACATGTTATTTCTCGGCACTGAAAAATATCCGGAGGCCGGTGAATACCAGGCTTATATCAGCGAACACGGTGGCCAGCACAACGCTTATACCAGCCTTGAACAGACCAATTATTTCTTTAATGTTGACTCCGCTTATCTGCTTGATACCCTGGATCGATTTGCCCAGTTTTTTGTAGCCCCGCGTTTTGATGCCAAATATGTTGACCGTGAACGCCATGCAGTAGACTCGGAATATCAGCTCAAAATTAAGGATGATAGTCGCCGGGAATGGGATGTACTGTCGGAGCTGATTAACCCGAAACACCCGCTGGCAAAGTTTTCTGTGGGCAATCTGGAAACGCTGGTTAACGATGATAAGCGACCGATAAGGCCGGACTTGTTAGCCTTTTATCAGCGTTATTATTCGGCCAATTTAATGACTCTGGTGGTGCTCGGCAATGAGTCGCTGGATCAGCTGGAAGAGGCGGTAAAGAGTCGTTTCAGCGCTGTAGCCAATCACAATACGCTAGTTGAAACATCGGGCGAGTCACTCTTTGCCGTTAACTTACCGCTGCAGGTAGCGATTACCCCGGAAAAAGAAAAGCGCGAATTAAGCCTGTTATTCCCCATGCCCTCGGCCAAACAATATTGGCGCCAGGGGCCGCTGTTGTTTCTTGGCCATTTGTTGGGTGGTGAAAGCGAGGGCAGTTTTTTGGCGGTGATGAAGGCCCGGGGCCTGGTTGAAAGTTTAAGTGCCGGCCCGGCCTTTGATTCTCGAGAAGGCGCAGCTTTTGCAATTACCATTGGCCTCACGCCCCAGGGCATTACCGAGCGCCAGCAGGTGCTCTCGCTTTTTTATCAATGGCTGACACTGACCACAGATCAGGGTGTCGAAGCCTGGCGCTATGATGAATTAACGCAGCTACAGCACAGTGCATTTCGCTTTATGGAAAAGAGTTCAGCCTCGTCTTATGTGCAGGGATTGAGTGTCGCCCTGCATGATTACCCCCCCCAGGAAGTGCTGCGCGGCCATTTTTTATACGACGATTTTGATGCCACTTTAATCAAAAAGTTTGCCAGCTATTTACGTCCCGATAACGCCCTCGTGACCTGGGTGGCACCGGAGTTAGATGCAAGCGGTAACGTGTCCTCACGTTATGGCGCGCCTTATCAGCGATTAGCAGACAGTAATCCGCCGAAGTCGTCAGCGATGAATGATGATTTGAGTTTGCCGGGCGCTAATGTCTTTTTAGCCAAGGCCTTTCCTGTGAGTGGCAAGGGTGGTGAAGTGCATAATCCTGTTCGGCTGCCATTATTAAAGGGTGAAGTTGGAGGTGCTGAAAAAAGTGCCCGGCTTTGGCATTACGCCGACAATCAGTTCGCTAGTCCGCGAGCCAGCTTTTCAGCGCGACTGGCCATCCCTGTGATATCGAGCTGTTTGCTGGAAGCAAAAACTGAGCTGTATGTCGCCCTTATTGAAGACCAGCTCGATGCGGGTTTGTACGCAGCTCGTCTTGCCGGCCTCAATTACGGTCTGTCGCGCTGGAGTAATGGCATTGCTATTTCAATTGCCGGTTACGCGGATAAGCAGCCGGTATTGTTGGCGCGTGTGCTCGAAGTGATGGCAGAGCCCGATTGGGACAAAACACGTTTTCAGCGTATTAAAGAGCAGTTGATTCGCGAGGGGCGTAACAGCCTCAAACAATGGCCCATACGTCAGGTTTTTGCTGAGCTGGACCCACTGCTACGGGGTGATTGTCGTGTTATTGAGTTGGCTGAGCAGCTGGATAGTGTTGCCATTGCTGATATGAAAGACTTTACCGGCAGCCTTTTCAAGAAGGGCCACGCCCTGTTTTATGTCGGCGGTGTGCTGAGTCAAGAGGTGGCGCTGGGAATGGCGTCTAGCACCCTGAGGCACTTGCAGCTGGGCAGCGAGGGTGACATCGAGCTAGATTATTCCGTCCTTAAATTAAATCCTGTAAAGGCAGCCCCGTTGCGACAGATACCCGTCGAGCACAATGATAGTAGTGGCGTGCTTTACATTCAGGGTGGTGATGACAGTCTGCGTGAGCGCGCCCAGGTGGCGGTGCTCAATGGCATGATGTCTGCACCGTTTTACAGTGAAATGCGCACCGAGAAAAAGCTCGGTTATGTGGTGGGTAGTCGTTTGGCCCATCGCCAGCGTGTACCTGGCCTGATGTTCTATATTCAGTCGCCTGTTGTCAGTGCCAAGCAATTACGTACAGAAATAGACGGCTTTATCAGCAGTTTTGGGCAGGTGATTGAGAGTTTGAGTGAGGAAGAGCTGGAGCGCTACCGCCGTTCTGTACTGGTCAATATTGAAGAGACACCCAAGAGCCTGGCGGAGCTGAGTGCGCGCCACTGGGAGTCACTGCAACTGGACTTCGATAATTTCGATTTCAGGCCTAAGCTGGCTGAGCAGGTACGGGTTGTGAGCAAAGAGAGCTTGCTGGATGCCTACCGGCGTTTGCTCGGGGGAAGTAGTAGGGCGCTGTGGGTGACAACACTYGATGATGGCGCGGAAAAAGCCGCCGTGGGTGTTGATCACGAGCAGTTGAAGGCTGTCGGCGAGGGTAGTTACCGTTATTCGAAATAATTTGTAAATAAATTAGCTCCTATTAACTGTATATTAAACAATATGTTGAGAGATRACGTRTGATTTTTGAAGGCTGATTATTAGTATCTTGAGCTATTCTTGTAAATTAACTACAATTTGCGCGTGCTGCTAAACACAACTAATAGCCGTATTTTACTGTATGTTCGATTTACGACAKGTTGAATGGGCCTTTCCAATAGCCGGTAGRTAGAGAAATAGACTATGAGCGAGCTGGATCAGAGTTTGATAAAAAATAGAGAGTGGGTCGATGATGACCCGGTTGAAACGAAAGAATGGCTCGACGCTCTTGAAGCAGTGATCAAAAACCAAGGGGAAGATCGTGCCGTCTTTCTGATCAAACAGCTGCTTGATCAGGCCTACGATCAGGACTTATCTTTGCCTCGGGCAATTACCACGCCCTTTCGAAATACCYTGCCCCTTACCCGTGAAAAGCGCATGCCCGGCGATTTGTTTATGGAGCGGCGCATTCGCTCATTAATCCGCTGGAATGCATTGGCGATGGTGATGCGGGCGAATAAAAATGATGAGGGACTGGGTGGCCATATAGCGAGTTTCTTATCGGCGGCCACGCTCTACGATATCGGTTTTAATTATTTTTTCCGTGCCAAAACCGATACCCAGTTGGGTGATCTAATTTATTTTCAGGGCCACTGTGCACCGGGTATTTATGCGCGCTCTTTTCTTGAGGGCCGTTTTGACGAAACGCAGCTCGACAATTTCCGCCGCGAGATCGACGGYAATGGYCTKTCRTCTTACCCCCAYCCCTGGTTAATGCCRGAYTAYTGGCAGTTYCCCACCGTGTCGATGGGGCTGGGGCCGATACARGCGATTTATCAGGCCCAYGTGATGCGCTATCTCTCGGCCCGAGGTTTGGCRCCACGGGGTGATCGACAGATYTGGGCTTTYYTMGGTGATGGTGAGTGTGATGAGCCAGAATCCYTMGGCGCTATTTCACTGGCCGGGCGAGAGAATCTGGAAAACCTGACCTTTGTCGTCAATTGTAATTTGCAGCGACTCGATGGCCCAGTGCGTGGYAATGGTAAAATTATTCAGGAGCTTGAAGGTGTCTTCCGYGGTGCCGGTTGGAATGTCATTAAAGTRGTTTGGGGACGACTCTGGGATCCGCTGTTTGAAAAAGATACAACCGGTTTATTGCAAAAACGAATGGATGAAGTTTGCGACGGCGAATTACAGAACTACAAATATAAGGGTGGCGCTTACACGCGMGAGCAYTTTTTCGGCAAATACCCTGAGTTACTRGAGTTGGTGTCTGATCTCAGTGACGACGATATTATGTACCTCAATCGCGGGGGGCACGATCCCTATAAGGTTTATGCGGCCTACGCAGAGGCTGCCGAGAACAAGGGTCAGCCGTCRGTGATWTTAGCGATGACTGTCAAGGGTTACGGCATGGGTGAGTCGGGTGAAGCRGCCAACGATACCCACTCGATTAAAAAGCTCGATATGCAAAGTTTGAAAAACTTTCGCGATCGCTATGGCCTGCCAATTAGCGATGATGAGCTGGTTGATGTTCCCTATTACCGGCCCCCGGAAGATAGCCCTGAGCTGAACTATATGCGCAAACAGCGCGAGGCTCTTGGTGGTTATTTACCTTCGCGGCAGACGGAATTTAGCGCCCTGCAAATACCGCCTTTGACGGCTTTCGCCAAGCAATTGCAAAGCACCGGTAAGCGCTCCATTTCCACCACTATGGCCTTTGTCAGAATACTGTCGAYCCTGGTTAAAGATAAAGAAATTGGTCAGCGCATTGTGCCCATCGTGCCCGATGAAGCCCGTACCTTTGGTATGGAAGGTATGTTTCGCCAGCTGGGTATTTACTCTTCCGCCGGCCAGCGTTACGAGCCCCATGACGCTGACCAAATGCTCTATTATAAAGAGGATAAGAAAGGCCAGATTATGGAAGAAGGCCTAACCGAAGCYGGTGCCATGTCCGCCTGGATTGCCCATGCTACGGCCTACAGTAATTACGATTGCCCGGTGATCCCCTTCTATATTTTTTACTCGATGTTCGGCTTTCAACGCATTGGAGACCTGGCCTGGGCGGCCGGTGATATTCAGGCGCGGGGCTTTTTGATTGGTGCCACCGCAGGGCGCACCACCCTTAATGGCGAAGGCCTACAACACCAGGACGGCCATAGTCACTTACTGGCCAATACCATTCCTAACTGTCGCAGCTATGACCCAACCTACGGCTATGAACTGGCTGTGATTATTCAGGATGGCTTGCGGAGCATGTTTGAGGCCAAAGAAAACTGCTTCTACTACATCACCACCATGACTGAAAATTACGTTCATCCGGAAATGCCTGCTGGTGCAGAAGAGGGCATTATTCAGGGCATGTATTTACTCGAAGAAGTGGCTGCAAAAAAAGTCGCGAAAAAAGCGACTAAAAAAGTACAGCTAATGGGTTCGGGTACGATTTTGAATGAAGTGAGAGCGGCGGCTGAAATACTCCGTGATGACTATGGAATTAGCAGTGATGTGTGGAGTCTTCCCAGTATTAATCAACTGACCCGAGAGGGGCAAAGCTGCCAACGCTGGAATTTATTAAACCCCCTCGAAGCCCCGAAAGTGCCCTACATTACCCAGCAATTAGCGGGGCATGATGGCCCCGTAGTGGCGGCAACGGATTACCTGAAAGCCTATAGCGAGCAGTTACGGGCCTTTATAGCGGCGGAGTTTCTAACGCTGGGTACCGATGGTTTTGGCCGCAGTGATACACGGGCTAAATTGCGTGACTTCTTTGAAGTTGATCGCCGCTACATTGTCATTGCCGCGCTTTATGGTCTGCAAAAGCAAGGGCAGTTGAAGGGGGACGTGGTTAATTCTGCGATTGAAGCGTTGGGTATTGATGCTAATAAAATTGATCCGCTACTTTTATGATGTTATCACCTACGGCAAATCAACGAATAGCGAGAGGTAAAGTGTGGCTAGCGAAATAATTGTTGTACCCGACCTGGGTGGTGCTGAAGAAGTTGAAGTTATCGAAATTTCAGTAGCTGTTGGCGATAGCATCGAAGTTGAGCAGACGCTGGTGGTACTGGAATCCGACAAGGCGACGATGGAGATTCCCGCACCACTCGCCGGTAAAGTGCTAAAGCTACTGGTGAAAGAAGGCGACAAAATTACAGTGGAGGGGGCACCGCTGGTTGAGCTGGAAGTTGCCGAAGGCAGTGATACTTCTGCAGAAGTGGAGCAGCAGACTGATGAGTCAAAGTCCACTGGACTCGCCGCAGTTGAAGAAACATCCAGCCCTCTACCTGTTTCTTCAACCCAGGAAGTGGTTGAAGCTCCTAAAATCTCTGCGCCCCAGGAAAAAGTGGCGACGATTGTCGAAACAGTAACTCCCGCACCATCGGTTAAAGACGATGAAACGGCAGTCTATGCTGGCCCGCTAGTGCGAAAACTGGCCCGCGAGATGGGTGTCGACTTCGCTAATGTGAAAGGCACTGGCCCCCGTGGCCGTATTCTGAAAGAAGATATTCAGGCCTACGTAAAGCAAACGATTGCGCAGCAAAGCTCAGGCTCGGCTACTAGCGGCTCAGGTATTCCTGTCGTCCCCGATACCGACTTTAGTCAATTTGGTGCTTGTGATGTCGTGGCCATGAGTAAGATTGAAAAACTCATCGCCAATAATATGCATCGCAGCTGGCTCAACGTGCCCCACGTTACCCAGTTTGATGATGCTGATATTACCGAGCTGGAAAGCTTCCGAAAGTCGCTTAAAGCTGAGGGTGAAGCTCGCAAGGTGAAGCTGACACCAGTTGCCTTCATTCTCAAAGCCTGTGCTGTGGCACTGGCACATAATCCTGTCTTGAACCGCTCCATTCACAGTGACGGCGCAAACTATACTCAAAAACACTACCTGCATATCGGCATGGCGGTCGATACACCTCGTGGCTTGTTGGTGCCGGTGATTCGAGACGTCGATCAAAAAAGCCTGTGGGAACTAGCCGAGGAAATTGCCTCGCTGGCGGCAAAAACCCGCGATGGTAAGTTAACCGTCAATGAAATGCAGGGCGGTTGTTTTACTGTTTCGAGTCTTGGTGCAATGGGTGGGCAGGGCTTCACACCTATCGTCAATACACCCCAGGTCGCGATACTCGGTGTTTCAAAAGCCCAGATAAAACCCCAGTGGGATGGCAGTGAATTTGTACCGCGTAATATGCTGCCGTTGTCACTTTCCTATGATCATCGCGTCGTGAACGGTGGTGATGCCGGGCGCTATATGACTGAATTAGTGGCTCTGTTAAGTGATATTCGTGGTTTGTTATTGTAGGAACCGATGAAGGTCATATTCGTCTATTCAGCTTATTAAAGCTTGCCCTCTGTCTAGATCTTGCATTTTCAATAGAGCCGCCTTTTTCTTCTAGCTCTTTCAATGCAAATTGCTTAACAAGTACGGCAATAAAAATAAGATGGTAGAGCAGATCCCAATAAGATAAGCCAAGAAATAATGTGCCAACGCAATAGGCGATTAGGGAAAGTCTGAGCATATAGCAGTAGTTCTGCACCCACTCCATCCCTTCTACTCCCTTCACTTTCTTCGGTAGGCTTGTAAGGTTAAGCAGCGTACCTGTGATTAATGAAAACCACAGGCCAAAGGCAACAAAGCCATGCTCGGCGAACATTTCCACATAGGCGCTATGCCAGTCACGCTCTGTTACCCAGCGCCAGCCTTCGAAGCCAGAACCCTTAAACGGATGCTGTAGAGTATGATGCCAACCATCCTTCCATGTACGTATACGTCCCATAGCAGAGGCATCTTGCTCGTAGGTTTCAAGGGTCTCCATGCGTCCAAACCACTCTTGTGGCAGGAAATCTATTGCCAAAAAGGCACCAATGATAAATAGAGGAACAATCAGAAATTTTCGTTTGCTATGCCAAATGAGCAGTAAGGTTAATACACCCATGGTGAGGAAGGCGCCCCGTGACCAGGAAGAAAGTGCTGCGGCAAACATCAATGGGATGGCACCGTAAATGCCAAGTCGTACTCTATGATCGCTGGTCTCACGCAACCAGAGCAAGAGCATGGGTATGGCGATTAATACAGCAATTGCAAAGGCATTATTTTCATAAAATTGAGTGGCAGGTGGCCCATAAACTCGGTGTGAAAACCCTGTGAGTACAGCAAAAAGACCACCTTTTACGGCGACAAGACCGATAGAACAGGCAATGGTGATGATGAGATAAAATAACTTTTCCCGTGTGTTAATCAATATTAATGTAAAAATCAGGGGGATAAAAATCTTGCTGACAAACCAAAATTTTTCCCAGGCTGCAACAGGGAAGTATGCTTGGGTCGTGGTGAGTAAAAAATAGAACCAGAGCATAAAGAAAACAGAGATGCGCCAATCTTTGGGTAAAGCCTGGCGATCTTTAGTCATAAGCGTGGAAACCGCTACTACTAAAAACAGTACTTGAAAAGCGGGCAAGCCGCGCACGGCCCCCCATGCGTAGGCATGCGGGTTGAGGTAGCTGAACACGGCCAGGGCAAGGACGCCAAGCCAGGGTCGATAAAAAGCCCCGCCAATACAAAATAGAAGAAAGAGTAATACCGCAATATCACGCATTGTTAGAAAGCTCGGAAATAATGGGTTAAGAGGTTAAGCACGAGTTATTTTCTGTTGCTCGATATCTGACATTAGTGGATCTTGATCAATCCAGTTATCGAGTAGCTTGCGGTAGTGGTCAAATACATCGGGATTTTGTAATTTCACATCATTGGTGCATTGGGGATCTTTGAGCATATCAAAGAGTAGGTAATCCACCCCTGCCACAGTGGGTTGATAAACTAGCTTCCATTTCTGATCGCGTATACAGCGGTCTTTTGACGCAATGATCGTATCAATATATTCATCTTTAATACTGAGCATGCCAAGATTCTTGTCCGGGATGTCGAGTATGTCGAGTATGTTGGGGTAAGTAAGGTGATCTTTTCGCATTCCGGGGATGTTAGATAACCACACGCCGCTTTCCTGGTAAGAAAGCAGGCTCATTGCTTTACCCGGATTAGTGATGTTGTCCACCAGACTTGTGCCGTCCATATCATCGGGTAAAGGCACACCGGCGAGATCCAAAAGAGTCGGTGCAATATCGATTAGCCGTGTGGTGCTATTAATGACCTGGGCAGCGGGTTTGGCCGGGTCATAAATGATGAGCGGTACTCTATTGCTTGGGTCATCACCCAGCAGGGTATTCCCTTGGCCCCAACAACCATTCTCAAAAAAATCTGCGCCGTGGTCGCTGTAAATCACGACAATGGTAYTTGTATCAAGCCCACAGTGTTTAATGTGGCTGAGGATTTCACCTACCTCATCATCGAATTGTTTAATACAGCCATCGTAAAGGGCGCTAAGTTGGGGTAGGTCGAAGTACTCTTCCCCCTTTTCCTGGCTTGCAATAATCTCTTCGGGTGTATTAACACTAGTCATTATAAATTGCGACTCTCCCTGATAGTCAGGGTCAGCATAGAGCTTGTAATAGGGGTAATCAGAGCCAAAGGGTACGTGAGTCGCGGCGGAAAAATAGTTGATAAAGAAAGGCGACTTCTGATTGGCATATTGGCTTATGAGTTGACGACACTCCTCTCCCGTTTGCCGTGATAATGGAACGCTCGCAAGATAGTAAATTTCAGGCAGTAATTTACGGCCTAGCCTGTTGTGGGCGAAAAGGCTGAGAAATAAACGGAAGGTTGCCGGGCCCTGTCGAATAAGATATTTGATATTCCACTGGTCATCGGGGAGTTGTTTAACCTTAAATCCGAAGTTGATCTTGCCGAGGTCGGCTGCAGCCCAATCGCCAACAGCAGCTGTTTCATAACCAGCACTGTTAAGTGTTTCTACCATGTTAGAGACTGGAATCGTTAACTCCGCAGCAGAGGGGAAGTTACTTCTAATCTTATGCCTATGGGGCCAGCAGCCTGTCAACAGGGATGTCAGGCTGGGTGCCGTACGGGCAAGCGGCGTATAACAATTTTTAAGATAGGTCGACTTGTTGACGAGCTGGTCAATGTTAGGGGTTAAATCGCGGTGGTAGCCCGACACGCCGAGCCGGTCAGCACGTAGTGTATCTGTGCCAATCATCACAATGTTAGGGCTGAACGATTGCTGGTCAGCTGCATTGCCATGTATTTGTGGCTGTATAGGTAAAAGCCGGTGAGCCCATAGCCAAAGTACACCAGCCATAATGACGAAAGCATCGAGAAGAACCCAGAGCATTAAATGTACTGTTGGAAAAAAGCGTATATGCCCCCAAATCAGTACCAGCGCAATCGAACACAGGGTAAGTATTTTGATTGATTTGAGCAGGGTAGGGCTAAGTATTTCCCATAAAGGGTGAAGCCGTGAAAAACGGAACTGTGCCGACGCGAGTAGAAGGCTGGGTGTGTGAAGCAGGTGATAGCAAAAAAGGTAAGTAATAATCATGAATGTAAAAATACTACCCGAGAGCAATGCCTGCAGCCAGCCATAGCTAAAACCAAGTAGTAATGAAATGGCAAGATAAACAAGCGAACCAAAAAAACTCAGACTAAATAGAATGGCAGTGCTATAGCCGCTTAAACGGGATAAAGTGTGGAAGATATGAGACCTATAATGCTGTTCAAGCGTCTCTTTAACTTTGGGGCCTGTGCGGGTGTGATGTTTTATCGAGACAAAGAGTAGGTAGCCCGTAGCCATAGTGGCTAATAGAAAAGAAGAAAGGGCTATTAGGGTAATGCTACTGATTGTGCTCATCTATTTCCCAATTAGTCCCTTGTTGTCATTATGCTGAATGTCACGAAAACCTTATGTTGTTATTTGTAGTCATTTTGAAGAGCTAGTAAAACCAGTAGCTTCGCCTAAGGTTGCAGCAAAGCGCATAAGGTAAAAACGCTTTTTTTGTAATGACAGACTAAACAGGATATTTGCTGAGTAGTTAAACAGTTTTCGCCATATATAACGAGGTATGGGTGCACGTTGTGGGTTGTTGACGAGAGTGATTGCTCGACTGCGCTGAAAGCTTAATGTAATGAGGTAGCGAAGCCTTAGGCGATCTGGATCGACATAATGATATTGGGTGATATCGGGAGAATAAATCAAAGTTGCACCGCTGTTTAATATGCGCCTTACGTATTCACTGTCTTCACCACCCATCAAGTTATGCCCCTGGGGGCCCAGTTTGACCTCAAAATCACCGATCTTATTGAGTAAGTCTGTTTTTATAATCAGGTTGCCACCACTGGGAAGATCATCGTCCAGTGTTAGGCATTTGACCTGATTGCCAGGGTCGAAGTGAGGTACGGGCAAGGGGAAAACTCGATACGGCCCTGTGTCGTGTATCCAGCTAGCCTCTTCACCAGTCCAGTCAGGAATAAGATTGCCACAAAAAAAACTACAGTCCGGGTAAGTGCTCAGAGTGTTAGTCATACCCACAAGAAAGTTAGAATCGACGCGCTGGTCGTCATCTATAAAGCAAGTAAAGCCCCTCTCAAGCTTGCTCAGTGCAAGGTTGAGAGCGAATGACTTACCTGCCTGTGGCTCTTCAAAATAAACTAAAGGAATGGTGCCTTCTGCCTGATTTTTAATATAGTTATCAAGCTCCGCCACAGTGGCATCGCTACATGCATTAGCGACTACCATAATACTGATCTCGCAATCACTGGGGCGAATGCTTGCATTAATAGAGCTAATAGCATGCATCAATAGCTCGGATCTATTATGAGTGCAGATAACGATGGTGATAGGTAACGTTGGCATTTTTAAGGGTTGTTGTGTGTTGAAGAATGGGAGTTATGATTTGAAATGCTTATTATAACTTTGGCATAAACGAATATGTACTTCATTTATGAACCAGGCAATCCTGGAAAGTATGGGTTTCGGTTCTAAAACCGCGTAACCACACCCCTGAAGAGTTTCGCTAGCAAGAGCTTCGAATGTCAAACGCTGCTGTGTGGATAGCTTGGTTTTCCACTTATCTTGATTGTTTTTCTGCAATGGTTGTTGTAGTAAAGGTGTTTTACCAGAGCCATCAGATTTGCCAAAATTAATAACAGATTGGTTGAAATCTATATCTAGATATTCGCAGAGTATTTTTATGCTTGTGTCAGGTTGATCAAGTATGTCTTCATAGCGAATTTCGAAATAGTGATCAGGGTGTTTCTTTCCGAAGGCTTTTCCAGCTCTGACATACTTATTCCAGGTATAAGCGGCATGGTAATAATTAAAAATACATAGATCCCATCTCCTCTCAAGCATAGAGAGTGCACAATCCCTGCCGTCACGAATTAAATGTACGACCTGAGCATTTGGAAACATTTCCAGCAGAGTTTCCAGATGAAGGGCATAATAAGGTGTTTTATCGCCCCAGCGTGTTTTTCCTTCAGCAGTTGCATTCTTTTGAAATATGAACGAAATGATATTAGGAATGGTCGTAATATTCGCATGATGAATTTCAGCAGCTAGCTGTATAGCGTTGAAGTTTAGTCCATGCATATTCTCGTCAAAGAAATAACGATGGGCGTGGTATATTTCATCGAGAAGGTGCTGGATATTTTTAAGTTGTGTTAAATCACCAAATTCATCTTGTCGCTCATAAAAAGGAATAAAAAAATGTGATTCGGAAGTAGGGAGAGAGACATCTGGATGAGACCGTAGCATATACTGAAGTAGCGTTGTTCCAGAGCGCGCAGCACCAACAATTAATATTGGTCGGGTATCAATGGCTCTTGTTGGATGGGGCATGAAATATCCTAATCTTTGTGTGTTGTGTTACTTTAATATGCCATCTATTAGATGTGCGTACTAGGCGGCCTTAACTCGGGAGCGACTAATATACTTGCCCCATATATTACCTAGCGTGTAGCTGGCATTCATCGCCTGTCTGATTACCCCTGGTTGTCTGCGGACATAAATGGTGATTGTTATAGCAACTTGTCGAAAGAACTCTGTTATTAGGAAGGGGGGGACACCAAATATTTGACGTGGGTAAGATGGCATTTCAAACTGGCCCGTTTTTCTTCCAGAAATAAAGTGGAGCTTTAGAAAGTAGCTCCTCTTAAGCTTCCATTCTTCTATGAAGTGCTGGACAGACATTCCTGGTTGATATCTTATTTGAGTATTTCTAGATAGTAGTTTTTCAAAAAGTATCCTATCTGAACCGCCGCCTATTCCTTGTCCTTTTCTGTTGTAGCGGTGATCAAAGCGTAATTCCGGATTGTTCAAAAATAGAGTGTTTCTATAAGCAACAATGCCACTCCATATCGGTGTGCTTTCATCTTTTATCCAAAACGGAGTATGGCCATAATCGATCTTGCCAAAGAAAGGCAGCAAGTCATCCGTCAGCCAAGTTGGACGATTATACTCGCTAAAATCGATATCTATCTTGCCGCCAACACACTCCGCACCTTCGTTATCGAGCGCATAAACAGCGCGTTCAAGCATTTTTTCTGATGGTAGTTCATCATCATCAATAAATAGGAGGAAGGTGCTGTTAATGCTTTCTGTAATAGCTCTATTGCGGGCAAATGGAATACCTTGTTCTGATTCTATAACTGTACGAACAGGCGGGCCTATTTCAGCAGACAAAGCTGAAATAACGGCCTGCGTTTGATCTGTACTGTTATTATCAATAATCAAAATATCAAAAGGGACGGGGCAGCTGAGTGATCTCAGTGCTTTAATAAGGCCGGGTAAGCGTTCTGCACGATTATAGCTGCAAATAGCGATAGTTAGATTTTTCATGATGCTCGCTCTAATTCCTTAATTAATTTTAGGTGCCATGAGTAAGGGAGTAAGGAGGGGAGCATATATTTCCAGTCGCGAATAGCGCCATAGTGACTTTTCATTACCTGCTTAAAAATCGTTCTGGCAGCTCGAAGATCACGTTTCCAGTAACAATCGTAACCGCGACGTAACAACTCGCCATGCCTTAATCTTTTTAATTCTTCTTTCCCTAAAGTCGTAGCAAAGTGACGGTTTTCCTGAATAAAAAGCTGTTGAGCAAGCCAGTGATTAATGGCTGTGTTCGCTATATTGTCGCTAGCTTGCGGCCCGTCATGGTGCTGATAGTAGGCCAATACCTCTGGCACCAAAACAACCCTGTGTTCAGAGCCGATTTTCAACCAAAGCAGAAAATCTTCAGACGTGAGAATCCGCTCATCAAACCCTCCCGCTTCCTCAATCGCAAAACGACGTGTCAATGTTGCATGAATGGGCCATAAACAGTTTTCAAATAAATCGGCCTGTTTCGTGGGTGTTTCATAGTTAGGTGGTACAAAGGGTTCCCCAGTATTGCCAGATAAGCCAACATTCTGCCAGCCGCAATAGCTCAGTACTGCCTCAGAGTCGGCAGCGAATGCCTGGTATAGCTTACTCAAGCATTCTGAGCCCCAGTAATCATCGGCATCTAAAAAGGCAATAAACTGTCCTTTGGCAATAGATAGCGCATTATTTCGAGCGCGGCAAACCCCGCTGTTCTCTTGATGAATCAATACAAGGCGTTGATCTGTAATCGAGCTAAGAATCTCGGCAGAAGTATCAGTTGAGCCATCATTAACGACAATAAGCTCTAAATTTGAAAAGGACTGATTGAACACGCTCGCGATAGCTCTGGCCAGTAGACGTTCAGCATTAAAGCAGGGCATGACAACTGTGATCAGCGGCGCTTCAGTCATTTAAGGTGCAACCTATTGAGGATGCGTTCGCAAGTATATCGCCCAAAACTTAGCCAGCTGACCTCGTTATCAGCAAAGGCTAACTTCCGTGCGAATGTTGCTAAAGAGTCATCGGCCATAATCGAAATTCGCCGTATTTGTAGAAAGTCATTATCGACCAACTTAAATCCCGGTCTCGTTGTAAAAGCAGTGTTATAACCACTAGCGGCAACAGAGTCTCTTATATTCTGGTTATATAAGCCGTAGGGGTATGCAAAGCTAGTGATCGATTGTTTGAGTAGGTCGCTCAAATAGGCTCTGGAATTACACAGTTCGGATTCAAGCTGCTCTTTGGAACACAGTGTAAGACGAGAGTGGGATAAGGTGTGAGAACCGATCTCCATGCCTGCAGACTGCATTTCCTGTAATTGGCTCGTGGTGAGTAGGGGGTAAGATGGTGCATCAACATCAATCCATGATGATTTATTGCCGATATCGTTACAGACAATAAACCATGATGCACACATGTTTCGTCTGGCGAGTTCTTCAAAGGCTGCGAAATTATCGGCATAGCCATCATCAAAGGTGATGGCAACACTTTTAGGGGGGAGCTGTTCAATCGTGTCAGGTGAGAGTTGATGGGCGCAAACTGTCGTCCAGCCCTGATCTTGCAGTAGAGTTAGTTGTGCACAGAACTGCTTAAATGAGACTGCCCACTGCCACTTAGGGGTGGCATTGCCGGCTGGGACAGAATGGTACATAAGGGAGATAAAACCGTTCTGCCCGGAATTAGAAAGTAGCCTGCGCGTTAAGGGGTCTATCTTCATATTAGAATACACTTTGCGGTCATGTGGGAATGATTGGCGATGTGATGTATGGATTTACTGAGTGAGATGATTACGTTGGCGATTTAGACTTTTCGATGAAGGTTTGTATTGTAAACCTTGTTCAATGATTGCAAGGGCCTTTGTCTTATCGCCCAATTTTTGGTAATACCTTGAGAGAGATAGATAAGCCCGCGTGAATTTCTTATTGGCCGTAATTGATTTGTTATAGTAGACCAACGCTTTTGCTCTTTGACCCAGGTCAGCATGAGCTTTGGCTTTTAACAAATAAATGCTGGGAAACATGACGAATTTCTTATTCTTTACATGGCTTTCCATATAATTTACTTCGCCGAGTACGCTTCTCAGTGCATGACGGTGGAATGCTTTTTCGTCTTTGTTTTTTGGGAAGTTCATTGTCGTATAGTTGTAACTGTGCAAGCCCGCACAGAAGTGGTGGATGTGTATGTAATCGCTACCGAGGCGTTTTTTCCAAAGCGTAACCTCTACTGCGGTACCACGGCCTGCTCTGACTTTGCAAAAAGCAGGTAGAAGTGAGAAGTCCTTGTTGGTTTCCGGGAAGAAGGAAAAGACATTAAACGACATCGTAGAAAAGGCTATAAGTAGAAAAATTAATATTTTATTTTTTATCACAATCTTATACTCGTTTATAGGTTTAACTAGTGCCTTGCAATTTAATGCATTATGCTAATTTTAAATACATGGCTACATGTTATAGCGATGTATTTGTCGGGACTATTGTGGGCAAGCTATTTAAAGCGCCAGGTAATGTTTTTTCTTAAAAAATTAACCGCGATCATCTTTAGCTTATGGGATATTCTTAACTTGTTTACTTTGTAACTGTGTAAGTCAGATAATAGTGTTTTTGCCCGATTTTGCGCCACGGTGTCAGAATAGTTGTCTTCTATAAACTTGCGTGCTGCCTGACCAATCCGTATTCGATATCTATCATCATTGAGGAGGTCTATAACACCTTTTGCAAATGATTGGCTGTCATCGCATATTAATAAATGTTCGCCATTAATAACATCGAAGCCTTCGGCACCTGTGCTTGTAGTTACAATGGGAAGAGCATATGACATGGCTTCGCCAACCTTCCCTTTAACGCCACCGCCAAACCTTAAGGGTGCGATAGATATCTGGGCAGACTCGAGGTAAGGCTTTGTTTCGGGCACATAACCGAGTACTTTTATATGACCAGAGGCCAGCGCTAGTACCTCTTCGGTTGGTGCATTGCCAACAATATAAAGGTTGATATTGGGTGCTTCACGCTGAACAAGTGGCAATATCTCTGAGCAAAAATAAAGAATAGCGTCGACATTGGGCTCGTGAGTGAAGCTGCCAATGAACAGAAGTTGAATGTCAGGTGCGGGTTTAGTCTGGTTTAAAACCGGCATCGGGTGGATGTTAGAGATCGTATATGTCGGAGTCAGCGGTAGCTCACAGTGAAGAATAGCTGCGTCGGCATCGCTTATAGTGATCACCAGGTCTGACGCTTTATACGTGGCTAACTCAATCTTTTTTATTTGTACAGCATTTAGTCGGTCTTCTTCAGTACCGCTCAACCTGGCTTTGGCTTCGTAACGATTGAAAACGATATCGACACTATCTATCACCAATAGCGCAGTTGGTTGTAATAAGCGAACCTCATTAATCAATAGTTTTGCCGGAAAGTACCATTCAAAGAAGACTGAATCATAATGAGTGTGTGTAATCGCATGATGAGCTCCCCCCTCAAGTACAGTAATACCAATAGTGGACAAATTATCACGATATTTATCGACAGCTTCCCGTCCAATATCGCCAATTTGCCCCTGCAGATTATTGGCGAAAAAAAAGATCTTATTACCTTCCGCAAATATTCGTAACAATTGAGACAGGCGAAAATCGCCTGAATTCCTATCGGCCATTGGGTAATAACCGGCCATAAATAATAGATTCATGCGCTACAAATCAGTAAGTAAGCGAGGGGCTGTATAGAGCTTGTTTGAATGTTTAACAATTTCATTCTGTTAATTGCCAAGCAATTCGGCCCTCATGGCCTCAAGATAGCCATGCCCATAGCGTAAGTCAGGCTCAAGGTGGTTACCCTCGGCCCACTCATTCCATGACTTGATAAAGAGTAATCTATGCTCATTGGGCAGGTGGCTAGCAGCATCAATAGCCTTGCCTAAATGTTGCTGAAATAAAGCAGGTGATGAGCCCTCTAATACTAGCCCGTTAGCCCCACTGCGTGGCGTATTATCCCAGTTGGGGATAACGCAGGGGTAGCGCTCAATATCTGGATTGTGAGACACCAAAAAACTATCGACAACATCTGTGTAACGGTGAATCGTGGGTAAACCTCGTAAAGCCTGATAGCAATACCGGGAATATTTTAAAGGGTGCTTGAATAAACCACGCCAGTGCATATCCCTGCGTAATTTTGGCAATCGGGCCGCAACAACTGCATCGAAACCATAATGCTCTGGAATCCAGTCGGGTGAGTCATGCTCTGCTATCAGATGTAAACCGGGCAGGCCAGCATCGCTTGCCAGCTGACGCCAGAAGCCTGTGACTTTTCGGACATCGCGAATATTGTCGGGACTATAAATCATAAAAACAGGTTTGTTATCGACGCGTAAATAACGGGGGTCTAGAAAGGCTGGCAGCAGGTGGTCGAAGTGGCGGCGGTGGTCATCCTCGCCGGGGTAGGTTTGTTCAATCAACAACTTATTCGGAGAGCCGTGCCACACCCCCGTCCAGCTTTCATTGGCCCAGCAGAGCATGAAAGGGAAATCAGGTTCGCCTAATTTGAGCACCTCATCGAAGGGACGGTTGAGTAGTTGTTTGCCGCCAAACCAGTAATGGTAGTAGCAAAATGCCTCAACACCGTAAGCCCTGGCCATGGCGGCCTGAGCAGCACGAGCCTCTGGCAGACGCAAATCATAAAAGCCTAAATCAGCAGGTACATGGGGTTGATAATGCTTTTTGTACAAAGGCTTGGCCTTGGCTGTATTAGTCCACTCTGTAAAGCCTGTACCCCACCATTCATCATTTTCAGGGATGGGATGAAATTGTGGCAAATAGAGCGCAATGGCTCGTGCCTTTGTTGTGAGTGGTTCAAAAGAAGCTGGCATTCGAGTTTATCCTACTATCCGAGAAAAAAGTTTTGTAAGGAGTTTCTGAATAGGCCAAGGAGTGTGTCTTCTATAAGCCTTTAGGATGTCACTATTTTTTCGTTTCTGAAATGAAATAAATTTTTTGTGTTGCTTAAGATTATGCTTGACGCTGTTTTGTTTTGTGTTGAGTAGTGAGGTTAGTTCAGGGTTGTCTTTGAATTTAAGCTTTGAAAGTTGTATCGCTTTTAGATAGCCAAGATGCATAGAAGAAATATCCTGTGACATCGACCCATCATTAATTCGATAGGCGGCTAACGTGCTGTCTACGAAATATACTGTTGGTTGCAACATGAAAATATCAAGCCAGCAGCACCAATCCTCGTGGTTTTTAAGCATTGTATTAAATTTAATATCGTAGTTGCTAAATATTTTTGCATCAAACAAGAAGCAGTGTACTGGGATTGAAAGAGTGCCCTCCCACCTTGAAATTAACTCCTGTAAGGGCCTGTCCAGATTGAAGTTGGTGTGAGTGTCAAAATCCTTATTGGCTCTTTTATATATATCATCATGCGTACCGAAGTAATAGCGGCATATGGAAACCGATAACCCATCTTGATTTTTCATGCCCGCTAGCTGAGTGGATAGCTTGTCTTTTAGGATGACGTCATCAGAATCAAGGAATTGAATATAATCCCCTGACGCCCTTTTTAACCCGGTGTTACGTGCAGCTGAAAGCCCTTGGTTGTGTTGTTCAATATAAAAAATCCGGGAATCGTGGTGGCTGAAATTTAGAGAAACCTCTCGCGTAATGTCAGTTGATCCATCATTGACAATAATGCATTCCCAGTTTGTATAGGTCTGAGTAATTAAGCTATTTATTGCATCAGGTAGAAAGCGCGCCTGGTTGTAGCAAGGGATAATAATGGAAATAAGTTTATTCATGATGATTTATGCTTGATGATAAGCCATGCTTTTTTTCTATACCATTTCAGCCTGTTCCTAACATTAGATGCGGATCTAAGTGCTAATTTATTTTTGCGAAGTGGATTCTTATGTTTTGTTGAGATTAGATATAGGGAGATTCTTAAAACAAATTGGTTGCGGAATAACTTTCCAATAAAGTGATGCGGAATCGGGTTGTTTAAATTATCAAAAATCATTTCTGCCGTATTTGATGCAAGGCGCTCAGGGGTAAATAATTCGACAGTGCGTTGCTTATTGTGGAACCCCACTCTTTGGCGCAGTTGCCTATTCTCGGCAAGGCTGCTTATTGCAGTGGCAATAGATTTCGGGTTTTTTTCAGGCACAAGGAATGGTTCGTTTTTTTCTCCCAATGCGTAGCGGATACCTGGGATATCTGTGCCGATAGTGGGTATTCCTGCTGACATGGCTTCGAGAACAGAATTTGGTATTCCTTCATTCTGGGAGCTATGAACACAAATGTCCGCGATGCTGAGGAATCCGGAGATATCTTGTATGTTATCTAGGAATGTAACATGCTCAACTATATTTAATTCGTCAATGAGATTTTTTAGTTTATTCAGGACGGTGCTAACTGGTGAGCCAAGTAAATATATATGGGGTTTTTTATCGTATTTTGAAAAAGTTGTATTCAACAGTATCTGCCATGCATATAATAAGGTGGCATGATCTTTATGCCTTGTTATATGCGCAATCATGCACACTACGAGTGTCTTTTCTGTTATTCCTAGTTCTTTTCTCCATTCTATTGAGGATTTTATTGGCGGCGGTAAGTCTACAGCATTGGGGATAATGCAAATGTGCTTTTCATTAACATTTAAATCATGGTTAAGAAAGTCAGCCCCTGGTGACGAATTACTTATGAATCGACTGGAGCTATAAGAGGCAATCTTTATAAGATGTGAATTAAATCCAGCGGTTCTCCCCTCGTCCCTTTGCCCCCAAATACACATTTTTAACCCCGCTAGCTGCCATGCGATACCACATGCGATATTGCAGGGTAGCCAGTAGGGGAGTAATACATCAATTTTATGATGTCGTAACTCCTGTGAAAATCTTACGGAAAATTCACCCATAGCATTCCAGTTTATGGATTGTGTGCTTTCAATAACGCGCCATGGTATTTTATATTGTTTACACAAATGTGGTACTGGAGCTTCTGATAATGCTATGTTCGTGTTTTCTCCAAGGATCCAAATCTCTGCATCTGCTGTGTAGGTCTTTCTAAGTTCTCGAGTTAGAAGAATAGCTTGTCTTTCTGCACCGCCAAGTTTTTCTGACTCAATAAGAATGATTATACGTAATTCATTAAGGGCGCTATTAATAGACATTCTTAGATTTCTATGTTTGACATAATTTCGCAAGTTTTTGATGTGTTAAATAGTCTATTATTTGAGCTTCTTCAGGGTTCATGTGACCCTCGATCCATATTAGATCTCCGGTTTCAGGGTGACCATTGAGTTCCCAGTGGCCGGGGCAGTCAAAAATTACTTTGCTAACATACGTATAACTTACTTCAACTGTCGTGGCTGTGCCGCCCTTCCAGACCCCATCTATTGCACAGCTTTGTGTGTGAAGTTGGTTTGCAGTTGTGAATGCAAGCCTAATAAACTTTTCATCTATATGCTCTGTATTATAATCGATTATCCCGCTTCCACTGGCTCTGAAGTCATTTGGACGATTGAAGCGTCTGAAAGCAAAAGCCCTGTTTCCTATAATTGTTACACGAGTATCATAGTCATTATCAGGTAGAAATTCTTGAAAGTAAGCGTAACCATGATGTATCTCATGGTGTGATTTTTTATCAGCTATAATGGCTAACGCATTCATAAGACGTGATTTCAAGCTAAAGTCATTCTCGTTCGGTGAGTTTGTGCCAGTGCCAAATAAACGATTTATCCATTGGTGGGCCTCATCTTTTGATTGGATTAACTTTACATTTGAAGACCCTGCACCGGAAAAAAGTTTCAATACGACAGGGTAATTTGTTTGTGTAGCCCACTCGTGTGCATCTTTTCTATTGAACCACACCCAAGTTTTTGGGGTGGGGATATCCAATGCGTCGAATAAAAAAGCCTGCGTTATTTTGTCATCATAATGCCAGGATGTTTTTTGATCAGGGTAGACGATTAATCCAAGCTCTTTTTCGATTACTGGTAATAGTCGTTTTGCAATAAGATGCATTTCATCAAAGTGGGCATGACGCCACATAAATCCATCGCAACCTTTTATTTGTTCTAATATATCTGCCCTTCGTACATCCACCCATCGCACCTCATGCCCAGATGATTCAAGAAATTTCTTCCACAGAGGGCTCGATGCATCACCAACACCATAATTATCTGGCTGTATTGCTATTATCATAACTTCTTACCCTTCTTTTCTTTTTAAATGTTGGGTGGCAAGTTCGTCAATATCTAATGTTGGTATCTGCCATGTGAATGGTAAATAAACTAATGCGGGGTGTACTGGCAATCTGGATGCGCTAACCTGACCAGCAGTTATTTCAAAATTCTTGATATTTTTTGCATACCATAGGCATTTGTCTTGGCGAGGGTCGGTAATTGTCATCCCAATTCCGTATGTGCTCGGCGCTATTGCTAAGTTTTCCACACTGAATTGAATGGTGTGCTCGCCGGCCTTAAAGCTAAGGGCGCTAGACAGCATGCTAGAGGCTGTTTTTGTAATGTATACAAAATCAGTAGTATGGATTCCTATGTTTATGTCGACTGAATCGAGGTCAATGTGGGATATAAATTTGATCTTTATACTAAACTGTTCATGCATTTTTATATTTGCAGTTGGGCTGGGATCATGGGCAGTGAAAAACTCCATGCTTAATACTTGAATATCACCCGTGCTATCTTCGGGTATCATGTTGCCAAGTTTCTCGCGGGGTGTTTGTGAGTCAATTTTATTTTTAGTGTCGATATAAAACTCATTGCATACTTCTGATGGGATACCATCATGTTTGATTCCCCCCCTCTCTAGTAAAATCATTCGCTCACACATTCTCTCTAATTGACGAATGTTATGCCCAACAATCAATACAGTAGTGTTTTCCTTGTAAATCATATGCTCCATGCGGTCGTAGCATTTTTTTTGAAATGCTAAATCACCGACGGCTAACACTTCGTCGACAATTAAAATATCTGCTTTGATGCTGGTGGCAATCGAGAAGCCAAGCTTTACTGCCATACCTGAGCTATAGCGTTTTACCGGTGTATCAATAAACTGTTCCAGCTCTGAGAAATCGATAATTTCATCAAGTTTACTTGCGATTACTTTTTTTGGTATGCCGAGAATGGCGCCATTAAGGAAGATATTCTCCCTGCCGGTAAGCTCTGGGTTAACACCCGCCCCGACTTCGATAAGAGGGGCAATGCTGCCACGAACGATCACTTCGCCGCTGGTGGGCTTGGTGATATTGGCCAGGTGTTTTAACAGCGTACTTTTACCCGCACCGTTATGGCCGATAATGCCAACCACTTCGCCTTCTTCAATGGTGAAGTTGACGTCATCCAGTGCCTTAAAGCGCTCTCGCTGCCAGGTGTCTTTGCCCTGAATTTTTGCCAGGGTGTGGCGCAGGCTGTCCTTTAGGCTGGTGATTGTTCCCAGGTCATATTCTTTGGTGAGATGTTTGACTTCAATAATGGGCATATACAGGTCTGCTAGTTGAAGGTTTTTTGGTTCGTTTCGCGGCGCGACTAAATAATGTCGGCAAACCAGTTTTCTGCCCGTTTAAAAAACAGGTAGCTAATGGGCAGTAAAATAATCATAAGAATAAACCCAGGTAGCAGGGCGTTAAAGTCGGGTGCCATGCCTTTGAGTAATACGCGCTGGAAGCTATCAATAATACCTGCCAGCGGGTTGAGGGTGTACAGGGTGTACAGCTGGTTAGACCAGTCGCCAGCCATTTGTTCGTCGAGCAGCTTTTGCCGTACCAGGCTCAGCGGGTAGATAACGGGTGAGCCGTACATTAATAATGACAGGGCAATGGGGAGTAGTTGTGACATGTCGCGGTAATAGACATTAATAGCGGCACCAAAAAAGCTGATGGTCAAGGCGATTAGCATGGTGTAAAAAATAATCAGTGGTACCCACAGGGCGTAGATAGTTGGCATCATTTGGTAATAGGCCATTAAGCCGGCGAGTATAAAAAAGCTGATGGCGAGTTCTACCAGTTTCGTGACCATGGCAGTAAGGGGGAAAACTTCTCGGGGAAAGTATATTTTCTTTATCAATGCGGCATTACTGGTAACGCTATTGACCCCCTCTGAGGCTGATTCCTGAAAGAAAATCCAGGGCAGTAGTGCTGCAAAAGTGAGAATGGGGTAGGGCGTGCCGTCAGTTTCAATGCCAATGAAGCTCCTTACCAGGGTGAATATCAGCATTAGCATGACGGGCTTTAATACGGCCAGCACAAGGCCAAGGTAGGATTGCTTATACCGTACGACGATATTTTTTTTAGCGAGAGCTGCGATTAGCTCTCTATAAGTAATTAGATTGCGAACGGCAGCTATCATCATGCATTGTCTTCAATTAATTTCATGTGCTTCATTAGTGTTCTTGAACAGTGTGGAGCTTGTTCCCTTGCCTTTATGAAATACATGATTGGTTTCACTGAGCCAGGTATTGCGTTTGTGTGGGCGATTACTTTCAAAGTGTTAGTCATTGTTTGTCAGGCACTTATATAGGTTTTAAGGTCGTCAAATAAGGAGGGTGTGAGCAGACCTGAAGGTTTGATCTTCTCAGATTTTTTCAGCAGTGCGACCACGCTAGTGGGTTCATCTGTCCATATAAAGTTAGAAATAGTGGCGAGCTTGGCTAAAAATTCGACCTGATGGTTATCTGCCCCCATGGGGTTTGCGACAGCGATAAAACGCTTTTCTCGTTTTATAAGGTCGGTAACCGTGCCGGTGCCGCCGTGGGTGATAACCAGGCTTGCCTCGTCAATCAGTGGGTCAATACTCTCTTGAAAGCGAAAGTGTTCGCAGTGTTGGGGTTGGTAACCGCCGTTGCCAATTTGGCATATCACTTTTTCGGTGATCTCGGCTCGATTCACCGCTTCGTCGATGGCGGCAACCAGTGAGTCGAAAGGCATTGTGCTACCGGTTGTTACTAAAATCATATGATGGTGCCTTTGTAGATGGCACGGCGGTACTGGTTTTGAACTTCAGGCCATTGTACATAGAGTCTGTTACAAAGGCGTGTGCGATCCAGTATTTTCCCCGTCAACGATGGCTTGTGTACGCGGGTGATGCTTTCAATAAATACGGTTTTTTTGCCCTTTAGTTTAGCGGCGATAAACAGTGGTATGGCAATGGAGGAGGCAATGCAAACCACATAGTCTGGATCGACAGTGCTGATAATTTCTCGACATTGCTTGAAAGTTTGTTTGAGTCGTTTAAGTATTGTTAGTAATCGCTTGTCTGTAATCGTCGTAACGGGTTCTACGTGATAGATATTCTCTTTGCCCAGTTGCTCGGCGAGTTGTAATTTACTGATGACGAGCAATGTGTCATTGGGGACAATAATCGACACTTCGCTGTTGCCGCGCAAGTTTTGTAACACAGAGTTTGACTGCCACATAAAGCCGCCGCCGGATATCGTGATGAGTACTTTTTTCTTGGTATTCGTCATGTAGCTATTGTGACTTAAATAGGTGTTGGTAGGTGTTACAGATTCTATCGACATGCTGTGCCACGGCAAAGGTTTCAAGAGCGTGGGTGCGTGCAGCGTTACCGAGCGTTGTTCTCAGGTTTTTGTCTTCGTAAAAACTGGTGATTTCCCCAGCAAGGCTTTGAGCATTGCCTGCCGCAAAGAGTAAGCCCGTTTTGCCATGCTCTATCATTTCCGCTGCACCACCATGGCCGGGACCTATTAGTGGTCGGCCCATAGCCATTGACTCTATCACTACCGTGCCCAGGGGTTCGGGGTCGGTTGAGGCAGAGACAACAATGTCGAGGCCACTGTAAACCACGGGCATGTCGGTGACATGACCGGTGAAGATGACGGTGTCGCTGAGGCCTTCTTCTCGTACGCGGTTTTTGAGCATTGCTTCGTAGGGAACGCAGTCGTCAGGTGTGCCGCCGATGATGAGCATCTTCAGATTGGGGATTTTGTTTTTTAGCTGTTTGGCGGCATCGATAAATATTTCTTGCCCTTTCCAGGGGATCAGCAGACCGACGAGGCCGACGGCAAAATCATTTTCGCCAATGTAGTGCTGCTCGCGGAAGGGTGTGCCGCTGATAGTGGGGTCGAGGCCATCGAGTTCAAGCCCATCGTAAATAACGGTAATTTTTTGTTCTGGCACACCGAGCTTGTCTTGAATGCTTTTCGATACCCAGTGCGATACGGGGGTGAAGTGGTCTGGCAGACCAAATGCCCATTGCATCAGGCGGCTGCCGTCTTGCTGGCCGCGCACATGACAAACACTCGGAATACGTAGAACCTTGGCAACTAACAGTGCGGCACGATTACACAGGGGTTCGTTATTGGCGTGTATCAGGTCGGCCTTAAAACGCCAGGCGGTGTACAGCAGGTGGAGGAAAAAGGGCAGGAAATTGAACAGGTCGTCGGCGCGGGCTAACACCTGGTTAACGATGAAGCGCAGGCCAGGGATTTTATCAATCCAGCCAATGGGGTCTATTTTTCTGTGGGCGCCAACGATGTCAATGTGCCGATCGGGAATGTGTTGCCATTGRGCTTCGTTGGYRATTTCYCGGTATTGGGGGCCGGTGCGRCCAGTGACGAYCATGGGSGTGAAGCGYGTGCGGTCRAGGTTTCTCACCAGRTGCCGYAAGCAGATGATAGCGCCGCCGTAGCCGATACCATTTTCGACGTAGAGGATTTTTTTGGGTGCGTTCGTTGGCATTATTGCTATTACTGTCTGGGTTTAATTGAACACCCGAGTTCCTTGTTAGTGGTTGTGCAATGCCCATCCCTTTACTGCCATGAGCGTTTAAATCATTGCAACTTGCGCGGAATTCTATGGGATTGTCTGCCTTAAGTCATGTCCCAAAATTATATGCGCGCGATATTTTAGCAGTCTGCATTCCCTATTTTCTYAATATGGTGACCGATGGCTTTATTAGGGGGTTCACTGGTCTGGGTTGGTGTTTTGTTACTTCAGCGTTTTTAGCTTTCTAATCAAGGCGTTTGGTAGCAGGCATGTGGCGGCGTACAAAAAAGCGCGTTTGCTGATTTGCACTTTTAAGCTGGATGCAAAAACGTTTCGAGCTTGCCTGTAGTTGCCCTGGCTAAAGTGCCAGTAGCCAAGATCGGTGAGGGCAGAGGCGAGCAATGTTGTGGGTTTTACACCTTGCCGTTGCAGTTGCTCTGCGCCGTAATGGCCAATTGAGGTCATGACTTTGACCAGGTCTTCMAGCATCGGGCCGGTGTTTTGCGTGGCATTAGCACCGTGTTGACGGCGATACATCAGTCTCTGGGGCAGGCAGGTGATGGGGTGGTGGCAGGCTATTTTGGCCCAAAGCTCAAGGTCTTCACCAAAGCGAATGTCGGGGTTGAAGCCTCCGGCCTCGATAAGCACAGAGCGTTTGACCAGTACCGTGCCGGTGGGAATAAAGTTTTTGTTGACCAGGGCGGTGAGCGCATTATTGAGGGGCCGCCCTTTTAATGTTTGAAACTGGCTGAGTAGCTGATGCTTTGCCAGCATAGATTCAATTAGTACATTGCCCTGCTCGTCGGTTTCTGCCATGTCACCGGCGATGAGTTGCAGGCTGGGTTCACGTTCAAGGGCGACGAGTTGCAGGGCAATTTTGTCCTCAGGCCAGCGGTCGTCGGCGTCAAGAAAAGCAATCCAGTCGCCACTGGCAGCTTCAATACCCCGGTTGCGCGAGCTGGAGGGACCCTGGTTTTGTTGTTTGATGTAGGTGAGCTTGTCGGTCTTCTGCGCTATTGCTTTAATCAGGGCTTCGCTGTGGTCGCTTGAACCATCGTCGACAACGATGATTTCGTCGACGGGATGTGATTGCGCAAGAATGCTGTCAATAGCCTCTGTAATAAAAGCAGCATTGTTGTAGGTGGGGATAACGGCGCTAATTTTCATCGCTCAGTTAGCCTTCGCCGGTATAGCCAGCGGGTAGTGCCACATGGCTCACTACATAGCGGTGCTTGCCAGATTTCTCCGCTGGAATGCTACCCCTTTTATTTAAAATGATTTCGGTGCTTTGGCCCAGGCGTTGTTTGAGTTGGGCGGTGATGGCCTGTTCGGCCATTTGTTGCCAGCGGCTGTCGTTAGCGTACTCATCGGCGGGTACGAACTGTACTTCGAGTTCGGTGGTGCTGTGCTGGATAATTTTGAATTCGCCCATGCCTTCAATGGCGCGCAAGACATAAATGACGGCCAGGGCGTGCATGATGGTGCCATCGGCAGCGATGATGAAATCGGTGGAGCGACCGACTACTTCGTCAATGACGTGTAAGCTGCGCCCGGCTTTGCAGTGTTCGGCGCTGGCTTTGAGCATGTCGCCGGTGCGATAGCGGATAAAGGGCTGAGCCTGGGAGTGCAGGCCGGTAATTACCGCTTCGCCGGTTTGCCCTGGGGCGACGGCCTGGCCATTGGCATCGAGAATTTCCAGAATCATCGTTTCGCTGGAGGCGAGCATTTGACCCTCGGGGCTTTCGTGGGCGATAAATCCGGCGTCTCGGCTGCCATATTCATTAGCGACCGGAACTCCAAAGGCGCGTTTAATCGCGGTACGCTGGTTGGGGTAGAGGGGTTCGCCTGTGGTGCATACGGCTTTTAATTGAGGAAGGTGCAGTGTTTTTCCGTTTGTTTCTAAATAGTTGGCAAAGAGGGTTAAGCTGCTGGCGTAGCCATAAATACAGGTCGGCTGGAATTTTTCGATAGCGTGGGCATAAAGCCCCATATTTTTGGCTGACATCTCAAAGGCATTGAGCAGCAGTTGATTCATCAGTCGATCGCGAAACTGCTTGATGCGATCTGTTTTAGCCAGCTCAACGGGTGCGCCCCAGAGGAAGACCTCTCTTTCACCGAAATCAACGTCCCACCAGCGTCGTGCACGAATTCTGTTGGCAGCATCGGAGGCTTGCCGTTCTTTACCGTAGTAGAAGATGAGCGGCTGACCGCTGGAGCCGCCCGTATTGTATAAGCTGCCACCGCCGGGTACGCCGGGCCAGGCTATTTGGTCACGATGGCTTTGGGCATCGCTTTTGTCCATAGTGGGCAGGCGAGCGAGGTCTGCAAAGGTCGGTGTTTGGCTAGCACCCAAAGGGATTTGTGCGTCACGAATACGCTCGGTATGCCAGGGCGAGTGCGCAACAGCGATGTTAAGCAGGGCTTTTAGTTTGTCGAGCTGAAGTTGTTCAAGGGCATCGCGAGAGAGCCACTGGGTTTTTTCAAGATCAGCTGCGAAGCTGAAAGTGGGGCGCTTCATTATTTTTTCGTGCAGAGGGAAGAGCAGGTTTCTGACAATTTTTGAGTACATGCACTTCCCTTGTTTAACCACCGCCTGGCGGTCTGCTGCACAAAAGCAGCGTAATTTAAATTACGGATATTGTAGCAAAGGGGCTTTGCTGGATGATACGTTGTGCGGATATTTGTTGGCTTGAGGGCAGGGAGGGTTTTAAGAGTGGCGACTAAATGTTAAATCGCAGGTATATTTTCTGGGGCTTTCTAGGCTATCTGCTCTTTGTTGTTTACGGCAGCCTTATTCCCTTTGAATACCGTGCCCACAGTTTTGATGAGGCGGTGGCCAAGTTTGCCGCTATTCCCTATCTCGCCCTGGGCATTGCCTCGCGGGCTGACTGGATCGCCAATATTGTGCTTTATATTCCCCTGTCGTTTTTAGCCTGTCTTTGGCTTGGCGGGGCGGGCCGTATAAAAGCCGCGCATTATTTGGTTTTGCCCGTGGTGTTGGCGCTGATGCTGGCCATTGCGACTGTTGTTGAATTTACGCAAATCTTTTTCGCACCGCGCACGGTGTCTATTAATGACTTAATCGCTGAAACTCTGGGTGGTATTTTCGGTATCGCTTTGTGGCTATTTGTCAGGAATTGGCTGCTGCACTTGTTGCAGTCCTTCCGCCAGGGCGGGCATCAATCCATCGTCGCGGTGTTAAGTGTTTATGGCTTGTTTTACCTTGCTCAGTCCCTGTTTCCCTTTGATATTGTGCTTTCCCTCGATGAGCTGGAGTGGAAGTTAGACTCGGGCCATTATGGGTTATTTCTGGCGGGTGATGGATCTTCTGTCTTGCGTTCACTAGCCCGTTTGCTGGGCGAGGGAGTGGCCATAGTGCCCTTGGGGGTGCTGGCTGCATTGGCTTATCCTGATTTGAGCCTGGACAAAAAAGGGGGGCTGCAAAGGGCCTTTATTGTCGGTGCTGTACTGGGTGGCAGCCTTGAGTTGCTTCAGTTATTTTTAGCCTCGGGTGTGAGTCAGGGGCTTTCCGTGCTGGTGCGTGCGGGTGGTCTGGCGGCGGGTGTATTACTCGGTCATCTTTTGAGACGTTTGGGTGTTGGCTTTCTTGCCCGTTTTATTGACGCGCTTTCACGTTGGCTCCTTGTGCCTTATTTTCTTGCCCTGGCTTTCTTGGCGGGCTGGTTTAATGAGGCTTGGTATTCCCTGTCGCTGTTCGCTGTAAGTCTTGCTGATGTTCGTGTGATGCCTTTTTACTATCATTATTATTCGACTGAACCAGAGGCGATGGCGAGTCTGTTGGCGAATATGGCGATGTATATGCCGGTGGGTCTGGCAATTTGGGCGGGGCGCTTACAGCGAGCGAAAAGGGTCGCCAGAGCCGCAGGTGCTTTCAATCCTCACAAGGGGGTCGTGCGAGTAACGGCTCTGGCGGCGGTGGGGCTTGCACTGCTTATTGAGTTGGGTAAAGTGCTGGCTCCGTCAAAACACCCTGACTTTACCAATTTGTTGATCGCAGCAGTTGCTGCTGTGTCGACCTATTTGTTTATGCGCTGGTTAGAGGGCGCACTGGTGGAAAAGGCCGAAGCGTCTTCATCAAGCCCAGTGCTTGCCGATATTGATTTTGAGCGTGTTGTCGATTCTGACGATGATGTTGATATTGCTGTCGATGGCGACAGTAAAGTTGCAGCCATGAGTGCCGATGCAGCGACTGAGCGAGTTGCCCCTCGCCCTGCGACGGCGGCTGGCTCTGTATCTGCGCCGCATTTTCTCTATGCACTGCCCCTGGCTCTGTGTCTCGGTTTTGGTTTGTATCGCTATCCAGTACTCGCGCCGCTTTTGGCGTTTGCCTTGCTGGCCTACGCTGCTCTGTTGTGGCGTCGCCCCTTGTCGTGGTTGTTTGTGATTCCCTTGCTCTTGCCGCTGTTCGATTTAAGCCAGCACACGGGGCGCTTGCTGCTGGATGAATTTGATCTTTTTGTGCTGGTGACTTTGCTGGTCAGTAGTCTGCGAGTTATGCGCCAGCCGCCCTTGAACTGGCCAAGCCCTTTGTTGCCACTGGTGCTGGGTCTACTGTGGTTCAGTTGGCTGGTTGCTGTTTTGCCTCCGCTGTGGCCCCTGTTGAGTGATGGGGGTTTGCGTCAGCCGGGCTCACATTCGCCAGTGGAAGCATGGATGGTGGGCAAGGGTTTGTTGTGGGCGCTGTTGCTGGTGCCGGTGGTTCGGCGAACCGGGGCGGATCAGCTGGAACAGGCCCGTCGCTACTTACTGTGGAGCTTGAGTGCGGGTTTGTTTTTACTCTCGCTGGTGGTGATCGCCGAGCGCTACGCTTTTGTCGGCCTGACTGATTTCGATAATGTCTTTCGGGTAACGGGTACTTTTTCCAGTATGCGCACGGGGGGTGCCTACATAGAAGCCTTTGTCGCCTTTTCCTTTCCGGCACTGCTAGTAGTAACACTGGGCCAGCGCCGCTGGTTGTTAAAAGCCCTGGGTTCGGTGGCGATAGCGATGGCTGTTTACGCCATGTTTGTGACTTTCTCTCGCGTTGGGTACGTCGCGCTGGCTCTGGGTTCTGTGATGGTATTCGTGGGCTGGCTCAGAGTGGTAGGCAGGCTTTCAGCGCTTAAAAAAATGGCCTTGTTGATGGGGGTTGGCCTTGTGGCCATGGCCGTTCTCACCCCGCTACTGACCAGCGGTTTTGCTCAATATCGACTGGCGCGTTCGGCGGATGACTTTAGTTTTAGGCTCCAGCATTGGCAGCAGGCCATTGGGCTGATGGACGGTGGTGTGTTGAGCAAAGTGGTGGGAGAGGGTTTTGGGCAGTATCCTGTTAATCATCTCTTATATGCAGGCGAAAATGAGCTGTCGAGTAGCTACCAGCTTAAACAACAGGCGGGAACAAACTACTTACTTTTGAGGGCGGGCAAGACGGCCTATCTTGAGCAGCGGATCGATATTTCGCCACAGCAGCACTACCAATTGTCACTGCGTATTCGACAGCCTGGCTATAGCTCTACTGCAGCCCCTAGCCCTGCCTTGAGTGTTTTTATTTGTGAAAAGGCACTGTTGTACTCCTTTGGCTGTACGAGCCAGTCTGTGAATGCCGAGGGGCTGACAAAGCAGTGGCGAGAGGAGGTGCTCGTTATGGACTCTGCTGATATGGGTGCTGGTTTGTGGCCCTCGCGCCCGGTGAAGCTTTCTCTGCACATCGCCAGTGGTGCTATCGAAATCACCGATCTACGGCTGACAATGGCTGATGGCTCTGACTTGCTTGAGAATGGTGGTTTTGGCGAGGGGCTTAAACACTGGTTATTTGTGACGGATCAGGATCTTGCCTGGCATATTCATCAGCAATGGGTCGAAGTTTATTTTGCTCAGGGCATATTGGGTTTGATATTGTTGGCCTTACTGTTATTGGTTTTAGCGCGAGTGTTATATCGCCCCTTGCTACGGGGTGATATTCAAGCAAGTGCATTCGCCGCTGCTTTTGCCGCTTTATTTACTGTGGGCTTGTTGGGCAGTACTATGGATGCGGCGCGTAGCTCGATGTTGTTTTATTTAATGGCATTCTGTGTGGTATTACTGTTTGGAGTTAAGCCGGTAGCACCGTTTAAATCGAAGGGCGTGGCTGAGCGCAGAGCGCAGAGCAGGTAAGTAATTCATCGCCAGTGAAAGACGAGCGATTTGATAGGCAAATTCACGTAGGGAGTATGTTATGAAAAAAATAATGTTTGCAGGTATGGTTTTAGCAGTTGGTACGGTTAATGCGTTTGCTAATTGTGACAGTAATACAAAAGTACAGGCATCTGTTTTAGCAGGACAGTCTGTGGATGCCTCTAGTAGCGGAGAAAACTGGAAAGAATCCCATTGCGGCTCAGGGACTTCTGGTGAGCTGTGGAAAGTTGGAGCCGGTACTGCGGTTGACCCTGCTGTGAAGATCGGCACGTGGTCTACTAAAGCTCATGATGTCACTTATGATTATGGAACTGGGGGAGCTTATACCTGGACCTTACATAAAGTTGGAACGACTTATTTCTTTTGTAATGGTAACTCAGAAGTTGCCAGTGGAACCTTGGGGTCTTTGGGGGATTGCTCGGCGCCAGCTTCAGCTTCAGCTCCAGCTCCGTAAAACCAAATATAGAGTTACTAGACCCAGCTGATTTATTGTTAACAATAAATCAGCTTTTTAAGTGGCTTTGAAAGTGTTCATCCAGCCACAATTCCAATACCGTCAACACCCAAATTAACTCACCGTAATAGGCCGCATGGCCGTTGCGGTGCAGGTCGATCAGTTCATCAATAAAGGCCGGGTTCAGCCATTGTCGCTTTTTCAGCTTGAGTAAATTGTCGTAGGCCATTTCTTGCAGGGGCTGGTGGCTTTGCATCCACACGCCGAAGGGGAGGCCAAAGCCCTGCTTTTTCTTATTGATGGTTTCGTCGGGTAGCCAGTTGTGCAGGCCTTTCTTGTAAAAGTGGCGCAGGTTTTTACCTTTTATTTTCCATTCGCCGGGTATCTGGCAGGCAAAGGCAATGAGTTCGTCATCGAGCATGGGGTAGCTTACGTCTACACCGGCGACTGCGCACATGTGGTTGACCTTGCGCAGGTCGTTGTCGGCCAGGGTGAATTGCCAGTCGAGGTAAAGCATGCGGTTGAGGGTTGAGGCATCGGGCGGCAGTTGGTAAACCTGCTGTTGCAGGGCGGCGGGTGAAGCGGTGTTTATCTGGGCGAGAAAGTCGCTGGAGAATATTTCTTCCGGGCGGTGGCGATTGAGAAAGTTATAGCTTTGCAGGCGGTCGGGCAGGGGCACATTGGCCTGATCGATATAGCTTTTCGCCTTGGCGGCCAGAGCTATTTGATTGGGCAGTGCCTGGGTTAGCGGTTCGATAAAGTGGCTGCGCACCGCCCCCGGTATTTTGTGGTAAGCCTCAAATACGTCCTGTTTGGCGTAGCGTTCATTGCCAGCAAATATTTCATCACCACCGTCACCGGCGAGCAGGCATTTAATACCATCTTCGGCGGCCAGTTTGGCGCAAAAGTAGGCGGGCAGAGCTGAAGAATTGCCAAAGGGTTCATCGTAACTGGTGGCGATATCGGGCAGGGCGTCGACGACATCGTCGGGGGTGACGTAGTACTCATTGAGTTTAACGCCAAATTTTTTCGCGCTAATGCGGGCAAAGGCCATTTCGTCATAGCCTTCGGCGGCAAAGCCGATGGAGTAGGCACGGGCCTGGTGTTCACTGAGTTCGGCGAGCATACCAGTGACGCTCGAGCTATCGAGTCCTCCACTGAGAAAGGCGCCAGTGGTGCTGTAGTCTGTGATGGCACGGCCGACGGCAGACTTAAGCTGGGGCCGCAGCTCTTTGGCCATGGCGCGAAAACTCTTGTCTGATGTTTCTGAAAAGCGCGGCTGCCAGTAGTTGAGTATCTCTATTTTGCCCTTGCTGTATTTCAGGTAATGGGCGGCGGGTAGTTTGGCCAGACCTTGGTAGATAGAAACCGGGCTGGGCACCATGTGAAAATAAATAAAATCGTAAATGCCCTGGGGCTGAATTTTGCGTTCGATGCCGCTATGGGCCAGCACTGCGCTGGCCGATGAGCCAAATACCAGGCCACTGTCTTGCGTGTTATTGGGCTGGGCGCTTTTTGTTTGAGGGCTGTTTGGCTGAGAATAGTACAGCGGAAAATGGCCGAGGCGATCGACTCCTGCAAGCACCGTGTTTTTAGCACTATCAATAATCACAAAGGCGAAGTTGCCGCCGAGTTGCTTGAGAAAGTTGTCGCTGTCTTGACGATAGGCCGCAGCGAGTGCCGCGCTATGGCATGACTCTGCAGCCAGGGTGGCAAGGCGTGCATTTTTCCACTGGGGGTGGCCAATAATAGCGACCATACCCCGGTCTTCACTGGTGTCACTGAGGGAGTACAGCCTGTCCGTTGCCGCACAGGAATACACATTGCCGGCATGGGTATCGGTGTTCATCGAAGTGTTTAAGCCGGCCAGCATGGCGTCGAGCTCAATATAGGCATTGCGCGGTATGGCATTGGGTAGATACCAGCCCGCAAGGCCACGAGTGAGCGTGGGGCGGCGGAGGCTATTGGGGCTGCGAGTATTTTGCATATTGAGCGATAGAGCCTTTGGTAGCGGTTGCGGGCTTAAAGAGTTGCCGGATGAGTGATTGTTAACATTAGCTTTTAAGGATTGAGTCGGCGAGCGACTTGCCCTGTTGATCTTTGCCCGACAGAGCAGGCGCACCGTCAATTTTATCCAGCGGCCAGTCAATGCCAATGCTCGGGTCGTCCCACTGCACACAACCTTCGTCTGCGGGGTGGTAGAGGTCGGTACATTTATAGGTGATTAATGCCGTTTCACTGGTGACCAGAAAACCGTGGGCAAAGCCCTCAGGTATCCACAACTGATGGTGATTGTCAGAGGATAAAAAGCGTCCCACCCAGCGGCCAAAGGTGGGGGAGTCAGCGCGAATATCCACGGCGACATCAAAAATCTCACCCTGCAGTACATACAGTAATTTGCCCTGGGGGTTGGGCCATTGGTAGTGCAGGCCGCGCAGTACACCCCGGCTGGAGAAGGACACATTGTCCTGCACAAAGTTGCCCTTAATACCCAGGTCAGCGTAACGCTGCTGGTGATAGGTTTCCTTAAAATACCCCCGTTCATCACCGTAAACAGCGGGTTTAATCAGCAGTACTTCGGGTATTTCTGTTTGTTCAACGTCCATTGGCGACCTTATTGACAGTGATTATTTTCGACTTTTGCTTTTAACAGCGGGTTAAAAAATATCTTCTTTCAAAATTTGCAGCAGGTATTGGCCGTAGCCGTTTTTCTTCAGGGGTTCGGCTAGCTTTTCAACTTGCGCGGCATCGATATAACCCATGCGATAAGCGATTTCTTCGAGGCAGGCGATTTTTAGACCTTGTCGGGTTTCGATGGTTTTAATAAAGCTTGAGGCTTCCAGCAGGGACTCGTGGGTGCCGGTGTCGAGCCAGGCAGCGCCACGCCCGAGGTTTTCAACATTCAGCTGCTGCTTGTCGAGGTAGACCTGGTTGACGTCGGTAATTTCCAGCTCGCCTCGAGGGCTAGGTTTGATCTGTTCGGCAATATCGACCACCTGGTTATCGTAAAAATACAGGCCTGTTACTGCATAACGGGACTTCGGCTCGGTCGGCTTTTCTTCAATGCTCACCGCTTTTCCAGTAGAGTCAAATTCAACCACGCCGTAGCGCTCGGGGTCGTGTACCGGATAGGCAAACACCGTACTGCSGCTTTCCACTGCATTGGCGCGTTGTAGCAGTTGGCTGAGGTTGTGGCCGTAGTACAAGTTGTCTCCCAGAATTAAAGCCGAAGGGCTATTGCCGAGAAATTCTTTGCCAATAATAAAGGCCTGGGCGAGCCCATCGGGTGATGGCTGAACGGCGTACTGAATATTTAAGCCCCACTGGCTGCCGTCGCCGAGCAATTGCTCGAAGCGCGGCGTGTCCTGTGGGGTGGAAATCAGCAGAATATCTTTTATGCCCGCCAGCATCAGTGTCGACAGGGGATAGTAAATCATCGGCTTATCGTAGATGGGCAGTAGCTGTTTGGAGATAACCTGGGTGATGGGATAGAGGCGTGTGCCCGAACCACCGGCGAGAATAATGCCTTTACGTTGACTCATGTCCTGTTCGTTCCTTGTTTTACTTTATTGCCAGCCCGGTTAAGCGCTTGTACTGAGTTCCCGCAACAGGTGTTCCAGTGGTGTCTGCCAGTGGGGCAAGTGTAACTGGAAAGTACGTGTCAGTTTGCCAGTATTCATCACTGAATTTGCGGGTCGCTGGGCCGGGGTAGGGTAACCTGAAGTCGGTGTCGGTTTGATGTCTACAGGTTTGATTTTGAGGGGCATACCCAGCGTTTGCGCATGGCGGACTACTTCCTCTGCCAGGCCATGCCAGCTGGTTTGTCCTACGGGTGCTAAATGATAAACCCCTTCCTTGCCGATACCGGCGGCGAGCAGTACTAAGCAGTTGGCGGTGACATCGGCAATCAAACTGGCCGGTGTGGGGCTGCCAATCTGATCGCTGACAATACTTAATTCATCGCGCTCAGCAGCCAATCGAAGAATGGTTTTAATGAAGTTGCCGCGCCGCGCCGAGTAAACCCAGCTAACGCGAAATACTAAATGCCGGCAGCCACTAGCTTGTAAAGCCTGCAGGCCCGCCAGTTTGCTGGCACCATAAATATTAGCCGGTGCAGTGATGTCGTGTTCGAAATAGGGCTCGTTTTTACTGCCGTCAAAAACGTAGTCGGTGGAATAGTCGACCACGAGAATATCCCGCTGCTGGGCCAGTTCGCCAAGCAGGGCGGGCAGGTCTCGGTTGAGGGCATAGGCCTGCTCGCTTTCGCTCTCGGCCAAGTCAACGGCGGTGTAGGCGGCGGCATTGACAATAATGTCGGGTTGGTGGCTGGCAACCAGAGCGCTAACAGCCGCCTTGTCGGTGAGCGAACAATCTTGCCGGGTGATGGCGGTGACTTTACCGACACTGAGTAGTGCGCGGCGTAACTCCCAGCCCACCTGGCCGTCGGCACCGAGCAGGAGAATATTAGTCCTCATAGTGCGTTTCCATCCATTGCTGATAGGCGCCGCTGCTGACGTTTTCAAGCCAGGCAGTATTGTTGATGTACCACTCGACCGTTTTCAGTAAACCGCTGTCGAAGGTTTCCTGCGGCTGCCAGCCCAGCTCGCGCTGTATTTTACTGGCGTCGATGGCATAGCGTAGATCGTGACCGGGACGATCGGTGACATAGGTGATGAGGTCGATGTAGTTCGTCACGCCAGCGGGTTTATCGGGCGCCAGTTGTTCGAGTATCTGACAAAGCGTGGTGACCACCTCGAGATTGGTCTTTTCATTATGGCCGCCGATATTGTAGGTCTCGCCAACCTGCCCCGTGGTCAGTACGCAATACAGTGCGCGAACGTGGTCTTTCACATAAAGCCAGTCGCGAATTTGTTGGCCGTCGCCATAAATGGGCAAAGGCTTGCCCGCCAGGGCATTGAGAATCATCAGCGGAATAAGCTTTTCAGGAAAGTGGTTGGGGCCATAATTATTGGAGCAATTAGTGATGAGCACCGGAAAGTCATAAGTGCGCTGCCAGGCGCGCACTAAATGGTCGGACGCTGCTTTACTGGCGGAATAGGGCGAGCTGGGTGCGTAGGCCGTGTCTTCGGTAAATAGCAGGCCGGGTTCAAGATCACCGTAAACTTCATCGGTGGAAATATGGTGGAAGCGAAAGGCTGCTTTGGGCTCGTCTTCCAGGCCATCCCAATACTGCCGTGCCGCTTCGAGCAGGGTGAAGGTGCCGTTTATATTGGTTTCGATAAACGCAGCGGGGCCGCTGATGGAACGATCGACGTGGCTTTCAGCTGCCAGGTGCATAATGGCGTCGGGCTTATAGTGGGTGATGAGGCGAGTCATCGCGGCCGCATCGCAAATATTTTCCCGCTCGAAATGATAGCGCTCGTGGTTGGCGATACAGGCGAGGGATTCGAGATTGCCCGCGTAGGTGAGCTTGTCGACATTGACCACGCGGCAGGGTGTTTCGGCGATCAGGTAGCGGATCAGAGCGGAGCCGATAAAGCCTGCGCCGCCGGTAATAAAGAGAGTTTTAGCGCTCATTCCCAGTGTTATCCCTTCYCTTGTGAATGGTTGTGAGTTGTATTGGCTTTTCAAGCATTATCTCCGCTCGGAGMRAGGNGGGNATTGTAATAYAATTTRGMRYTKRYGATTTTATTATYAGCGGGYCAAAGCACWKRMNCTCAYGTRCAGYGCTACTTRGTTACAGGAAGAGCRTATCAATGWACGGAAACAAAACAGTATTAGTCACCGGYGGYGCGGGTTATATCGGYAGCCACGCCTGTGTTGCCCTGCTCGATGCGGGYTATMARATTGTGGTGGTCGATAATCTGGTCAATAGCTCGYCCCTGTCTATGGCTCGAGTGAAAACCATAACCGGTAAAGRTTTTGATTTTATCGAAGACGATATTTGTGATGTCGCAACCCTCGATAGGCTCTTTACCCAGTACTCAATCGATGCGGTGATGCATTTCGCCGGTTTAAAAGCGGTGGGCGAATCCTGCGCTAATCCACTGCTGTACTACCAAAACAATGTTGCCGGAACGCTTGCCCTCTGCGAGGCGATGCAGCGCTACGGTGTCGGCCGTATTATTTTCAGTTCTTCGGCAACGGTTTACGGCGAACCCCATGCGGTGCCCATCGACGAATCCTTCCCCCTGCAAACCACCAACCCCTACGGCACATCAAAGAAAATGGTGGAAGATGTATTCCGCGATTTGGCGGTGGCCGATCAACTCAGCGATAAAGCGTTTTGGCAGGTAGGTTTGCTGCGCTATTTTAATCCGGTTGGCGCTCACCCCAGCGGCATGATCGGCGAAGCGCCTAATGGCATCCCCAATAATTTACTGCCCTATATGTTGCAGGTGGCGCTGGGTAAGCAAGCGGAGCTAACCGTTTATGGCGATGACTACCCGACCCCCGATGGCACTGGGGTACGCGACTATATTCACGTCGTCGACCTTGTCGCCGGCCATGTCAAAGCGCTGCAGTATTTGTTTGATGAGAATAATGATACTGGCTGCCACACTTGGAATTTGGGCACCGGGGAGGGCTACTCTGTACTGGAAATGATCAAAGCTTTCGAGGCGGCAACGGGTGCTAAAGTGCCCTATAAAATAGCGGCCCGCCGCCCCGGTGATATTCCTGCCTGTTGGGCCGAACCCAGTAAAGCGCAGCGGGAAATTGGCTGGCAGGCAGAGCAGAGCTTGCCGCAAATGATGAAAGATAGCTGGCACTGGCAGTGTCAGAATCCTGAGGGTTATGTTGAATAAATCTTCTCCTGTGTGCTTTTATACTTGGACATGATTTTGACAGGTTTTATTGTATAAATAAGAATGCAGTATGTTACCTCGTCCATGCTTGTTACTGAGCAGATGTATTCCAAGGGAGTTGTAAATTGAAGACAATAAATGGCCGTTGCCATTGCGGAACAGTGCGCTGGGAGTTTACTTTGCCCGTAAAAACGGTGGTGAAATGTCACTGTGAAAACTGTAGAAAACTTCAGGGCTCAGACTATAGTACCTGGGCTATGGTGCCATCTGATCAGCACTCAATAACTGCTGGTAACGATTTTGTAACGGTGTATGAAGATGAAGAAAAATCGACTAAGTATTTTTGTTCGCAATGTGGATGTACTGCTTACCTTATCAATAGAAAACACTTCCCAAATGAGGTGGTTTTAGCCCTCGGATTACTCGAAAACTATACAGACGAGTTAGCACCACAAATTCAGGTGTTCACTCCAGAAAAAGCACCATGGGTTAATCTGTATGAAGATGAGCCAATATACAGTTAAGGTCTGAAGGTTTTCTAGTGTCGTTATTTTTGGGTTTTTTAGCCATTAATACGGCCCTTCAGCTAATATTCCAGTACCCTTTGAGGGCGTTGATTCCTACATCAGAGCGTTTCAGAGAGTCCCGCACCGATGGTAAAGGTATCTGTGCTAACGCTTTCAATACAGGGCAGTGGCATATGTGGCGCTTCACCAGTGCCAGCGATTATTGATGAAAACCCGTATAAGCCTTGGCGATGCAGTGATAAGCGGGCTTGCGTGAGAGAGGCCCAGTTTGGCCGGGGGCTCAAATAGAGCAGAAAATAATATCGGATTTGAGTTAGCGCAGATCTTCATGGTCCAGCCCATATCGGCCATGATGCCGAGTTTGCCTTTTACCATCATGACACCGCAGTGGGGAGCTAATTTCTTCGCCAGTATTAATCCTTCAGTATCGCGTAAATTCACCGAAACTTGCCCTCTAAATTATTGTTGTTGGGGGTTGTGCTGAAACAGTTAGTGGTTATTATTGCAAACGGTAGCGGAAATATGAGAGGGTTTCGCTTTAGGTTTTTACTTGATCTGCTTCAAATAGGAAACAAAGATGGTTTCCTGAACTTGAAAGAGACCTGATGGCAACGACAAATAATGATAATTTTATAATCATAAGTTGCATAAACATTGTCTTTTTTTATAGAGTGCTACGACGACATAATAAATATCGATAAATGGAGTTTAAAAGGAGATCAATTTGCCGCATATAATCTTTAAACCGGTATTTTCTTCACCGCTGCTGGTCAGTGTTCTTGCCTTACTTTTTACTGTGAATGCAGGCTGTGCTAGAAACGAAATTCACGCGTCAGTTAAGTTTGACAATATTGCGTTGGCTGCAGGCGATTTGGAGAAATATGGTTTAGGCTTCATCACGCCTTCAACCGTGACCGGGCGTGAGCAAGATATTCAAAGTTTGGCTTTTATATTCTCTCGAGTGCTGAAAGAAAAAAGGTCTGATATTCGCGTGATAAGCTTGCCTGAAACCTTAAGTGCCATTAATCAAGAAGGTCTTGCCGACGAATATAAGCAGATGTATATCGACTATAGAGACACAGGCATTTTTAAACGGTCTTCTCTCCGGAAGATAGGGGATGTATCGGGGGTGCGCTATCTTGTCCAGTTGAAGCTTTCGGGGTTCGAACAGGGCTCCAGAGGGCGCTTCGGCATGTTAGGTTGGCGCATGATTCAGACCAAACATGCGAATGTTCGCCTGTTTTTACAAGTATGGGATAGTATGAATGGTGCGATTGTTTGGGAGGGAACGGAAGAACTTAATTATTCCGACGATACATCTACGGAAAAACCAGTAACCTTTCAGTTAGTGGTTGAAGAAGTTGCTCGAAATTTGGTTGAGAAATTGTAACTACCAAAAATAATGTTTTTTTGTAGTTACAATTGTTCACTAGTTTACTATGTGTTGTACGAACATAATGGTAATAAGTAGGGGGCAAATAAAGCGGATATAGCCCGGCCAGATTTTCCAGAACAGGCTTTTTTCTACATCAGTGAAGCCTTCGCTTATTTCGCCGAGTAACTTGTCGCGGTGTAAGACCCAGCCGGCGAATACGCAGAGAAAAACACCGAGCAGTGGCTGGCTGTATTTGGTGGTGGCGGTAATCACCGCGCCAAATAGTTGCTCGAAGTTAAATAAAATCAACAGGCTGATACTGAAGATGACACTGGCGACAAGTCCGGTGGCGCGGGAGCGGCTGATTTTAAATTGCTCTAGTGCAAAGGTAACGGGCACTTCAAGCATTGAGATTGATGAGGTCAGCGCAGCAATACTTAATAATAAAAAGAAAATTAGACCAATAAAAGCGCCGACAAAGCCGAGTGAATTAAACAGCTCAGGCAGCGTTTGTAAGATTAAATCGGGCCCGGCAATCAGAGTGTTTTCGCTGCTGTAAATTTTGATACCCCGGTGCTGGGCGACGAACATAGCGGGAATAATCAGTAGGCCAGCGAGAAAGGCGATGCCGGTATCTATCAGTGCAACATAGGCGCCGGTGAGCGGCAGGTTGTCGGTTTTACTCACGTAGGAACCATAAACCAGCATGGTGCCAACACCAAGGGAGAGCGAGAAAAAGGCTTGCCCCATGGCGCTGGTGAGCAGGCCGGGGTCGGTGATAAGGCCGAAATCGGGGACAACATAAAGACGTAGCCCTTCCATCGCGCCGGGCAGGGTGAGTACGCTGGCGACCAGACCGAGCATGAGTAACACAAGGGCGGGCATCAGCCGCGTTGACCAGCGTTCAATACCGTCTTTGACACCACGGGCGACGATGGCGGCGGTGAGTACGGAAAACAGTGCGCAAAAAAGACTATCGCGAATCAGACTGGACTGGGCAAACCAGTTTGTGTCTGTGAGTTGGCCCGTGATGTTCACCAGCGCGGCGGGTACCTGTGCCATCAACCAGCCGGCGACAATGGCGTAAAAACTGAGAATTAAGCTGGCAATCAATACCCCGTAGAGGCCCGTGGCTCGACCGATTGCTTTCAGAGCAGGCCGGGTGGTTAACTGGGGCAGGGCACCGACCATATTGTGTCGGGTATGGCGACCGATGATCAGCTCCGCCATTAATGCGGGGTAGGCGAGTAGGAAGGTGAGGACGAGATAAACCAGTACAAAAGCCCCGCCGCCGTGGGAGGCTGTTTGGGTGGGGAAGCCCCAGATATTACCCAGCCCGACTGCCGAGCCGGTCGCTGCGGTAATAAAACCGAAGCGGGAAGAAAACTGTCCGCGCTCACTTGACATGAGGTTTTCCGGCCACTGTGAGCGCGTCAGGCGAGTACTCCATCAATACAGCGTTGTTGGAGTACAAATGCAAACTATTTAAAGACAGGCTTACGTTTTTCTCTAAAGGCAGTAATGCCTTCTTTGGTGTCTTCATCGAGAAGCAGGAAGGGCATTGCATCTTTGGCGTAAGTCAGGTCGTCGCCGCCGAGTTCGCGGTTGTAGATCGACTTGGCATAGCGTATCGCCATTTGCGGCTTGCTGGCCAGCTCGTCGGCCAGTGCAAAGGCTTCTTGTAAGAGTTGATCATGGGGCACCACTTTTAATATTAGGCCCATATCTTTCGCTTCTTCAGGGCTGAGCTTAACGCCAGTCATGCTGATGTATTTGGCTTGCTGGCGGCCAATCAGTTTGTTGAGGCGGGCGATGGCAAAGCCGGGTAGCAGGCCGAGCTGAATTTCGGGGACTGAAAAAACAGCCCGCTCAGAGGCGATAATAAAATCACAGGCGATGGAAATTTCAAAACCGCCACCGAAAGCGTAACCATTAACAGCGGCGATAACGGGTTTGTTGATTTGTTCCGGCAAGGCGAGGATGTCGAGCACCTTGTCGATAAAGTTTTTGGCATAAGTGGGGGTGAATTCGAAACCACTGATATCGGCACCGGCGCAGAATGATTTTTCGCCAGCCCCGGTCAGTACGATCACGCGGATATTGTCATCATCGCGTGCTTGATCTAGTGCCTTGCAAAAACCGGACAAAATTCCTTTGCTCAGAGCATTGAGTTTGTCGGGTTCGTCGAAAGTGATAATGGCAGTGCTGCCTTGGGTTTCGTAATTGACGCTGTCAAATCGCATGGGATCGGCCTTTTGGTAGTGCTTAGCAGATGCTAAGGGGTGTCAGTATCGGGGTTGAGCAACGTGGAATTCGTTGTGGTGAGATAGTGCAACATTCTGCGCGGGGCTGACAAGTGTCAGCGTCCACGCAGATTTTAATTAAGGGGAAGGAGATTAAAAGGCGCTGCTTATTTTGGTGCCTGTTTGGCGAGTGCTCTCGTGGCCAGGCGGTTTTTAATCGTTTCGAGAAAACCTTCCAAAATGGAGTAAACGGCTGGCACGACGACTAGCGTTAGCAGGGTAGATGACAGCATGCCACCAATCACAGCAACGGATAGAGGGCCGTTGGTTTCGTGTCCGGCACCAAAGCCCATTGCTGCCGGTAGCATGGCGAGAATAACCGTGAAGGAGGTCATCAACACCGGGCGCAGGCGAATCGGGCAAGCGTCGATTAAAGCTTCGTTGATGGATTTTCCCTCATTGCGCCGTTGGTTGGTCAGGTCAACCAGCAGAATCGCGTTTTTGGCCACCAACCCCACCAGCAATACCAGGCCAATCATTGAATAGGTATTCAAGGTGTTATTGGTCATCCAGAGTAGGGCGATGCCGCCAATCATGGCCAGGGGTTGAGCCGTCATAATAATTAAAGGCTGCAAAAACGAATTGAACTGGCTGGCCAACACCATGTACAGCAAGATTGTTGCCAGGGTGAAGGCGAAGATCATATTGCTGGCAGTTTTGCCGAATTCCTCAGCCTGACCTTTAAAGGCCAGACTGTAGCCAACCGGTAGAATTTCGTCGGACAACTGTCTGACAGTGTCGATAGCTTCGGCCAGGGGTAGTTCGGGCTTGCCGTAAAAAGGCGCTGAGTAACGTAGATCGAGTCGTGAAATTGATGCTGGTCCCAAGGTTTCTTCGAGATGGGCAACGGTATCGATACGGATCATCGTGCCGGTACGGGAGCGCAGGTAAATACGGTTGAGGTCGTCAGCTGACTGAAAGAAACCGTCAGCCGCTTTAAGGCGCACATCGTAGCGCTCACCATCGCCGGGGTCATCGTTGAATTTGGCGACATCCATGCCACCAATCATCACGTTAACCGCCTCGGCAATATCTCGGCTGGAAAAGCCCAGGTCGGCAGCGCGAGTGCTATCGACGCGCAACTGATACTGGGGCAGGGCCAGGTTGAGATCGAGATCGATGTAGCCCATGCCATCCACTGACGATAGTCGCTCTTCGAGTTGATAGGCGAGGCGGGCGACCTCGTTCAGGTTGGGGCCGTTAATGGCAAATTGCAGGGGCTCACCGCGTTGGCCGCCCATTTTGGGAATGGGTGCGGGAAAGGCCTTAACGCCGGGAATAGTGGCGAATTTTTTACCGAGAATGGTAATCAGTTCCTGCTGGGTTTGATCGCGCTCGGAGGCGGGGGTCATGCGTATAAAACCCATGGCCGTGGTCACCTGGCGGCCGTTGGTGCCTAGGCCGAAGAAGGCGCTCATGATGACATCGTCGTGTTCGGCCAGAATGGCTTCGACTTCTGCGAGCCGGTTGCTAGAGTACTCCAGCCCGGAGCCGAGAGGGGTGCGCACGATGACCATAAAGCTGCCTTCGTCCTGCCCTGGGGAAAATTCTTTGCCGATATTTTTGAGAAAGAATGTGCTGCCAAAAACCAGTACCCAGGTAATGAGAATAACAGTCCAGCGAAAGCGCAGGGCCAAACTTAATAACTTTGTATAGCCGTTTTCCATGGCGCGAAAGCTACGTTCTAGCCAGTAATAGAGGCCGCCGGTATGTTCTTCAACCTGTAAAAAACGGGAGCAAAGCATCGGTGTCAGGGTCATTGAAACAAACCAGGATACGAGTACGCCAACGGTGACCACGACGGCAAAGGAGGAGAAAAACTGGCCAATAATGCCGCCGAGAAAAATCACCGGCACAAAAATAGAGACTAGCGAGAGGGTGGCTGCCAGTACGGGGAAAACAACTTCAGCAGTGCCGTGAATGGCTGCTGAGCGGGGGTCGGGGTCGATGGACTCTCGGTGTCGGTAAATGTTCTCCAGCACCACAATGGCGTCGTCCACCACGATGCCAATCAATAGTAGTAGTGCTAACAGGGTCATCGAATTGAGAGTGTAACCGAGGAAATAAATGCCGGCGATGGAGCCAAACAGTGAAATGGGAATAGCGATGGCAATAATAAGGGTGGAGCGAATGCTCTTGAGAAAAAGCCATACCACAAAGGCGGTCAGGAGAGTGCCGAGAATCAGATGCTCTTCGAGGGCGCCGACCATGGCGCGGACAAACAGGGAGTCATCTGAAGCGACGGTGAGTTTCATGCCAGGGGGAAGTTGTGGGCGTATCTCTTCGTTGATACGACGCATCGCTTCGTCGATGATTTCAACGGTATTCGCTTCGGCAATTTTGGTAATGCCGAGGCCGACGGTGAGCTTGCCGTTTACACGGGCGAGACCGCGGGGGTCGGCCATACCATCTTCAACTTCGCTGATATCGCCGAGTTTAAGCGGCGCGCCATCGCGATAGGCCACCACTAGGTTTTCCAGGTCCCGGGGGTCGTGATACTCCATATCGAGCTTAACCATATGCTCGGTTTTACCGCTGACCAGAAAGCCACCGGGCATCATAAAGTGTTCATTTCTGACCGCCGCTAGTACTTCGGCAGTAGTGACATTAAAGGCCGCCATGCTATCGAGGTCGAGATTGATGCGGATCGTGCGCTCGCGTTTGCCACCAATCTTGACTTCGCCGACACCATTAATGGTTTCGAGGTTTTTCTTAATGGTATTAATGGCGTAGCTGTTGAGCTGCTGCATCGTGCGGTCGCCCTCCAGTGCCAGCCACATAATGGGCGAGGCACCGAATTCGAGTTTCGCAACGATGGGTGGGTCAGCATCGGTGGGTAGCTGATTGATCACCTGATTCACTTTGGACTGCACTTCGTCGAAGGCGACATTGACGTCTTTGTCCATATCAAAAGTGATGATCACTCTCGAGTTGCCGGGTGAGGAGGTCGAGGAGATATGCTCGATACCGGGCACCGCGTTAACCGCGGTTTCGATAATGTTGGTGATCGAGGCGTCAATAACGCTAGGGTTAGCACCGATCAAATTGGTTTGCACGGCGACCAGGGGGAATTCAGTGGAGGGATAACGATCAACCCCGACCCGTGAATAACCGATGATGCCAAAGAGAATAAGCACCGCCGACAACATGGTGGTTAGGACATGGCGTTGGATAGATAGCGTTGGCAGATTCACGGTTACTTTGCCTCGCTAACAGTCACGGGGGAGCCGTCGGTGAGAAAGCCCGCGCCATTAACAGCGATAGTTTCACCGCCTTTTAAGCCCGCCGTGATTTCGATGCTGTCATCGATATATTCGCCGACCTCAACAATTTGTTGGTGGGCGATACCGTTGGTGATGACATAGACCACTTTGCCAGCCGGGCGCAGTACCAACGATGTTTTGGGCACGAGGATGGCGTTTTCACGGGTGGTGAGAATAATTTCACCTGTCACGCTGGCGCCCGGTTGCCAGGGGCCGGGGTTGTCGATAATAGTGAGGATGTCGATGGCCCGGTTGCGGGAGCCAACCGTGGGTCTGATTTCCTGTATTGAACTTTCAACGGTGAGGTCGGGTGCCATGGGTGACACGAGTCTGAGCTTGAGTCCCACAGTCAGTCGATTAGCAAGGGTTTCAGGTAGCGGTAAACGTGCTCTGAGTTTGTCGACTTTAATGATGCGAAATAGGGGGTCGCCAACTTTAAGAAAGTCCCCAGGGCTGGCTAACTCTTCATCGACGATGCCGTCGTAGGCAGAAAGCACACGGGTTTTGGTGAGCCCCCGTTGCTTTTGACTACTTCGCGCTTTCGCGGCCTTTAGCTGCTCCTCGAGTGAATCTAATTGCGCTCGGGCCTCATCGTAGCGGTCAATAGAAATGAGCTTGTCTTTAATCAACTTGGTAAAGCGTTTCACTGTGCGGCGCTGGTTTCTCACCAGGGCTTCAAGCTGAGCGGCCTCGGCATTGGCAGCCTGAGCGGCGATGGCGTAATCCTCGGTGTCGAGTTCGGCGAGTAACTGCCCCGGCTTGACGCGCTGACCGGTAATCACAAAGCCGCCGATATAGCGCCCTTCAATTTCGGCGGAGACTTCTGGTCTGATGATACTTTCCAGCGAACCGACTGAGTGTTCGATGACTTCAACGGTTGTCGTTCTCGTGAGGCTTGTGCTGATAATTGTTGCACGAGGCGCTGGTTTGGCTTTTTCTGTCGATGTCGGTGCAGCATCTTTGTTGTCACCACAGGCGACTAAAAAAAAAGTGATGGCGAGAGTAGGTAGCCATATACGAAAATTCGAACTCATATCAATCCTTTACTGAATGGTGGTGCTATACGCCGAGCAACATAAGCTCGGCAAGAGGCTGGTCAAAGCAATTTTACTGGTTTTTGAAAGACGCGAGCTGGCGTGTTTGAACTATTTTGCCGTCGTGTTGCGGCGATATTTTGGAATGTCTTTTTTAGTTCTCGTCCAGCGGCGTAAAGGGGGAGGTCGCCTGAGCCGTTGTTGGGCGAGTTCGCCAGTGGCCAATAGTATCATAGCGTACCACTGAGTATAAGCTCCTTTAACCGCTGGTAGCATCGTGCGGAGCCAAGTCAAGATTCAATGTATTGATTTAGTTGATCCAGGACATTTCGCAGGTGAAGTTTTTGATTGCTAAGGATTGTTGCTCTATGGTTGAATCGAGCTATCAATTTATTTTATTCCTATTTTCATAAACATTCGACGGGCATTTTAACAACAGCTATGTCCAGAGTGTTTTGACCACGAGCATTGGCTTTACGGATTGTTAAATCAGAAGCTGATTCAATTAAGTACTGTTTTAATTAACTATTATTTTAAGGGGAAACCATTGGCTACTTGGAAAGAAGAAACGCAAAACCTGGCCGGCTCCGACCTCGTTCTGATCCGAGGTGGTTCTGGAAAACCACTACTGGTACTTCACGACGAGCTCGGCTACACGGGTTGGATGAGCTGGAACGAAGAGCTGGCTAAAGACAGGGAGCTCATTATTCCTCTGCAGCCAGGTTTTGGTAAGTCGCCGCGACAGGACTGGATGTGGCGCCATCGCGATCTCGCCAACTATTATTTGAATGTTATTCGTGAGCTGGGTCTGGAAAAACCCGATGTACTGGCTTTCTCTGCCGGCGCTTACACGGCTGCTGAAATGGCGGCGGCTAACCCTGAACTGCTCGGCTCTATTACGTTGGTTGGCCCGATGGGTATCAAGCCTGATGAAGGCGAAATTTTCGATATCTTTGCCGCCACGATTAAAACCTGCTTACGCAAGACAGTGTTTAATCAAGAAGCGAAGGAGTTCAGTGAAATCTACGGCGGCGAAATGTCGGGGGAACAGTTTGAACTGTTTGAAGATGCCCGTGCAGAGAGTGCGCGTCTCGGTTGGGAACCCTACATGTTCAACCCCAGCCTGCCTGACCTGTTGCGCAGTGCTAAAAACACTAAGCTACCTACTTTGCTGATTCGTGGTAGTGAAGATGCGGTTGTACCTCAGGATTGTATCCGCAAGTATCACGATGCTCTGCCCCAGGCCGACATCGTGACCATTAAGGGTACTGGCCACCGCCCAGAAATTGAAGATAGCGCTGAATTTGTTGCCGCTGTTAAACACTTCCTCGCTTAAGAATTGGAGACTAATTAATTATGCAAATTGCACATTTTACTGAGCGCCCCGTACGTTATCTTGCCGAGGAGCCTGTTCTGGAGAACCGCGCTTTCTTTGGTGTTTCTAACAAGTATTACGATCATGAAAAAGCGGCTGATGACTATAATTATTACCTAGACGAAGCGTGTTTCTGTGAAGAAGTGGGTTTTGATGCAGTAGCGCTGAATGAGCACCACGGCAACCCTTTTTGTTCGGGTAGTGTTGTTAATATTGAAGCCGCGATTCTGGCGCGTATTACGAGCAAGGCTAAAATTGTCATCATTGGCAATATGTTACCGGGCGTTAAACACCCGCTACGTGTTGCGGAAGAGCTGGCCACTATCGACACCATTTCCCGTGGTCGCCTGGTCGCAGGCTGGGTGCGTGGTGCCGGTAGCGAGCAGTTCTTTAACAATGCCAACCCCGCCTATAACCGTGAAATGTTTAACGAAGCCCATTCGTTCATCATGGATTGCTGGACCAAAGATGGCCCCTGGCGCTATGAAGGCAAGCACTTCCACTATCGTCATGTGAACCCCTGGGTTAAGCCTTATCAGGAAATGCCCCAGCAGTGGATTCCCGGTGTATTGAGTGCGGAAACGGTTATGTGGTGTGCTGAGAAGCAATACCCTTATCTGGGTCTGGGTACGGCTCTTGGTCCAACCTGCGACTTGTGGGATATGTATGCCGATAAGTCTGCAGAGCTGGGTTATCAGGCGGGTTCTGAAAACTTTGGTTACTTGCTGCCTATCTTCTGTGCCGATACGGATGAAAAGGCCCAGGAAATTGGTAGGGGCTTTATTTTTGGCGGTGGTCAAAATGCCTTTTCTCGTCCTGAGCATACCTTACCTCCAGGTTATAACTCTAAGAGCGCGATTCGCATGCTGGGCCAACAGCCTGGTGGTAGCTGGTTAGGTGTAAGTAAAGAGAAGTTGATGGCCGGTGCCGATGATAGCTGGGACGCTTCTGCCTATGATGGCTTGCGCGCCAAGCTGGTCGCCGGTTATGACAAGGCTCAGGACAACATGCAAACTGTTGTCGGTAGTCCTGAAACTTGCGCTAAGAAGATCAAGGACATCCTCAGTGTTATTCGCCCCGGTGTCTTTACCTGCTTTGCCGTACAGGGCAACGTCAGTGATAAGGATCGCTTGCGCAGTGTTGAGCTGTTGGGTAAGGAAGTACTGCCCGATGTGCGCAAATTTGCCGATGAAATCGGCTTGTTTGGACCTTTCGATCGTACGCCGGGTAGTGTCAAGTTGGCACCGGGCACCAAGCGTGCGCCGGTTGTTGACCGCGAGGCACTTGTTAAGTTAAATCTGCCCTGATTATTAGCGGTAGATTAAAATAAAAAGAGCGCCTACCTAAGTTATTAGGCGGCGCTCTTTTTTTGTCGGTGATTTACGCTTTTTCGATTAGCCTTCCAGAGAGAAGCCTGCCGTCAAACCACCATCGGCAATAAACTCTGAACCCGTTGAGTAAGAGCTGTCGTCAGACGCGAGATAAGCGGCCAGTGTTGCCATTTCTTCAGGCTGGCCGACACGCCCCAGAGGTACCTTGCCAAAAATGTTATTCATTGCTGCATCATCCATCCCTGTTTGAGTAATCATCGGGGTGTGAATGCCACCAGGGTGAATGGAATTAACACGAATATTGTCGGGCCCCAATTCCATGGCGGCAACTTTAGTCATACCGCGCACGGCAAACTTACTGGCGCAGTAGGCAGAGCCACCCACCATACCGATCAAGCCATCAATGGAGGAAATATTAATAATTGAGCCACCGCCGGCCTCCTTCATTGGGCCTGCAACGGTGCGCATACCGAGAAATACACCGAGCTGATTGATTTCGATAACCTTCATATAGTCTGCGACACTGCTTTCAACCAGGGGTTTGATTTGCACGATGCCTGCGTTATTGACCAGTACATTGAGCTTGCCAAAGCGCTCAACGGTTTCTTTGACGGCGGCGGCCCATGAGTTTTCATCGGTAACGTCCAGATGAATGTAGTGGGCGGCGTCACCAATTTCGGCTGCCACTGCCTTACCTTCTTCATCGAGTACATCGGTGATAACGACCTTAGCACCCCGCGAAGCGAACAGGCGTGCTTCTGCGGCACCCTGGCCGCGAGCAGCACCTGAGATGAGAGCAACCTTACCTTGTAAATTATTCATTATTTTATCCTTATTGATTTTTCTTGTTCCGTAAAAAGGGAGTAAAAAAAGGCCTGTTAATTAACAGGCCGTGCAGCGATTTTGGCTGCGTTTTCCTAACCTTCCAGCGCAAAGCCAGCGGTCAAACCACCGTCGGCAACAAATTCCGACCCGGTTGAGTACGAGGCATCATCAGAGGCAAGGTAGGCAGCCAGTGTGGCCATTTCTTCTGATTTGGCAATACGACCAAGAGGTGTTGATTTAAAGGCACCGTCAGCCTGTTCTTCGCTGATACCGATGTCACTGAGGATTTTGGTTTGAACGCCGCCGGGGTGGAGTGAGTTGACACGGATGCCGTACTTTCCTAGCTCCAATGCAGCAACTTTTGTCATGCCGCGCACGGCAAATTTGCTGGCGCAATAAGCCGAGGCTCCGTACATGCCAATCAATCCGTCAATAGAGGCGATGTTAACAATGGAGCTATTACCGGCTTTTTTCATTGGCTCGACAACTTCGCGCATGCCAAGAAAAACGCCTATCTGGTTAATGTCGATGACCTTGCGGTAGTCCTCTAATGAGGTTTCGTGAACTTCTTTTGGCGCGGTAATAATACCGGCGTTGTTGATCAGTACGTTGAGCTTGCCAAATTTTGCGACAGTGGCAGCAACCACGTCTTTCCAGCCTTGCTCACTAGTGACATCGAGATGCATGTAGGCCGCAGAATCACCGATTTCAGCAGCGACTTTCTGACCTTCTTCATCGAGTACATCCGTCAGCATGACCTTGGCACCACGCTCAACAAATAGTCGTGCTTCTGCTGCGCCCTGGCCACGTGCGGCGCCGGTGATTAGTGCTACTTTTCCGTCTAGAGCTCCCATTGAATATTTCCTCATAATTATTAGTATAAAAATACAATTGGCGTTATTGCCATGTATCGTCAGTTTTTTGAAGCTCAAATATAGTGGCTTTTAAGTAAAAACGCGAGCAGTGAGCCAAGCGTCAACTATAAGAGTTACCGTCGCAGCGAAGAGCTTGCAGACAATTTTGATTTGTTGGAAGGATGTGCCTTGTGTAAAGATAGCGATACTAAAATTTTTAATTATTTATTTTACGGTGCCTCGTTCGACAAAAACTTTGTTGGTCTAGTGCATTATTTAAAGGGAAAAATTGTGGCAAAACTCAGTAAATTAAGTCGTTCAGTTAAAGGTAGCGTGGTACATGTAACCGGTGCCGCCAGTGGCATGGGCCGGGCAACGGCGATTCTTTTTGCCGATGAAGGCGCGAAGGTAGCAGTGACTGATCGCGATCAGGAGAAAGCGGAAGCCGTGGCGAAAGAGATCAACGATGCCGGTGGTATTGCCAAAGCTTGGGCGCTTGACGTGACAGATGCGGATAAAATCATTGAAGTAACAAACGCCATCGGCAGTGAATTCGGCGGCTTGGATATTCTTGTCAACAATGCAGGCCTGGCGGTGTTTGTGAAACTCGATAGTGATAAATACGAAGAGCGCTGGCAGTTTGGCATGGATGTGCTGATCAATTCGGTTCAGCGTTTGGTGCGGGCTTCGCTGCCTATGCTGCGTCAGGCTGAGCACGGGCGCATTATCAATATAGCCTCGACGGAAGGCCTTGGTGCGACTGAGCACGGCGGCCCTTATACTGCCGCTAAACATGCGGTTGTGGGTTTTACTAAATCGCTGGCTGTCGACCTGGGTCGTGATGGTATAACTGCTAACTGTATTTGCCCGGGCCCGATTAAAACGCCGTTGACTAACTTTATTACCGATGAGCAAAAGGCCACCTTTGCCCGGCGCCGTGTCGCTGTGCGCCGTTACGGTGACCCGGAAGAGGTGGCCCACGCCACCTTTAATTTCGCCCTGCCTTCGGCCTCCTTTATCACCGGTGTGATTATGCCGGTTGATGGGGGTCTGTGGATTCGCAACGCTTAAGCAGGCAATTTATAAACGCTTGCTGGAGTGCTGAAATGGTCGATTGGCAGATTGGTGACGTCAAAATTACCAAGATAATTGAAGAGGATTTGCCGGTACCCGGTAAGTTTGTATTGCCCGATGCGACACCCGAAGAGCTACTGGCGATCGACTGGCTCAGCCCCAACTTTATTACCGAAAGAGGCTGGTTGAAGATGAGCATTCACGCCCTGATTATCGAAACCCAGGGCGTGAAAATCATGGTCGATACCTGTTTGGGTAACGACAAAGAGCGCACCACCGAAGCCTGGGCGATGCGTAAAGGGTCCTTTCTTGAAGACCTGGCGGCAGCGGGTCATCCACGAGAAAATATCGACTACGTGATTTGCACTCATCTCCATGTTGATCATGTGGGCTGGAATACCATGCTGGTTGATGGTGAATGGTTGCCGACCTTTCCCAATGCGCGCTACCTGTTTGGCCGCAAAGAATGGGAGGCCTGGGAAAAGGAACCCGATACGGAGCATTTCGGCCCGGTGCTGGAAGATTCCGTCAAGCCGGTGATTGATGCTGGTTTGGCCGACCTCGTGGCCTGCGATCATCGCGTTAACGATGAAGTGTGGTTTGAACCCACTCACGGTCACACGGCGGGGCACATTAGTGTACGTATTTCTTCGGGCGGTGAAGATGCCATTATTACCGGCGACATGACTCACCATCCCTGCCAGTTAGCACGGCCTGAGTGGTCTTGCTTCGCTGATTATGATCCCCCCAAAGCCATCGACACTCGTTGGGATTTTTATGCCAAATATGTTGATAAGCCGGTGCTGGTGATAGGCACCCATTTTTCGCCACCCACGGCGGGTTACATCGTCGCCGATGGTGAGCGCTATAAATTGAAGTGTTAAACAGCTCTGTAAATCACATTGTATTGAGGACGGAAGAATGAAAGCGACAAGATTTCATGGTGTCGGTAAGCCGCTAACCATAGAAGATGTGCCCGAACCCGAAGTTGGCCCCACGGGTGTACTGGTACGTATATCGGGCGCGGGTGTGTGCCACTCCGATCTGCATGTTATCGACGGTGAAGTGGGTACGCGCCAGAAGCCCATAACCTTGGGCCACGAAAATGCGGGTATTGTTGAAGTGGTGGGTAGTGACGTCACCGATGTTGAAATTGGCGATGGTGTGGCGGTGTTCGGTGCCTGGGGTTGCGGCAACTGCCGCTTCTGCGAGCAGGGTGAAGAAAACCTCTGCCAAAACCCTATTTACCCAGGAATTATGGTCGATGGCGGTTGGGCTGAGAAACTCTACGTGCCGCACTCCCGCAATCTGGTGAAGCTCAACGGTCTCGATCCCGTTGTCGCCGCACCGTTGACCGATGCTGCGCTGACGCCTTATCGCGCCGTTAAAAAGACACTATCGAAGTTGTCCCCGGGGCGCACCCTGGCGATTATCGGTGTTGGTGGTCTCGGTCACATGGCCCTGCAAATAGCCAAAGCGTTGGCACCTTCTGCACGCTTGATTGCGATTGATCTCAGTGACGAAAAATTGGCCATGGCCAAAGAGTTAGGTGCCGATGTGGTTATCAACGCCAGTGGTGATGTTGGTGCTGAGGTAAAGGCCGCGACGGATGGTGCCGGTGCCGATGCCATTATCGATTTTGTTGGTGCAGATATCACCTTGAAAAGTGCTGCGGCGAGTATTGCCGTTGCCGGTAAAATTGTTGTCGTTGGTATTGCTGGCGGTACGCTGCCCTTTACCTTTTGGGATATCCCCCTTGAAGTGGAAGTGACGACTAGTATTTGGGGTAATCGTCAGGAATTGAAAGAGGTACTTGAGCTGGCCCGTCTGGGACATATCACCCCTCATATTGAATGTCAGCCATTGGAGGCGATTAACGACGTTGTCGCACGTCTACACGCGGGCGAAATTAAAGGCCGTGTGGTACTGACACCCTAACCACGGTTTTAGCCATTTACTGTTAGCCATTCATCTTTAGTGTTCGACCTTTAAAATATAGGAACGGTTCAACTTATGCCTTTATCACCACCCCAGCCTCGACAGCATTTACATACTCGAACCATCGATTTAACGGGTTATCACCGCGATGACAACTTGTGGGATATCGAAGCACATATAGTCGATAAAAAAACCTACACCTATGACAATAAATGGCGGGGTACGGTTGCTTCAGGGTTGCCGGTACATGATATGTGGATACGATTGACGATTGACTGGGAGCTGGTTGTGAAGGAGATTGAGGTAGTGATGGATGTCCAGCCCTATGACATCTGCTCCAATGTTCTTACTAATTTCCAAGGCATTGTTGGGCTTAAAATTGGCGCTGGCTGGAACAGGCGCGTACGTGAAGTGGTCGGCGGTGTGCTGGGTTGCACCCACCTCGCTGAGCTACTAGGCCCGCTGGCGACAGTCACCTTTCAAACATTATCGGCAGATTATGCGCGTGAGTTGATGGGCCTTGAGCCAGCGCCCCGAGGGGAAATAGATGAAGATCAGGTGCCCTTTATGCTTAATGGCTGCTACACCTGGTCACCGCAAAGCCCGATAGTGCAAGAGGATTTCCCCAAATACTATGAAGCACCGGCGTCTGTTGAGGTGAGGGATATTAATGTCATTGAAAGCAACAGTTGATCCATTGGCCTATTTACGCACCTTGCTTTTTGTTCAGCTTCTGACTGTGATGGGAAGACAACGGTGAGTCGCGTCGTTGAACAAGCCTTAGGTGTTAAACGCTTTGGGCGTATTCTCCGTATTCCCACACCGACGCCCTTTGGTGTCGGTGATATTAATAGTTACGTCATTCTGCCGGAGCCCGGTTCTGATGAGCTGGTGTTGATAGACACKGGCGTGGGGACCGATGAAGCCTGGCAATACCTGCAGGCGGGCTTAAATGAATACGAACACGTGATTGACGATATTACTCTATTGCTATTAACCCACGCTCACACAGATCACTTTGGTCAGGCCAGTCGCATTCGTGATGTTTCTGGCTGTGAAATATGGGGTCACGAAAATGTACATTCCACTGTGGAGGGTTTTCTACCTTCTGAAGAGCGTATAGAGGAGGAAAAGGCATTTTTACAGGGCTTTGGCTTTAGCGCAGAAATGTACGACAAAGCGTATGATTATCGTGACTACATTGGGGAGATTTATAAGCCCTGCCAGCTCGATCGAGAGTTTAAAGATAATGATGTGGTGCCCATTAACGGCTTTGATTTGAAGGTCATTCATACTCCCGGCCATTGCCCCGAAGAAGTTGTTTTTTGGCAGGCGGAGAGCCGACAAATGTTTTCCGGTGACCATCTGTTACCCGATGTTACTCCTGTGTGTCTATTGGACTTCCCCGCATCACCGGGTGCTGAGCGTACGCATACTTTATCCCAATATTATCAGTCGGCCGATAAGGTGATTCCCTACGATATAAAACATATTTATCCGAGTCACGGTGATGTTTTCGAGGGCCACCGGGAGCTGATTGCGGGTTATAAACTCTCGACAGAACGTCGTTTGTTAAAGATATCGAAGATCCTTGAACAATACGGGATGTTGACTCCCTTTGAGGTAGGTCAATACCTCTTCCCTAAAGTGTGGGAGGATCAACTTTATGCGGTAATCTCGGAGGTGATGGGCCATCTTGACCTTATGTTTGACGAAGGTTTCGTAACGACCCACGAAGTGGAAGGTGTGATCTACTACAAATCACACAGCGCGCCCCACCCAGGCACTATTTTTAAACCTGTCTCGTACTGAAACTAGAGGAGTGTAGCCATGAATCACGGCAAATCTAATGAGCTAATTGGTACATCGACGGTATCGTTTGAAGGTGCGATTACCTGTCTTTTACAGCGGGCCAACAAAACCTTGCGGGGTATCCACACCGTAGAAATTGTCAATAAAACAGTCTCTGTATTGGCCAATGGTGAATTCGAATATTGCGTTCGCGCTTTGTTAAAATTTGATATGGTCCCCCCTGATATTTTACACCTGTAGGAGTTGATGATGAGTGTATCGAGTGTGTCTAATGTAAGTGCCGCATCGCCAGTCAGTTTTCAGGATGCGTTGCAAAAAGGTTACGCTAGAGCGAGCCAAACTTTGCGCGGAATTGAGACCATTGAGATCGTTGCAGAGCGAGCGAATGTGGAAGCTGGTGAAGTGAAAGAGTATGTTGTTGATTTGAAAATCGTGTTTACGCTAGAGAAGTGATATTCAGTTCTCAAAGTTCGACTTTCTCTAATAATAATAAGGGTCAAGCCCTCTAGCTTCAGGGTGTTTGATGGTAGCCTGCACTAACCGCTGGGCAGTGGTGGTTTTTCTATGAACTGTCTTGCTGGGGTGTGGTGGGCAAAGTTCTCGATATTTCAAAAGATGCCCTCCGCAAGTAAATTGTTCAGAACAATAAACTGGCTAACGGGTGTGCAAAATGGATGAAATGGATGAAGAGGTTCTTCAACTTTTCGTAGAGGAGTCTAGAGAGCATTTGGGGGGTATTGAAGATGATCTGTTGGCGATGGAGTCAATGGATGGACTTGATGAAGACCTCGTTAACAGAGTGTTTAGAACCTTACATACGATCAAAGGTGGCGCTGGTTTCTTCGACCTGATCAATCTGCAGAATCTTGCCCACTCGATGGAGAATGTTCTCGATTTGATTCGCAAGAATGAATTGCAGACAACAAAATTTATTGTCTCTTCTTTACTTGCCGGTGCCGATACTGTTGCCAGTATGGTGGACAACCTGGAGGCATCGAATGATTATGATATTACCAATCACCTGTCAGTTTTTGATGGCATTCTTAAGGGGGATGAGTCCCCAGCTGCAAGTGGTGTGGCGACCATTGCAGGTGAAGATCAGGGAGTAGAGCTAGACACATCTACAGAACCCGAGTCCACCTCAGCCGAGGGTAATAGCTCAGTTACTGAACAAGTAGAGCCCGCTCCGGAGCCCCAGGTTGACACGAGTAAGTCGGTTGAACCCGCAGCTAAGGCTGATATTACAGCGGTTAAACCTCAAGTATCTTCGGCTCAAGCTGCGCCGGCAAAAACAGCTGCGGCGTCTACTGGGGAGCAAAGTATACGTGTTCATTTGTCACTGCTTGATCGGTTGATGGAGTTGGCCGGTGAGTTGGTCCTGACCCGTAATGCCTTACTACAGAGCGTGGAAACGGGTGATCCTGCTTTATTGCAGCCAGCAGCGAAAAAGGTGGATGCCATCACCTCACAATTGCAGCGTGCGATTATGTCGACGCGTATGCAAACCATTGATATCGTTTTCAGTAAGTTTCGGCGCATCGTTCGGGACTTATCCGGGCAGCTCGGCAAGCAGATAAACCTGGATATTTTGGGTGAAGATGTAGAGCTCGATAAAACAATTATTGAAGCTCTGGGCGACCCGCTGACCCACCTGGTACGCAATTCTATCGACCATGGATTGGAAACGCCTGCGGAGCGTAAAGCTTCGGGTAAACCTCCCTTTGGTCAGTTACGACTACATGCTTTCCATGAAGGGGGGCAGGTGGTCATCGAAGTTAGTGATAATGGTGCTGGCATCGACCCTCAAAGAATCGCCAGTAAAGCGATTGAAAAAGGCATGGTGAGCGAAGAAGAAATAGCACGGATGAGTGAAAAGGATATCGTACGGCTGATCTTTCAGCCGGGCTTTTCCACTGCCGAAGAAGTGACAGATATTTCCGGCCGTGGTGTAGGCATGGATGTGGTACGTCAAAATTTGGCGAAAGTCGGCGGCGTTGCTGATATTGAATCCGTACTGGGAAAGGGTACGACGATACGAGTGAAACTACCTTTGACCCTGGCGATTATCCCCAGTGTCCTGGTTGGGATTAGCAATGAAAACTTCGCTATCCCACAAGTAAATGTAGTTGAAATGGTCGGGGTTGCTCCTGATGAGGTTAAAAGTAGGATTCAGCACGTTGGTGGTGTTGCCATGCTGCGTTTACGTGGTGAATTGGTACCTTTGATCGAACTGAGTGACTTTTTCGGCATCAATCAACTATACCGTGATGTGGAAACCGGTGCTCTGAATAATGAAAGACGAGATCTCCTCGCTGATCGTCGAGAAAATGATGAATTAGACGCAGAAAAAATTAATGCCCGCCATGGCGTTGATCGTAGAGAGAGTGCGGACAGCAGTGTCAATATTGTGATTGTGGCGGCAGGCGCCTTTAAATACGGTATTCGTGTTGATGAGCTTCATGAATCAGCAGAAATTGTTGTTAAGCCACTGGGCATGCATTTTCGTGGCAGTAATGAATTTTCTGGAGCGACAATTCTCGGCGATGGAACGGTGGCGCTAATACTCGACGTAGATGGTGTGCGTAAGCTCAGCGGAGCAAGCGAATCACAGCAGACAGAAAGTGATATGCGCACACGCGATAGTGAAGAAAGTCGCGATATAGATTCATGCTCTATCCTGATTATTCAACATGCAAAAGATGAAGTGTATGCAGTGCCCCTGCAACTAGTTGCCAGAATTGAAAGGTTCTCTACATCAGATTTACAAGATGTTGGTGACCGCAAGGCTATTAGCTATCGTGGTGGCATCCTGCCGCTGCTTTCTCTGGAAGGCATTGTTAGTTCGCAAACATTGGATGTTAGTACTGGCGAGTTCTATGTGATTGTTTATACCGTTGGCAATGAAGAAATTGGCTTAATGGCTTCTGATATTAGAGATATCGTCGATTATAAAGACACGATTGATAATCGCACCCACAAGCGAGCGGGTATCGCGGGCTCAATGATTGTTAACGGTGAGATTTTACAATTTCTAGATCTTTATGGAATCCTCGAGTTGGATGATCCTGAATGGACTGAGCATCTTATCGGCGGATCTGAAGATACAGACCTTACGATATTGTTAGTCGAAGATTCACCATTTTTTCAGTCACAAATGAAAAAAGAAATTGAGGCAGCAGGCTTTATTGTGCTCACGGCAGACGATGGGTTGTTGGGTCTTGAGATGCTGCGTACTCACTCGGAAATCAGCATGGTATTGACAGATATTGAAATGCCTAATATGAACGGTTTGGAAATGGTTCGAGAAATTAAAGCCATGCCAGAATACAGCAGTCTGCCCTTGGTGGCCGTGACCTCACTGGCCGGTGCTGCAGCAGAGCAAAAGGGTCTTGATGCTGGGGTTGATGAATATCAAATTAAGCTCGACCGTGAGCAGCTGGTTGATGTTTGTCGTCGTCTGGCTAAGCCTCGTGCCGTAAACGCATAAATATAAATAGAGGAAAAAATGATGAGTGAGGCTTTATTCTTGGAAGATACCGAAATTATCGTTTTCAGAGTTGGCGATATTACGATTGGATTGCCAATTACAGAGGTGAGAGAGATTTTCAAGTCACCCACGATTACTCCCGTCCACACTGCCTATTCTTATGTTAACGGGGTGATTAATTTACGGGGCAGTATTGTTACGATTGTGGATTTAAGTAAACGTATGAGCTTGCCGATAAAACAGAAGGTGAAGGCAGTACATATCGTATTGGTAGAATTTGGTGAGGAACTGATCGGCCTGTTAGTAGATGGCATCGAGGACTCAGTATTTGCCAGTAGTGATGACTTTTTCCCTGTGCCTGCCACTGTAAACGATGCGGATAGCAACTATTTTCGGGCTTTATTTAGACGTGATGAGGACCTGGTGGCAATGCTGGATCTCGATAATACCCTGGATACTGAGGCCGCATAATCGTGAAGTTAAGGCTGTTAGTTGTCGATGATTCTGCGATGTATCGACAGGCCTTGAAGGGAATTGTGGAAACAATACCAGGCATTCAATGTGTTGGTGTGGCTTGTGATGGCAAAGAAGCATTAGAAAAAATCATATCAGAAAAGCCAGATGTGGTGACGCTTGATATGGAAATGCCCGTAATGTGTGGCATGGATGTTATTAAGGCAGTAATGGCAAAAAAAATAAATACAAAGTTGATTATCGTTAGCGCATGCTCACAATCCGGGGCAAAGGTGGCAATTAATGCTCTGCGGTTAGGCGCCTATGATTTTATAACCAAACCTGACCGTTTAGGTTGCGGGGGAGCTAAAGAAGATATTCGCCGGCAGTTAGTACAAAAGTTGGAAGTAATGGGCGTAGCCTTTAAAGAACCATTAACGAAAACTTTAAAAATTAAAGACAACCCAACGATCCGCCAGGGTAACCAGGAATCGGGTAGCACAGCTGTTTCAGTGGGAAAACCTGTCTTGACGAAGGTGTCAACACCTGCCCCTTCTTCTATTTATGATAGGGCTCTACTACCTAAAGCGATTGTTATGGGCAGTTCGACGGGTGGCCCCAATGCATTGTTGAAGTTGTTTTCTGGTTTGCAAATCCCACTAGAAATCCCGATATTTATTGTGCAGCACATGCCGCCGATGTTTACTCAGACATTAGCGAAGTCAATCGATGAAATTAGTGCAGTTTCAGTTAAGGAGGCTGAGGATGGCGAAAAGCCATTGCCGAACTTTGCATACATAGCACCAGGTGGGCGACAAATGAAATTAGTACAAGGCAGTGCTGGATTGGAAATAAAGATTACGGATGACAAATCTGATAATTTCTGCAAACCCTCTGTTGACTATTTCTTTTCGAGTGCTGCGGAATTATACGAGTCACGTGTGCTTGGTGTTATTTTGAGTGGCATGGGTAGTGATGGTTGCGAAGGTTTACGGGTGATGAAAAATCATGGCGTTACGGTTTTTGGGCAAAGCGAAGAGAGTTGTGTCGTTTATGGAATGCCGAAAGTTGCCTATGAGGCAGGTCTTGTTGATAAGCAGCTGAGTATTGATCAAATGGCGTCAGCTATTGAAAGTGTACTAAAAATATCAGCAAGCCGTCAGGAGACACATGCTGGTTTGCAATAATATTATGAATGTGAAAATTCTCTCGACTCAGAAAAGTACCCGCTTAACAATCGATTTCGCCAAAGGTATAAGGAAGTTATTCTTTGGATTAAATGTATCTGAACAGAAGGTAATAATGACTGTTATGAACGTGGCTGCATATCCAAAGGTGAATTTAACACCCGTAATTATATCGCGTGCGTTATTAATAAAGCTCTATTCAAATGGGTAATGATGGTAGCGCTGTGATGACTGATCATGAGTTGAATCAGTTTATTGAACATGTCAGATGTCAGACAGGTATCAATTTGGATGCGTCAAAACGCTATTTGCTTGAATCTAGGCTGGGCCCGATTCTTCAACAATTCACAATTACTTACTCAGAGCTATTGAAAGTTGTTTCTGTTACTAATTCGGTAGAAAATCAGGCTCTTATTAGCGCAATAACGACGAATGAAACATATTTCTTTAGAGATGAACATCCATTTAATCTGCTGAAATACAGGCTTATTCCAGATTTGCTTGGTAAAAATGAAAGCGCCGTTGTCAAAATTGCCAGTGCCGCATGCTCAAGTGGGCAAGAGGCTTATAGTATTACTATGGTCTTGAAAGAAATTCTTTTTGATCTAGCAAAGTTCAGAGTGCAGATTCAGGCGTTTGATATTTCAGATGATATTATTGTAGCTGCGAGTAGGGGTGAATATTCTAAGTTTGAGGTTGAGAGGGGTCTGTCAGACGAAAAAATACGTAGTTATTTTGATTGTAATGATGGCCGTTACCAGGTGAAACCAGAGTTGCGCTCGATAGTATCATTTAGCAAGCAAAATATATTGAAGCCTGTTGGTATGATAGCTAAGTACAATATTGTTTTTTGTCGAAATGTCGTGAATTATTTTGGTTTCAAGGATCGGTCTTTATTATTTGACAACTTGGCAGATATGCTGTTGCCAGGGGGTGTGTTGGTGATAGGTGCTACAGAGTTCATTGATGATAAGTTGGGTAGATTTGTCAAGAAAAGTGATAAGGGTTCTGTGTATTACAAAAAGGTAAATTAATGCCAAAACTGAGATGGGCTCGGAGTTTTTTCGAGATATTGTCGGTATTATGGCTTCATTAGCTTGATTGTTTTAAGTGATTACGGAGTTAGTAGATGAAAGTTCTTGTTGTTGATGACAGCGTCGCTATGCGAATGATTGTTAAAAAAATGGTTAAAGCTGCCGGTTTTAGTGCAGACTTTATAGAAGCTGCGGATGGGCAGTTAGGTCTTGAAAAAATAAAATCAGACTCGCCCGATCTGGTCTTGTGTGATTGGAATATGCCAAATATGTCAGGAATTGAACTACTCACGGCGCTCAATGATGAAGGGATTACTGTGGACTTTGGTTTTGTCACAACAGAGTCGTCAGATGAAATGCGTGCGAAAGCGGAGGGCTTGGGAGCTAAGTTTCTAATTTCAAAGCCATTCACCAAAGAATCAGTATTTGATGCATTAAAATCGTTCTTCTAGAAATTGATAATAAGGGGCCGCTTGTGAGCTTTAGTACGCCGTCAAAGGCAGAATTAAAAGATATGTTAGGTATGCTTTTTACTAACCTGGATGTTCAAGATTGTGATGCAGTAGCGTTAGATAACGATGACTTGTTCTTTGGTTTGTATCTAGATGATAGTGATGCCCCCGCGACTTTGGTCGTGTGTGACCTGGCGTTTGCAGCCTACATGGGCAGCTCGATGACCATGTTGCCACCGCCGGTTGCCGCTGATGTTATAAAAAGCGGAAAACTTGAAGACATGATGGTAGGTAATCTTAAAGAGATTATGAATATTGTATCGAGACTTTTCATGTTGCGAGATGGAGCTCATTTAAGATTCGCAACATTACACCCTGCCAGTAAAGCGTTACCAGACAGTGTTTCAGGTTTATTGAACAATATTGATAAACAAGTGTTTTTTGATGTTGAAGTCCCACGTTATGGGGCAGGGAAAGTTGGATTTGTTGTTCCTGCCGCTTAGGGCAACACATTTGTGGCAGTTGAAAATAAAAACTGAGTAAATAAATAAGTCACGGATGATGCCACCTTATAAAATATAAGTGTTCGGAGCATTATAAGTATGATTGAATTCCTGAAAAAAATATTTGGAATAAGGGCTGAAGAGTTTCTAAACCGTTATAGCTTGGCGGGCCGTATTGGAGGTCTTGCGTTTGGGCCCATTCTGGCGTTGGTGGCCTTTTTGATATTTACTTCTTTTGGCGCCTATCAGGATTACCAGCAGAATGTGCATATTGAACGGCTTGCTGAAATTTCCAAGTTGATAGGTAACTCTATTCATGAAACCCAAAAAGAAAGGGGCCTAAGTGCTAATTTTATTGGTGAAGAAGGTTCTGATGCTTCAGAAACACTTCTTAACGCCCAGTGGGCTTTAACTGATAATTCTGTCGAAAGTTTGAGAGTGGCGCTTGAAAATGATTTGAGTGCATATGGTGAAAGCTTTATCACACAGGCTGAGGCGGTCAATCAAGCTCTTGGGGAATTCAAAGACGCTCGAGATTTTGTATCAAGAGCTGATTTCCTAGCGGTTAAACGTGAAACTGCGAGGCGTGCGGCATTACTGTATGTTGAAAGAAATGTGCTAACACCTCTTGTTCCACTAGCTGATGAAGCGGGTTTACAATATGCAAGTATAGAAGGCGAGTTAGGAGCCTTAGTGAATGAGATGCTAGGTTTGGCATCTAGCGCTGAAATGAGTGCAAAACTTTCATCGCTGTCTACGTTGCTAAAAGTGAAAGAAATGAGTGCAAATGAGCGTGCTCTTGTGGTTACTGCTTTTAGTGATGGGCTTTTCACAGCTGAGGCGTATTCGGAATTTCTTCGCCTTAAGGGAGCACAGGATACCTTCTTAACAGTATTTAATAGTAGTGCTACTGCTACAAATGCTGAGGTATTTGCAAATACAGTGGGTGGGGATGAAATTGTAGATGCGGAGGATGTTCGTATTTTTATTTCGGATATGGAGGGTGGCGACATGACGGGGTCTGGTTATACAGGTGTCGAATGGTATGGCATGTCGACGCGTAAAATTAATCTCATTAAGTCAGTTGAAGATATTGTAACTGCAGATATTATCTCCGATGCAAGCGAAAAAGCGTCATCTGCCTTTTTCAAGGTGCTGGTTTTTGGAGTTGTGGCAGTGATCGTTGCACTTCTAACGGTTGTTGTTTTCATAGTTTCAAGGAGTATTTCCAAGCCATTAGGGTTGATGAATGAAGCTATGTTGAGTTTGGCAAATGGCGATATGAATATAGAAGTCCCTTGCCTCAGTTACGGTTCTGAAGTTGGCCAAATGGCGAGTGCGGTCGACAACTTTAAGCAAGGCCGAATAGAGCGCCTGCGCCTTGAGGAGGAAGCAAAGAAAGCCGAGCTAAAACAGCGTCAGCGAGATGAGGAGCAGCGAGTAGAGGCTGATAGGGCAAAACAAGCTGAACAGGAACGGGAGCTTGAAATTGCCCGTGGCCGAGAGGTGAGAGCTGAGAAGCTTGAGTCGAGAATTGCCGACTTCGATCAAAGTATTATTGAAAAAATGGCCTCTTTTAACACTGCTATTACCGAGATGGAACAAGCTGCCGTCACCCTGTCTGATACGGCCAAGCAAACAGAAACACAAAGTGTTGCTGCCGCTGCAGGTGCTTCTGAAGCATCGCAAAATGTGCAAACGGTGGCTGCTGCTAGTGAAGAAATGGCTTCCACAGTTGCTGGTATTAATGAGCAAATGAACCATTCTTCTCAGATCACGGGTCAAGCGATGGACACTATCGACTCAACAGCGAAAATTGCTATTGAGCTACAAAGCTCATCTCAAAACATTGGTAATGTGATTGATTTAATTAATGAGATTGCTGAACAGACGAACTTACTAGCGCTTAATGCCACGATTGAAGCGGCGCGTGCGGGCGATGCAGGTAAGGGTTTTGCGGTTGTAGCGTCGGAAGTGAAAGAGTTATCTAATCAGACTTCATCGGCAACAAATGATATCTCTGAGCATATCAAGCGCTTACAGGAAATAAGTGCAAGTGTTGTGGTATCCGTAGACAAGACTCGCGATGCTTTGAAGAAAAACACCGAGGTTGCGCTTAATGTTAATGCTGCTGTAGAGCAACAGGCTTTGGCAACTCAGGAGATTTCTCAGAATATTCAACAGGTTGCTACTGGTACTGCTGATGCAAGTAGTCAAATTACCCAGGTCCAGGGTGGGGCAGCGACAGTGCTTCGTTCATCGGAACAGGTACAAGTTTCTACTCAGAGTATTGCCGGGGATAGCCAGGCATTGAAAGCTACTATCGAAGAATTTCTTTCTGATATTCGAGAAATTTAAAGCTAAATCGCGTTCCGCTTTTATAGGGGGCGCGCTTTGCTGTTATATGCCTGTATTTTTAGATGTCCTTCCATAAGCTCTACTCACTGGATTTCCTATTTCTGTAGTATCCAGTTAAAAAGTACTCTTTGCATCAGCCCTCTTCCTTTTATATTACAGTTTGCTAAAAAAGGATCCCACTTGGCGGACAAGCCCAGCCTAGAGAAAGAGCAGCCCAAAACCTATGGCTTCTGGAAAACAGTTCTGATCGTTTTATGCGGCCACATAGGCGTAAGGCCGTCTAAGCATAGGCAGGTTGATTTTGAGTGTGCTAATGGCGTTCATGTATTTGTCGTAGCGGTAATTTACTTTCTGCTGGTGATCTTTTCATTGATTATGCTGGTAAATTATATTGTGAAATAAATATTTTACGAATAAATTTTCAGTCAACCTTTAATTGATGCGCCCTTCGGTACGACAAATAGTATTAATTTCAATTTTACTGAGTTCTCGGCTTTGTCCTGGTAATAAGTGTCGATCTAGGCTTAAGTTACCAACGGATAGCCGGTGCAGTTCTAGTACCTTATTTTGAAACTGTCCAAACATTCTTTTAATTTGATGGTACCGTCCCTCGGTTAAGCTGACCTCGCAAATATGGCTGCTTATAATGTTAAGTGCTGCTGGCCTGGTAGTGATGCCTTCGTAATTAAAATATATGCCTTGAGAAAAGGCACGAATATAGCTTTCATCAAGGGGTTTTTCTACTTCAATTCGGTAACACTTGTAGATCTTGTTTTCGGGTATTGAAAGTTCTCGAGACCAGCGGCCATCGTTGGTTAGCAAAATCAAGCCTGTTGAGTTGAAGTCAAGGCGTCCGGCAATGTGCAGTGTGTGGCAATTTTTTCTTTTTAGTAGGTCGATCACAGTTTTATGGTGTTGGTCTTTGGTGGCACTGACGACGCCTTTAGGCTTATTCATCATTACATAGTAGGGCTTATGATCTTGTAGTACTTGTTCATCAAATATAACGTGAGAAAATTGGTGAATAGTTTGCTGCGCATCTCCAGCAATACAGCCATCGACGACAATTCGTCCCTGGGCTAACAAGAGCCGAATTTTTTGGCGCTTAATACCGAGGTGTTGACTCATAAAGCGATCAAGGCGTGTGCGAGTCGACTTCATTTCTTACTTATCCCCAGCGTTGATTTGTTTTTTTTCAATCTACTCCTGTAGCCAATACGCTGATAGCGCGGGCGCTAATCATAATTATGTTGATGGCGTAGGAGGGGGATAAGCCCTTGTCAGCGTTTGATGATCTAACAAGGGCCTTGGTTTGACGGGAGTTAATCAGGCAGTGTTGCCAGATTCGGTTCAACTTTCTGAAAGCCTGCCAAGGCAACGATGGGGTGTTCACTGTTACTGGAAAAGTCGGTGATCTTGCCCCAGTTGTCGACGATTTGTTCGAGACTAATACCGTGTGTTAGTGGCAAGGTGATACCTTCACTGCGTTCCCAGCGTACTTGTGAATACCAACCGCCACCGAGTTCAAACAGGTTGCCATTAGCGGGGCAGTCTTCATGGCATAGGTAGCCGACCAGAGGGCTGACGAAACCAGGGTTGAGGGCCTTGACCATTTTCTCTTCGAGAATGGTTTCGGTCATGCGTGAACCGGCAAAGGGCGCGATGGTGTTGCACTTGATGTTGTACTTACCGCCTTCCTGAGCGAGGGTTTGCGCCAGTCCGAATAAACCGAGCTTGGCCATGGCGTAGTTGGCCTGGCCAAAGTTGCCGTAAACACCGGAGCTTGATGCGGTGAAGACCAGACGCCCGTATTGTTGTTCGCGCAAGTGTGGCCAGGCAGCGTGGGTGACTTTGAAAGCACCTTTAACGTGGACGTTGTAAACCTGATCCCAGTCGTCCTCTGTCATCTTGTGGAAAGAGGTGTCGCGCAAAATGCCAGCGTTGTTAATGAGTATGTCGATTTTGCCGTAGGTATCCATAGCGGTTTGTACAATTTTATCGCCGTCGATCACGTTGTCGTAGTTGGCCACGGCTTCGCCACCGGCGGCTTTAATTTCTTCGACCACTTTGTCGGCGGGGCTGTTGCTACCGCTGGTGCCTCGGCCCTGCATATCGCCGCCGAGATCATTAATTACCACTTTGGCGCCACGGCTGGCCAGCAACAGGGCGTGAGCCCGACCCAGACCACCGCCACTGCCGGTAATAATGGCCACTCGGCCTTCATAATTTAATGTATCGCTCATGACTCTTTCCTTTTTGGTTTGACGCTGTTTAAAATGCTGTACTTGATTTTTGAATGCGGAATAAGGGCACTTAAATACCATAGATGCCGCTGTTTGTCAGTTCTTCGGTGATATCACAAAGGGTTTCAATCATGCCTTCAAAATACATCAGTTTCGATCAATCGCTTTACGACTGTGTATTGGCGCATTCTTTACGTGAGTCTCCCGCGGTAGAACAGTTACACGTCGAAACAAGGACCCTGCCCATGATAGTGATGCAGGTTGCCCCAAAGAACAACAATGCTTGAGCTTAATCAGCCACAACGAAAAATCATTCACTGCGACTGTGATTGCTTTTATGCAGCGGTGGAGATGCGTGACGATACCGCGTTGGCGAACTTGCCCATTGCCGTTGGTGGTAGTGCGGAACGCCGGGGTGTGGTTGCCACCTGTAATTATGCCGCGCGTGAGTACGGCATACACTCAGCAATGGCGACGGCCCGGGCCTTACGCTTATGTCCCGATTTAGTGATTGTGCCGCCCAACTTTACAAAGTATCGCGAGGTGGCCCTGCAGATTCGTGAGATATTTTCCGACTTTACCGAATTGGTCGAACCGCTTTCCCTGGACGAAGCCTTTCTCGATGTTAGTGCGACTGAGCTTTATCAGGGCAGTGCTACCTTAATGGCCGAAGCGATTCGGGCACGCATAAAAACGGAAGTCGGTATTACTGTTTCTGCCGGCGTGGCACCGAGTAAATTTCTCGCTAAAATTGCCAGTGACTGGCGCAAGCCCGATGGACTGTTTGTGATTACTCCTGATGAGGTCGATGCCTTTGTGCAGGCTTTGCCAGTGGGCAAATTATTCGGTGTCGGCAAAGTGACTGAAAAGAAGCTGCATCAACTCGATGTCAAAACCTGTGGCGAATTGCGCCAGCACAGTTTGTTGAAGTTGACCGAACACTTCGGTGTGCTGGGCCAGCGTTTATTTGAATTGAGCCGAGGCATAGACAATAGATCGGTGAGGGTCGACCGGCGTAGAAAATCCCTCAGTGTTGAAACTACCTTTGTCGAAGATTTACCCGATGCCGCCGCCTGCATCGCGCGTTTACCTGCCTTGTTCGAACAGCTACAAACACGCTATCAAAATGTTGACGACTCTTATCAGGTGAGTCGCCATTATTTAAAAATGCGCTTTAGTGATTTTACGGCGACCACCGTCGAGCGCGAGCTGCCCGATGGTATTACACTCGAAGGGTATAGTGGTTTATGTGAGCAAGCCTGGTGGCGGGGTGAGCAGGGTGTGCGCTTACTGGGCATCGGCCTACGCTTTGTCGATTCGACACAAGGGCAGGCGGGTCATCAGTATCCACTGGTTTTTGAGACCGATCCCGATGAATGTTGATCGACCATTGCGGTAAAAAACAGGAATAATATTTATGGAACAGTCTAAGCTTGAGCAGGGTAGTGCTAAAGATAGCAGCGCCCCGACGATGACCGATATTAATCTCGACCGCGCCCTGAGTCGTATTCCCCATGTCCACAAGGGTTTTATCGACGTGCTGCGCTACCCTAAGCGCGTGGTCAGTGTGGCATTTCCGGTGGAAATGGACAGTGGTCATGTGCAGGTCTTTAAGGGCTGCCGGGTACTTCACAGCCGTATCCTCGGGCCGGGCAAGGGCGGCATTCGCTACCACCCCGATCTCGACCTGCATGAGGCCAGCGCCCTGGCGACGCTAATGACCTGGAAATGTGCCCTGATCGACGTCCCCTTTGGGGGTGCGAAGGGTGGGGTGACCTGCAATCCAAAATCCCTCTCCGCCGCTGAACTGCGGCGTATTACGCGGCGTTTTATCAGTGAGTTGGGTGACAACATCGGTCCCTATATCGATATTCCCTCGCCCGACCTCTATACAGACGAGCAAACCATGAGCTGGGTCTTTGACACCTACGACGTGATGCACAGCGGCAATAACAATCGCGCCGTGGTCACCGGCAAGCCGGTCTCTCTGGGCGGCTCGGTGGGGCGGCGCGAGGCGACGGGCCGAGGCCTGTGTTATGCCGCTCGCCACTTCATAGGCAAGCACATGGTGCCTGGTCTGAGTAGTTTGAATGGCGCGACCGTGGCGATTCAGGGCTTTGGCAATGTCGGTGCCGTCGTCGCCGAGCAAATGCACTGCTTGGGCGCAAAAGTTATTGCCTTGAGTGATTCCCAGGGCGGCATCGTCAACAGGGAGGGGCTAAATCTGGCAGAGGTTACCGCCTATAAACGCGAGCACGGTTCCCTCATCGGTTTGCCCGGCACCATGAGTACCACCAACGAAGCACTGCTGGAAGTTGACTGCGATGTGTTAGTGCCGGCGGCTCTTAGCCATCAGATCTGTGCCCACAATGCCGAACAAATTAAGGCGAAACTGGTGGTCGAAGCCGCCAACGGGCCGATTACCCCCGAGGGGGATCGCATCCTAGCCGACAAGGGTATTCAAGTGCTGCCCGATATTCTCGCTAATGCCGGTGGCGTCACCGTTAGCTATTTTGAATGGGTGCAAAACCTCGAAAACCAGCAGTGGGAGCTGGATGAGGTGAATGACAAATTACTGAAAAAAATGAATAAGGCGGTTGATGTTAGCGTCGAGCGCTTAAAGTCATTGATTGCGGAGGAAGGTGCGCAGCCAGAAGATGACCATGCCTACCCACTCGACCTGCGTACGGCGGCTTTAGTGATTGCCCTTGATAAATTGGTAGCGGTGACGGCGCAGCGGGGGATTTGGCCCTAAAGGGCTAGGTGGTGCGCTATTGCGCGAAGCTCCACCCGGCCGGGAGGCCTTGGTGGCGGGGAATAGGCTTTGCTCCGTACCCCCGGTTTTGAATCAAGACGCTCGTTATTAGCCGTTCTCTGTTTTCAAAGATACCGCCCCTAAGCGTTTTCTCGACATTAAAATAATCGCACCAAGAGAGAGTAAGGCGAGGCTGGAGGGCTCGGGAACACGATTAAAGAAGACACTGTCTATTTGAATATTGGCATCTCTGCGTAGTGGGTCTTTACGGCCACCCCACTTGTCATTCAGCCACTGGTATCGCACGGTGTAATCACCGGCGCTAGCAATTTCAACCCTGGAAAAAGCATGATAAATTTGTTCGTCACTGGCTTTAATTTTCAGAACTTCTTGAGCGATTCGTGACGGGTCAGTTAAGCGACTGCGAACCTTGAAGGTGTCGTACCAATCAACATGAAGGTTGCCACGGTTGATGACGTTGAGGCCAATATCCCACACACCTTTAGTCAGGTAGGCGGTGTATTCAGCCCAATGCTTGGCCCAGGGTGAATAAATAGTATCCCCCTTTTTAATCCAGCCGGTTTGTTTTCGGCTGTTTTTGGTTTGTTTTTGATGCCAGTGACTAACCCCTGAATACTCGTTGCCCCTTTGTATGATAGTGGCATCAGTGATCGGCATTGCCTGCGCGATGTTTGAAAGAAGAAGTATGGGTAGAAAAAACAAACAGTATTTCATCAAGTAGTCCGTAGTGTTTATGAGTTAATCTCGCAGCCTTACGAGTGTCTATTCCTTTAGTGGTATCAGATCTACCTAAGACACCTTATTTTTGGATTGACCAGATTATATTTGTAGAAGCTGGATATTCATTTTTACTAAAGATAGGCGGTAAAATTTTGCGATAAGAGGGTGATACTTGTTGATGAAATGTGATGGAGTCAACGTTTAGCGGGCTATTATATAGCCAGCAGTGATGCCTGGAATTCCCTGAAGGTATGCGTGTTTTTACTCCCATGCTGCGTGTGGAAATACAGGTGTTACTTAAATACAAGGAGCGAACATTAGTCATATCGTAAAAACCCATATAAGTACTGGCGAGTTCGCAGAGATAGTTACATTGTTTAATCGGGGTCTGTCCCCGATTGTTATGACAGGCTGGCGCAAGTCTCTGCATCAATATCGGAGCGTATATATGGGGTAGTATTCGTAGAAGTACATATAGGCGCTGGCGAGGCCGTAGAGGTAGTTACACGGTTTAATCTGGGGCTATCCCAGGTTGTTGTCTTGTTCTTATAGCACCGTCGATCGAGCCGTTCAAAAATAGGAGGGTGCTTGATTACGAGACCTGATCCTGCTTTTGCAGTGTGGCGCGGAAAGGCCTGCCCCCATTTTTTTAAAGTGGTACAAGATCAGTTTGTCCATCCGTGTTGAGCGACTTGTTATGAGTATATTCTCAGTATGTGGTCGATTTGTAATTAAAATCACCATTAGACGTTTCAATAATAATTTTATCTATTTTCCAGCCATTTTCTCGAATAAAGTCTATATGACTTTTTTGCTTTGAACCTTGTTCAGGATAGTTGTTGGCAGTGATACTTAATATAGCTGTTTGTTGATCTGCTTTTTTTAGCGTAACTTGGCTATCACTTGGCAATACCGCTTCAGCCTTAAAAAGTGTTAAAAAACTGCTAAGCTGTTCTTCTTTAATTCCACCAGTTTTTTCTCTGACAACTCCTCGCGCTCTATTGCTGATGTATTCTTCAAACCGCTTATCTTCGAAGCTATGCATATCTTGAATCGATGCTAGATATCTTTCATAGATAAGTTTAGGGTCAGCTTCTTTTGCACAAGAAGCCAGTAAAAATGAAAATAAAAAGACTACAAAAAGATTGCGATTAGTATTCATAATTTCTACTCATAGCGCCTGCTTCAGCTTCGCAAAAAATGTGACACTTTTTACGGTCAGCTGCAAGCATTTGTTAGAAGTTTTTGATATTTGATACTGCATTCTCTATAGCTATACCAAGTATTTCGTGTTGTTTTTCATCTAAATGAATACCATCTATTACACTAGCTTTTGTCACACTACCAGCATCAAAATAATGGGCTGAATGTTCTTTAGCGCTTCTTTCTAGCTCATCAGCTAACCCAATACACCGTTTTTCAGCCCCGTTAAATTTATTTGCAATAGCACCTTTTGGCTTGATAATTTGTGGCGGTGCTATAACCATTATTTTTGGTGCTGGCATTTCTGGTTCAATTGGAGCATGACGAATAATTTCAATCAGTTTTACTGTACCTTGAGCTGACATCCAGGCATTATTTTCATGTGTGCACTGAAAATCATTTGTGCCAAGCATAAGGATAACTAACTCTAATGGCGAATGCATTTCGATAACTTGCGCCAAGCCTTGAGAACCATCTCTACCTTCTTTAAAAGGCCGAATTCATATACTAACCGCGACACATTCAAAAAATAAGAAGGTGATCTGTAAAATAGACCTTATCCCATTCCGGCAAGAAGAAGGATAAGTCCATGTCTTATATACAGCTCACCTATGAAGAAAGAGTAACGTTATCGGCCCTGTGCCAGCAAGGATTTTCAGTGCGTGCAATAGCACGCATTTTGAAGCGCCATCCCTCGACATTTCGCTAGAAGTCGCTGTCATGTCACTGATGGTGCTTACCGGCCATCCAAGGCACAAAGTTGTACACGGTCAAGGCGCAAGCGATCACGGAGAAACCGACACTACACAGAGGTGGATTTCTTACTGATCTGTAAGCTACTTAGGCTAGCCTGGTCACCCGAACAAATTATAGAGCACATCAGGCGTTTTCATCTGATGGCACGACGCATAAGCCATGAAACGATTTATCAATATATTTGGCGAGACAACGCGAGCGGCGGCTCACTTTTGACGCACCTGGGGCAGTCTTCCGAACGACGACGGAAACGCTATAACGCCTATGATAGTCGAGGTCGACTGGCGGATAAGCGTCATATTACAGAGCGGCCTAATAGCGTTGAAACGCGCCGCTATAAAGGCCATTGGGAGATAGGCACGGTGCATGGCAGGGGCAGTAATCACTGCATAGTGACACTGCTCGAAAGGAAAACAGGCTTCGTCATGATCGGTAAATTACCCAACAAAACAACGGCCTCTTTAAATAACAAAACGCTTCGCTTGATGGGTCGAGATTCGCTGAGCTTCAAAAGCATTACTGCGGATAATGGAACAGAGTTTCATCAATACAAGAAAATTGAAGCGCGCTGTAATGCCAAGTTTTATTTCGCCAACCCTTACCACTCGTGGGAAAGAGGTAGTAACGAAAACGTCAACGGCCTCATTCGCCAATACCTTCCCAAAGCAGAAAGCATGGCCAGGCTAACGCAACAGCAATGCAATCAAATCGCCGACAAACTTAACCGCCGGCCTAGAAAGCGCTACGCCTATAAAACACCAGAGGAAATGTACTATGGGATTTAACCGCTACTGTCGCAGTTCTAACTTGATACTAAGTGCTTTTAGATACATGGCACACCACATTGTTTAAAATATTCATAGACAGGATTATAAAATTCAGGCTTTCTTGTTCTATCCGACTCATCACCATCTGGAATAAATATAATCATTCCTTGTCTGGCTCTAGTTAATAATACTCGATAGGAGTTCAATAAATAGCGTCTTCTAGTAGCATCGTTGATGTTTTGCCACTCAGTGCCTCTAAATTTTTTAAACTCCCAGCCGTTATCAATTTTTCTTAAATTTGCATCCCAAGCAATACATGTCCAATCTAATTCAAGTCCTTGAATATCAAATTCTGTTGCTACGTCTTCAAGAAACCCAGCAGAACGTACATCACTTTTCTTATTCGAA
>NVWE01000031.1 GCA_002746135.1 Cellvibrionales bacterium | reverse complement strand
TTAATTCTGGTTATTTCTTCCACGATACTCTCTCCACTTATTTGGGCAGTTAACGTTTAAACAACTGGTGTGATTTCGCACCTCTTTAGTTGACGAAATCAATCGTCCACCAAAGTGGTACAAGATCACGCCCCAGTGAGTGATAGCGAACGAACTTAATGTTTTTGTTAGCACATTTAAGCAGTGATATTGTTACCAACAGAAACGCTACCACTAGTTATTATTTGTGCTCGCAGCCCTGTTTTGTGTACCAGTGAAGGCATAATTTCAGGTACAAGTAAGTTTGCCAAATGAGCGCAAGGCTCGCAAAGCCGAACACCTAGCAAGCGAACACTGCCAAGCATAAATTCTTTGCCTTCTAAGTCGTTTAACTTAACTCCAGTCGTGACAATGTTCCTGCGAAAATCACCATAAGAAAAATTAAAGTTAAACTTCTTATTAAATATATCAATTTCTTCTGACTCTATAAGGGTTAGCTCCTTATCAGGTAACCCCGCTAATTTTTCTGAAAACGTTCCGGTTTCATTGAAATATCTATCTCCAATAACACCACGACCAGAAACTAACTCTGCAACCTCGATTTTCTTTGGGTTTGAAGCGCCAGATTCGGCTATATAGATTTCCAATACTTTGCTCATTACTCGCTCCATTGAGTGCTAACGCTTTAGCTAAAAGGCGTGCGTCTAGCACGTCCTGTGGAGGCCGTCTTTTTGGCCGGAACGCATTTAAGCGTATTGTTATAAGGTATTATCCAAAAGGTAAGCACCATAGGCAAACAATGCCCAAATTACTGCACCGACATAACGTTCAAAAGCACGATTGTAGGTTACTTTTTTCACCCAGTGAGGTGGATAAAATATCCTTATAAAGAACCTTCCAGTAGCAGACAGGCTTACATCAAAAAGGCCGCCTTCAACAAACAGTCGCAACAAAAGACCGAAGCCTTTAAATATTCCTTCGATAATTTCAAGCAATAGCCAATGCCTTATAACGTTTTGCTAAGCGGCAGACAAAGTGATGGGGTTTTTGTGCAACAATTTGCGAAGCAAATGCACAAAAAAACCAGCGCTTTGGCTGTCCAGTGGAGGCGCGTTTTTTGCGCCGGAACGATGCTTGAGCGCCATGTTAGGTGCCTATAATTTCAGTTAACTGTTTCACGAGGTTTGTGCCAAATGGAATGTCTTTGGATCCTGTATTTGGGTTAGTAGGTTTCTTGCATTTCCTACTCTTTAATTCATTTTTATTACCAAATATACTGGTATCTTTGACGACCCAAAACCCTTCGGGCTTCAATGCCGTATTAAGGTATAGAATATGAAGAATATCCCACCCTTTATGAATTGGTGAGATTGTCCTAGTTTTAGAGTATGCAGATACAGTCTTCACCTGAACCCTCAATCCAGAAGACTTTATTTCAATATCCCAGCCCTTTTCACTATGAGAACCGTACGCCAATAATGAGTTAGGATTAGTGTGCTGTAAATAGCGGTAGGAATAGTACTCACCGATGCAGCCAGTTTTCTGATCGCCTTTCGGAATAGAAGCCACTGTTTTTTGCAGAGCTTCAAGATTCTTGTACGCTTTTGCGTATCCCTCAATCGCTATAGAGATATTGTATATATCCATCAAACACCTAACGCTTTGGCTGTCCAGTGGAGGCGCGGCTTTTTGCGTCGGAACGATGCTTGAGCGCCATGTTAGGCTTTTTTTCCATTGTAATTAGATGTTTATTTCCTGGTGGCAATAAAGGTTTTTGTAACAATAGTGTTACCTTTATAAAGCACTGTAAATTTATATTGACCCTCTACTAGCTCGAAGTCATCAAAAAAACTATAACCTTCAGTATGCGTAATTTTGCCATTAACAGGTTTGTAATAATATGTTTCTTTTGACACTCTAACTGTTTCACCATTTGGAGTTATTATTGGCGGGTGCTCTAATATATGAGTGATGCTTATTGCATCTATATCAGGGAAGCCTGATGCGGACCAAACGAAACCAAAAGAAACACCTTTTGCAATCTGAACCTTATTTGTTTTTTTAACGAAAGCATAACTACCAAACGTTGAATGTTTTGCGGCTGTGCCACTTGAAGCGAAGGTATCAAGTGCGCCAACTGACTTGTAAATTCCGTATTCTTCTATAGTGCCCACAACTGAACTTGTCGCATGCACTGTTAGTGACATGAAAAGAAGGAGAATTGTGAAAAATGTTGCTTTCATTTTATTGAGCCTAACGCCTGCAACACTGGGCCATTTGTAGCGACGAAGGAGCGAAAAATGGATCCGAGTGCTTGCACTTGTTATGCATTTTCCGGTATGCGCCTAAATCGATATAGAATATAAACTCCAAGCGCAATATCAAATGAAACACAGGCAACAGAGTACCATGCTGGAACCACCTCATTTCCCGGGCCGCACAAATGCAAAAGAACATCCCATACAGGGTGTAAAAACCAGCCTACCGAAAGCCATACAATCGAATACCTATACGACAACCAATAGAAAAATCCATAAATAGGCAGGCCAACCACCTCAATGAAAACCCAAGTTAAATCCCCCATAACCAGCGCAAAAACAAGGTAAAGAATCGCTGCAACAACAAGACTGACACCTAAGACTAGGTGGGCCAAATTATTACTTAGTTTATTTACAAACCACAATAATGGCGCAGCTGCGATTAACCCAAGCACAAGCCATAAAAAACAAAGCATGTTCTACCTCTAATTCAGATTTAATGCATAACGTTCTTAATAAAGCGCGCGGGTCTTTTTCCGCGTCGCCTTTGATTTATTTGTTATACAATTTACTCATGAAACCATTAAAAATAGCCAATAGTAAACACCAAATATAGTTATGAAATAGTGTGAGATAGGGTATGAACTTCCCCAGATTATAAAAAGCTTTGTTTTTAGCTTTTCAATAAATGAATCTGCTAAAGGAATGAATTTTAAACATCCTGTGGTTGCCTTTATTTCTTCGTTGCCGTACCAGTTCCGCGATGAATAGTATGCAACTAAATAATCCACATCTCCATGATTCTCGTACTTCTCGAGGCAATTATAGTATTCATTAGTATACTCTTCGTATTTGCTATCATTCGGTTCGTCAATATTTTCTAGAGGCTTGACCTTTCTTGCCAGTCGACCTAATTCCATTCCACATCTATGTGTTTTGACTGACCTTGCGGAATAGTCACCAGCTGAAAGTAATAGTGAATAAGTTAATATTAAAACAGCAAAAACTATTTGCATGATATTGATATAGTTAACATCAAAATTGACTTTTATATCTGATATAGATACTAAGGAGATCAAGATAAGTGCAACGGATAGCAATGCTAATGTAGTCTGCGAAAGGCTGTCTTTTAAAGTTAACCGTCGGCTGGCATTGTAACGAGCTTTAGACGTTATTTTTATTCTACGGTTTAATTCTGAAAACTTATTATCAAGTTCAACTTTCACTTGGATTCCCTTCTTTTTGTATAACGTTTTGCTAAGCGGCAGACAAAGTGATGGGGTTTTTGTGCAATAATTTGCGAAGCAAATGCACAAAAAAACCAGCGCTTTGGCTGTCCAGTGGAGGCGCGGCTTTTTGCGCCGGAACGATGCTTGAGCAACTTGTTATACGATTGCATGCTTCATTTTATAGCCGCCAGTAATTTCAAAGCCATTTGATTTGTAGAACTCTACCGTTCGATCAAACTCTGGTGTTGGTGGCGTACAAAGTTCGAGCCTTTTCCATTTATTAGTCTTTGCGAATTTTATGATTTCCCGTATAAGTCCTTTACCCACTTCCTTAGAGCGATATTCTGGCATTACATAAAATTCCTGAATAATGCCAAATGCTCCTTCAGCGTAAAGTGAATGGCTTTCGCATAGCGCACCAAAACCTACGATACTCCCAGCATCAAATGCAGCAATGACATTATATAGACCGGTTGAAACATATTTTTTGCAGAGTTCAATTGCCAAGGGTACATCCACATCGAAATGTTTAGTACCTGTACGCTCAATGATTTCATTCGTGAGACATACGGCAAGGTTGGCTATCTCTTCAGATTGTTCATTTTCAATAAGTTTATATTGCACAGAACTCGAACCCTTTTAACGTATAACGCCGCAATAAAAGGCGAGCGTTAGCGAGTCCAGCCCACGGTTTTTGTGGGCGAGTTTTAATTGCCTTGTTATATCCCATACAATGTTAGACAGTTTCGGGTAGCGCTTTTAAATATTTCTGGCTCAACATCAATCTTTCCGTCAATCGCAGCTGTTTGATATATATTGCCTCCGGAATCAACAGCCTGAGCTACCTTCAACTCGGATTCCTTTACCGAAAAACCCATAGGTATGAGTTTTTTAATAGATGCAGTTACAAAGTATTCTCTCGCCTTTTCCCATATCCTTAGCGTTTTACCAGTTGTCTTCCATGCTTTAGAAACATCATCTTTATCAAGAAGAATAATCGTAGTGGAAACTCCAATGCAGTTAAGAAAGTTCTGTACAGGTACATCGTTTCTCTCTGCCTCGCATCCAGCAACAAAAATAAAAATAAAAATAAAAATAAAAAAATATTTCACATCAATCCCTCTTGAGATATAACGCCTTGCTAAGCGGCAGGCAAATTGATGGTTTTTTTGTGCAATAATGAGCGAAGCGAATGCACAAAAAAACCATCAGTTTGACTGTCCAGTGGAGGCGCGTATTTTTGCGCCAGAACGAGGCTTGAGCAACTTGTTATACATTTATTGCATGTTGAAATAATTCAAAACATAAGCCTAAACCAAAAACATAGGTTCCTACCGCACCAATAAAACGCATTGGGTTTGGTTTAGCCATTGTTTTAGGGATTAAAATACCAGCAACAAATAAGAATCTACAGGCTGTTACTAAAATAATAAACCACCAAACCCAGTTTGATACAGGATTAAGGCTTAATAGATAAATTATCACCATTAATAATGGAGCGTACTCTGCTGTATTTGAATGAGCTCTAACAAACTTATGAAGAGTGTTTTCTGGGTCATTAGAGTGACCAATTAAAACATTAAATTTACCTCTACCAATAGTTACAAGAACTCCTAAAAGTAATGATAAAACACCTAGCAACCCAATACATATGTAAAAAACATTCATGGCACACAACTCCCTTTAGGTATAACGCCTTGCTAAGCGGCAGACAAAGTGATGGGGTTTTTGTGCAACAATGAGCGTAGCGAATGCACAAAAAGACCAGCGCTTTGGCTGTCCAGTGGAGGCGCGTGTTTTTGCGCCGGAACGATGCTTGAGCTTTTTGTTAAGCATTACCTGCACAATGTTCATATGATGTATCAAACCAACCTCTAGGTTTGCAAACCCCTGCTAGTATTTTTTCAATTCTATGCACACGAATTTTAAGCTGCTCTGCACCCTGTAAAGGATGAAAGTAATTAGGGGACTTTAACATCGCAACTAGAGAAATAAACTCTGCATGTGAAAGATTAGATAATGGCTTCCCAAAATAACTGTTTGCGGCAGCAGGCATGCCTCGTAGTTGCGCACCTTTATTACCTCCCATATATATGCTAGATACAAATAGCTTCAATTGCTGATCTTTAGACAGGTTATGGTGTAGTACTAATGCCATAACGTCTCGGCCAAAATCTACTTTTTTACAGCACTTAAACACCCCGCGATAAAATGATTGAAAACCACCTTTGATACCAGGTAGTTGATCCCCTAAGAGGAAGATATTACGAGCTAAAGATGATGTGATGGTCGTTAACCCTTGTCCTTGAGATATATCTAGACCACCATGCTCATAGAATGTCGGGTCTTCGATTTTAAGTAATATGTTTTTTTGTTCGCGAGTAAGTAACGACAAATCACTACCTGCAGTGAAAACTGGTAAAAGATAACTTACTGAGAGTGATGCCCAAATAGCAACAATAGCTAGATAAAGCGCGATAGTTGAGCCAATGCCCAATATAGCTTTCCCTAATAATTTCAGATGCGTCATATTTCCTTGAGATGCTTAACGTCTTTAATAAAGCGCGCGGGTCTTTTTCCGCGTCGCCTTTGATTATTTTGTTAGGTGTTTTACTACCCACGACCCTTAACCTTTACTATAAAAAACAATATTACTCCAATTGGTATACAAGCCTGTAGTGATCTCAAAGCTAAGGGTGTAATTGTTAATAGGTTAGTTTCTTGGGCTAACTGAAGCAAAATCCCAGCTATGCCCGCTGATATAAAGAAGTAACAAAATAATTCTAACTTGTTCGATGGTAGTGCTGGGTCACTGGAATTACTAACAAACGGATACAGGGCATGTTTTTTCTTGTTCCCACTCTTATCCGTTGTGAACCTGTATATAACGTAAGTAATTAAAACTAATGCTAGTGCTCCCCAGATAATAATTATTGGCATTGGATTCATGGCTTTTGACACCTAACGTTTTAAATAAGGGGCGCGGGGCTTTTTCCGCGTCCCAGCCAGCGTGTTTATGCTGGCGAACTTGATTTTTTTGTTAAGTGTTTACAGACCCAGACACCCACCACAACAAAAATCGAATAGGTAAGTGCGGACACCAAATAATATGAAAAATGCACATCGCTATCCGGAGCCCAGAAAATCAAAGCAATATAACCTGAAGCAACGCCCAACATTAGCCAAAGATAACCTAGCTGTATTTTCCTTACATATTTTTCTAATACAACCAGAGCCAAGGCATAACTACCAAAAACTACCACATTAATTGGTAGCTCCATGAACCACAGAAACACTCTTGCTAAAGGGCGGCACGAATTAGCTCCAAATGCCTCTCGACATGGCCCAACAACTGGCTCCAAACTTACATTTATAAAAATGTAATCGAACAGCACTCGATAAGAGATTGTGTACCAAGCCAAACTCAGCCAACCTAGGATTACGTTCAATGCTCGATTCATATAGGACACTTAACGCTTACATAAGGGGCGCGCGGCTTTTGCGCGTCCCAGTGAGCGATAGCGAACGAACTTGATGTTTTTGTTAGGCATTTTTATTATTTATTGACCTTCGAAATGCCACCATAGAGGAACGAGAAAAACCGTGCTTTTTATAAAAATGATGAGCACCTGTATTTTCGCTATCTGTAAGTAGAGTAATACGTTCACAGCCTTGTTCTTGTGCGTAATCCAATGCAAATTCTAATAATTTCGAACCAGTACCAGAACCGCGTTCAGAACTTGAAACAACCATATCTTCTAGAAATGCCACACGCGCGCCTAACGCTGTTGATATTGTATAGAGTAAATTAACCATTCCTATCAGCTCATTGTTTTTGCGAGCTACCAATATATTTCCTATTTCTGAGTTATTTATAATTAACTCAAGACCCAGAATCTGGGTTTTGTTATCGGGTTTAAATTCAGTTTCTTGGGTGAACAGTGAATCTAGTAGTCCGCATAATTTTGGTATATCTGATTGTGAAGCAACTTCGAATTTCATAAACGCACTCTATTTCATAAGGCCTAACGTTTTATATAAGACGCGCGCGTTTATTTGCGCGTCGTTTTGATATTTTTGTTATAACTCAATGTTCTTACGCATGATTGCTGAAACTTGTTGCTCTGAATAGCCACCCTGCAATTTAAGATGTTCCATAACGTTTTGCTGATCTTCTCTTCCACGATTCTGGCTCATCTTTTCTTTAAATCTAATATCAGAAACTTCTATTTGAAACCCCGTTATCATTTTAGAGAGTAGATCTAGTTTATCTTGATTAACCTCGTCCATAGACCATTGGGTGGTAAATTGAGATTCATGGAATGCACTCAGTTTTTTTAAAATATCAATTAGCCGCTCTTCGTTTACTATTTTTATTGAGCCCTTTACTTGTACCGTTTGAAAGTTCCAAGTGGGGACCATGTCTTTACTAACATACCACTGTGGCGATATATACGAATGAGCGCCAGAAAATATTGCGAGGGCTTTTTTAGACTCTTGAATATCGGTTAGCTGCGGGTTGTTTTTGCCAAAATGACCACATAATGTATTTGTTTCTCTGTCAAAAAAGAATGGGACTTTGTTACTACATAGCTCACCATTATTATATGTAACTAGGTCACCAAAGCTATTGTTCTCTATGAGTGTAATGGCTGCCTCTTGGCTCGTGACATTAAATGCTTTGGGTATGTGCATACTTCCTTCTTGAGTTATAACGCTTTGCTCTGCGGAAATTTAGGAGCGCCAGCGAGTAAATTTTCCGTAGCAGCACCTTGTTAGATTTGGTTTCAGAACCAATCATATGATGGATAGCTGCCACCAATTGATGTAGCCATAATATCATCAACTATCTTGAATGACTTTCTACTATTGGTCATAACAATTACAGCAACTTTTTCTACTGGATACGCGACAACATAATGTTTAAAACCTGCCTTGCTACCCCAATGCCAGAATGACTCGTGTGGAGAGGTCTCTTGTATGCCCCATCCCAGCCCCCACCTCACACCTTTGGCCACATCAACCATTGGCGTAAGTAATTTTGACGCAATACTTTCGCTCTCTTTTGAGGAGTGCATAATATGAGAAACAAACTTTGAGTAGTCTTCTGGGGTTGTATATAGGCTCCAAGCAGCATGACCTATTTGGGCTTCTTGAGTGACCTTATATTTGTCTGCGTTATCACCGTAGCTGCTTGAAATAATATTTTCATAGTTTTTGCGCCATTGATAGCTACTTTCAGTCATGAACAATGGCTCAAAGACCATTTCAACCGCTAATTCATCCAAGCTTTTTTGTGTGATCTTTTCAATGATACCCTGAAGGTACTGATATGCATAACCAGAATATTTAAAGTCGCTACCAGGTTTAAAGTCAAAGGTCGGGGCAACCTGTTTCCCTAAATTTGGCAAACCTGTTGTGTGTGATAACACCATCCTTGCCGTAATTTCTTTAGAGTGAGGGTCATTGCTTACAGCTTCTTCACCCGTATATAAATATAGTGGTTTATCAAGATCCAACTTTTTCTGTTGAGCCAAGGCAACGACTATATAAGCAAAAATTGGCTTCCCTAAAGAAGCTGCTTTATAAACAGTATGCTCGTCTATTTTTTTCTTTGACTCTAGATCGGCATACCCAAAGGATTTGGCGATTCTTACTTCGTTCTCTCTAATAACTATGATGGATAAACCAACAACATCATTTTCATTCATTAGCACAGGAATAATATCATTTAGCGAGTTTTCTACCGCGTCAATAGGCTCATCAACAACAAGCGCCCCGTCACGCCAACACCCCGCAGAAGTTAGTGCTATAACAATGAGGAATAGTTTTCCTACACTTCGGATCATAGTGTTACTCGGAAAATCTAACGTTTTACATAAGGGGCGCGCGCTCTTTGCGCGTCCCAGTGAGCGGAGCGAACGAACTTGATGTTTTTGTTAGCCTTATTTTGGACTGATCTTGCATTTATTGAAAGTATGGTGAGCCCATGCCGCGACTCGCACTCTCTACGAGACTAGCGTCAAAGATACGCGTATAAAAAGCGGAATCCATTTTAGCTGCTGTTTTGGGAAAAAGTTCAATAGCAAATTGTTTAGCATTTTCTAGAGTATCGAAAGCATAGATACCACCGACAGTATTATTGATTCCGCTCAGCCATGTTTTTGAAAGCAGTCCAGGTATTTTTTTGATTATTGGGTTTCTTTGTTGCCAAGGAACATTTTCGAACGGTAAGTTAACTTGTATTTCTGTATAGACAAACGCACTAGGTTTCGCTGAAATTTTACCACCAAAGTGAACAGAACCTATATCACGATTAGCTTCTTTCACAACGACAGCATTAAAAATTCGACTTGTATGCGCAACTCCTTGCCTCTTTACGGCATTAGGGAAAAATTCAGTTACATATTTTTGAGCATTTTCAATACTATCAAAGGAATAAATACCACCTACTGAATTATTGCCATACCCAGAAAGCCATGTTTTGCTTATGAAGCCCGGCTGCGATGAAATGATAGGATTTCGAATTTTCCAAGGAATTTTATCAAATGGTACAGAGTTTTGGACCTCTGTATAGACAAAGGCTTTTGGAGTTGCTTTTTCTGCATGAGCTGTCGAAAAGAAAGTGAGTAGTACAATTAAGAAAAGTATAAATTTAGGGGTTATATGTTTGATGTTCATTTTTTACCTTTCGAGTTAAATGTGTTGCTTCGTAGTTAAGACGAAAATGTAGACCTGTTGCAGATAAATTAGTTCGTAAAGGCTAACGCCTAAGCTAAGGGGCGCACCGCTTTTGGTGCGTCCCAGTGAGCGCAGCGAACGCCTTAAGCTTTTTGTTAGCGCAGGACATTGCCGAACTT